>JAZKCA010000008.1:0-187355 GCA_040388275.1 Pseudomonadota bacterium
GGATGAGGAATGCCATGAACGCAAAGCTTGATTCGGGTGTCACAACGCGGCCTGTTACCAGACAAACCTTCGACGATGTCCTCGTCCCAACTTATGCGCCCGCCGCCATGGTGCCCGTGCGCGCCGCCGGCCTCGATCTGTGGGATCAGAATGGCAAGCATTACCTCGACTTTACCTCCGGTATCGCTGTCTCCAGCCTCGGCCATTGCAACCCGGTCCTGGTCGACGCGCTGACCCGCCAGATCAACAGCCTGTGGCACCTGGGCAACGGCTACACCAACGAGCCGGTCCTGCGCCTGGCCCTGGCCCTGACCGAGGCGACCTTCGCCGACCGCGTCTTCTTCTGCAATTCCGGCGCCGAAGCGAACGAGGGCGCCCTCAAGCTGGCCCGTAAATATGCCCACACCAAGTTCGGCCCGCACAAGTCGCGCATCATTTCGTGCCTGTCGTCCTTCCACGGCCGCACGCTGTTTACCGTGTCGGTGGGCGGCCAGCCGAAGTACACCGAAGGCTTCGAGCCGCTGCCGCAAGACATCCACCACATTCCGTACAACGATATCGAAGCCGCACGCGCCGCCATCGGCGACGACGTTTGCGCAGTCATCGTCGAGCCAATCCAGGGCGAGGGTGGCGTCATCCCCGGCAATCCGGCATACCTGCAAGCGCTGCGTGAATTCTGCGACAAGGTCGGCGCGCTGCTCATTTTCGATGAAGTCCAGTCCGGCGTGGGCCGCACCGGCGCCCTGTACGCCTACATGGACAAGGGTGTCACGCCCGACATCCTGACCAGCGCCAAGGCGCTCGGCAACGGCTACCCGATCGGCGCCATGCTGACCACCCACGAGATCGCGGCCCACTTCGGCGTCGGCTCGCACGGCACCACTTACGGCGGCAATCCGCTGGCCGCCACCGTCGCGCTGAACGTGATCTCGATGATCAACCAGCCGGCCTTCCTGGCGCGCGTCAAGCAGGCGTCCGAGATCATCTTCGGCAAGCTGCGCGCGCTCGCCGCCGACTTCCCGCAAGTGTTCGGCGAAGTGCGCGGCTCGGGCCTGTTGATCGGCCTTCCCCTGGCGCCCGCCTTCAAGGGCCGCGCCAAGGACATCACCAAGGCTTGCGAAGCCCTCGGCCTGATGCTGCTGATCGCCGGTCCCGATGTCGTGCGTTTCGCGCCAGCCCTGATCGTCACCGACGAACAGATCGCCGAAGCCGACCGCATCCTGCGCGCCGCCGTCGCCGGCCTGCTCGACGCGTCGCCTGCGAAATAAGATGGTCCCGGCCGGCCGTGCATACGCGCGGCCGGCTAATGCAATTCCTTTAGGGAGCTCACATGTTTGTTGTCCGTCCGGTTGAACTTACGGATATCGACGCGCTCGAATCGCTGGCCGCCCAGACCATGCCGGGCGTGCACACGCTGCCGAAAACGCGCGATAAAATCGCGGCCTCGGTCGAGCGCTCCATCGCTTCCTTCGCCGCCCATGTCGACATCCCGAGCGAGGAATCGTATCTGTTCGTGCTCGAACGGCAGGCCACCGGCGAGATCGCCGGCACCGCCGCCATTTTCGCGTCGGCCGGTTCGAACGGCACCTATTTCTCGTTCCGCAACGACGTCATCCAGCAAGTCTCGCGCGACCTCAATATCAGCCACAGCGTGCACGCCCTGACCCTGTGCTCGGAACTGACCGCGTATTCGCAGCTGTCCGGCTTTTACCTGAATAACCGCAGCAGCGCCGGCCTCGAAGCTGGCCTGCTGTCGCGCGCGCGCCTGCTGTTCGCCGTGCTGGCGCCGCACCGCTTCGGCGACCGCTTCTTCGTGCCGCTGGCCGGGATCACCGACCGCAACGGCCAGTCGCCGTTCTGGGAGGCGCTGGGCCGCAAGTTCTTCCAGATGGATTTCCTGGACGCCGAAAAAGTCATCGGCGGCGCGCGCAACCGCACCCTGATCGTGGAGCTGATGCCGCACTATCCAGTCTACGTGCCGCTGCTGCCGGGCGACGCCCAGGCGGCCATGGGCCAGATCCATTCCGACGGCGAACTCGCTTTCGACCTGCTCACCGAAGAGGGCTTCGAAGCGGACGACTACATCGATATCTTCGACGGCGGTCCGATCCTGCAGGCCCACAAGAACGGCCTGCGCTCGTTCACCGGTTCGATCATGCGCCGCGTGGCCCACGCCGAGCCGGACCAGTCGTCCGACCTGCTGGTGACCTACGCGGTCGCGGCCAGCAACGAGCAGAATTTCCGCGCCATCACCGTCGCCTGCCCATCGGCCGACGCGAGCGACAGCGTGTGCCTGCCGCAGGATGCGCAGGATGCGCTGATGGTGGTCCCTGGCGATAACGTCATTTGCGTCAGAATCTGAAAGAGAACCTTATGCTAGTTGTACGCGCAATTACAGCGTCCGATCTCGATGCCCTGATCGACATGGCAAGCCAGGTCGGCAGTGGCATGACGACGCTCAAGCCGGACCGCAAGATGCTGGGCGACCGGGTGTCGGTCGCGGTCGAGTCGTTCGCACAGACCATCCCGCCGGAACAGCGCGACTACATGTTCGTGATGGAAGACACCACCAACGGCCGCATGGCCGGCATCTGCGCGATCAAGGGCGCGGTCGGTCTGGAAGAGCCTTTCTATAACTACCGTATCGGCACCCTGGTCCATTCCAGCCGCGAGTTGAATGTGTTCACGCGCATGGATACGCTGTACCTGTCGAACGACCTGACCGGTTCCACCGAACTGTGCTCGCTGTTCCTGCACCCAGACTACCGCAGCGGGAATAACGGCAAGTGGCTCTCGAAGAGCCGCTTCCTGTTCATTGCCCAGTTCCCGCACCTGTTCACCGAAAAACTGATCGCCGAAATGCGCGGCTTCCAGGCCGAAGACGGCACCTCGCCTTTTTACGAGGGCCTGGGCCGCCATTTCTTCAAGATGGACTTCAACCACGTCGACGACCTGACCGCGCTGGGCAAGAAGTCCTTCATCGCCGAGCTGATGCCGCGCCAGCCGCTGTATGTGGCCTACCTGCCCGAGGACGCGCAGTCGGTCATCGGCAAGGTGCACCGCTCCACCGCGCCGGCGCGCAAGCTGCTCGAGCAGGAAGGCATGCACTTTGAAGGCTACGTCGATATTTTCGACGCCGGCCCGGTGCTGCAGGGCCGCGTGTCGGAACTGCGCGCCACGCGCCAAAGCACGCTGGCAGTGGTCGACGCCGCCGCCATGTCGTCCGACACCGAGCCGCTGCTGGTGTCGAACACGGTGCTCAAGGATTTCCGCATGATTGTCACGAATGCCAACCCGGTCGCGGGCAAGATCGCCTTGTCGCCGTCGGAGCTGGAACTGCTGCATTGCCAAAGCGGCGACGCGATTCGCACGCTGCCACTTAGCGTAAGGAAGAACGACCATGTCTAATCTCAGCAACTTCATCAACGGCCAATGGCTGGCGGGCACGGGCGCCGAACTGGTGACCGTCGATCCATCGACCGGCAACCAGACCTGGACCAGCCGCGAGTCCACCGCCGAAGAAGTCGAATCCGCGGTGCAGGCCGCGCGCGGCGCCTTCGATGCATGGGCAATGAGCCCGCTCGAAGAGCGCATCGCCATCTGCACGCGTTTCCGCGACCTGCTCAAGGAAAACGCTGAAGTGCTGGCGCAAACCATCGCCGAAGAAGTCGGCAAGCCTTTGTGGGAAGCCCGCGTCGAAGTGGCCACCATGGCCAACAAGATCGATATCTCGGTCCAGGCCTACGGCGCGCGCACCGGCGAAGTGGCGGCCAAGGTCGCCGACGGCAACGCCGTGCTGCGCCACCGCCCGCACGGCGTGTTCGGCGTGTTCGGTCCCTACAACTTCCCCGGCCACCTGCCGAACGGGCATATCGTGCCTGCGCTGATCGCGGGGAACACCCTGGTCTTCAAGCCGAGCGAATACGCGCCGCGCACCGCCGTTAAAACCGTGCAGCTGTGGGAGCAGGCCGGCCTGCCGGCGGGCGTGCTCAACCTGGTCAACGGCGGGCGCGACACCGGTATCGCGCTGGGCAAGAACGCGGGCCTGGACGGCGTGCTGTTTACCGGCAGCTGCCAGACCGGCGTGGCGCTGCACAAGCAGTTCGGCGGCCAGCCAGGCAAGATGCTGGCGCTGGAAATGGGCGGCAACAATCCGCTGGTGGTGTGGGATGTGCGCGATATCGACGCCGCCGTCCATCACGCGATCATGTCGGCATTCATCTCGGCCGGCCAGCGCTGCACTTGCGCGCGCCGCCTGATCGTGGCCGACACCGTCGAGGGCGACGCTTTCATCGAGCGCCTGGTCGAAGTGGCCTCCACGCTGACCGTGGGCGCGTCGAACGCCGAGCCGCAGCCTTTCATGGGCCCTGTGGTGTCGGCCGCCGTGGCCGCGCGCCTGGTGCAGGCGCAGGCCGAGATGGTCGCCAAGGGCGGCAAGACGCTGCTGCAGATGAAGCAGCTCGATCCGAAGGCGGGCTTTGTCACCGCCGGCATCGTCGACGTTACCAACGCCAAAGGCATCCCCGACGAAGAGTGGTTCGGCCCCCTGCTGCAGATCGTGCGCGTGGCCGATTTCGACGCCGCCATCAAGGTCGCCAACGCCACCGAATTCGGCCTGGCGGCGGCGCTGCTGTCGAACGACGAGGCGCTGTGGAAGCAGTTCTCGGTGCAGGCGCGCGCCGGTATCGTCAACTGGAACCGCCCGACCACGGGCGCGGCCAGCAGCGCGCCTTTCGGCGGCGTGGGCAAGTCGGGCAACCACCGCCCAAGCGCCTATTACGCGGCCGATTACTGCGCCTACCCGGTCGCGTCGATCGAAACGAGCGAACTTGAAATGCCGGCCAAGCTGTCCCCAGGCCTCACGTTCTAGGACCACACCATGCAACCAGCACGCGAATTCAATTTCGACGGCCTTGTCGGCCCGAGCCACAACTATGCCGGGCTGTCGTTCGGTAACGTGGCCTCGTTCAGCAACGTGAAGAGCGCTTCGAACCCGAAGCAGGCGGCCTTGCAGGGCCTGGCGAAAATGCGCGCCCTCGCGGCACGCGGCTTTGCCCAGGCGCTGCTGCCGCCGCAGGCGCGCCCCAATTTCCGCCTGCTGCGCTCGATCGGCTTTTCCGGCACCGACGCCGACGTGCTGGCGCGCGCCTACCGCGAGTCGCCCGTCATCCTCGCGTGCGCCTATTCGGCTTCGCCCATGTGGACCGCCAACGCCGCCACGGTCAGTCCATCGGCCGATACCTTCGATGGCCGCGCGCACTTCACCGCAGCGAACCTGAACAACAAGCTGCACCGCGCCGACGAGCACGCGCAGTCGACCCGCACCTTGCGCGCGCTGTTCGGCGACGAGAAGCATTTCGCGGTGCACGCGCCGCTGCCGTCCACGCCTGCTTTCGGCGACGAGGGCGCGGCCAACCACACCCGCCTGTGCGCGTCGCACGGCGGCAAAGGCGTCGAATTCTTCGTCTATGGCCGCGTCGAATTCGACCCTTCGGCCCCGGCCCCTAAAAAATACCCCGCACGCCAGACCCTCGAAGCGTCGCAAGCCATCGCGCGCCTGCACGGTCTCGATGCAAGCCGCACCGTGTTCTCGTCGCAGAACCCGGACGTGATCGATCAGGGCGTGTTCCACAACGACGTTATCGCGGTCGGCAACGGCAACGTGCTGTTCTATCACGAGCAAGCCTTCCACGACGAAGCCGCGGTGCTCAACAATCTGCGCGTGGCGATGGACGGCGTGGGCGCTGAACTCAATGCCGTGCGCGTCGATACGCGCCTGGTGTCGGTGGCCGACGCGGTCGCCAGCTATCTGTTCAACAGCCAGCTGCTGACCAAATCCGATGGCAACATGGCATTGGTGATTCCGCAAGAGTGCCAGGAAAATCTCGCCGTGGCGCGCTACCTCGAAGAGCTGGTCGCCAGCGGCGGCCCGGTCGACGAGCTGATTCATTTCGACCTGCGCCAGAGCATGCGCAACGGCGGCGGGCCTGCCTGCTTGCGCCTGCGCGTGGCCCTGACCGAGCTTGAAGCCGGCGCCATGCACCAGGGCGTGATCATGACCGAGCCGCTGTACGCGACCCTGGTCGACTGGGTCGGTAAATACTACCGCGACCAGCTCGAGCCGAAAGACCTGGCCGACCCGCAGCTGGCGATCGAATGCCAGGGCGCGCTGGAAGAACTGACGCGCATCCTGGGACTGCCCGGTTTGTACGACCTGACGTAAAATACGCCCCACTCAAAGAACTTATGTTTGGACGGGACAACCCCGTCTGCCTGTAAATCGCGAACGCTCCGCCACAAGCTGGTGCGCACACGATGAAATACAACCATGTATTGGAGATGCAAGATGAAACAGATGCCACAAGATTTGCGCGCACAGACCCTTGACCTGATCAACGCGGACCACGCCGCTGGCGGCACGCCGGTAGCGGCCCTGATCAGCGCCTGGCTCGGCTCCCTCGACGACGAAGACCTGGCCGGCACCTCCCCGGAGAGCCTCGCTCCCGTCCTGCGCGAGGGCTTCACGCAAGCCGCGCAACGCTCCGCCCAAGGCTGCCAGATCGCGCAGCTGCGCTACTCCGATGGCCGCGGCGGCATGGCAACTGCCTTGTTGATCCTGAACGACGACATGCCTTACCTGGTCGATTCGATCGTCATGGCGATGCGCAAGCAGAAAGTCGCTGTCAGTGGCGTCATGAATTCGGTGCTGGCCGTACGCCGCGATGCGAGCGGCGCGGCGGTTGCCGTCGGCGAGGCCGGCGCACCGCTTGAATCGGTTGTCCTGTGCCTGCTTGCGGAAGACCTGCCGGCGGACGAACTGACGGCGCTGGTGGCCAAGCTGCAGATGGTCGCGCGCGACGCCGCCGTGGTGCGGCGCGACGCGGTCGCCATGGCCGACCGCCTGACCTCTGTCGCCGCCTCCGCCGCGCACGGCACTGCAGGCCAGGAAGTGGCCGCTTTCCTCGAGTGGGCCAAGAACGAAGGCTTCGAGCCGTTCGGCTACGCCTACTACGTCGTCAAGCCGGGCGTGCGCGAACTCGAGCGCGACATCCCTAGCCGCATCGGCGTTTTGCAGGATACCTCGCACCCGGTCTACGGCACCTGCCTGGCCAACATCCCGGGCGACTTCGAAACCCTGTCCAAGCGTGCCGACACGCTGTCGATCGTCAAGGCCGACGTTGAAGGCACCTTGCACCGCGACCAGCCGCTCGACTTCATCGGCGTGCGCGACACCGATGCACAAGGCAACATCCTCGGCGAGCACTGCTTCGTGGGCCTGTTCACCCGCGCCGCCACCGCCACCCCGCTGGCGCGCCTGCCGTATGCGCGCGGTCGCGTGGCCAAGGTACTGAGCCTGGCTGGCGTTCGCCAGGAAGGCTTCCGTGCCGAGAAATTCCTCGAGATCCTCGAGTCGCTGCCGCGCACCGAAGCGCTGGAAGCCGATCCTGAATGGCTGTCGCAGGTGTGCAGCTCGGTCGTGTCGCTGTACAAGCAGCCGCGCGCCAAGGTGTTTGCCCGCCGCGACGTGTACGCGCGCCACCTGAACGTGCTGGTCTACCTGCCGCGCGAGCGTTACAGCGCCAGCGTTGCAGCTGCCCTGGCCCACGCCCTGAAAGAAAGCTCGGGCGCGACCGACGTGCGTTCGCAGACCCTGGTGGCCGACGGCCCGCTGGCCCGCGTCTACCTGATCGCGCACGCCGCCCGTTATCCGCTCGACCTCGAATCCGATATCCAGCAACCGCTGTTGTCGGTACTCGACGGCTGGCACGACAAGTTCGCCGCCCTGACCGACAATGTGTTCGACGTGCCGACCCGCGGCTCCCTGCGCAAGCTGTGCGCCACGCTGCCGGTCAACTACGTCAATGCCACCGCGCCGGAAGTCGCTTTCCATGACCTGAACGCGCTGCTGCGCAACGGCCACGAAGGCCATGTATCGGTGCGTGTGGACGTGGCCGACACCGGCGCCGCGTCGATCCGCTTGTACTCGGTCGGCGCCGTGCCGTCGCTGTCGCGCATCCTGCCGGCGCTGCACAACGCGGGCGTCGCGATCGACCGCGAGCAGACCTATTCGATCCCGATGGCCGACGGCTCGAAGCATTTCGTCACCAGCCTGGCCGTGGACGCGGAAAGCGCCGCCAAACTGGCGCGCCCGAACGTGGTCCAGGTAGCGCAAGAATTGTTTGCATCCCTGTTCAACGATGAAGCCGAAGACGGTCGCATGAACGGCCTGGTGATCGAAGGCGGCCTGCGCATGCGCGAAGTGCAGCTGATCCGCGCCTACATCAGCTACTGGCGTCAGACCGGCAGCAAGTTCTCGCTGCGCTACATGGCAGACACCCTGCGCCGCCAGCCGGCGCTGGTAAAAGAACTGGTGCAGGGCTTTACGATGCGCTTCGACCCGAGCGTGCCTCAGTCCGAGCGCGAAGCGGCTACCGGCATGATCGCCGCGGTCAAGTCGCAACTGACGGCAGTGAACCACGCCGACACCGAAGAAGTGCTGGCCGCGCTGGTCGACCTGATGCTCGCCACCGTGCGCACCAACTACTTCCAGAACGACCAGCAGGGCGACAAGATCATCTTCAAGTTCGACACCAGCCGCCTGTCGCTGGTGCCGGAACCGCGTCCGTACCGTGAAATTTTCGTGTTCTCGCGCCGCTTCGAAGGCGTGCACCTGCGCGGCGGCCCGGTCGCCCGCGGCGGCCTGCGCTGGTCCGACCGGATGGAAGACTACCGTACCGAAGTACTGGGCCTGGTCAAGGCGCAGATGGTCAAGAACGCGGTCATCGTGCCGGCCGGCTCCAAGGGCGGCTTCGTGTGCAAGCAGATGCCGAAGGACGCCGTTCGCGAAACCATCGCTGCCGAAGGCGAAGCAGTCTACCGCCTGTTCATCTCCAGTTTGCTGGAAGTGACCGACAACCGCGTGCGCGGCGAGATCGTGCCCCCAAGCGACACCGTGCGCTACGACCAGGATGATCCTTACCTGGTGGTGGCCGCCGACAAGGGCACCGCAACCTTCTCCGACATCGCCAACAGCATCGCCGTCAAGCGCGGCTTCTGGCTGGGCGACGCGTTCGCGTCGGGCGGCTCGAACGGCTACGACCATAAAAAGATGGGCATCACCGCCAAGGGCGCGTTCGAAGCGGTCAAGCGCCACTTCTACGAGATGGACCACAACATGGACACCACCCCGATCACCATGGTCGGCGTGGGCGACATGTCGGGCGACGTGTTCGGCAACGGCGTGCTGCTGTCGCGCCAGCTGAAGGTGCTGGCCGCGTTCGACCATCGCCATATCTTCCTCGATCCGACCCCGGACGTGGCGACCTCGTTCGCCGAACGCGAGCGCATGTTCGCGCTGCCACGCTCGTCGTGGGAAGACTACAACAAGGAGCTGATTTCGGCTGGCGGCGGCGTGTTCCCGCGCAGCGCCCGCAGCATCGAGCTGTCGCCGCAGATCCGCGCGGCGCTCGACATCGCCGAGACCAGCCTCTCGCCTGAAGAACTGATGCACCGCATCGTCAAGGCGCCGGTCGACCTGTTCTACAACGGCGGTATCGGCACCTACATCAAGGCCTCGACCGAGTCGCATGCCCAGGTCAAGGACCGCGCCAACGACAATATCCGCGTCAACGGCAATGAGCTGCGCTGCAAGGTCGTCTCCGAAGGCGGCAACCTGGGCGCGACCCAGAACGGGCGTATCGAATTCGCCCTGGCCGGTGGCCGCATCTTTACCGATGCGATCGACAACTCGGCCGGCGTGGATTGCTCCGACCATGAAGTGAACGTCAAGATCTGGCTCGACACCGAAGTCAATGCCGGCCAGCTGCCTGAAGCGGACCGCAACCGCATCCTCAACGAAATGACCCTGGACATCGAAGACCTGGTCCTGCGCGACAACAAGCAGCAGACCCATTTGCTGGTGCGCGAAGTGCAGGCCCAGGCCGATCCGCTGGTCGTGGACGGCTACGCTTCCCTGATCACCAGCCTCGAAGCCGAGGGCGCCCTGTCGCGCGAACTGGAGCAGCTGCCTACCGACGCCGAACTGCAGCGCCGCAAGGCCAACGGCGGCGGCCTGACGGCGCCTGAACTGGCGGTCGTCATCGCCAACGTGAAGAACCGCTTCAAGCGCACCATGGCGGCGCTGCCGCTGACGGAACTGCCGTGGGCCGAGTCGGTCCTCAAGCCGTACTTCCCGGCGCAACTGGTGGCAACCCGCCAGGCGCTGGCGCATCCGCTGGCCAATACCATCCTGGCCACCGTGCTGGCCAACGAGGCGGTCAACCGCTGCGGCCCATTGATGATCCGCGACCTGGCCGTTGAACACCAGGTCGACGAGACCGAAGTGGTCAAGGCCTGGGGCCAGGCATGGTCGGCGCTGCACCTGGCAGTCATCTACAACGCGCTCGATTTCAACGCGCTGAAAGTACCGCGCGCCGTGTCGATCAAGGTCGACGCCCGTTCGCGCGTGCTGTTCAAGGCTGTCATTGAAGGCGTGCTGTCGATCCCTCACGGCCAGAGCGGCGGCATGGACGAGCTGACCCGTTTGTTCGCCGAGCCTGAAATGCTGCGCCAGCTGATGCCTGCGACGGCCGAAGCGGATGCCTATCCAGACCTGCCGGCATCGTTCACCGCGCCATGGAAAGCGGTCGACGCGATCGAAGCGGTGGCCACCTTCCTGTTCGCTGCCGTGTCGGTGAACCGTCCTGCCGGCATGACCCTGGCGCAGTTCCTGCAGGTTGGCATGGCGCTGCGCGGCCAGGCCGGCATCGATACGCTCGAACGCGGCCTCAAGCTGCACGCCCAGAGCAAATCGCAGGAACAGTTGCGCAACTACGCGATGCAGGCCCTGCGCCGCACCCAGCAACGCTTGCTGCTGCAAGTGCTGGCCCGTTCCAGCGATGGCAGCGACACCCTGGAAGCGGTTGAACTGGTGACCAATACCATGGGCCTGGCCGGCTACGCGCCAGCGACCGACCTGGAGCAGGCGATGCTCGACGTGTGGGCCTTGTCGGAAGCGACCACCTCGGCGCCTGTAGCGGCGTAACGGCCATGCAGACCAAGGGTGCAATGCCGCACGCCGTGCGGGCGCTCGCCGAAGCTGATTTCGGCGCCGTCGCACAGCGTTTTTCGGATGCCGGTTTCACGGTGGGCCAGCCTGCCAGGGGCATCCTGACGATCAAGTCGGGGACCGGTCCGGCGCGCGCCAGCGTGCTGGTATCTGTCGGCGTGCATGGCGATGAAACGGGGCCGATTGAAGTGGTGGCCCACGCCCTCGACGCCATCGCGCGCGAACCGTTGGCGCTGGCGGTGGACCTGATGGTCTGCGTCGGCAATATCGACGCCATCGCCGCGGGCAAGCGTTTCATCGACGCCGATCTGAACCGCATGTTCCGGCCGGTGCGCGGCGCCCTGGCCGATGCGGCCGAGGCGGCGCGCGCCGACATCATGATCGGCGCCACCGACGCGTTCTTCGCCGGCAGCGGGCCAGTGCGCTGGCACCTGGACCTGCACACGGCGATCCGCCCGTCGGTGTACCCGACCTTTGCGATCGTGCCGGACCTGATTGCCGACGACGGCAAGCGCGCGCTGGTCAAATGGCTGGGCCAGGCGGCCATTGGCGCCATCATCATGAACCCGCAGTCGGCGGGAACCTACAGCTATTATTCGGCTGAATTTCATGGCGCCGCCGGCAGTACCGTGGAATTGGGGCGCGTCGGCACCCTGGGACAGAACGACCTGTCGCTGTTTGCCGACGTGGCGCAGGCGCTCGACGACTTGCTGCGCGGGGCCGCCCCGTCGGCAGCCAAGGTGGCGCCGCACGTGTTCAAGGTGGCCCAGCAAATCATGAAGCTGTCGGACGGCTTTGCCATGGCCTTCGACCGCAACACCCAGAACTTTACCGCCCTGCGCCAGGGCGAGGTGATCGCCACCGACGGCGACACCGTCTACACCGTCCAGCATCCCGAGGAGCTGGTGGTGTTCCCCAATCCGGACGTGCGGGTCGGGCTGCGCGCCGGCCTGATGGTGGTGCGCGCCTGAACGCTTGTGGCGTTTTGGGTCTCTCCGTCAATACAAATTAACTATTGTGCAAGTAATGCCGGTAGAATGCCTTCTTTCTTAATTTTACCGGACCTCCCATGTTGAAAAATCTGGCATTTGCCCTGTTCCTGTTCGCCTCTGGCGCCGCATTCGCCGATGCGCCTGCGGCGGCCAGCATGACGGCCGAGCAATTCGAGTCCTCGCTCACCTTCCAGCAGGGAAAAATCAGCCTGCCTGGCAACATCGCCACCCTGAACTTGCCGCCGTCGTTCCGTTACCTGAGCCCGACCGATACCGAGCGCGTGCTGGTCGAGGCATGGAACAACCCGCCGGGCACCAAATCGCTGGGCATGATCGTGCCCACCGGCGTCAGCCTGCTGAGCCCCGAAGGCTGGGCCGTGGTCGTCACTTACGACGCCGATGGCCATGTCAAGGACGACGACGCCGATTCCATCAAGTACGACGAACTGCTCAAGGAAATGCAGGAAGGTACCGAGGCCAGCAATGAAGAGCGCAAGAAATTGGGCTTTCCATCGATGAGCATGGTCGGCTGGGCTGAAAAGCCGAGCTACGACAAGGCCAGCCACAAGCTGTACTGGGCCCAGGAATTGAAGACGGCGGGCGCCACCGGCAATGGCCTGAACTACAACATCCGCGTGCTCGGACGCGAAGGCGTGCTGGTGCTCAATGCTGTAGCCGGCATGGATCAGATCGCGAAAATCAAGACGGAAATGAAGCAGGTTACCGCCTTCAGCGAATTTACCTCGGGTAACAAGTACACCGATTTCAACAGCTCGACCGACAAGACCGCCGAATACGGCATCGCCGCGATGGTGGCTGGCGGCGTGGCAGCCAAGCTGGGCCTGTTCGGCAAGCTGTTCGCTTTCCTGCTGCTATTCAAAAAACTGGTCATTGGCGGTGTCGTCATGCTCGGCATTTTCTTGTCCAAGCTGTTCGGCAAAAAAGACGACGGCAAGGTGAACCTTGAGAAATAAGCGCCATGGCCGGCGCCTTTCCGGGCCGGCCGTTGCAGGGAAGACTCAGCCGGGTTTTCCGTCGTAAAGATGTGTATTAGTAAATGGCTTTACCCCCTATAATCGCTGCTGCCATTCACCAAGCACGATATAAGGGACGATCCGTGAACCAGACACTGGGCCAGAAGCTGCTCCGTACCAAGACGGCAAGCACGACGCAAGAATCACACACCGCCGGGGGCCTGGCCCGGACCATGGGCATCTTCCCACTGACCATGATCGGCGTGGGCGCTACCATCGGTACCGGGATTTTCTTCACCATGGTCGAAGCGGTGCCCAAGGCGGGGCCGGCCGTGGTGCTGTCCTTCCTGATCGCCGCGCTGACCGCCGGCCTGACCGCGCTGTGCTACGCCGAACTGGCGTTTCGCATCCCCGCCTCCGGCTCGTCCTACTCGTTTGCCTACGCCACGCTGGGCGAATTTGCCGCCTTCATCATGGCCGCCTGCCTGCTGCTCGAATACGGCCTGGCAGCGAGCGCTACGGCGATCGGCTGGTCGGACTACCTGAGCAAATTCCTGGCCACGGCGTTCGATTGGCACATACCGACCATGCTGCGCACACCAATGATCGTGTCGGGCAAGCTAGGGGTCGAGTTTCACCCGGACCAATTCAACCTGCCGCCCGTGCTGCTTGTAATCATGTGCGCTATCCTCCTGATCCGTGGCACCAAGGAATCGGCCACCACCAATGCGGTGATGGTGCTGATCAAGCTGGCGATCCTGCTGTTCTTCATCGTGATCGCCTTCTCGGGTTTCGATGCCGCCAATTTCACACCCTTCTTCAATACCGACAACAGCAAGGGCATGGCGGGGATGGCGGGCGTGACCGCTGGCGCTAGCGTTGTGTTCTTCTCTTTCATCGGCCTCGATACGGTCGCCACGGCGGGCGAGGAAGTCAAGGACCCTACCCGCAATGTGCCGATCGGTATCCTGGCCGCGCTTGGTATAGTCACGGTGTTCTACATTCTCGTGGCGTTCGCGGCGGTGGGCGCCCAGCCCGCAGCCATGTTCGAAGGCCAGGAAGCCGGCCTGGCCGTGATCTTGCAAAATGTGACCGGCAAGGCTTGGCCGGCGCTGGTGTTGTCGGCCGGGGCCGTGATCTCGGTGTTCAGCGTCACGCTGGTCACCATCTACGGGCAGACCCGGATCCTTTATGCGATCAGCCGCGACGGGCTGATTCCTAAATTGTTTCAGAAGGTTAGCCCGCGCTCGCAGGCGCCGGTCAGCAATACGCTGATCGTCAGTCTGGTCGTCGCCCTGGTTGCAGCCCTGGTGGACTCCAGCTTCCTGTGGGACATGGTCAGCATGGGTACCCTGACCGCGTTCATGGTCGTCGCGATTGCCGTGCCCATTATGCGGCGTAAGCTTGGCGCGTCCATGACCAAGGGCTTCCGTGTTCCGTTTGGCCCCTACGTGGTGCCCTCGCTCAGCGTCGCGGCCTGCCTGTACCTGATCTACGGACTCTCCCTGACGACCTATATCGTATTCGGCATCGTCATGACGCTCGCCTTCGCCACCTACTTCCTGTACGGCGTGCACAATTCCCGACTGAACCAGCCTTCCTGATACTTCGGATTGGCGGCAACAAGAAAGCCACGACAGCTTGCGCTGACGTGGCTTTTCAATCCAAATCGTGGTCCGACCCTAATGCCGCTTAGTTAAGCGAATCGAAACGATAGTGGGCCGCCGTGGTGGAAGGCGCTGCGCTTTTCCACCCTACATTCTGACCACACTGTAGGGTGGAAAAGCGCAGCGCCTTCCACCATGCGCCGCCCGGCGATTGCTTAACTAAACGATGATAAAAAAAGCCACGACAGCTTGCGCTGCGTGGCTTTTTTGCTTGCTTGCGTCGGTTTATTCGACGTTCATTTCTTTCAGCAGGTTGTCGGCTTTGTCGACATGCTTCATGTTCCACAGCATGTAACGCACGTCGACCTGGATGTCGCGGGTGTTGGTGTTGTTGAAGTCCCAGTCCGAGATGATCGAGTCGAGCGTGCCATCAAAAGCGAGGCCGATGAATTCAGCTTTGCTGTTCAACGCTGCCGAACCGGAGTTGCCGCCGGTGATGTCGAGCGTCGCCAGGTAGTTGACCGGCACGGTCTTGAGCTTAGGATCGACATACTTGCCGAAATCCTTGGCCTTGATCGCCGCCAGCTGGTTGGCCGGTGCATTGAATTCGCCTTCGCCGGTGGCTTTCGCTACCACGCCCTTGACGGTGGTGAACGCATTCCACGAGCCGGTGCCGTCGGCCCCGTGCGCACGGCCGGCGATCTTGCCGAAGGTAACGCGCAGGGTGCCGTTGGCGTCAGGGTAGACCGCGCGGCCCTTGCTGGTCATGTAGGCGATCTTGGCCTTCATGTAGCTGGCGTAGGCTTGCTGGATCTTGCCGCCCAGTTCTTCTTCCTCGGCTTCGGTTTTCATGGCCTGGTCGTACATGGCCACTGCCGCCTTGATGAAGCTGTCGCTGCTGGCCTTGAAGTCTTCCGGCTTCTTGCCTACCCACGCGGCGCGCTCTGCCTTGGCGCCGAGCTTGGAGCCGGCGTACATGCTGTCGATGATGGCCTTGAGCTGCACCGGCGTCATGCCGTCCTTGATGCCCATGGCGGCGTCGAAGTTGGCGTTGCGCTGCGCTTGCGGCTGCGCGGCATACTTGGCGAGGCTGTTCATCACCAGCGCCTTGTCGACTTTTTCGTCGTAGCTGCGCTCGATCGCGGCAATACCGGCTTGCAGGCGCGGCAGGTCACGGTCCTGGAAGCCAGCCTTGCGCTCGGCGTTCGGCTTGGTGCTTTCATTGGCCAGGCGGTACAGGGTACGCGCCACGCCCAGCATGCGCGGGGACGAGCCGGCCAGGAAGAAATCGCGGCGGTTGTCGGCGTCGCGCTCGGCGATCAGCTTTTCGATGGTCTCGAGGTCGGCCGCATACAGCTTCTGGCGCGCCGGGCTGGCGTTGACCCAGGCTTTCAAGTCCGCGTGTTCGCGCGTCTTGCGGGCCAGGAAGTCGCTGCCTTCGTAGCTCACCAGCATGCCTTTGCGGTTCTTGAAGGTGTTGTTGATGCTGGCCACGGTACTTGCGTACTTGAGCTTGACGTCCTCATTGCCTTTGGTTTCGCGGTCGATGATGGCCAGCCGTTCCGACCAGTTTTTCACCGACGCCGGATAGTTCCAGTCGAAGGTCGATGCCACTTCCGACGGCAGGCGGTGGCGGTTGGTGCGGCCAGGGTAACCCAGCACCATGATGAAGTCGCCTTCCTTGACGCCTTCCTTGGCCATCTTCAGATGCGTGGCCGGCTGGTAGGGAACGTTGTCCTTGGAGAAGTCGGCAGCCTTGCCGTCCTTGCTGACATACGCGCGGTAAAAGCCGTAGTCGCCGGTGTGGCGCGGCCACATCCAGTTGTCGGTGTCGCCGCCGAACTTGCCCACGCCAGACGGTGGCGCGTGCACCAGGCGCACGTCGCGAATTTCCAGTTGCTTGATCAGGTAGAACTCGAGGCCGCCGTAGTAGCTGGCCACGTTGCAGCGGTGGCCGGCGTCTTTTTCGCACTCGGCAACCATGCTCTTCATGCCTTTTTCCATCGCGTCGACGCGGGCCTTGCCCGACAGCTTGGCCACGTCGGCGCTGATGATCTTGTCGCTGACGTTGCTTACGTCCTTGGTGACGTAGATGCGGCTGCCCGGCGAGGCCGGCAATTCGTCGGCGTAGGTCTTGGCCAGGAAGCCGTTGGCCAGCAGGTCGCGCTCAGGCGTCGAGTTGGTGGCCACGCTGTCGTAGACGCAGTGGTGGTTGGTGGCAACCAGGCCCATCGGGGAGACGAAGGACGCCGAGCATCCGCCCAGGCTGACGATCGCGTTCATCGGGAATTCGGTCAGCTTGGTCAGCGTCGCCGGGTTCAGTTTGAGGCCGGCTGCCTTGAGCTGCTTGGCTACTTGTGGCAGCTGTTGCGGCATCCACATGCCTTCGTCGGCATGGGCGGCTGCGCTGCTGAGGATAGCCAGCGTGAGAAGTGTCTTTTTCATTCGCTTTTGTCTCTTTTTTGGGTGATCGGTTCAGGGGCACCTTTTGGGCGCCCTAGAGTATCCGCACCGCCCATATTTTAGTCAACCGGATTTTGATTGAAGCATATCCAATGTTTTCCAGAAGAACCAAAAGCGCGTCTTTACAACTGATCGCCCACGAAAGAAGCGAGGTGGCTGTACGCCTTTTCCAGCAGCGGACGGTCTTTCCAGACCGCGTAGCTGATGATCTTGGCCTTTTTCCAGTCATTGTTGAACACCTTGACCTGTTCTGTTGCAAATTGCGCATCGATGACGTTCAGATTGGCTTCGTCGTTCAAGCTGAAGGAGCGGTTGTCGAAGTTGGTCGAGCCGACCGAGACCATCAGCGAATCGACCGTCAGCGCCTTCACGTGGTACATGGTGGGCTGGTATTCGGCAATCTCGATGCCGGCCGCCAGCAGCGCGCCCCAGCGCGCGCGCGAGGCTGCCCGCACCACGTCCGAGTCGATGTTGTCGCCGGGAGTGATGATGCGGATCTTGACGCCCCGTTTCGCGGCGGCCACCAGCGCCTTGATGGTCAGCTCGTCCGGCACAAAATAGGAACTCGACAAGTGGATCGTATGTTGCGCCGCCGTGATCGACATCAAAAACATCAGCAGCATGCTTTCGCTGCCGCCGGAGGGCGAGCTGCTGAACATTTGCGCCGCGTGGCCGCCCTTGGCCACCAGCGCCGGAAAGTAGGCGGGCCCGTCCAGCACCACGCCGGTGGCCTTGGTCCAGTTGTCGGCGAAGACCGCCTGCATCTGGCCCACCACCGGGCCTTCGACCCGGAAGTGCGTGTCGCGCCAGTGCTGCTTGTCCTGCGCCGCGCCACGCCACTGGTCGGCGATGCCGACCCCGCCGGTAAAGCCGATCTTGCCGTCGACCACCAGCACTTTGCGGTGGGTGCGATTGTTCAGTTTGGTAAATTTCCACCAGACCGGCTTGTGGAAGCGTTCGAGCTTGATGCCGGCCTGTTCCATGGCGACCATGGCGCTGTCGTCCATCTTGATGCTGCCGATGAAGTCGAGCATCACGTGCACCTTGACCCCGGCGCGCGCGCGCTCGATCAGGGCCGTCGAGAATTCTGCGCCTATCGTTTCCGACCAGTAGATATAGGTTTCGAAGGTGATGGTTTTTTCGGCGCCGCGGATGGCCTTGAGCATGGAGGCGAAAATTGCGTCACCGTTGAGCAGCGCCTCGACCTGGTTGCCCTCCACGATGGGCGGGCCCAGCAGTATGCTCATCGAGCGCCGGAATTGCGGGTCGTCGATGTTGTACAAGCGATCCAGCTGCCGCTCGATTTTCTTCTCGCTCGGCATGAAGTTGAAGGTCAAAAACACCGCAAACAGGGTCAGCATGCATGCGATCGATGCTACTTTAAAAGATTCCATGCTCATCTCGGTATCCGGGCGAAAAAAAACCAACGCACTAGGCGTTGGTTAGTGGGGTGAAACATCTTACCTTGCTTTTCCGCGACGCAGCAGATTTACGATCGCCAACAGAATCACGGCGCCGAGGAAGGATACCAGCAGCGAGGTGATGCTGAAATCGTCCGAGTTAATGGTCCCTGTTCCGAACAGCGGAGAGAGCAACCAGCCGCCCAGGAAGGCACCGATGATGCCGACGACCACATTCAAGATCATGCCTTGTTCGGCGTCCGTCTTCATGACCATGCTGGCCAGCCAACCCAAGATACCACCGACAACAATCCAGATGATGAATAACATGTTGATTCCTCCTATTAGTTAAAAAACATACGCCAGGCCGCTTGCTCATGGCAGGGCCGTGTAAAAAGAATAAGGTCAGGGTCAACCATGGTCGGTACGGCAACGCACGTAATGGCGTATTGGCTTCCCGCGATTTTTAGTGCCGTTTGGAATGTCGGAAATAAAGTGAGGCAACGAACGGAAGCATTTCTCCAGTCGACTTATCGTTTCGTCACTGGCAAACACTTTCCAGCTAGGTAAAGAAGCCCCGCCTCATCATTCGAAAGGAACTGCAATGAGCAATTACGACACCACGAACCAGAAAAATTCCCGCATGGTTACCGGGCTGTTCCGCGATCGCGACAGCGCCGAGCGGGCTTATAACGCCGTAGCCGACCGTGGCTACAACCGCGACGACGTCACCTTGATGATGTCCGACGACACCCGCAAGACTTACTTCGCCGACACCGACACTGAACTGGGCAGCAAGGCTGCCGAAGGCGCCGGTATCGGCGCCGGCATTGGCGGCACCATCGGCGCCGTGCTGGCCGGCATTGCTGCCGTCGGCACCACCCTGGTCCTGCCAGGTATTGGCCTGGTGGTGGCCGGCCCGCTGGCCGCTGCACTGGCTGGCGCTGGCGCCGGTGGCGTTGCCGGCGGCTTGGTGGGGGCCCTGATCGGCGCCGGCATCCCCGAGGAGCGCGTCAAGCAGTACGAAGAAGGCATCAAGAACGGCGGCATCCTGATGGGCGTGAATCCGCGCAGCCCTGAGGACGCAGCCAACATCGAGCGCAGCTGGACCGACAGCGCCGGCGAGCACATCATCGGCACCGGCGTCGGTGCTGCGGGCGGCGCCGTCACCGGCGCGGCCATCGGCTCGGCCGCCGGTCCTATCGGCACCATCGCTGGCGCCGCCATCGGCGGGATCGCCGGCGGCCTGGCCGGCAAGGGCGTGGGCGAAGTGGTCAACCCGAAAGCCGGCGACGAACTGCCCGAGCACCATTTCGCCAAGGGCGTAGGCGCCGGCAGCGGCGCCGCCATGGGCGCGGCAGCCGGTGCGGTGGCCGGCCCGATCGGCATGGCCGCTGGCGCCGCCATTGGCGGCCTGGCTGGCGGCTTGGCCGGCAAGGGCGCAGGCGAAGTGGTCAACCCGCAGGGTGGCGATGACTTGCGTGATCATCACCTGGCCAAGGGCGTGGGCGCGGGCAGCGGCGCGGCCATGGGTGCTGCCGCCGGCGCCGTGGGTGGTCCGGTCGGCATGGCCGCCGGCGCCGCCATTGGCGCGCTCGCTGGCGGCATGGCCGGCAAGGCTGCCGGTTCGCTGGTCAATCCCGAGGAAGAGGCGGCCTACTGGCGCAGCTCGTATCAAACGGCCCCGTACTATTCGCCAGGCTACACCTATGACGATTACGGTCCGGCCTACGAACTGGGTTACAACAGCCGCGGCCGCTACGTTGGCCAGAGCTTTGACGCGGTCGAAAACGACCTGGCCAACGACTGGGACACCGTGAAGGGCCGTTCGCGCCTGAACTGGCAGCAAGCCAAGTCGGCTTCGCGCGCTGCCTGGGACAAGATCGAGCGCGCCATGCCCGGCGACGTCGACGGTGACGGCCGCTAAGCCGTCTCCTTGAAACGTCAAAAAGCCCCGCGACCGAAAGGAAGCGGGGCTTTTTGACGTGCTGCGCAATCAGTTTTTCAGTGCTTCAACCTGGATCGCCAGTTTGACTTCAGGCGAGAACATCGGCACACCCTTGCTCACGCCAAAGTCGGCGCGGTTGAAGCTGGCCGACGCATCGGCGCCGCACATTTCCTTTTTCAGCATCGGATGCATGATGCACTTGAACTTGTTGATCGTCAGCGTCACCGGCTTGGTCACGCCGTGCAGGGTCAGTTCGCCGTCGATCGAGGTCGGGGTGTCGCCCGTGTAGGTGATCGACTTCGACTTGTAGGTTACCTTCGGATACTTGGCCACGTCAAAAATGTCGTCCTTCTTGGCGTGCGCGTTCATCGCTTCGAGGCCGAAGTCGATCGAGTCGGCCTCGATCACGATGTCGATGGCGCCAGTCTTGGCCGCGCGGTCCAGGGTGACGCTGCCGCTGGTCTTGGTGAACTTGCCGCGCCAGACCGACAGGCCCATGTGGTCCGCTTCAAAACTCGGGTAGGTATGCTTCGGGTCGATGGTGTAGGTATCGGCGGCGGCGAAGGCGGAAGCGGCGATGCCCGAGGCCAGCAGGGCAATAATCAGTTGTTTCATTTTCATGGGGATTCCTTGTCTAGATGTGGATTTATTTTCCCGCAGTGACGCGGAATTTGATGATGACGTCGTCGGCCACCATGCTGGTGTCCTTCCATTCGCCTTCGCCGATGTTGTAGGCGAGCCGCTTGATCGGCAGCGCGCCTTCAAATACCTGCTTGCCGGCCTCGCTCCTGACGGTCAGCGGAAAGCTCACGTCCATGCTCTTGCCCTTGATCGACAGCTTGCCGCTGACCGTCAGCTTGCCTGGCGCGGCCGGCTTGATCGAGGACGAGACGAAAGTCGCCTTGGGGTACTGGGCCGCATTGAACCAGTCCTTCTTGGCCACTTCCTTGTTCATGTCGGGATCGCCCACGTCCAGGCTGGCCGTATCGATCTCGACGCTGGCCTTGGCCAGTTCGGGTTTGGCGGCATCGTAATCGATCGCCGCGCTAAATTTCTTGAATGCCGATTCGACCGGCACGTTCATCTGCCGGAACACGGCAGAGACCGCGCTTTTGGCCGGATCGGTCTTGAGCGGCGCCGCGCTCGCGGCCAGCGCCACGCCGAGCAGGACTGCCGGCAAAGTGCAGCGGTGAAGTTTCATGATGTCTCCGTTCAGTTCGTGGTTGAGCGCCACGGCAGCATGCGCCCGATGACGCCGTCGCGGTCGATCAAGTGGTGTTTCAGCGCGGCCGCCACGTGCATGCCGACGCTGGCGGCGAGCGTCATGTTCAGCCAGAAGTGCACGGCCTTGAGTACCGGCTTGAGTTCCTCGTTTTTTTGTATGAGCACGGGCAGCTCGAACAAGCCGAAGTAGACGACCGGGTAGCCGGCCGACAGGGTATAAAAATAGCCCGACAGCGGCACCGCGAACATCAGCACGTATAACAGGCCATGCAAGCCGTTGGCGACGCGCTTTTGCCAGCCCGGCATGCTGGGCGGGTAGGCCGGCGCCGGGTGGGTCAGGCGCCACAACAAGCGCAAGGTGACCAGGGCCAGGATCGTGACGCCGGCCCATTTGTGCCACGAGTAGTACTTCAGCTTGGTCGGGGTCAGGCCCGGGATATCCGTCATCACCAGGCCCATGGTGAACGAGCCGATGATCATCAGGGCGACCAGCCAGTGAAAGAATATCGCGACATGGGTATAACGTTGCTGCATGGCGGCCCCTGAATTAGTACGTGTTAGGACTAATATACCAAATAAATCGCTATTGTGCTTGTCGGGGAAGATTACCACGCACGCGAACGTAAGATTGGCCGCCGGCTATTGTAAAATCGGTCAAGTTACATATTTGTGATCGAACGGGCAGACCTCGCCCCGTTTCTTCTTGCAAGGGAACACGATGAGACTGACTTTCTTGCGTCTGGCTGCCCTGCTGCCCATCCTGATGGCGCTGCCCGCCGCCGCCGAGTCCAGCCTTCCGGCCGACATCGCCGATATGTCGATCGAAGAGTTGGCCAATATTCAGATCACCTCCGTGTCACGCAAGCCCGAGCCGCTGGCCGGCGCCGCCGCCTCGGTGTTCGTCATCACCGCCGACGACATCCGCCGCTCCGGCGTGACCACGATTGCCGAACTGTTGCGCATGGCGCCCAACCTGCAGGTGGGCATGGTCAGCAACGGCGGCTATGCCATCAGCGCGCGCGGCCTCAATGGCAGCGGCAGCAGTTCCCCCAACAAGCTGCAAGTGCTGATCGACGGCCGCTCCGTGTATGCGCCCTTGTTTTCAGGCGTGTTCTGGGACGCCCAGGACCTGATGCTCGAAGACATAGCCCGGATTGAAGTCATCAGCGGGCCGGGCGGTACGCTGTGGGGTGTCAACGCGGTCAACGGCGTCATCAATATCACGACCCGAAGCGCGCGCGACAGCAGCGGCAGCCTGGCGGTCGTGTCTGCGGGCCAGGGCGGTTACGACGTGGGGTTTCGCCAGGGCGGCGCGATGAGCGGCGGCCATTGGCGCGCCTACGGGAAATACCTGGACCAGCGCCATACCGAGCTCGAGACCGGCGCGCGCGTCAACGATGCGCGCCACCAGGCCCAGCTGGGTTTTCGCGCCGACTGGGAAGGCGGCGCGCACCAGTTCAGCTTGCACGGCAATGCCTACCGCGGCAAGGCGGAGCAGCCCGAGCCCGGCGCGGTGCAGACCGGCATCCCGGTGGTGCTCGGGCCCGTGGCGACCTCGGGCGTGAACCTGACGGGGCGCTGGACCTATGCGTTGCAAGCGGGCGGCAACCTGAGCCTCCAAGCCTCGCTCGAGCACACCGAGCGCGACGTTCCGCCGGCCTTCGCCGAATCGCTCGCCATCGCCGACCTGCAATTCCAGCATTCGCTGGCGCCAGTCGGCGCGCACACCGTGGTGTGGGGCGCCAATTACCGCAGCACCCGGGATGACGTGACCAACAGCGACATCCTTGCGTTCTTGCCGGCCAAGACGACCCAGGCATGGTCCAGCCTGTTTGGCCAGGACGAAATCGCGCTGCGGCAGGACTTGCGCCTGGTGGTGGGCGCGCGCGTCGAGCGCAATCCCTACACCGGGTCGGAATTTTTGCCAACCGTGCGCCTGGCCTGGACGGCGGCCGCCGCGCATACCTTGTGGGCCAGCGCCTCGCGCACGGTGCGCGCGCCGTCGCGGCTCGATGCCGACGCCTTCATTCCGGGGCGTCCACCGTTCATCCTGCGCGGCGGCCCGGCGATCCGTGCGGAAGTGGCCACCGTGGTCGAACTGGGCTATCGCGGGCAGCCGCTGCCGAAGCTGTCGTATTCGATGACGGCCTTCCACAATGTCTACGACCACCTGCGCACGCAGGAGGTCGATCCCAGCGGCACCTTCATCACCTTCGGCAACCTGATGGAAGGCAAGGCCAGCGGACTGGAAATGTGGGGCAATTTCCAGGCGACGCCGCGCTGGCGGCTATCGGCCGGCTTGCTGGCGCTGCATGAATCGCTGCAATTGAAGACGGGCAGCAATGACGCCGACGCGCCTGGCATTACCGGCAAGAATCCCTCGCACACGGCGCAGCTGCGCTCGACTTTCAGCCTGTCCGACGACAAGGAGTTCGATGTCGCGCTGCGCAAGGTCGCAGCGCTGAGCAATCCGGACGTGCCGGGTTACAGCGCGCTCGACGCGCGCTTCGGCTGGCGCCTGCGCAAGGGCGTGGAATTGTCGGTGATGGGGCAGAACTTGAATGGCAGCCATGGCGAATACGGCCCGGTAGCGACACGCGCCGAGGTCGGCCGTGCGCTGGGCGTGAAGCTGGT
Organism: Pseudomonadota bacterium; assembly: GCA_040388275.1. GTDB lineage: Bacteria > Pseudomonadota > Gammaproteobacteria > Burkholderiales > Burkholderiaceae_D > Telluria_A. The sequence goes on from JAZKCA010000008.1 coordinate 24,311, forward strand.
TTGGCAAAACTGAAGCGGAATGGAAGCCGGGGTCAGAATGGAAGCCGGGGTCAGACCACTTTTGCCGTAAAACAGGGGTCAGACCACTTTTGCCGGGTCGCAAAAGTGGTCTGACCCCTGTTTGAAGGCAACAGGATTTAGATGTCGCGCGCCAGCTGTTCGGCGATGCCGAGGTAGTTGGCCGGCGTCATGGCCAGCAGCAAGTCCTTGGCGTCTTGCGGAATCGCCAGGGTGGTGACGAATTCACGCAGCGCATCTTTCGAAATACCCTTGCCGCGCGTCAGTTCCTTGAGCTGCTCGTAGGGGTTCTCGATGCCGTAACGGCGCATTACCGTCTGCACCGGCTCGGCCAGCACTTCCCAGTTCGCGTCCAGGTCTTGCTCGAGGCGTGCACGGTTCACTTCCAGCTTGTTCAGGCCGCGCAGGCAGCTGTCGTAGGCCAGCAGCGCGTAGCCGAAACCCACGCCAATATTGCGCAGCACGGTCGAATCGGTCAGGTCGCGCTGCATGCGCGAGACCGGCAGCTTTTCGGCCATGTGCTTGAGCACGGCATTGGCCAGGCCCAGGTTGCCTTCCGAATTTTCGAAGTCGATCGGGTTGACCTTGTGCGGCATGGTCGAGGAACCGATTTCGCCCGCCTTGGTCGTCTGCTTGAAGTAGCCCAGCGAAATATATGCCCAGATATCCCGGTTCAGATCCAGCAGGATGGTATTGGTGCGCGCGATCGCATCGAACAGCTCGGCCATGTAGTCGTGCGGCTCGATCTGGATGGTGTAGGGATTGAAGGTCAGTCCAAGGCGCTGTTCAATGACGTTCTTCGAAAAGCCGGCCCAGTCGAAACCGGGGTAGGCCGACAGGTGCGCGTTGTAGTTGCCGACCGCGCCGTTCATCTTGGCCAGGATGTCAACGGCGGCGATGCGCTCGATGGCGCGTTTCAGGCGCGCGACCACGTTGGCCATTTCCTTGCCCAGGGTGGTCGGGCTGGCGGTCTGGCCGTGGGTGCGCGAGAGCATCGGCACGGCCGCGTTGGCATGCGCGATCGCGGTCAGCTTGTCGACCAGCGCCTGCAGCGCCGGCAGCATCACGCTGTCGCGCGCCGCCTTGAGCATCATGCCGTGCGAGGTGTTGTTGATGTCCTCGGAGGTGCATGCGAAATGGATGAACTCGGTTGCCGCCAGCAGTTCTGGCACATCCTTGACCTGTTCCTTGAGCCAATACTCGACCGCCTTGACGTCATGGTTGGTGACCGCTTCGATGGCCTTGATGCGGGCTGCGTCCTGCTCCGAGAAATCGGCCGCCATGCGTTCGAGCAAGGCTGTCGCTTCCTTCGAGAACGGCGTGATTTCGGCAAAGCCGGCCTGCGACAGCGCCATCAGCCAGGAAATTTCCACCTTCACGCGGTGGTGCATGAATCCCGCTTCGGACAGGATCGGGCGCAGCTTGTCGGTCTTGGCAGCGTAGCGGCCGTCCAGGGGGGACAGGGCCGACAGCGTCGAATAGGCAGTGGTAGAGGTCATGGGAGGAGGCGCTTATGGATAGGAGAAAGTGGGTCGCGTGCGTGCTGCAAAGACGCTCATTTTACCACCGGCGCCGTTGTCAAGCTCATGTGGCGCCCACACCGCAGGCGCCTTGTTGCCATCCATCGGCCCGAAACGCGATGCTATACTGTGTGCCAATCCTCCTCCATAAGCATCTATGAAACTCATCGGTTCCCTCGCCAGTCCGTATGTCCGCAAAGTTCGCGTCGTCCTGGCCGAGAAAAAGCTCGAATGCGTCTTCGAAATCGAGGATGTCTGGACCGCCGAATCGAAAATCCATCTTTCCAATCCGCTGGGCAAGGTTCCTTGCCTGATCATGGAAGATGGCAGCAGCATGTACGATTCGCGCGTGATCGCCGAATACCTCGATACCCTCACGCCGGTATGCAAGCTGTTGCCGCCCAACGGACGTGACCGCGCCGACGTCAAGGTCTGGGAAGCGCTCGCCGACGGCGTGCTCGACGCCGCGGTGCTGGTGCGCCTCGAGCGCACCTTGCGTCCCGAAGCGCAGCAAAGCGCGGCCTGGATCGACCGCCAGATGGTCAAGGTGCATGCGGGCCTGGCCACCATGTCGGCCAATTTGCGCGAATCGCCTTTCTGCAAGGGCAACCATTACACCCTGGCCGACGTGGCCGTCGGCTGCACCCTGGGCTGGCTCGATTTCCGTTTCCCGCAAATCGACTGGCGCGCCGACTACGCCAACCTGGCCAAGCTGTTCGACAAACTGTCGGAGCGGCCTTCGTTCAAAGACACGCTGCCCAAGTAAAGCGTGGCCACAACCCCGAAGAGCGAGCAAGCTCCCGGCGCCGCGCAGCAACGCGTGCAGATGGCCGACATTGCGCGCCTTGCCGGGGTGTCCAAGGCCACGGTATCGCGCGCGCTCAATCGCAGTGCACTGGTCAACGATGAAACGCGCGAGCGCATCCTGGCGCTGGCCAGTTCGCTCAAGTACACCATCAATATCGGCGCGCAGAATTTGCGCCTCAAGCAAAACCGCACGGTGGGCGTGGTGCTGCCTTTTGACTCTGAAACGCGGCAGCACCTGTCCGATCCTTTTTTCCTCAGCATGCTCGGCGCCCTGGCCGATGCGCTCACCGCGCGCGGTTACGACATGCTGCTCTCGCGCGTGGACGCCGAACAGATCGACTGCGCGGTCCAGCCCTTCGACACTGGGCGCGTGATCGGCGTCATCCTGATCGGCCAGTGGCGCCAGCACGAGCAGCTCAACGAGCTGGCCGCGCGCCATGTGCCGATCGTGGTGTGGGGCGCGCAACTGCCGCAGCAGCTGTACACCACGGTGGGCGGCGACAACGTCAGCGGTGGCCTGCTCGCCACCGCGCACCTGATTGAACAAGGCTGCAGGCGCATCGCTTTTTTCGGCGACATCAACCTGCCTGAAGTGGCGCAGCGCTACCGCGGCTATTGCAACGCGCTGGCCACGCATGCGCTGACGGTCGACCCGCAGTTGCGCGTGTCGGTCTCGTTCGTGCCCGAAGGCGGCGACCTGGCGGTGCAGGAAATGGCGCGCCGCCAGGTGCCGTACGACGCGATTTTCGCGTGCAGCGACCTGCTGGCCATGACCGCCATTAACACCCTGCGCGACCTGGGCAAGCAGGTTCCGGGCGACGTGGCCGTGGTCGGCTATGATGACATCGCACTGTCCGCGTATTACCACCCGCCGCTGACCACCATCCGCCAGCCGGTGCGGGCAGCCGGCGAAGCCCTGGTGGTCGCGCTGCTGGCGCTGGTCGACGGACGTCCCGTCGAGTCGGCCCAGCTACCTACTGAACTGATCGTCCGGGCCACCGCGGCCCCACAAGGAAAACCGGCATGACAACTGTGGTGTTTGGCGAAGCGCTGGTCGACGATTTCGTCACCGAGCAAGTGGTGGGCGGCGCCCCGTTCAATGTGGCGCGCCACCTGGCCGCGTTCCTGTCGCCGCAACTGATGATCACCTGCATCGGCAACGACAAGAACGGCGCGGTGGTGCATGCCGAATTCGAGCGCTTTGCGATGTCGGAAGCGGGCCTGCAGATCGACAAGATGGAGGAGACTGGCCGCGTGGTCGTCGAGCGCAGCGCCCGGGGCCACCGCTTCGTGATTTTGCCGGGCCAGGCCTACGACTTCATCAATCCTGAAAAGGCCTTGGCTGCCTTCGAGTCGGTCGCGCCGCGCACGATCTACTTCGGCACGCTGGCCCAGCGCTGCGCGCGTTCGCGCGACACCTTGCATGCGCTGCTCGACGCCAGCGACGCCACCCGCTATCTCGACCTGAACCTGCGCGACGGCCAGTACGACGAGCGCTGCCTGTTCCATTCGATGCATGCGGCCGACATCGCCAAGGTCAACGAGGAAGAACTGCAGGTGCTGTTTGGCTTGTACTTCGGTATCGATCCGGCGGCGCCGCCGATGGGCAGCGACGAGGTAAGGGCCGCCTGTGCGGCGCTGGTGCAGATGTTTGCGCTCGAGGGACTGATCGTCACGCTGGGCCATCGCGGCTCGGTGCACTTTGCCGCCGATGGCGCGATCATCGTCAACCGCGACAATCCGGCGCCCCCCTTTGTGATCGACACGGTGGGCGCGGGGGATGGTTTTTCTGCGATTTTTTTGCTGGGCCGGATCCGTGGATGGGAACTGGAGCAGACCCTGGCGCGCGCCAATGAATTCGCCGCCGCCATCTGCGCAATCCCGGGCGCGGTGCCGCGGGATCTGGGTTTCTATGACAAATGGGCGGCGCGCTGGCGCACCGGTTAAGGACTATTCTGCGGTCGCCATCTGGCTTTGCAGATAGTTCTGAATGCCGACCTTGACGATCAGGTCGAGCTGGGTTTCGAGCCAGTCGATATGCTCTTCGGTGTCTTCCAGGATTTCCAGCAGCAGGTCGCGCGACACGTAGTCGGTGGCCACTTCAGCGGCGGCAATGCCTTCCTTGACCGTGAGCTGGGCAGCCTGCTCCAGCTTCAGGTCGCATTCCAGCATTTCCTGGGTCGATTCGCCGATCAGCAGCTTGTGCAGCGCCTGCAGGTTCGGCAGACCGTCGAGCATCAGGATGCGGTCGATCAGCTTGTCGGCATGCTTCATTTCGCCGATGGATTCGTCGTATTCTTTCTTCGCCAGCTTTGCCAGACCCCAGTGGCGGTACATCCGCGCGTGCAGGAAGTACTGGTTGATCGCGGAGAGCTCATTGGTCAGCTGCGCATTGAGCAGCCGGATGACATTCTTGTCGCCCTTCATGGGATTCTTTCAATAGTGGTGGTAGCACGACATGATAGCAAACGCGGGGTCGCACCGCCACTGCGCGGCGTGCGACCCTGGCGCTATCGTGGGAATTACGTGGCGAGCTGGAAATTGAGCTGGACGAGGACAAATACCGGCACCGGGCGGCCGTCTTCAACCTGTGGCTTGTACAAGGCGCGCATGGCGGCCTGGCGGCCGGCTTCGTCAAGGCGGGCCGAACCGGATGAACTTTGTACCTTGGCTTCGGATGCCTTGCCGCTCTCGTTGATGAGAACGCGCAGCACGACTTTGCCCTGTTCGCCCATTTTCAGCGACATTTTTGGATAGACCAGGATCGGCGCCTGGATGTATTCGACGCCGGTGGTGATGGTTTTTAGTCCGCCCGAAGAGGCCGGCGCCGGCGTGCTGGCCACGACGGGGGCGGGGGGCGGCGCGTGGGCGACGGGCGTTGCGACCGGCGTGACGCTGATGACATTCGGTGCAGCGGCCAGCTCGATGACCGGCAAAGGCACTTGCGGCAGCAGCGGCGGCTGCAAAGGAGCCAGGGGCGCGGCTTTCGGCATGGCTGGCGGCGGCGCTTCCTTCGGCGGGGCGACGAAGGTCACCAGCACGGCCTGGGGAATGGTGGCGTCGACGATGCGCGACAGCAGGCCGCTATAGATGAAGTAGAACAGCAGCGCGTGCAGGGCCAGCACGATGGCCAGCGGGCCGAATTTGGCGCGCAGTTTCTCCAGCGACATACTATTGTCGTCAAGGCCGGGGCCGGTGGAGAAGGTCATTGCGCTCATGGGTCTTACGCTGCCTGTGCCGAACGGAAGGACAGTTCGGTGACCTGGATCTTGCTTTCCAAGTGTTCGTTGAGGACTTGGCGGGCGCAACTGGCGCATTTACCGCAGCAGGTAGCCACGCCCAGGTCGCGGCGCAGTTCGCCCATCGACGACAGGCCCAGGTCGACCGCCTGGCGGATTTCGCGGTCGGAGATGTTATTGCAGACACAGACAATCATTGATGCACCTTCCCGTTGACTTTGCGTGAGGTCAGCTGAAAGCCGGACCCTTGGTCTATAATGAGAATCATTCTCACTTCGATTCCTATTTTGTCGGAACTCGACGACGATTGCAAGCGATTTAAGCAAAAGCTGAATGAAAATTGTTCGCATTTGCGTTTATGATGCTAATATCCAACGTGAAACAAGCATTTACCCAGGCGACTGACGCAACTTTATGACTCTTGCTCCTCTTCTCACCACGCTCGACGCGCTGATGGCCGGCCAGAGCGGCACCGTGATCCATCTCGCGCCCTGCGCCCAGGCCGACGACGGCGTGGACGTGTCGCGCCGCCTGATGGAACTCGGTTTCGTCCCGGGCGAGCGGATCCGTGTGCTCAAGCGGGGCGTGCCGGGCGGCGATCCAATCGCCGTCAAGGTGGGGCAATCCACGTTCGCACTGCGCCGTTTCGAGGCCGCCCTGATCTCGATCAAGCCGGAATAGCCGCATATGAGTACCGAAACACGGAGCCAGGTCGCGGGCCATACGCCGCTCATCGCCTTGCTCGGCAACCCCAATTGCGGCAAGACGGCGCTGTTCAACCGCCTCACGGGCGCGCGCCAGAAGGTGGCCAACTATGCCGGCGTGACCATCGAACGCAAGGAAGGCAGCTTCACCTCGCCGTCCGGACGCGCCTACCGCGTGCTCGACCTGCCGGGCGCCTACAGCCTGTCGGCCACCACCCCCGATGAAGCGATCACGCGCGACGTGGTCGCCGGCCTGCGCGCCGGCGAGCAGGCGCCCGACGCCATCGTCTGCGTGGTCAGCGCCACCAATCTGAGCCTGAACCTGCGCCTGGTACTTGAAATCAAGCGCCTCGGCCTGCCGATGGTGCTGGCGCTGAACATGATCGACGTCGCCAAAAAGCGCGGCATCGCCATCGACGTGGCCCGCCTGTCCGAGGAACTCGGCATGCCGGTGGTGGAAACGGTGGCCGTGCAAAGCGGTGGCGAAAAGACCCTGCTGGCCGCGCTCGACCAGATGCCGCGCGGCGAGCCGGTCAAGTCCTTGCCGCTGTCGGCCATCGACGCGGTGCCGGTCGAGGAAACCCAGCGCCAGGTGCGCCGCATCCTCGAAGCGTGCACCAGCTACGAGAACGATACCGGCAACCTGACTGAAAAGATCGACCACGTGGTGCTGCACCCGCTGGTGGGGCCGCTGCTGCTGGCCGCCATCATGTTCCTGGTGTTCCAGGCGGTGTTCAGCTGGGCTGCCGTGCCGATGGAAATGATCACCGGCGGCGTGGAAGCGATCGGCGTGTGGCTCGGCTCTTTCATGAGCGACGGCCTGCTGCGCAGCCTGCTCATCGAAGGCATCCTGGGCGGCGTGGGCAGCGTGCTGGTGTTCCTGCCGCAGATTCTGATTTTGTTCTTCTTCATCCTGGTGCTGGAAGACTGCGGCTACCTGCCGCGCGCCGCCTTCCTGCTCGACCGCATGATGGGCGGGGTAGGGCTGTCGGGCCGCGCCTTCATTCCCCTGCTGTCCAGCTTTGCCTGCGCAATCCCCGGCATCATGGCCGCACGCACCATCCAAAACCCGCGCGACCGCCTGGTCACCATCATGATTGCGCCCTTGATGACGTGTTCGGCGCGCCTGCCCGTGTACGCGCTGATCATCGCCGCCTTCATTCCCAACCGCGACGTGGGCGGGCTGGTCAACCTGCAAGGCCTGGTGCTGTTCATCCTGTACTTCGCCGGCATTGCCTCGGCGATGGTGGTGGCCTGGGTCATGAAGCGCACCATGGGCGCCAACCGCAACCAGCCCCTGATGCTCGAGCTGCCAAGCTACCACTGGCCGCACCTGCGTAACCTGGCGCTCGGCCTGTGGGAACGCGCCAAGATCTTCCTGACCCGCGTGGGCGGCATCATCCTGACGCTGATGGTGCTGCTGTGGTTCCTGTCGAGCTTCCCCGGCGCGCCGGAAGGCGCCACCCATCCGCCTATCTATTACAGCATCGCCGGACTGCTGGGCCGCGGGCTCGAATACATCTTTTCACCGATCGGCTTCGGCTGGCAGATCTGCATCGCGCTGGTGCCGGGCATGGCCGCGCGTGAAGTGGCCGTGGGCGCGCTCGGCACGGTGTACGCGCTGTCGCAGACGGGCGACGCGCTGGCCACCTCGCTCACGCCGATCATTGCGCAATCGTGGAGCCTGCCGACGGCCTTGTCGCTGCTGGCCTGGTACGTGTTTGCGCCGCAGTGCCTGTCCACGCTGTCGGTGGTCAAGCGCGAGACCAACAGCTGGCGCTATCCCTTGATCATAGCCGGCTACATGTTCGCGCTGGCGTACACGGCGTCATTCCTGACCTACCGCATCGCGCTGGCGATGGTGGGGAGCTGAGATGCTGGAGAACCTGATCGTGATGCTGATCGTCGTCGCCAGCGCCTGGTACGCCGGACGGCGCTACCTGCCCGCGGCCTGGATCGGCCGCAAGGCGAAAGCGAAAGCCGGCGGCTGCGGCGGCGGCTGCGACACCTGCGGGGCGTGCGAAACGCCGGTAGAAGAACCGCGCACCCACCGCGTGATCAAGCTGTACCGCGCCGACGCCGGCCTGTCGTAGGGCGGATAAGCCGAAGGCGCAATCCTCCAGCCTTCAGTCAATCAGCGCGCACACTTCCCTGAACTTGAACGCCTCGGTCATGCTGACGATTTGCGCGGCCAGTTCCGGCCACTCGGTTTCAATCTCCGCGACCACCGCCGCCAGCTGCCCCCGGTCGAGCGCCATCAGGGCCGCGCGCAGCTGCGAACGCAGCTCCGCAGGCAAGGGCGCGAAATCGGCGGCCTGCAACGCGGGCAGCGCGCTGGCCTTGGCGAGCGCCTCGGCCAGCGCGACGTCGGCGCGCACAAAATCGACCTGCAGATGCAGCGCCACGCAGTCGAAGATCTCGTCCTCCCGGTAGGGTTTCGAGACAAAATCATCCATCCCCACCGCCATGATCAAGGCACGCTCGTCCCGGAACGCCGACGCGGTGACGGCGATGATCTTGACCTCGGCGCCGCCGTCCTGCGCGCGTATCCTGCGCGTCGCTTCGATGCCGTCCATGACGGGCATGCGCACGTCCACCCAGACCATGTGCGGGCGCCATTCGGCAAACGCCTCGACGCCCAGCAGGCCGTTGTTGGCCACGCGCACTGCAAAACCAGCCTGTTCCAGCAAGCGCTGCAGCAGCGTCCAGTTCTCCAGCTGGTCTTCCACGATCAGCATGCGGTATGCGGGCTGGCCGGCGGCCAGGCCGGTCACCCGGCCCCGTTTCACGTCGGCCCAGCCGGCTTCCTCCGCTTCGGCCGTCTGCACCGGCAACTCGATGCGGAAACAGGAACCCACGCCCGGCTCGCTGCTAAGCGTCAGGCGCCCGCCCATCAACTCGGCCAGCTTGCTGGTGATCGCCAGCCCCAGCCCGGTGCCTTGCTGGTCGCTGCGGCTGCGCGCCTGGAAGAACGATTCGAACACCCGCGCCTGGTCTTCCAGGGCGATGCCGATCCCGCTGTCGCGCACCTCGATTGCCAGGGTAAGGCTGTCCGGCAGTTCCGGCAGCGCGCCCGCCAGAGTCGTCACGTGCATGCTGACGGTACCGCGATCGGTGAACTTGATGGCATTGCCAAGCAGGTTGATCAACATCTGGCGCAGCTTGTTTTCATCGCGCCAAACGTACTGCGGCATGTCCGCCCCGTGTTCCACAATCAGCTGCAAATGCTTGGTTTCGGCGCGCTGCCGCATCAGCCCGGCCACATCGGCCAGCATCGCGCCCAGGTTGAAGCACACCTTCTTGAGCGCCAGGCGCTCGGCCTCGATCTTCGACATGTCCAGCACTTCGTTGATCAGGCTGAGCAGGTTTTCACCGCTGCGGTTGATCAGGTCCAGGGTCGACTTCTGCGCCGGGGACATATTCGCGTCGTGCCGCAACAGCGCCGAGAAACCCAGGATGGCATTGAGCGGCGTACGCAATTCATGGCTCATATTCGATAGGAAGACGCTTTTCGCGCGGTTGGCCGCCACCGCTTCTTCCTTTGCCGAAACCAGCTCGCTGGTGCGTTCAACCACCAGGTCCTGCAAGTGGCGCCGCAGGTCCTGCAGCTCCGCCTCGCTGGCGCTGCGGGTCGCTACCTCGCGCTCGAGGTCGGCGGTGCGGCGTTTGACCATGCGCCGCAATTGCACGATGAAGGCGACCGCCACCAGCACCGCCAGCAACAGCGCGCCCAGCGGTCGGTAATCGATCGCGTGGGCGTAATTGATGCTCGACCATTTCTGGCGGAATGCGTCACGTTCATTCTTCGGTATTGCCGCCAGCGCCTGGTTGACGACAGCCAGCAATTCAGGCCAGTCGGCGCGCACGCCGATGGCATATTCAATCTGGTAATCCGTCTCGCCGGAAATGCGAATATCGGTGGCTGTCATTTCCATCAACTGGTGCGCGCCCGTCATCAACGGTCCGGCATAGGCGTCGGCGCGGCCCTTGCGCATGGCTTCAATTGCAGCCCGAAAATTATCAACAGGAATGAAGGTGATGCCCGGCCAGTCATGCCGCAATGCGCCGGCGACCGAGCCACTGCCAAGCAGGGCGACCCGCTTGCCGTTCAAGCCGGCCAGGCCGCTCGACAATGGCGTACTGATGGGTGTAAAAATGACGACCGGCGTTTTCAGGTAGGCGTCGCTGAAACCGAGGTAGACCTGCCGGTCGGGCCTGGATGCGATCGAGGCAACCATGTCGACTTCCTTGCGCTGCGCCATTTCCAGCAAGCCGCCGATGTTTTTGGCCGGCACGAACTGCAGGCGTACGCCCAGCATTTCTTCTATGCGGCGCAGAAATTCGATGGAAATGCCGCGCGGTTTGCCGTCTTCGCCCAGCCATTCGACCGGCGCGCGCCATGGGTCGAAGCCGACCCGTATCACAGGATGCTGGCGCAGCCAGGCGCGCTGCTGCTCGCTCAATGGAATATCGCGTTGCACGCTGATCCCGGTTGCCGTGCTGAGCCAGCGCGTGCGGATCAGCTCGTGCTCCTCGGCAGTGATCGAGGCGAGGCCCTTGTTGAAGATGCTGAGCAGGGGCTCCTCGTCGTTGCGCAAGGCAAAGCGCACCGTTGCCGCATCCGAGTAGTAGTACAGCAGTCCGATCTTGAGGGGGCTGCCAAGTTCACTGATCTGGCGCTGGACCACGGGCAGGTCGTCGAAAAAACCATCGGCCTCGTGCCGGGCGACGCGTTGCATGCCTTCCTTGGGGTCGTCCACCTCGAGCACGATGCAGGCGGGACAGCGCGCCTGGATGACCGGAATGCGCACCGTGTTCTTCACCACGGCCACGCGCATGCCGGAAAAATCGCGCAGTTCGCGCGCAACCGGATGGTCCGGACGGGTCGCCATGGCAATCGGGAGTTCAAGATAGGGCGTGGTGAAATTGAGACGCAACTTTCGCTCGGGGCGCTCGCGCGCGCCCATCACGCCGTCGACCTGATGCGCCATCGCCTTTTGCAGTGCCTCGTTCCAGGTTGAACCGGAAAAGCGCAGCTTCAGTCCGGTCTTGGCGGCGACCAGATTCGCGTAGTCGATCGAGGCGCCGGCGAACGATTCGGTGTCGGTGTCGGCGCGCCGAAAGTTCAGGGGCGGGTTGGCCTGGTCGACGGCCAGCGTGACCAATGGATGGGCATTGATCCAGGCTTGCTCGACCGGCGTCAGGGCCACGCTGGCCTGGCCCTGCGCAGCCGCCGGGCGCGACGTTGCCGCGCACGCCAGCAAGGCGAACATCAGGATCGCGCCGGTTTTTCCAAGCCGCATCGGGAATCGCTCCATGCCTGATAGGGTGGATAGAGGATAGCGGATTCTTCCGTGCAAGAACAAGCATATTTACAGTGGCTCTTCACGCCGATCTTGTCTATCCTGTTGCTTGTGACCACTTCACTCAACGAAGGGATGCACATGCCGCGCAAAGATACCAAGAGGCGGAATATTTCACTACTGTTGGTGAGTTTGATGGCAAGCGGCGCGGCGCATGCGCAGGATGCGTTGACGGCCTATGGCGTGCTCGATATCTTCGCGACCAGAATTGCGGCCGATGGAGTGCCCGTCGCCGTGCGCATTGATTCGAGCGGTCTGCTGGCAAGCCGGGTCGGCTTGCGCAACGCGCATGAACTTGGCGGCGGCCTGCGCGCGAATATGGTCATTGAAATCGGCCTCAATCAGGATGACGGTAGTAGCCCCGACGCCAACCGTTACGCGAACCGCCAGGCCTGGGTCGGTCTGTCCGGCCGCTTCGGGGAAGTCCGCCTGGGACGCCAGAATACGCCGCAGTTCTACATGAACGGTAAATACGATGCGTTCACCAGCGCGACCCAGGGTTCGGGCTGGAACAACCTGTTCGGCGCACCGCCACGCACCGACAATGCCATCGCCCTGATTTCCCCTGCGCTTGCGGGCTTCAAGGTACAGGCATTGCTGGCGCGCGGCGCCACTGGCGGCGCTGCTCCGGCTGCCGAAACAGCCGGTAATCAGAACCTGCATTTTGCCGCCGAATACGAGCAGGGACCCCTGTACGCCGGCGTTAACCACCAGTCGGTGAAATCGGCCACCCCAGGTCCGAGCATGCGCCGCACGAGCGCCGGCGCATCGTACGCGTTTGCCGCGCGCTGGACGGCCTTCGGCGCGGCCGGCGTTGAGGTGCGTGCCGACCGCAGCGTGTCAACCCGGCTGGTGTCGCTGTCGGCACGTTATCAGGCGCTTCCGACGACCTCGCTGGCATTTGGCTGGGCGGGGCTGCGCGACCAGCTGGACGGCCCCTGGCACGGCAACGCCAGCGAGATCAGCGCCATGCTGCGCCACTTGCTGTCGAAGCGCACCAGTGTGTACGGTGCGCTGTCGCGCCTGTCCCAGGATGGGCTGCGCAACAGCTTTTTCCTGGGCGGTTCTGCCGTCGTGGCGCCAGGCGCACAGATCCGCTCCAGTGTGCCGGGTGGTGCGATCAGCGGTGTTCAGCTGGGGCTCCTGCACTCGTTCTGAGTCGGGCTAGGCCAGGCCCAGTTTTTCGATCAGCTTGCGCGCATCAAACGGCGCATGCACCTTGATGTCGTTGTCGAAGTAGCAGAACACGGCACGGCTTGCACGCTTGGGCGGCGCCTTGGTCGACATCAGATGCGCGTCATCGGGTTGCGATCCCTTGCGCCAAGCCGCTATGCGCGCAGCCCACCGGTCCAGCGCCTCCTCGTCATACCCGCTCGCATACAGCTCCTTGTCACCATGCAGGCGCAGGTACATGAAGTCGGCCGTCACGTCCTCGTAGTAAGGCCACTTGCGGGCAGTGTCGGCCACCACCAGCGCCACCTTGTACTTGCGCAGCAGAGCGATGAAGGCTTCGTCGAGGAAGCTCTCATGGCGAATCTCGACCGCGTGCCGCAGTTTGCGCTTCTTGCCGACCTCCAGCGCCACCTTGCCTTCCATGCGCGGCTCGTACTGGCGTGCCCGTTCCAGGCCTTCGTCGGTGTCATGCGGCAGCAGGCTGAGGAAGTGCTCCATGCTGTCGGGATCGAACTTGAAGTTGGGCGGGAACTGCCACAGGAAGGGCCCCAGTTTTTCGCGCAGATTGAATACGCCCGAGGCCAGCACATTGGCCACCGGTCCGTCGATGTCGCGCAGGCGTTTGACGTGGGTGATGAAGCGGTTGCCCTTGACGCTGAAGACAAAGCCGGGCGGCGTGGCCTGGTACCAGGCGGCGTAGCTGTCGGGCTTTTGCAGCGCGTAGAAGGAGCCGTTTATCTCGATCGAGGTCACCGCGCGCGACGCGTATTCGAGCTCGTCGTCCTGCCGCAGTCCCTCCGGGTAGAAGACCCCGCGCCACGGCTCGTATCGCCAGCCGGAAATACCGATGTGGATTGCGCCCATGCAGCTACTGTATGCTCAGGTGTGATCCTGTTCAGTTAAACCGCGCACTCTTCCTTGCAAATGAAAATATTCCGTTGGATTCTTATGTGTCCGTTGTTGTCGGTAGCAGCAGCGGCTGAACCGCAAATAGTTCAGTGCGTCGTCGTTGAGAAAGCCCAGATCGCACGCCCTCGTCTTGCAAATGAAGGAAAATATGGCTGGGCCAACATTGGTCACCAGATCGTCAAAGGAAACCGCAGCGTTCTGGCGCTGCGAGATTACCGAAACCATGACGGTCCGCCCGACTCACAGACATTCAAAAAAGCGACGCTGGAAATCGCGCTGCCAAGCGAGATCGCCATGGGTGAACAGGTCGCCGTCGACGTCCTTCGCAGTTACTACGTCCAGGGCGGTTCAGCATGGGTGGAAAAAGGCGGATATGCGTGGGCGGCGAATCCGTTCGAGAAAATTCTCATTGGCCGGAATAAGGGCGGACTCCATGTCAAACTGCTGGCAAGCATCGATGCAACTAGCAAACCATCGTTCGCCAGGAACCGGCCAGAGGATCGCATGCAAGCTGATTTCGAATGTCCTTTGCAACGACAGATCGTATCGGAGTTGACGCCCTGGGTTGGCAGGCCGGGAACGAACCAGACCTCATTCCAGTCGATGGAATGGGTCAGCGAGATTGGCATCAGCCGCTGATTTATTTAGGCGCATTCCACATCCACGCCTGGGCGATCTTTCCGTCCGAATTCATCAGCAGCGAAACGTCGAAAATGCGGTTCTCGTACGCGACGCGATACAGGTCTTCACCGCTGTCGCGGTTAATCCCAAGGAATTCGACCGAGACCAGTTTGCCTGGAGGTGGTTCGCTGCTCATTTTCAACAGCGCAGGCATTCTGATGTGCGCTTCCCGCGCGAATCCCGGCGTCAGATCGTCTGGAGAGAGGACGCCGGTGCGCACCACCTCGGCGTTGCGGCGCAATATCGCTTCGCCGCCTGGCGCCGGACCGCCGCGCGCGCGGAACGCATTGATCTTTTCCGTCAGGGCGAGCGCTTCCGCTCCATCCACACGCGGCGCGGTACGCTGCGTCCCGAGACGATGCAGTACCAGCGAATCGACGCGGCCCTTCCCGTCACGGTGAAAGGTGATCTGCGCGTTGATATCGCGCGAAAAAAACTGATCCACCCGTTCCGGATACTGTTCCATTTTTTCGAGTCCGTTGACCTGGCTCCACAAGTGGCGTCCAACGCGAGTGAAGGTGATGATCTGGAATTCCTCGAGTTGGAACACGCCTTCGTAGTCAATCAGGCGCGAAGGCTTCAAGGCGATCTCGTGGCGCATGGCTGCGTCGTTGAACATGTGCCCCGGCGTTCCCTGCATGGCGCCATTGGGCGGTCGCAGTTGCGCTGCCGCCGCCACCATGCATAGCGCCATCCCCGCCATCAGCGCGGCGCCTGCCTTGCTCCAGCGCCCAGGCAGCGCCACCATGATGCGGATGCGCTGCTCAAGGAAGGAGCGTGACTCCGCCATCGCGGCAACTGCCCCGACATAGCCCGACTGGTGCTGCCCAACGTCCACCAGCGCCTCGCCGTAATGGCGCAGGTCATGGCCGGCGCGCAGTACGCGCGCATCGCAATCGACTTCGATGGCATGCCGCAGCCGCCGCAACTGCCACCACAGCGGCAGGTTCCATGGCATCAGCACCAGCAGGCACAGGGCCAGCGTCAGGAGCTGCGGGTCGCGCGCTGCAAGGTGTTCCTTTTCGTGCGCCATAACCAGAGCCAGCTTTGCTGCGGGTGCTTTGGTCAGCCACAGGGGCAGCACGATGCGCGAGCGCAGCAGTCCCACCACGGCGGGGCCGGCATCTGGCGTGACGTAGACGTCGGCGCCTGCCAGTTGCATGATCGGCCAGCGCCGCTTGCGAAAGTCAAGCACCACGGCACTGGCGGCGAGCGCCAGCAGCATCGTGATCGAGACCGCCAGCCATGCGCTTTTGATCAGCGAGTCGGGATTGGCCGGCAGGGCCGCGACCAGCGGGGCCGCCTGCTGCGCGACCCAGACCGGCGCCGCAAGGCGTACCCTCGCCACGTCGCGCAGCACGATCGGTGCGCTGGTCTCGGACGGGGTGAAAATATTCGGCAGTTCGATCGAGATCGACGAGATCACTGTGGGCAGCAACAGGGATGCAAGGATTGCCGTGCCCCATATCCAGCGCGTGCCCATGCGCCGCATGCGCGATGCCCGTTCAGCGGCAAACGCGGCTGCACTCAGAAGCATGCTGATTGTCACGGCATAGCCGAGCCACGCGAGCATCACTTGCCTTCCTTGTCGTTGCCGGCGAGCAGTTTGCGCATGCGCGCAATTTCATCGGCGCCGAGCTTGCGGTCGGACACAAGGTGCGCGAACAGCAGCTCCGTGGAGCCCTTGAACAGTTTGCTGGTGAGATGCTGCAGCGCGCTCTTGCGGGCGGCCTGCTGTTCGATGACGGCGTGGTAGCGGTGTCCGCGGCCTTCCTCCTCGTGCCCGACGTAGCCCTTGGTTTCAAGCGTGCGCAGAACGGTGAGGACAGTGGTGTAGGCCAGCTTGTCGTTGAGTTTTTCGCGCACCTCGGCCACGACCGAAGGGCCGTTTTCCCAGAGGATTTGCATCACGTCCGCTTCGCGGTCGGTAAAGGTGATTTCCATGCCTGCTCCATCTACTATAGGTTTAGTAGATGGTAGGGGCGTGGGATGGAGTTGTCAACTATAACTTTAGTTACTTCAACCTTGCGCAGGCGAGGGCGATGCGGTGCTTGGAGTATCCGGTGCTTACATTCGCAGTTGAATCAATTTTTCAATAGCCTGGCCGTTTCGCGAGATTGACAGTGAAATTTTCTTTCCGCGCCGTGGTGCCAGCAGCGCACTGAAACCTTCGCTATCTGGAACCACCTCACCGTCAACATGAGTAACAAAGTCCCCAACAAGGACGTCCGCATCAAATGCGGGTGACTGGTCTACGACGATCGTCACCACAATCCCTTTGTTGGTTTGTAGTGCTTGCCTTTCCGTTGGATTCAAGCTTCGAAAGTTTAATCCTAATGAAACCCGTGATTTGACAAAAAACACTGCACCGTAGTCGACTCGATTAATCGTTATCGGAATGTAGTTCGTCTGCGTGCCATATGTTGTTGTCGTCGCGTTTCCATAGGCCCTTACCGGTGCCCCCGCTCCATATGCTGTTGCGTTTGCAGTTGTATACGACGTTGTCGCAGTGGGTGTCGTGAACGGCATGTGTGTGGTGACCGAACCGGTATGCTTGGGGTTTAATACAAGTACGATATCGGCGCCAACTTCCTTTGCTTGTTGGATGGCGTCCGCATCCGATGTCGGCCGCCCAGAATTAAAGTTCGCATGTCCAATAACTCGATATCCGCGCTGTGCGTACGCGTTGACGATCTCGGAGGTATCCGATGAGCGGCCGTGAAAAATTGCCGGCACTGCAGGGGCAGGCGCGGCGCGAGTCGCTGCTATTTGTGCGGTAGTTATTCCGGCTGCGGGAACGTAGAACTCCTTGTACCCATTCGCGCATCCAACCAGAACCAAAAGTATGGAAAGTGAGAACGTAGAAAGGAGTCGTTTTTGACGTGGTTTCATTTTTTTACGAAGCCTTGGAAATACAGATTATAAAAAAGGATGTAACCAAGTCTAATTATCAATTTGACAGTTGTCAATTGGAAATTTATCTTTCCTTTGCATATTTCTGATGCCGAAATCCGCTGAAGGGTTCCCGTCGATGCAATGTGAAAAGCAAAAGAGCGTTACAACTGGTGAAACGATTCGGCCCGCGCCAGCGGCCAGTACAGGCCGAACACCGCCGGCAGACGCTCCAACTGGCTGTCATCGAGCAGCTCGCCCGGTTCCAGGTAAGGCAGCAGGGCCGAGGCCAGCTTGACCTGGTTGGCTGACACCCGCCGCACGATGTGATGCGGCTTGAGCTGCGACGGGTGGGTCAGCCCGGCCGCCGCAATCAGCTGCGCCAGCGCCTTGACCGTATTCTGGTGAAAGTGCGCCACGCGCTGCGTCTTGTCAGGCACATCGAGTGCCTTCTGCCGCAATTCATCCTGCGTCGCCACGCCGGTAGGGCAGCGGTCGGTATGGCAGCTCTGCGACTGTACACAGCCCAGCGCGAACATGAACCCACGCGCCGAGTTGCACCAGTCCGCGCCCAGCGCGATGGTCCGCGCAATGTCGAAAGCGGTGATGATTTTCCCCGATGCGCCGATCTTGACCTTGTCGCGCAGGTTGGCGCCCACCAGCGTGTTATGGACCAGCAGCAGCGCCTCCTGAAGCGGCGCGCCCACATGGTCGGAAAACTCGACCGGCGCGGCGCCGGTGCCGCCTTCGCCGCCGTCGACCACGATAAAGTCGGGCACGATGCCAGTGACAAGCATCGCCTTGACGATGCCAAAAAATTCCCATGGATGGCCGATGGCGAGCTTGAAGCCGGTCGGTTTGCCGCCCGACAGTGTGCGCAGGCGCTCGATGAAATGCATCATCTCGATCGGCGTGGAGAACGCCGAGTGCGACGACGGCGACAGACAGTCAATGCCGGCGGTAACGCCGCGGGCCCTGGCAATCTCGATGGTTACCTTGGCCGCCGGCAGGATGCCGCCCTGGCCAGGCTTGGCCCCTTGCGACAGCTTCAGCTCGATCATCTTGACCTGCGGCTGGGTCGCGTTGGCGACGAAATTCTCTTCCGAAAAGTGGCCTTCCGCTGTCCTGCAGCCAAAATAGCCGGAACCGATTTCCCACACCAGGTCGCCGCCGTGCTCGCGGTGGTAGCGGCTGATGCTGCCTTCGCCGGTATCGTGCATGAAGCCGCCGATGCGCGCACCGCCGTTCAGCGCGAGGATGGCGTTGGCCGAAAGCGAGCCGAAACTCATCGCCGAAATATTAAACACGCTGGCGCTGTAAGGCTGCGCGCGCGGGCAGTCCGGGTGGTTGCCGATCTCCAGCCTGAAGTTGACGTCGTCGATCGCCGCCGGCGCGATCGAATGGTTGATCCATTCATAGCCGGGGGCGTACACATCGAGCTGGGTGCCAAAGGGACGCTTGTCCACTTCGCGCTTGGCGCGCTGGTACACGATGCTGCGCTGGTTGCGCGAGAACGGCGCGGCCACGGTATCATCTTCCAGGAAGTACTGGCGGATTTCGGGGCGGATCGATTCGAAGAAGTAGCGGAAGTGCGCCAGGATCGGATAATTGCGGCGCAATGCCTGCTTGTTTTGCAGCAGGTCCACCAGGCCGACCATGGTCAGCGCCCCGCTGATCGCAGCGAGCCACCAGCCGGGGCCTTCCCGCCCCAGCGATTGTGCGACAGACAGGGGAAACACGATGGCAGACACGATCAGGGGCAGGTAACGGGGGGCAAACAGTCTCATTCCGACTCCGTGGCGAATCGCCAACAACAATGCTAAGCTAACGCCGATTCCTTACCGGCGAAAGAACCCAATGATCATTGTCCACCATTTGAATAACTCACGCTCCCAACGCATCCTGTGGCTGCTTGAAGAGCTGGGCCTGGACTACGAGATCAAGAAATACGAACGTGACGCCAAAACCATGCTGGCGCCGCCCGAACTGCGCGCTATTCATCCGCTGGGCAAATCGCCCGTCATTACCGACGGCGACACAATGGTAGCCGAGTCCGGTGCGATTATCGAGTATTTGGTCGAGAAGTACGGCAAGGGCGAATTCATCCCCGCCGCCGGCACGCCTGAAAAGCTGCTGTACACCTACTTCCTGCACTACGCGGAAGGCTCGGCCATGACGCCGCTGCTGATGAAGCTGGTGTTCGACAAGGTCGCCACCAGCCCGATGCCTTTTTTCGCCAAGCCGATCGCCAAGGCCATCGCGCAAAAGGTCAAGTCCAGCTACATCAACCCGCAGATCGTGCAGAACCTGAAGTTCATGGAATCCGAGCTGGAGCATCGCAAATGGTTCGCCGGTACAGAGTTCAGCGCCGCCGACATACAGGTCAGCTTTGTGCTCGAAGCGGCATCGGCGCGCGGTGGCTTGGATACCAGGTATCCGAAGCTGGCCGCCTTCCTCAAGCGCATCCACGCCCGCCCGGCCTACAAGCGCGCCCTCAAGAGCGGCGGCGAATACGAGCTGATCAAGTAAACGCCATGGGCAAGTTGCTTGCAATCGATGGCCTCAATATCGTGCGACGAGTGTACGAGGCCAGTCCTGAAGACGATTCGGCCGAGAAGGCCGAGACAGCATTGCGCAACGCGCTGTCGTCGTTTCGCAAGCTGCTGGCGACGCATTCGCCGACCCATGTGCTGCCCGCCTTCGATTTCGGCGGAACCACCTGGCGCCATGCGCTCTATCCGCGCTACCGCGAGCAGCGCGCGCCGATGCCCTCCTATTTGCGCGACGCGCTGCCGCTCTTTTACGAGAAGCTGGCCGGCGAAGGCCTGCATGTACTGATGCTGCCGGACGTCGAAGCCGACGACGTCATCGGCACCGGCGTGATGCGCTGGCTGGCCGAAGGCAAGGGCGAGGCCATCGTGGCCAGCACCGACAAGGACCTGCACGGCCTGATCGCCCATGGCGCCCTGGTATGGGATCATTTCAAGGGCGAGTGGCACGACGACGCCTGGGTACGCAATAAGTTCGGCGTGGCGCCCGAGCTGCTGGTCGACTTGCTGGCGCTGATGGGCGACGCGACCGACGGCGTGCCGGGCGTGTCCAAGGTGGGCATGAAAACGGCGGCCAAACTGCTCAACGCCTACGGCAAGCTCGATGCGGTGATGGCCGGCGCCGGCATCCTGAAAACGCCGATCGGCGAGCGGCTGCGGGCCGAACGCGAGGTGCTTTACCTGTCGCGCCAGCTGGTGGAGCTGAAAACAGACGTGCGCCTGGGCGTTACTTGGAATATGCTGGCGTACGAGACGTTTTGAATTGAAAGGACGCGCGATATGCTCAAGGCTGTGCTGATTGATGGAAGCGCGCTCTCGCGCGGGCTGCTCAATACCGTGATGATCGACGGCGGATACGACGTGGTCGGACAAACCCATACCACTGCGCAGGGCTTTGCGCTGATACAGAAGTTCCAGCCGCAGATCGTCTGCATCGCGCTCGACCAGGTCGAGGATGGCAGCAATACCGTCGAACAGATCCGCGAACACTATCCGAAAACCTTGATCCTCATGGTGTCCGGCGCGATTGATGCGCCAACGCTGAAAAAGGCGCTGGCGCGTGGCATCAGCGGTTTCATCGTCAAGCCGTTCAAGGCCGATGCGGTGCTTAACGCGATCAGGAATGCTGTGCTGGCCATGATCAAGAAGCAGCAAGCGCCGAGCTGACTTGCCCACTCCCGGCCTTCAGATCACGCAAATGCATACCGCAGCGGCGACAGCCATGATCAACAAGCCGCAAACCGCGATTTGAGTCCACAGCATCCCGATCACGCGTTTCGCAGGCTGCGGATGCGCTTCAGCAGGCGCATTGCTCCATACCCGGTCACAGGGATCCCAACTGCGAAAACCACGATCAGTGTGTACAGAAATGGCGCGGACAGCTCTTCCGCCATGCTCTGCTTGTTGACGGTCGTCAGCATGATAAAACCAGGCAGCATGCATAGCGCAAGCCCCCACAGCACCTGCTGCAGCTTGGCGATCTTTGATTCATTGTCGGTAAAGATTTCCGGGGAGCGTCCGTCGGTGGCCGCCTTGCGCCAGTACTGCCAGCCGGTGACTTCCGCCGCGTGCTCCCAGCCGGCATCCTCGAACAGCCTGTTGTAGTCGGAATTGGATGCCTTGGTGCTGAAATCGACGCGATACACCACATCGGCGGGCGCACCCTGGATGAAAGTCCAGCCGCAGAAAATATTGACATGCTCGAGGTGCAAGCCCTTGCGCGCCTGCTCGCGCAGCCATTGTTCCTGCTCCACATCCTGATCGGCCCAGAAAAATTTGTAGATCGTGGTCGTCTTCCCGCTCATGCTTTCGCTCCTTGTACATGGTTCAATGCCGCTTGCCCGCTGCGCACCATGATGGCCAGTCGGCGTATGTGTTCCGCTAATACCAGACTGCCCTTGCGGGTCAGCGCATACGTCTTGCGGCGATCCTCTTCGCTGACCTTTTCAATCAGCCCCTGCTTTTCCAGCGTCGCGAAGGCGCCGTACAGCGTGCCCGGCCCGATCACCACATTGCCTTCGCTGATCGTCTCCACCTTCTGCATGATGGCGTAGCCGTGCAACGGCTCCTCGAGCGCCACAAGAACATAGAAGGTGGCCTCCGACAAGGGCAGGTACTTCGAAAAAATGATGTCCATATCGATCCATCTCCTTACATCGGATTCCGGTATATCGGAAGTCGATATGTCGGGAGTCGCTATATTATCAGGACGATTCGTTTTGTCAATAAAAAAATCAGCCGGCCCTTGCGGGGAGGCTGACTTTTTTGCGACGTTGCTGGATTACTTGGTCGAGCTGTCGATAATCCCGCCGCCCAGGCACACGTCGCCGTCGTACAGCACGGCCGACTGCCCAGGGGTGACCGCCCACTGCGGATCGGTGAAGTCGAGCGCGAAGTGGTCCAGGCCGTCCGGCGCGAGCACGCAGCCCACGTCGGCCTGGCGGTAGCGCGTCTTGGCCGACATCGCGCGCGCTTGCGGCGCCACGCCGGCAATCCAGCTGGCCTGGTCGGCGCGCAGGGCGCCCGACAGCAGCCACGGATGGTCGTGCCCCTGCACGATATACAGGGTGTTGTTTTCGATATCCTTGCGCGCCACGTACCAGGCGTCGCTGCTGCCGTCGTCGTTCTTGTACTTCTTCATGCCGCCCACGCCGATGCCCTTGCGCTGGCCCAGGGTGTAGAACGACAGGCCCACGTGCTCGCCGACGACGGTGCCGTCGTCGGTCTTCATCGGGCCCGGCTTGTACGACAGGTAGCGGTTCAGGAAGTCGCGGAAAGGACGCTCGCCGATGAAGCAGATCCCGGTCGAGTCCTTCTTGGCGGCGTTCGGCAGCATCAGCTTTTCGGCGATCTTGCGTACTTCGGTCTTCGGAATTTCGCCCAGCGGGAACAGCGTTTTGCACAACTGCGCCTGGTTCAGGCGGTGCAGGAAGTAGCTCTGGTCCTTGGTATGGTCGACCGCCTTGAGCAGCTCGAACTTGCCGGCGATTTCCCGCACGCGCGCATAGTGCCCGGTGGCGATCAGGTCGGCGCCCAGGTGCATCGCATGGTCGAGGAAGGCCTTGAATTTGATCTCGGCGTTGCACAGCACGTCGGGATTCGGCGTGCGCCCGGCCTGGTACTCGCGCAGGAAGTCGGCGAACACGCGGTCCTTGTACTCGGCCGCGAAATTGACCGCTTCGATGTCCACGCCAACCACGTCGGCCACGCTGGCCGCGTCGATCCAGTCCTGACGCGACGAACAGAATTCGGAATCGTCGTCGTCTTCCCAGTTTTTCATGAACAGGCCGATGACTTCATAGCCTTGTTCCTTGAGCATCCACGCCGCAACCGAAGAGTCGACCCCGCCCGACATGCCGATGACAACCCGTTTTTTAGTCACGTTACATCCGTCTTTAAAGTGAGCCCGCCCTCGAACACGGAGGAGTGGGTGTGCAGCAGTTCCAGGGGCGCGCGCTTGCCGGCCAGGTAGTCGTCCACGCACTGCAGCATGATCGGGCTGCGGTGGCGTTCCGGGCAAGCCGCCATCTCTTCGCGCGTCATCCACAAGGTGCGCAAAATGCCGTGGTCAAGCGGACGGTCGTGCTTTTCGCCGGGGTCGCCGCAAAAGGTGAAGCGCAGGTAGCTCACGTCGGTGCCGCGCCGCTTGGACGCGTAGCGCGACATATACATGCCCACCAGCGCCGTGGGCGTGAAGTCGTGGGCCGTCTCTTCCATCACTTCGCGCACCACCGCCTGCTCCAGCGTTTCGAGCGGATCGAGGTGGCCGGCAGGCTGGTTCAGGCGAATCCCTTCGCTGGTCTCTTCCTCCACCAGCAGGAATTGGCCATTGCGCTCAATGATGGCGGCAACGGTAACGGAAGGTCTCCAGATGTGCGGCATGGGCGTCCTTGAAAATGAGCCGCCATTTTACCTTGGTGCAGCAAGGGCTGCCCAAGTGCGGGAAAGCCACATTGATCTGATACAGAAAAAAGACGAAAAATGCTGGATGCGTAGCATAACCGGTTTGAAAATCGAGGATGGCATCTAGAAAAAACGAACGGTAGTTCTATTTTCCCGTTTCCGTGTAATATCCTAGCCAACTTATCAATTTTAGGAGTGGTTCATGAGAATAGGCATACCGGCCGAAACGCGGCCGGGGGAAACCCGCGTAGCTGCAACTCCCGAGACAGTCAAAAAGCTCGCCGCCAAGCACCAGGTCGTCGTGCAGGCCGGCGCCGGCGTGAATGCCTCCGTGATCGATGAAGCCTATGCTGCCGCCGGCGCCACCGTCGGCAGCGCCGCCGACGCTTTCGGCTGCGACGTCGTGCTCAAGGTGCGCGCCCCGAATGCGGAAGAGCGCGCGCTGATGAAGCCGAACGCAGTCCTGATCGGCATGCTCAATCCTTTTGATGCGGACAACATCGCCGCCATGGCCGCCGCCAAGCTGCAGGCCTTCGCGCTCGAAGCGGTGCCGCGCATTACGCGTGCGCAGTCGATGGACGTGCTGTCGTCGCAGGCGAACATCGCCGGCTACAAGGCCGTCATGGTCGCGGCCAATACCTACCAGCGCTTCATGCCAATGCTGATGACCGCCGCAGGCACCGTGAAAGCGGCGCGCGTGCTGATCATGGGCGTGGGCGTGGCCGGCTTGCAGGCCATCGCCACGGCCAAGCGCCTTGGTGCGGTGATCGAAGCGTCCGACGTTCGTCCTCCCGTCAAGGAGCAGGTCGAGTCGCTCGGCGCCAAGTTTCTCGACGTGCCTTACCTGACCGACGAAGAAAAGGAAATCGCCAAGGGTTCGGGCGGCTATGCCAAGACCATGCCGGCCGACTGGATGCGCCGCCAGGCCGAACTGGTGCACGAACGCGCCAAGCTGGCCGACATCATCATCACCACCGCGCTCATTCCTGGCCGCGCCGCGCCTATCCTGATTTCCGAAGAAACCGTCAAGGCCATGAAACCCGGTTCGGTGATCGTCGACCTGGCTGTGTCGCAGGGCGGCAACTGCCCGTTGTCGGAATTGAACAAGACGGTCGTCAAGCACGGCGTATATATCGTCGGCGAGCCTGATCTGGCCACGCTGGTGGCGGCCGATGCTTCAGCCCTGTACGCGCGCAACGTGCTCGACTTCCTCAAGCTGATCATCGACAAGGACGAGAACCTGGTGATCGACCGCGAGGACGAAATCCTCAAGGCGAGCCTGGTGTGCGCCGGCGGCGAAGTGCTGCGCAAATAAGAATCCTCAACATTAAGAAAGAAGTACGAGATGTCCATGCAACGAGTAATGCTGCGCTCCAAACTGCACCGCGTCACGGTAACCCAGGCCGACTTGCACTACGAAGGCTCCTGCGGTATCGATGCCAACTTGCTGGAAGCGGCTGGTATCTGGGTAAATGAAAAGATCGAACTGTATAACGTCAACAACGGCGAGCGTTTCGCAACCTATGCGATCGAAGGCTTGCGCGGCAGCGGTTGCATCCAGCTCAACGGCGCTGCGGCGCGCAAGGCGCAACTGGGCGACCTGCTGATCATCTGCACCTACGGGCCGATGGACGAAGCACAGGCGAAGGAATACACCCCGAAAGTCGTATTCGTTGATGGCGACAACAAAATCACGGGAATGAAAAAGTAGTTTTCGAAAAATATAAGGGGGCAACATGGATCTCGCAGTCGACCATACCATCATCAATCTCATCATCTTCGTGCTGGCGATTTACGTCGGATACCACGTCGTGTGGACCGTCACGCCGGCGCTGCATACGCCGCTGATGGCAGTGACCAATGCGATCTCGGCGATCATCATCGTCGGCGCCATGCTCGCAGCCGGCCTGACCACGGGCATCGTCGGCCAGGTGACCGGCACGCTGGCCGTTGCGCTGGCGGCGGTCAATGTGTTCGGCGGCTTTTTGGTCACCCAGCGCATGCTCGAAATGTTCAAGAAGAAGGAACCGAAAGTTGCGGCGCCTAAATCGGGAGACCACGCATGAATTTCATCACCATGAACATGGTCACGATGTTCTACCTGATCGCCTCGGTATGCTTCATCCAGGCGCTCAAGGGATTGTCGTCCCCGGCCACCGCACGCAAGGGCAATGCCTTTGGCATGATCGGCATGGGCATCGCCACGGTCACCACCTTGCTGCTGATCCTGAAACTCAAATCGATGGCCGCGACCAGCGACAACGGCATGGGCTTCGGCCTGGTACTGCTCGGCGTCGTCGTCGGCGGCGCGATCGGCACCATCGCCGCGAAAAAGGTCGAAATGACCAAGATGCCCGAACTGGTCGCGGCGATGCACTCGCTGATCGGCCTGGCCGCGGTGTGCATCGCGGTCGCCGCGGTGTCGGAGCCTTCGGCCTTCAACATCGCCACGCTCGGCGCGGCGCTGCCTTTCGGTAACCGCCTTGAACTGTTCCTCGGTACCTTCGTCGGCGCAGTCACCTTCTCCGGTTCGGTGATCGCCTTCGGCAAGCTGTCGGGCAAATACAAGTTCCGCCTGTTCCAGGGCGCGCCGGTCAGCTTCCCGGGCCAGCACATGCTGAACCTGGCGGTCGCCGTGGCACTGATTGCACTGGGCCTGGTGTTCTGCTTCGCCCCTGGCGTTGAGCCGGCGTGGACCCCGTTCATCATCATGACCGTGCTGGCGTTCATCCTGGGTGTGCTGATCATCATCCCGATTGGCGGCGCCGACATGCCGGTGGTCGTCTCCATGTTGAACAGCTATTCGGGCTGGGCTGCCGCAGGTATCGGCTTCTCGCTGAATAACTCGATGCTGATCATCGCAGGCTCGCTGGTCGGTTCGTCCGGCGCGATCCTGTCGTACATCATGTGCAAGGCGATGAACCGTTCGTTCTTCAACGTGATCTTGGGTGGCTTTGGCGGCGCACCTGCCGAAGCGGCGGGCGGCGCGCAGGAGCAGCGTCCGCACAAGGCCGGTTCGGCCGAAGATGCAGCTTTCATCATGAGCAATGCCGAAACCGTCATCATCGTTCCGGGCTACGGCCTGGCGGTGGCACGCGCCCAGCACTCGCTCAAGGAGCTGGTCGAGAAGCTGACCCACAAGGGCGTGATCGTCAAGTATGCGATCCACCCGGTCGCGGGCCGTATGCCTGGCCACATGAACGTGCTGCTGGCCGA
Source organism: Pseudomonadota bacterium (assembly GCA_040388275.1). Lineage (GTDB taxonomy): Bacteria > Pseudomonadota > Gammaproteobacteria > Burkholderiales > Burkholderiaceae_D > Telluria_A. Next base: position 51,285 of record JAZKCA010000008.1, read on the forward strand.
AGCCGAAGTGCCGTATGACCAGGTCTTCGAGATGGAAGACATCAACGGCGAGTTCGGCCAGACCGACGTGGTGCTGGTGCTGGGCGCGAACGACGTGGTCAACCCGGCGGCCAAGGATCCGAAGTCGGCCATCGCCGGCATGCCGATCCTGGAGGCGTACAAAGCCAAGAGCATTATCGTCAACAAGCGTTCGATGGCTTCCGGCTACGCGGGCCTGGACAACGACCTGTTCTACCAGGCCAATACCATGATGGTGTTTGGCGACGCCAAGAAGGTGATCGAGGCGATGGTCAAGGCTGTCGAATAAGCTTTCTTCAGTTCCGCAAGAACGCGCCCGTCGTCATGACCGGCGCGTTTTTTCATGGCCATGGCACCGTTAAGTGCTGGCTGTAAATTCGTCGTCATCGCCAAGGGAAACGCATTCTCCAGACAGGGCGTGGTCATCTAAACCGGGGCTCCGTCAAAAACGCCCGATTTCATCCGATCGACTCCGATATTCGCCGGTCCCATCCCGTTCCGCTGCGCTTTTCATCCGAAAGTCTCCGCTCGTCGACCGACAGCGACCGATTTCTCGACGAAACCGAACGAGTCGCGATTTTGATCATCTAACTTATGTGTACGGATCAGCCATCGTAAAGAAACGTGCACACATCGGATCATCGCGCAGTCAAATCGGATCTTTTCGGATGGCGATCGTACGCATGAGCGTGCATATCGTATCGAATCGGATCACATCGGGCCATATCGCGCCCCAAGGAGAAAACCATGCGTCGCCAGCACCCCGACCACAAGATGGACATCCCCGTTTCCCTTGAGGTATGGAGCCAGCTACTCGGGGCGTCCATTGAAACCGGCTACGAAAAGGAAGACTGGGAAATCGCTGCGGAAGCGATAGACGAATGGACGCGGCGGCACAACCCGGATGCGCTTCCCATACCGGTGGTGAGCGGGTATCAATGGAAGAGCCAGTTCCTGCCTGATGGCACGACCAGCCGCGTTCGACGCAGCCCAAGGTTTCGCAAGCAATCGCCTCAAGCGTATCCAATGGACCAAATTTGAAGCCCGCCACCGATGATCAAGCAGCGCCAGCCAGTTCGACGGGCGAGGCAAATGGCCGGTACCCATACGCAGGTATTCCGTTCTCGCCTGCCCGATACGGGGGCGGCACGGACCGCCGCGCGGGCGGGGATGGTCGAATCTTGGGGTTGCTGCGCCAGGAAATGCTTCCTCTGTTGTACCGAATGTGTGCCTTCGATCGAATGCCTGCTTGAGCGCGAACGGCGCGCAGCACGCAGACGCGAAGACGACGGGATTGTAGCGCCGACGCCGGCATTGACCTTTCACGGGAATTCACCTACTGTGTGCCAAGGCGGATCCTTCAAGCCGGCAGGGCCTTTACCTCGTGTAAGGGTTTGCCTCTACGGGGCTACCCCGTGGGATATTCAATGCTTCGCATTTCACCGCATGAGGGACAGTGCTCTTCAAGCACCGCGCCTCACGCACCACGAGACTCGTTGAAGGCTCTCCGCCCCTAACCTAGCGCATGATCACTGAAAAATCGGTCGCCCTGGCCCTTGCCGATACCTTGCTTGCACGCGAAGCGCGCCTTGCAAGTCTGATCGACGGCGCCAACTGGGCGTTTGGCGCACCGCTGCCATGGATTCCGGAACTGTGCGAAGCCATCCTGGCGCGCGCCGGCGAACACTTTCATCACTTCACCCGGAATGAACTTGCAGAGGCCATTCTCGGCGTCTATTTGCGTGGAACGGACGAAGACGATGAAGACGATATTCATGATGACCTTCCGTGGGTGAAGCCAGAGCAAATCAAGCGTTACTGCACGGAGTTGCCGATACGCCCCGATCCACCTGCATGGCTAGCCTGGCTTGCGTTGCCAGACCTTCCATCAGTAGGCGACCTGGCGCGCTGGCTAAACGCGTCCTCCACTGAGATCGACTGGTTCGCCGACAAATGGCGAGTCGCGCCGGATGAGAAAACCCGCCTCCAGCACTACCACTACCGCTGGGTGGAAAAACGCAGCGGCGGCGCGCGCCTGATCGAAATCCCAAAGGAGCGGCTGCGCCTGATGCAGCAAAAAATTCTGCGCCAGATCCTCGACCGCGTTCCCGCCCATCCGGCCGCTCACGGCTTCCGGCGCGGCCACTCATGCGTCACACACGCGGCCCTGCACATTGGCAAGCGGGTCGTCATCCGCATGGACCTGAAGGACTTCTTTCCCAGCGTTCCGGTGTCGCGCGTAGAAGCGCTGTTCGCCAAATTGGGCTACTCGCAAACCGTAGCGGGAACCTTGGCGCGCTTGTGCGTGAATCGCACTCCCGCCGGTGCCTTGCGCGAGCGCGCGCTGCCATGGGCCGAACGCCAGGTGTTTCGCACACCGCATTTGCCGCAAGGTTCGCCCTGCTCGCCGGCGCTGGCCAACCTGTGCGCCTACCGCCTGGACATCCGCCTTGAAACGCTCGCGCAGGCGCTTGGGGCGACCTACAGCCGCTATGCCGACGACCTGGTATTTTCGGGCGGGCGCGATCTCGAACGCGCGCTCGAACGATTCCACGTCCAGGTGGCGGCCATCGCGCTGGACGAGGGCTACAGGATCAATACCCGCAAAACGCGCATGATGCGCGCCGGTGTGCGCCAGCAGGTCACCGGCATCGTCATCAATCGCCACGCAAACATCGCGCGAGATGAGTACGATTTGCTGAAGGCGATCCTGACCAATTGCGTTCGCCATGGCCACCGCTCGCAAAACCGCGACGGGCGCGAAAACTACCGCGACTACCTGGGTGGAAAAGTCGCTTACGTAAGAATGGTCAATCCGGCGCGCGGCGACAAGCTGTGGCGCATCTACGAGGCCATCGACTGGGTGGCGGCCTGACTCTGGTATTCTTGACCGATCATTGTGCGGGAGCTGTCGTCATGAAGAAAAGGCGCATCATCGGTCTATCCCTAGCGGCCTTTGCCTTCGCCTACATCTTCGTGGCCGGCAAGCTCGAAGCTGCCCGCATCTCCACGCCGCTCGAAGGCGCCGCCGTTGCAGCCGGTCCGTCCGTCGGCACGGCGCTCCTGATGGAAGACCTGCGCGCTTTGTCGTCACCGGCACTCAAGGGCCGGCGCACCGGCAGCGAGGGCAGCAAGCTGGCACAGGCCTACATCGCAAAGCGCTTCGGAGAACTGGGCCTGCAGCCGTATGGCGCCGGTTACGCCATGCCGTTCTCGTTTACGCACACCAGCATTCGCGGCCTGGTCGGTGTCGGCAAGTCGTTCAAGACAAAATACCCGGCGGCGGTCAATCTGGTGGGCTACATCAAGGGCAGCAAGGAGCCGGGCCGCATCATGGTCGTGTCGGCCCATTACGACCACCTTGGCGAGCGTGACGGCGTCATTTACCCGGGCGCCGATGACAATGCCTCGGGAGTGGCGGCGATGCTCGCGCTCGCCGGCCATTTCAAGGCGCATCCGCCGCAGCATACGATCGTGTTCGCGGCATTCGATGCCGAGGAGCTGGGTCTGCGCGGCGCGGAAGCTTTCATCAAGGCGCTGCCATTCCCGCGCGAGCAGCTGGCAATGAACCTGAACCTGGATATGGTCAGCCGCAACGACAACAACGAGATCTGGGTGGCGGGCGTGTTCCACAACGCGGCGCTGAAGGAGCTGGTCGCCGCTGCGGCCAAGCGCAGCGCGATCAAGGTCAAGATGGGGCATGACAAGCCCTTCCTGTTCGCCGGCACGGTGGAAGACTGGACCAGCAGTTCCGACCATGGCCCCTTCCATGACGTGGGCGTGCCATTCCTGTATTTCGGGGTCGAGGATCACGCCGACTACCACGAGCCAAGCGACGTGTTCGAGAAGGTCAATCCGGTGTTTTACAGCCAGGTAACCAGTTTGCTGATAGATGTGGCGGTGACTTCGGACCAGAAGCTGGACATGATCAAGTAGGCCGCCTTCGCAAGGACAAAGTTATCTCTGCTATTGTTGCGCTTCACCCAAACTCAAGCCATCCCAATGAAAAAGTCACCTGTCGCAGTTCTCGGCGCCTTCGCCATGGCGATGCTTTGCTTCGCGCCCGCCAGCGCCGCCATCGCAGTCGACCAAACCACGCTGATCGACGACGTGCGCACCATGTCGTCGGCACCGTTCGCCGGCCGGCGCACCGGCAGCGACGGCAACCGCCTAACGCAAGCTTACCTTGCCAAGCGCTTCGAACAGCTTGGCCTCAAGCCCTTCGGCACCGCTTACGCCATGCCGTTTCCGGTCACCGCGAGGAAAGGCAAGATCCCCGCTGTCGAAGCCCCGCCGGGAACCAATCTGGTCGGCTATATTGCGGGCAGCAAGGAACCGGGCCGCTACCTGGTGGTCTCGGCCCACTACGACCACCTGGGTACGAAAGACAGTGTTGTCTATCCCGGTGCTGACGACAACGCATCGGGCGTGGCCGCCATGCTGGCGATCGCCGAACACTTCCGCAAGAATCCGCCGCAGCACACGATCGTGTTTGCCGCGTTCGACGCGGAAGAAATGGGCTTGCAGGGTGCTGACGCATTCGTCAAGGCGCTGCCATTCGCGCGCGACAAGCTGTCACTGAACCTGAACCTGGACATGGTCAGCCGCAACGCTAACAATGAAATCTGGGCTGCCGGCCTGCACCACAATCCGGCACTGAAGGAGATAGTTGCCGCCGCCGCCGGCCGCAGTACCGTCAAGGTAAAAACGGGGCATGACGTGCCGGTGCCGGCCAAACCGGACGACGACTGGACCTTCAGTTCCGATCATGGTCCTTTCCACAAGGCGGGCGTACCGTTCCTGTATTTTGGCGTGGAAGACCATGCCGACTACCACCGCCCTGGCGACACCGCCGACAAGATCAATCCAGCGTTCTACGCCAAAGTCGCCAGCCTGCTGGTGGACGTGGCAGCGACAGCGGACCAGAAGCTCGACGCTTCAAAATAGTCAGGCCTGCTCGACCCGGTTGCGGCCCTTGTGCTTGGCCTGATAGAGCGCCTTGTCGGCATGCGACAGGGCTTCGGTCAGGCTGCCCTGGAAGGTTGCCAGTCCAATGCTGATCGTGACGTTCAGCTGCGCGCCGTTGGCGGCAATGACGGGGAAATTGGCAACCGCGTTGCGCATCCGTTCGGCCACAGCCGATGCGGTATCGGGCGTCGCTTCCGGAAATAGCAGCCCGAATTCTTCGCCGCCGATGCGCGCCACGTAGTCAGAGGCGCGCGCCGCCTGCGTGAGCACCGCGCTCACCGCGCTCAGGACCTCGTCGCCGACCGGGTGGCCGTGCGTGTCGTTCACTTTCTTGAAGAAGTCGATGTCGGCGATGCCGACCGTGATCTGCGCGCCGCTGCGCTTGACCCGCGTGACCATGCGGGTTGCCTCGATCTCGAAGGCGCGCCGGTTGGGCAGGCCGGTCAGTGCGTCGGAGAGCGCTTGCAGTTCGAGTTGGGCAAGCAGGGCCGCGTTGCGCGCTTCCGCCTGGCGGCGCGCGCGCAGGTCGGTCATGAAGGCGCCGAAATAGCGCATGGTCTCGACCACGCCAAGGTCGAGCGCCTTCATTTCAATCGCGATCATGTCCCCGGTGCGGTGACGAATGGCAAATTCCCGTACGCCTCCGAGCAAACTGGACGGGTTGCTGCTTTCCAGGAAACGCTGCATGTCTTCCTGGTGACCGCTGACGTCGGCGGCGGGCAGCAGCCCGTTGATCGGCTGGCCGAGCGCTTCAGCAGCAGCGTAGCCGGACAGGGCCTGCATGGCCTCGTTCATGTAACGGATGATGCCGCTCTCGTCGATCACCAGCACGGCGTCCGGGGACTCCTCGATCAGGCGCGAAACTATCGAAATTGGCAGGGTGTCGATCATGGCTTATTCTCCCACTGGAGCCCGGATTTTGCCAGCCCCGCCCGAACATCGAGGGTCACTTGTTATCGCCGTCCGAACATCATCAGTTCCGCCAGCAGGGTGCGGGCCGGGGCCACCGTGTCCAGGATACCCAGCGACAGGCCGAGCAGCGCCTGCGCCGGACCTTCGCTAGCAAACACACGGGCCATGGTGTCGGTCAGGCCGACCGTCAGGCGCCGGTCCATCTGGCGTGCCTGTTCGAATTCGGCCAGCCGGGCCGGGGTTGCGCCCTGCGCCAGCAAACGGGCCAGCACGGCTGCGTCGCGCAGGCCCAGGTTCAAACCTTGACCCGCCACCGGATGCAGCGTCTGCGCCGCGTTGCCGATGGCGACCGTGCGCGCCGTGGCGCCCGCGTTGGCGTTCAGGCCAAGCTTGTACGAGGCGCGCGCCGTGGTGCCGGTGAAGCGCCCCAGGCGCGTGCCGAAGGCGTCGCCCAGGCGCGCCAGGAAGGCCGCGTCGTCCAGGCCCAGCAAGGCTTCTGCGGTCTCCGGGCGCACGCACCAGACCAGCGCATATTGCTGGCCGTCGGCGCCATCCTGCGGCAGCAGCGCCAGCGGGCCTTCGCCGGTAAAACGTTCATAGGCGCGGTGCGCAATTGGGGCGCTGGTCGACACGCGCGCGATCACGGCGGTCTGGTGGTAGTCGCGCGTGAGCGCCTTGCCATCCTGTTCGCCGAACACGCCACCTTCGGCTTGCACCACGATCGCCGCCTCGATTTCGCGCCCGTCGTCGAGCTTGAGGTTGACGCCGTCGCCATGCTCCAGGCTTCCGGTCACGCGCGCCGGGCGGATCATCGTTACGCCCGCACGGTCACAGGCGCCGGCCAAAGCCGTCACCAGCTCGCCGTACAGCGTTACGTAGCCGAGCGCGGGCACATCCTGCTCGGCGCGGTCGATCATGCTGCGCCCAAATTGGCCGCGCCGCGACACGTGGATCTGGTGGATCGGCGTGGCGGGAATCGGCCAGGCGCCAATTTCTTCGAGCAGCAATCGGCTGCCGTACGACAGCGCGATCGAGCGTGGGTCGGTCATTGCGGCGGCCAGCGACTTCGCATCAACCAGGCCAATGCGCTTGCCGTCCATGCCGCGCCGCGCCAGCAGGGCGGCCAGCGCCATGCCTACCGGGCCGGCGCCGCAGATTGCAACGTCAAACGTCATCAGCGGTTCCCCATTGTGCGTTCGATGTCGGCCACCAGTTTCGGCGCGCATTCGCTGAGGATGGCGTGGCCATCCGGCGTTACCAGCACGTCGTCTTCGATGCGGATGCCGATGTTCCAGAACTGCTCCGGCACGCCTGCTGCCGGCCGCACGTAGATGCCCGGTTCAACCGTCAGCACCATGCCCGGCTGCAGCGCGCGCGACGGCTTGCCCTCGGCGTTGACATCGCGGTAGGCGCCGGCGTCGTGCACGTCCAGCCCCAGCCAGTGGCCGGTGCCGTGCATGTAGAACTGCTGGTGCGCGCGTTCGGCGATCACGTCGTCGACGCTGCCGAACTTGGCCTTGTCGAGCAGGCCCGTATCGAGCATGCCTTGCGCCAGCACCCGTACCGCGGCGTCGTGGATGTTGGTGTAGACGGTGCCGGGACGGACCACCGCCAGCGCCGCCGCCTGGGCAGCGAGCACCAGCTCGTACAAGATGCGTTGCGGCGCCGTGAAGCGTCCGTTCACCGGATAGGTGCGCGTGATGTCGGCGGCGTAGCTATCGAGCTCGCAGCCGGCGTCGATCAGAATCAGGTCGCCGTCGCGGCTTTGGGCCTTGTTGGCGTTGTAGTGCAATACGCAGGCGTTGGCGCCTGCCGCGACGATCGGCGTGTAGGCCGGATATTGCGCGCCGCTGCGCCGAAATTCGTGCAGCAGTTCGGCTTCAATTTCGTATTCGAACATGCCGGGGCGGGAAGCCCTCATCGCGCGCTCGTGCGCCTTGCCCGAGATGGTGGCGGCGCGCAGCATCAGCGCCTGTTCGCCATCGTCCTTGAACAGCCGCATTTCGTCCAGCATCGCCAGCAGGTCGTGTGCGACGGTGGGCGCGGTCACGCCGCTGCGCGCCAGAGCGCGCACGTTGTGCAGCCAGGTTTTCATTTGCAGGTCGAGCGTAGCGCTGTGCCCGAGCGCATACCAGGCCGCGCTCGCGTTCGACAGCAGGCGCGTCATTTCGCCGTCCAGGTCTTCGATCGGGAAGGCGGCGTCAAAGCCGAAGGCGGTGCGCGCGCCCTCGGGCCCGTAGCGGAAGCCGTCCCAGATTTCGCGCTCCAGGTTTTTCTGACGACAGAACAGGATGGATTGCGCGGGCGCGTCGCCCTTGGCCGCCACCAGCACCAGCACGCTGTCGGGCTCCGTGAAGCCGGTCAGGTAATAGAAATAGCTGTCGTGCCGGTACGGGTAGTCGGTATCGCTGTTGCGCATCGCTTCGGGCGCGGTCGGCAGGATCGCCACCGCGCCAGGCTGCATGTGCGCACACAGGCGTGCGCGGCGTGCGGCGTACGCGCTCATGGCGCCGTCGCCGCCTTGGCCGACAACGGCGCATTGAGTTCATCGAGCTGGGCCACGGTGCCGACGTTGACCCACGGTCCCTCGTACAGTTCGCCGCCGACCAGGCCCTTGTCGGCATAGTCGCGAATCAACAGGCCCAGCTTGCCGCTGTCGCCCGGCGTGATGGCCTTGAACATCTCGGGACGGTACACGCCGATGTTCGAAAAATTCCACAAGGGCCTGCCGGTGTTCGTCACCGAAAACAGGTTCAGCGCGAAGTCGCCCTTGGTGTTGTGGAAGGGGTTCGGGGTCAGGTACAACCAGCAGGCGTCGCGCTTGTCGAGCGGGTGCGGGATACCGATCGCGTCGTTGTCGGGCAGGACGTCGAGCACCTGGGTAAAGTCGAAGTAGGGGCAGTAGATGTCGCCCGACAGCACCAGGAAGGGCTCGTCGCCCAGCAGGTGCAGCGCGTTGGCGATGCCGCCGGCCGTCTCGAGCGCCTTCGCTTCCGGCGAATACGCAATCGTCGCGCCGTACTTGCTGCCGTCGCCCAGTTCTTCCTCGACCATGTGCCCCAGGTGCGCGTGGTTGATGACGATCTCGGTGATCCCGGCGCGCACCAGGTTCAGGATGTGCCAGACGATCAGCGGACGGCCGCGCACTTTGAGCAGCGGCTTCGGGCAGGTGTCGGTCAGCGGACGCATCCGCTCGCCGCGGCCAGCGGCCAGGATCATAGCTTTCATTGGGGCCTTAAAATCAGAATGTGTAGCCGACTACCGGCGCCTTGTCCTCGAAGGCGTCGAGCAGGCGCGCCAGCGGTTTCAGGACGATGTAGCGGTTGCATGTCTTGCGCACGTAGTCGATCACGGTCGGCAGGTCGGCCAGGTAGTTGGACTTGCCGTCGCGGTAATTCAGGCGGCAGAAAATGCCGAGGATTTTCAGGTGGCGCTGCAAGGCCATGAATTCGAAGTCCTGGTAAAAGGCGTCGATGTCCGGATTGACCGGCAGTCCGAGCTGCTTGGCGCGCTGCCAGTAGCGCACCACCCAGTCGAGCACGATTTCTTCATCCCACTGGACGTAGGCGTCGCGCAGCAGCGAACCGAGGTCGTAGGTGACCGGGCCGAACACGGCGTCCTGGAAATCGAGCACGCCCGGATTGCCCTGGTCGAGGAACATCAGGTTGCGCGAGTGGAAATCGCGGTGCATGAAGACCTGCTGCTGCGCCAGGCAGTTGCCGATGATCGCTTCGAACACCTTGTCGAGCTGGGCTTGCTGGGCATCGGTCATGGTCACGCCCAGGTGCTTGCCGACAAACCATTCCGGGAACAGGTTCAGCTCGCGCGTGATGAAGGCGCGGTCGTACTCCGGCAGCACGCCGGGCTGACTGTTGAGCTGGAACTTGATCAGCGTGTCCACCGCGTCCGAATACATGAAGGGCGCGTTGTCGATCGTCAGACGCTGCAAATAGGTGGTCGTGCCCAGGTCCGACAGCAGCAAAAAGCCGTTTGGCACATCCTGCGCCACGATGGCCGGCGCGCTCACGCCCGCCTCCAGCAGCAGGCCTTGCACGTGAATAAAGGCCGGCACGTTTTCACGGTCGGGCGGCGCGTCCATGGCGATCAGGGTGTCGCCCAGCTTGGCGCGCAGCTCGGGCAGCACGTCGAGCCGGAAGTAGCGGCGGAAGCTGGCATCGGCCGAGGCGGGACGGCGCGAACCGATATCCACCAGGTTCAGGGTGGCAAGCCAGGCGGTCAGGGCGGCGAGGCGTTGTTCGGGAGTGGCGCTTGGGGAATTTGTTGACATAGATGACATGAAGCGACCGTGGAATCCGGCGAAAGGTGAAGATTCCCATATAATAAGGGATTCAACTCAAAAAATCGCCTGCCATGGTGTTTCACCCCCTCTTTTCATGAGCTGGTTTTCGGCTACTCCTCCCTCGCAGCGCTGGGCGTATGCCCTGACGGCGCTCGTCACCGCTTCCGCGGTGCCCGCGCTCGCCCAGGTTCCGAAGACGAAAATGCGGGCCGAAGACCCGAACCCGACCGTGTACGTGCAGGCCGAGGACATCAGCGGGCGGCCCGACCGCGAAGTCATCCTCGAGCGCAATGTTGAAATTGTCCGTGGAGAAACCCGGGTCACCGCCGACACGGCCTGCTTCCTGCAGGTCGAAAACGAAGTGAGCGCCAGCGGCAACGTGCGCATGTGGCGCTTCGGCGACCGCTACAAGGGCGATGAGCTGAAACTGAATTTGTCGACCGGCAGGGGCTGGGTCCTGCGCCCCGAGTACAGGATGGCGCTGAACAACGCGCAGGGGCAGGCCAAGCGGCTCGATTTCATCAGCGAAGAGGAAGCCTTCGTCACCGACGGCACCTACAGCACCTGCGAGGGCCCCAATCCCGACTGGTACCTGAAGTCGTCCACGCTGCGCCTGGACGCCGGGCGCGACGTCGGTGTGGCCGGCAAGACCATCGTCTACTTCAAGGGCGTGCCCATCATCGGCACCCCGGGCATGTCGTTCTCGCTGTCGGGCGCGCGCCGCTCCGGCTGGCTGCCGATCATCGCGGGCCTGGGCGCCCAGAGGGGGGCCGAAGTCGTATTCCCTTATTATTTCAACATCGCGCCCAACCGCGACCTGACCCTGTACCCGCGCCTGATGTTCAACCGCGGCCTGCAAATGGGCGCCACCGGCCGCTACATGGGCGAAACGGCCAGCGGCAGCTACCTGGGCCAGACCCATGCCGAGCTGCTGCTCGACGATAAAAAAACCGCGACCAACCGCTGGCTGGTGAAGTCGACCCATAGCCAGGGATTGTCGAAACGCTGGACCTATGGCTGGAACGTCAACGCCGCCTCGGACGACGATTATCCGAGCGATTTTTCGAAATCGATCGCCACCAGCGCCGAACGGCAACTGGTGCGCGAGCTGCGCACCGACCTGTATGGCAAGTACTGGCGTTTGTCGGCCCGCGTGCAGGGCTACCAGGTGCTGCAGGATCCAGCCGCCGCGACCGATCCGACCCTGACCGTGGCGCGCCCGTACGACCGGCTGCCTGAAGTGCTGTTCCATGCGGGGCGCTACGACGTCAAGGGCTTCGACTGGTCGCTCGATACCGCACTGACGCGCTTTTCGCATCCGGACCTGGCCAACGGCAACCGCGCCGTGCTGGTGCCGCAAGTGAGCTATCCGATCGTGCGTCCCGGCTATTTCGTCACGCCCAAGCTGATGCTGCACGCGAGCGCCTACCAGCTCGAGTACGCGGCCGCGGGCGCGCCCCGGTCGCTGCAACGCGCGCTGCCCACCGTCTCGGTCGACAGCGGCCTGGTATTCGAGCGCAAGAGCGGCTTGCTGGGGCAGGACATGACGCAAACGCTCGAGCCGCGCCTGTTCTATGTGTACACGCCGTTCAAGGACCAGAGCGCGTTCCCGAACTTCGACGCGGCCGAAGCCAGTTTCAATTTTGCCCAGATTTTCAACGAAAACCGCTTCATCGGCTCGGACCGGATCGCCGACGCCAACCAGGTCACCGCCGCCGTGGTGTCGCGCTTCCTCGAGTCGAACGGCGCCGAACGCTTGCGCGTGGCGCTCGGCCAGCGCTTCTACCTCTCCGAGCAGCGCGTCCAGCTGTTGGCCGGCGCCCCGCGCGACGAAAGCCGCTCCGACGCGCTGGCGGCCGCCGCAGGCCGCATTTCCGAGAGCTGGAGCTTCGACAGCGCGATACAATACAATGCCCGCACCAGCAGCGTGGTGAGCTCGAATTACGGCGTGCAATGGCAGCCTGGCGACAAAAAAGTCATCAATGCCGGCTACCGCTTCGTTCGAGACAGTTTTAAGAATCTTGAGATATCCTCGCAATGGCCTTTGTCGGCGCGTCTGTTCGGCGTGGGCAGGGTCAGTTATTCCTTGCGGGACAGCAAGATTCTCGAAAGCCTGATCGGGCTCGAATACAAGGCCGATTGCTGGGTATTCCGGGCCGGCGCCCAGCGTTTCGTCACCACGGCGCGGCGCACCTCGACCCCGATCTTTTTCGAGCTCGAGCTCAATGGCCTGTCGCGCCTTGGGACCGGCAACCCGCTTGAATCGTTTTACAAGAGTATTCCCGGCTATTCGCGCCTGAACCGTGGCGCGGGCCGTTAAGCAAGACTTTGAATTTTTTATTCACCTGAATAAGTGTTTCCCAGATTATGCGTAAAGTCACTCTTCAACAACTTCCTATCCTTGCCGTCCTGCTGTGCGCATTTGCGGCCGGCCAGGCCAGCGCCCAGGTGGCGGCCAAAAGCGCCGCGCCAGCGCCTGCCGCGCCAGGCAAGGGCTTCATCCCGCCTGTCGCCAAGGGCGGCAATGTGATCGATTCGATCGCCGTCGTGGTCAACGACGAAGTCATCACCCGCAACGAGGTGAGCAAGCGCATCGCCGCCATCGAGCAGCGCCTGAAAGCGCAGAACGCGGCCATCCCCGAGGCGGCCGACTTGCAGCGCCAGGTGCTCGAGGCGATGATCGTCGAGCGCGCCCAGTTCCAGCTGGCCAAGGAGATGGGCATGCGTCCGATCGACGACACCCAGCTCGACCGCGCCATCGGCCGCATCGCCGAACAGCAGAAAATGAGCGTGCAGGACATGCGCAACGCCATGGAAAAGGAAGGCACCACCTTTGCCGCCTTCCGCGAAGAGATCCGCGGCGAAATCCAGATGCAGCGCCTGCGCGAGCATGAAGTCGACAACAAGATCCAGATTTCGGAAGCCGAGGTCGACACCTACCTGGCCGCCGAAGCGGCTGCCTCGGCCGACCGGATCGAAGTGAACATTTCGCAAATCCTGGTGCGCATCCCCGAGAACTCGTCGCCCGAACAGATTGCGGCACGCCAGGCCCGCGCCGAAGAAGTGGCGCGCCAGGTGCGCACCGGTGGCGACTTCGCCAAGATCGCCGGCACCTACTCCGACGCGTCCGACGCGCTGTCCGGCGGCGTCGTCGGCTGGCGCGATCCGAACCGCCTGCCGCCGATCTTCGCCACCGCGCTGACCCAGCTCAAGCCGGGCCAGATCACGCCGGTGATCCGCAGCAGCTCGGGCTTCCACATCATCAAGCTCGTCGAGCGCCGCAGCGCCGCCGCCGCCGACGTGAAGGACATCGTGCAGCAGACCCGCGCGCGCCACATCCTGCTCAAGGCGACGCCGACCATGACGGCCGACCAGGCCAAGCGCAAGCTGCTCGAACTGAAGGAACGCCTCGACAACAAGGCCGCCAAATTCGAAGAGCTGGCGCGCCTGTTCTCGGTGGACGGCTCGGCCAGCAAGGGCGGCGACCTGGGCTGGCTGATGCCGGAAGATACCGTGCCGGAATTTGCCAGCGCGATGGCCAACCTGAAGGTCGGCGAAGTTTCCGGCGTCGTCGAAACCCCGTACGGCTTCCACCTGGTCGAAGTACTTGAACGTAAGAGCGACGACCAGTCGAAGGAAAAGAAACGCGTGGCCGCACGCCAGGTCATCCGCGACCGCAAGCTGGCCGAAGCGATCGACGACTGGCAGCGCCAGGTGCGCGACCGTGCCTACGTCGAGTTCCGCGACGAGAAGTAGCAGTGAGCGAGCGATCCCCGCGGCCCGCCATCGCCGTCACCACCGGCGAGCCGGCCGGGATCGGACCCGAAATCGCCATCCGCGCCGCCTGGGCCATGCGCCGAGAAGCCAATTGCGTCCTGGTCGGCGACGCCGCCTTCCTGGCGCTCACCGCCAGCCTGATCGACCCCGCCATTGAACTGGCCGCGCTCTCGGTGCAAGCCCTGCGCAACAGCGGCCTGCCGCACTTTGGCAGCGCCCGCGTGGCCGTGGTGGACGTGCCGCTGGCCGCGCACGTGGTCCCCGGCGTGCTCGATCCCGCCAACGGCCGTGCGGTGCTGGCCACGCTCGATCTCGCAATCGAAGGCGTGCAGGCTGGCTGGTTCGACGCCATCGTCACCGCGCCCCTGCAAAAGAGCACCATCAACGACGCCGGCGTGCCTTTTTCCGGGCACACCGAATACCTGGCCGACAAGACCGCCACCGCGCAGGTGGTGATGATGCTGGCCGGCTCTCCCGGCGCGGACGCGGCGCCGCTGCGGGTGGCGCTGGCCACCACCCACTTGCCGCTGAAGGAGGTGGCGCAAGCCATCACGCAGGACGGCCTGGCGCGCGTGCTCGACATCATCCACGCCGACCTGAAGAACAAGTTCGGCATCGCCGCCCCGCGCATCCTGGTGGCCGGCCTGAACCCGCACGCGGGCGAGAACGGCTACCTGGGACGCGAGGAAATCGACACCATCACCCCGGCCATCACGGCGGCCCGGGTGCGCGGCATCGATGCGCGCGGGCCGTATCCGGCCGACACCCTGTTCCAGCCCAAATACCTGCAGGACGCCGACTGCGTGCTGGCCATGTACCACGACCAGGGCCTGCCAGTGCTCAAGCACGCCACGTTCGGACGCGGTGTCAACATCACCCTGGGCCTGCCCCTGATCCGCACCTCGGTCGACCATGGCACCGCGCTGGACCTGGCCGCGCGCGGCTTTGGCCTGGCCGATTGCGCCAGCATGGAAGAAGCGATCCGCAGCGCGCTCGGCATGGTCCTCAATTCAAAGAAAAGAACAATATGAAACACGTCGCACGCAAACGCTTCGGCCAGAATTTTTTGACCGACAAAATGGTCCTCAACGACATCATCGACGCCATCGGCCCGCAGCCGGGCCAGGCGATGGTCGAGATCGGGCCCGGCCTGGCGGCCATGACGGCGCTGCTGATCAAGCACCTGGACCACATGCACGTGGTGGAGCTGGACCGCGACCTGGTCACGCGCCTGGAAAAGACCTTCCCGCGCGAAAAACTGACGGTGCACTCGGGCGACGCCCTGAAGTTCGATTTCGGCCAGATCCCGGTGCCCGTAGGGCAGAAGCTGCGCGTCGTCGGCAATTTGCCGTACAACATATCGAGCCCGCTGCTGTTTCATCTGGCGGACTTTGCGCACCTGATCGAAGACCAGCATTTCATGCTGCAGAAGGAAGTGGTCGAGCGCATGGTGGCCGCCCCCGGCAGCAAGGTATACGGACGCCTGTCGGTGATGCTGCAATGGCGCTACAAGATGCAGCTGATGTTCATCGTGCCGCCGACCGCGTTCGAGCCGCCGCCGCAGGTGGAGTCGGCGATCGTGCGCATGATCCCGGTGGAGCAGCGGCTTGCCTGCGACGGGCCGACACTCGAAGCGGTGGTCATGAAAGCCTTCTCGCAGCGCCGCAAGGTGATCCGCAATTGCCTGGCCGGGATGTTCACCGAACAGCAGATCATCGACGCCGGCATCGACCCGTCGATGCGGCCCGAGACGGTGGGGCTGGAGCAGTACGTGGCGCTGTCGAACCTGCTCAAACCCGCCTCAACGTAGAAACCCGGGCAAAAAAAAGCCCACCAGAGGCGGGCTTGAAATCCAATTCTTTTTGAGGAGAGTTGGAGGAGACAAGTTCAGTATGCTGCCTTGCAGCATATAAATCTAATTTATATTCCGAATATCAGATATTCAGGAAAGTTATACGCAGCTGATATTGATGTTGTTGACCGGATCGGTAATCACGGGAACGGTGGTCACCGGATTGGGCGTCGCCACGGTATTGACCGTGCCGCTCGGGTTGGCGATGGTGCAGGTCTTGCCGGTTGGCTGCGACACGATGCTCACGCCATAGGTCTTGCCGAAGGCGACCGGGGTTGGCAGCGCGTACACGCCATTGATTTCGATGGCCATGATGTCGGCGCCGTTGGTGATTTTCAATCCGGTCGGGGTCGTATCGGCCACGTCGCGCAGGCCGGTGACGGTGCCGCCGATCGTAAACTCCTGGACCGCGCAATCGACCTGGATGCTGATCGTCGCCAGGCGGCCGGCCGTGCCCGCGCCACGCGCAAGCACGCAGGTCTGGTGGATCGGCTGGGCGGTAATCGACACCTTATAGGCCGTGCCGTACTCGATCGTCTTGGGCAGCTTGAAGCTGGTGACGCTGGCCGCTGGCGTTGGCACGGCCACGGCCACCGTGTCGCCATTGCTGGCGTTGGTGAGCACCAGGCCCGGATACGCCAGGCCCGTGACAGGGCCGCCCAGGTCGAAAGTGGCTTTGCCGCCGCAGGCGGTCAGTCCGAGTGCCAGCGCCAGCAGGGCCGAGGTGCGCGTGAACGTCAATTTCATGAATTCTCCAGAATAATTTTCAAGTAAGCAGTGGCATTTACACGCAGGTAATCGCGACATTGGTGATGTCAACGTTGTCCATGATGCCGCCGCCGTTGGCGATGCTGCAGGTCTGGCCGGTCGGCTGGGTCAGGATGACGAAGCCGTAGGCCGAGCCGTCGCCGACCTGGCCGGTCTTGCTGCCGTCAGCGGCGGTCAGCGTAAAATTGAAGCTCGACACGCCCGGCGGGATCGTGTACTGCATCGGACCGTTGACGACCACCAGGCCGGTCGCGGTCAGGCCGGTCACGGTGGCGCTGACGTTGTGCGGGATCGCGATGCAGGTGATCTTGATATTGTTCGGGCTAATTGCGCCGGTCTTGCCCTGGCCATTGGCGACGGTGCACACGGCGTTCGATGGCTGGGTCGCGATCTTGATGTTGAAATTGGTATCCTCGCTAACCCGGTCAGGGAAATTGAGCAGGGAGACGGCCGGTGGCACCGGCAGCGGCGCGCCGTCGTTATTGGTGATCGTCAGGCCGGTCTCGGTGACGCCTTCCAGGGCAACGTACAGCACCAGGTTTTGATTGCCGCCGCCGCAGGCCACAAGGCCGAACGCGCACGCGAGCGCCAGGCTGGTACGCAGGTAAAAATTTTTCATGCTTTCTCCAAAAACTAACTGGTAATGATGGCAGGGCAGGCGCCGGCGCCGAGGGAACGGATTGATTTGGACGTCATTTTAGTGCATTTGTGAATACGACGGCTCATTGCCTTGTATCACGGTGTAACGGCGGCATGACAATTGCTGTATTGCACTGGAGGCCCGGCGGGACGGCGATTGATTTTCCTGCCCCATCTCGTTATGCTGATGACCATGAACCCGCTGCCCCGCCACGCCTGGCCCAAGGCCATTCTGTTCGACCTCGACGATACCCTGTGGCCGATCGCGCCCGTCATCCGGCAGGCCGAGCAGGCCCTGCACCTGTGGCTGCAAACCCATGCGCCGCGCGTGGCCGACCGCTTTTCGATCGATAAGCTGCGTCAGGCGCGTCTGGCGCTGCTGGCCAGGCAGCCCGAGTTCCACCTCGACCTGGGGGCGCTGCGGCGCGCCGGACTGATGTCGGCCTTCGAAGACGCCGGCGAGGATATCGACAAGGTGGAGCTGGCCATGATCCATTTTTTTGCCGCGCGCAATGCCGTCACCCCGTACGATGACGTGCTGCCGGGCCTGTTGCGCCTGAAGGGGCGCTTCAAGATCGGCTCCGTGTCCAATGGCAACGCGGACTTGCAGGCGATCGGCCTGGCGCACCATTTCACGGTCTCGGTCGCGGCAAACCAGTGCGGCTTTGCCAAGCCGGACCCGGCCATCTTCCTGGCCGCCTGCGCGGCGCTGGGCGTGGCGCCGCACGAGGCGGTGTATGTGGGCGACGACGTGCTGCTCGACGTCAAAGGCGCCCAGCAGGCGGGCCTGCGCGCGGTTTGGCTCAATCGCACCGCCAGCAGCGCCCACCTCGAGCATGGCGTGGCGCCGGACGCCATCTGCGCCAATTTCGACGAGCTGATCGCGTGGCTGGGACGCGAGCACAATGCGCACTAAGGGCCTGGCCCGCCGGCGAACGTGCATAATGAGTGACGACACACCCGGCGCGTCGCCGTCGCCACCGCCCTGAAACCTTGAATCATGCAACTCGATACCCGCGCACAAACCCTGCTCAAAGCCCTGGTCGAACGGTATATCGCCGACGGCCAGCCGGTCGGTTCGCGCGCACTGTCCAAGATCTCCGGACTGGACCTGTCGCCGGCGACCATCCGCAACATCATGGCCGACCTCGAGGAAATGGGCTATGTGGCCAGCCCGCACACTTCGGCCGGGCGCGTGCCCACGCCGCGCGGCTACCGCATCTTCGTCGACACCTTGCTCACGGTGCAGCACATCGACGAGCATTCGGTGCAGTCGCGCATGGGCCTGGCGTCCCAGCAGCCGCAAAAAATCATTTCCAGCGCGGCGCAGATGCTGTCGTCGCTGTCGCAGTTCGCCGGCGTGGTGCTCAGCCCGCGCCGCGAATCGGTGTTCCAGCAAATCGAATTCTTGCGCCTGTCCGAAAAACGCATCCTGCTGGTGATCGTCGACCCGCGCGGCGACGTGCAAAACCGCCTGCTGCTGACCGAGTCCGACTACACGCCGTCGCAGCTGATCCAGTCGGCCAACTACATCAACCAGAACTACGGCGGGCTCTCGTTCGACGATGTGCGCCTGCGCCTGACGGGCGAATTGCGCCAGCTGCGCGACGACATGGGGCGCCTGATGCAGGCCGCGGTCGAAGCGGGCAGCGAAGCGATGACCGACCATTCGGACGACATGGTGATTTCCGGCGAGCGCAACCTGCTGAGCGTATCGGACCTGTCCTCGAACATGACGTCGCTGCGCCAGATGTTCGACATGTTCGAACAAAAGACCGGCCTGATGCAGCTGCTCGACGTGTCGAGCAAGGCGACCGGCGTGCAGATTTTCATCGGCGGCGAATCGAACCTGGTGCCGATGGATGAAATGAGCGTGGTGACGGCGCCGTACGAAGTGAACGGCCGGATCGTCGGAACCCTGGGAGTGATCGGGCCGACCCGCATGGCTTACGAGCGGGTCATCCCGATTGTCGACATCACGGCCAAGCTGCTGTCGAATGCCCTGAGCCATACCTGAGCAGGGCCAGGCCCGCTACCCTAGTTGCGGTGCGGGCAAGCCTGTTTGATGCAGTTGCCATAAATGGCCAGCGCATGTTCGGCGATCTTGAAGCCGCGCTCGACGGCGACCTTGTGCTGGCGCGACTCGATCTCTTCGTCGTAGAACTCTTCCACCCGACCGCAATCGAGGCACACCAGGTGATCGTGGTGGGAACCGGCATTGAGCTCGAAAATCGCCTTGCCGGTCTCGAAATGGTTGCGGTTGAGCAAGCCCGCCTGCTCGAACTGGGTCAGCACGCGGTAGACCGTGGCCAGGCCGACGTCCATGTTTTCGGTCAGCAGGATCTTGTAGACGTCCTCGGCCGTCAGGTGGCGCACCTCGCTATTTTGGAAAATTTCGAGGATTTTCAGTCGCGGGAGGGTGGCTTTGAGGCCGCTGGCTTTCAGGTCGCTAGGATTGTTACTCATGTTTGTTACTCGTATTTTGGCGGAGTGCTTTATCATATAGCGTTTTAGGCGGAGCTGCCTATGCTTCCGTTCAACGATTTGAGGTCATCCATGCCTGTCGATACTGCCGTTTTGCACCGTTTTAGCTTGCGCGCCCCGCTGCTGGCCACCCTGGCCTGCGCCGTGCTGGCGCTGTCCGGCTGCGCCTCCTGGCGTTCTCCGCCGCCGGCGCCGTCGAACCCGGCCGCCGGGGCCCAAACCTCGACCGTGACCCAGCTGCAGAAATTCCTGTGGGTGTTTTCCCCCTACCGGCCTGACATCCAGCAGGGCAACTTCGTCTCCAAGGAAATGCTGGCCCAGCTGAAAGTGGGTCAGAACCGCGAGCAGGTCAAGTTCATCCTCGGCACGCCCTTGCTGACCGATATGTTCCATGCCAACCGCTGGGATTATCCCTTTTACCTGGCGCGCGGCGACGGCGAACTGACCAGCGCGCGCGTGTCGGTGTATTTCAAGGATGACGTGCTCGAGCGCTTCGAAGGCGGCAACCTGCCGACCGAAAAAGAATACATCGCGCGCATCGCCGGTCCGGCCAAGCTGGTCAAGGATTTGCCGAAGAAGGAAGAGTCGGGCAACGTCAAGATCCAGATCAACAACAAATAACAGCCGGGTGGCTTTATGACGCAACTGAAGATGGCCGTCGCCGGCGCCAGCGGCCGCATGGGCCGCATGCTGATCGAGGCGATCGCCGAGGCGCCCGACATGGTGCTCGCCGGCGCGCTCGAGGTGGCCGCTTCGCCAGCCGTGGGCAGCGATGCCGGCGCCTTTTCCGGCCAGCCGGCCGGGGTGGCGATCGCGTCGGAGCTGGCGCTGGGCCTGGCCGATGCAAGCTTCCTGGTCGACTTCACGCGTCCCGAAGGCACCCTCAGGCACCTGGCGTATTGCGCCGAACATGGCATCAAGGTCATCATCGGCACCACCGGCTTCGACGAGGCCGGCAAGGCGGCGATCCGCGCGGCGGCTGAAAAAACCGCCATCGTGTTCGCCCCGAACATGAGCGTGGGCGTCAACGTGACGCTCAAGCTGCTGGAACTGGCCGCCAAAAGCCTGTCCGAAGGCTTCGACATCGAAATCGTCGAAGCGCACCACCGCCACAAGGTTGACGCGCCGTCCGGCACCGCGCTGAAGATGGGCGAAGTGATCGCCGACGCGCTCGGGCGCGACTTGAAACAGTGCGCCGTGTACGGGCGCGAAGGCGTCACCGGCGAACGCGACCCGTCGACCATCGGCTTTGCCACCATCCGCGGCGGCGACATCGTGGGCGACCATACGGTGCTGTTTGCGGGCACGGGCGAACGCATCGAGATCAGCCACAAGTCGAGCAGCCGGGTCACTTACGCGCACGGCGCCCTGCGCGCCGCGCGCTTCCTGGCCGACAAGCGCACTGGTTTGTACGACATGCAAGACGTGTTGGCGCTCAAGTGCTAGGCGAGGGCATGTCCGACGCGCTGGCGGCCGCGCCTGTGACGCAATTCAGTATCGCGCGCTACTGGGAGCAGGGCGACACGATCAGCCACGCGGTGGCGATGCTGCTGCTGGCCATGTCGCTGCTGAGCTGGTTCTTCATCCTGTCCAAGTCGTACAGCACCTGGCGCGTGCGCTCGGCCGCACCGGCGCTGGACGCCTTCTGGGCCGCGCCGACCCTGAAGGACGGCATCGCGCTGCTGACCCTGGCCGACAGCGAAGACGTGTACGCGCCGCTGCCCACCTACGGCCTGGCCCATTCGGCCGGCGCCCAGACCCTGGCCGGCGAAATGAGCCGCGACGAGCAGGTCATCCGCGTACTGCGCCAGCAGATTACCCGCTCCACCCACCGCATCGAGAGCGGCCTGACCTTCCTGGCCTCGATCGGGGCCACCGCGCCCTTCGTGGGCCTGCTGGGCACCGTGTGGGGCATCTACCATGCGCTGGCCAGCGTGTCGGCGGCCGGCATCGTCCAGATCGACAAGATCGCCGGACCGGTTGGCGAAGCGCTGATCATGACTGCCCTTGGGCTGGTGGTGGCGATTCCCGCGGTTCTGGCGTATAACGGCTTTAACCGGCTGAACCGGATGACGCTCGCCGAGCTCGACGGTTTTGCCCACGACCTGCATTCCTACTTCACCAAATAAGCGAGCCGGCATGGCATTTGGCGCCTTCAATCCGCATCGGCAGCAGTCGATGATGAGCGACATTAACGTGACGCCGATGGTGGACGTGATGCTGGTGCTGCTCATCATCTTCATGCTGACGGCGCCGCTGTTCACGCACGCGGTCAAGCTCGATCTGCCGGTGGCCTCGTCCAGCCCGGCCCAGGCCGCGCCGGGCAGCATCACCATCGCGATCGATGCGGCCGGCGCGATCTACTGGAACGATGAGCGGGTCGATGCGGGCCAGCTCGACGAACGCATGGCGCGGGCGGCGGCCATGACGCCCCAGCCCGAACTGCAGCTGCGGGCCGACAAGGACACGCGTTACGAAGTGGTGGCGCAAGTGATGGCCAGCGCGCAGCAGCGCGGCCTGACACGGCTCGGTTTTGTGACGGATCCAAAAAAGGAGAAACAAGATGGCCAGCGCTGAACTGAACGGAGCCTCGATCCTGGGATGGGATACCTTCCACAGCGAGTGCAAGCTGGCCTTCGGCTTTCCCGAGTTTTACGGCCACACCATGGACGCCTGGGTCGACTGCCTGAGCTACCTGCGCGACGAGGACGGCATGACCAAATTCCGCCTCAAGCCGAACGAGGTGCTCGAGATCGTCGTCAAGGATGCGGCGGCGATGCGCGAGCGCGTCCCCGACCTGCTCGAGGAAATGACGTTCTGCATCGCCGGCATCAACGAGCGCTATGAGGACTACGGCGAAAAGCCGGCGCTGGCGCTGGTGCTGAAGTAATTACCTGACCGCTTTCAGGTCGAAGTGCGGGTTGTAGATCAGCCCCAGCAGATTGCCGAACGGGTCTTTCAGGTCGGCCACCTTGATCGACTCGCCCACGTCCTGCACCGCCGTGTGCACGGTGGCGCCCAGGCCGACGATGCGCGCCACTTCGGCGTCGATATCGTCCACGCCCCAGTACACTGTGGCGCCGGCCGTACCCGGCTGGCCATCGGGCACCAGTCCCAGTTCAAACCCGCCGATTTCGAAGCCGACATAGAACGGCTGGTCGAAATACGGCTCCTTGCCGAATACCTGCGCGAACCAGGCCTTGGCCTTGGCCAGGTCGGCGACCGGGTACACCGTTGTACGCATTCCGTGAATCATGTTGCTCTCCTTGTGGTTGATGCAGGGAGTGTGCCACCGCGCGACGCTGCTGTCTTGTAAAAATGGAAGGTGGCGCTCACACGGCAAAGGTGTGCGGCGTGCTGCCGGACAGTTCGCGAAATGCGTGGATCATGTGGGGCTGGTCGTAATAGCCCAGATCGAGCGCCAGCATGGCCCAGTCGTGCGGCGGGCGTTCGCGGATCAGGGCGCGGGCGTGCTGGAAGCGGCAGACGCGGGCGAACAGCTTGGCGGGCAGCCCGACCCGGGTGCGGAACTGGCTGGCCAGGTGCTGGCGCGAGACGCCCAGGGAGTCGGCCAGAGTGTCGATTCGCACGGCGCCATTGGAGCGCTCGATGGCCGTGACGGCAGCCTCCACGAGGCCGGGTTTGCGGCGGGCGGAGCCCAGTCGCTGCAGCAGGAGGCGCTCGATGACGGCCACCGCCTGCGCGTCGGACAAGGGGCGCGACCACAAGGCGTCGGCGAAGCGGTTCGCCAGGCCGTCATTCCACAGGTCCGTCAGCGATGGGTGCAGGTCGATCAGTTCGTGCAGATGGGTGTTGAAAAAATAGCTGGCCGC
This sequence comes from Pseudomonadota bacterium, assembly GCA_040388275.1. Lineage (GTDB taxonomy): Bacteria > Pseudomonadota > Gammaproteobacteria > Burkholderiales > Burkholderiaceae_D > Telluria_A. Next base: position 74,836 of record JAZKCA010000008.1, read on the forward strand.
GCCCGGCTTGAAACGCACGGCGACGGTGCGCACGGGGCGGTCGAAGGGGACGTCGATCATGGTGCTCATCATGCCCGCTACGCCGCCATGCGGGTCGCAATCCTGCCACAGGATGTCGATGCAGTTATCCGGCAGGACGCGGTGCGACAGCGCCTGCCCATCGGGCTGCACTTGGCAGGTCCATAGGCAGGCGAGATAGGGCGCCAAGGCGGCACAGGGCGGGTATTCCTGGTACAGGACCATATGGCCGTCGAAAGCAGGAGATGTCCGATTTTACCTCTGTTGTTCAGTGAAGGATCACTTTCAGGAGTACCGCGGTTTGAAGTCCCAGCGAAATCCCGAGGAGCCAGCGCTGCAGTTTCACTTCGGAGGCCACGATCTTGATTTCAGCCCGCAATGCGGTTTCCATCGCATTCATTCGCATCTCAAGGGCGTGGAACTTTGAATTGACTTCAATTTTGAACGCGTTGAATTGAGCCCGAAATGCCGACATTTCGGCGCGGAGCTCTACTTTCAGCATGTCGAGTTCTCTTGCGTACTCGATGGCGTTAAATTCGCTCGTCATGATGCGTTTCCTATCAAGGGTTGGGCTGCAAAATGCTGGGCTTGCATGCCCGCTCCTCACTTCGAACACGCATAAGTTAGACATCGCCTGGTTCCCGTCGTTCAGCTAAACGCCTCCCCGCCACGCCCTATAAAGGACTGAACCAGTATAATGACCGGTTCATATTCACTTTTGGCCCCGCATATCACCATGCAAGATAAATATAGTCCTGCCGACGTCGAACAAACCGCCCAATCGCACTGGAAGGCGATCGACGCCTACAAGGCGGTCGAAAACGACCCGCGTTTCCCAAAAGGCAAGTACTACGCTTGCTCGATGCTGCCTTACCCTTCGGGCAAGCTGCACATGGGCCACGTGCGCAACTATACGATCAACGACGTGATGTACCGCTACATGCGCATGAACGGCTACAACGTGCTCATGCCGATGGGCTGGGACGCCTTCGGCATGCCGGCCGAGAACGCGGCCATGCAGAACAAGGTGCCGCCGGCGCAATGGACCTACTCGAACATCGCCCACATGAAGGAGCAGATGGAGTCGATGGGCCTGGCGATCGACTGGTCGCGCGAGATGACCGCCTGCACCCCCGAATACTACAAATGGAACCAGTGGATGTTCCTGAAGATGCTCGAAAAGGGCATCATCTACAAGAAGACCGGCACCGTGAACTGGGATCCGGTCGACCAGACCGTGCTGGCCAACGAACAGGTTGTCGACGGCAAGGGTTGGCGTTCGGGCGCGCCGATCGAAAAGCGCGAGATCCCGATGTACTACGCGCGCATCACCGACTACGCCGACGAACTGCTCGACTACGTCGACAACAAGCTGCCGGGCTGGCCGGAACGCGTGCGCATCATGCAGACCAACTGGATCGGCAAATCGGTCGGCGTGCGTTTCGCCTTCCCGCACACCATTGCAGGCGCTGACGGTGAGCTGATCAACGACGGCAAGATGTACGTCTTCACTACCCGCGCCGACACCATCATGGGCGTGACCTTCTGCGCCGTGGCGCCGGAGCACGCGCTGGCGCAGCACGCCGCGCAGAACAACCCGGCGCTGGCCGCCTTCATCGCCGAGTGCAAGCTTGGCAGCGTGATCGAAGCCGACATGGCGACGATGGAAAAGAAGGGCATGCCGACCGGCCTGTTCGTCACCCATCCGCTGACCGGCGCGCAGGTCGAAGTCTGGGTCGGCAACTATGTGCTGATCACCTACGGCGACGGCGCCGTCATGGGCGTGCCAGCGCACGATGAACGCGATTTCGAATTCGCCAAAAAATACGACCTGCCGATCAAGCAGGTGGTGGCCGTCGAGGGCAAGGAGTTCTCGCTCGAAGGCTGGCAGGAGTGGTACGGCGACAAGGAGCAGGGCGCCTGCGTCAACTCCGGCAAATACGACGGGCTTGACCACATCGCCGCCGTCAACGCGATCTCGGGCGACCTGGCCACGGCCGGCCTGGGCGACAAGAAAGTCACCTTCCGCCTGCGCGACTGGGGCATTTCGCGCCAGCGCTACTGGGGCACGCCGATCCCGATGATCCATTGCGCCGATTGCGGCGTGGTGCCGGTGCCTGAAAAAGACCTGCCGGTGATCCTGCCGGAAGACTGCGTACCGGACGGCAGCGGCAACCCGCTGGGCAAGTACGAAGCCTTCCTCCAGTGCAGCTGCCCGCAGTGCGGCAAGCCGGCGCGCCGCGAAACCGACACGATGGATACTTTCGTCGACTCGTCGTGGTACTACATGCGCTATACCTCGCCTGGCAGCCATGACGCAATGGTCGACGCGCGCAACGATTACTGGATGCCGATGGACCAGTACATTGGCGGCATCGAACACGCCGTCATGCACTTGCTGTACGCGCGCTTCTGGACCAAGATCATGCGCGACATGGGCCTGGTCAAGTTCGACGAGCCGTTCGTCAACCTGCTCACCCAGGGCATGGTACTGAACGAAACCTACTACCGCGACGACGGCGCCGGCAAGAAAACCTGGTACAACCCGGCCGAAGTCGACCTGACGCTGGACGACAAGGGCCGCCCGCAAGGCGCCACCCTGCAGGCCGACGGCAATCCGGTATGCATCGGCGGCACCGAAAAGATGTCGAAGTCGAAGAACAACGGCATCGACCCGCATGCCCAGATCCAGCAGTACGGCGCCGACACCGCGCGCCTGTTCACGATGTTCGCCGCGCCGCCCGAGCAAACGCTCGAGTGGTCCGATACCGGCGTCGAGGGCGCCAGCCGCTTCCTGCGCCGTGTGTGGAACTACGCTTACGCGCAGTCGCCGCGCATTGCAGCGGCGAGCAGCGACAAGCCAGAGTACAACGAGGCGCACAAGACGCTGCGCCGCGAACTGCACAAGATTCTGCAGCAGGCCGACTACGACCTGAAACGCATCCAGTACAACACCGTCGTTTCCGCTTGCATGAAGATGCTCAACACGATGGAACAGGCCAAGCTGGAAGACGGCCCTGCCACCAATGCGGTGATCGCCGAAGGCATGTCGATCTTCCTGCGCGTGCTCAACCCGGTCGCGCCCCACATCACCCACGTGCTGTGGGAAGAGCTGGGCTACGCCGCCAAGCATGGCGACATCCTCAACGTGCAGTGGCCGCAGGTCGATCCCGCAGCACTGGAGCAGGCCGAGATCGAAATGATGATCCAGGTGAACGGCAAGCTGCGCGGCTCCATCAAGGTCGCCAAGGACCTCGACAAGGCAGCCATCGAAGCGCTGGCGCTGGCCTGCGAAGCGGTGCAGAAGTACATCGAGACGCCGCCGAAAAAGGTGATCGTCGTGCCTGGCAAGCTCATTTCCATCGTGGTCTGACATGACAACCTTCCGCAAATTCGTCCTTGCGCTGGCGCTGCTGGCCGGATTGTCGGCCTGCGGCTTCCAGCTGCGCGGCTCCGGCAGTGCCTACAACATGCCGTTCAAGAGCATCTACCTGGCCTTCCCCGAGACGTCGTCGCTGGGAACCGAATTGCGGCGCAATCTGCGCGGCAGCGACAAGGTCGAAGTGGTCAGCGATGCATCCAAGGCCGAGGCGCAGTTCGAGGTCTTGTCGGAAAACCGCAGCAAGGCCATCCTTTCGCTCAACAGCCAGGGACGGGTGCGCGAATACATGCTGACCTACACCCTGGTGTTTCGCGTGCGCGACGCCAAGGGCGCCGAAGTGCTGGGCGCGACCGAGATCAGCCTGAAACGTCCGCTGACCTTCAACGAGTCGCAGGTGCTGGCCAAGGAATCCGAAGAAGCGCTGCTGTACCGCGACATGCAGACCGACCTGGTGCAGCAGATCCTGCGTCGCCTGGCCGCCGTCAAAACCACCTGAGAACACACGATGCAGCTGCGCGTTGATGCACTCGAGGGCCACCTCGCCAAAACGATCGCGCCCCTGTACGTGATCAGCAGCGACGAGCATCTGCTGGCGCTGGAAGCGGCCGACAAGATCCGCCGCGCCGCGCGCGCCAACGGCTACTCCGAGCGCGATGTGCTCACTGTCGAGCGCAGCTTCAAGTGGGGCGAGCTGCTGGCCGCCAACCAGGCGCTGTCGCTGTTCGGCGACAAGAAGCTGATCGAGCTGCGCATCCCGACCGGCAAACCGGGCAAGGATGGCGGCGCGGCGCTGCAGGCCTATACCAAGGACCTGTCCCCCGACAACCTGACCCTGATCACCCTGCCCAAGCTGGACTGGCAGACCGCCAAGGCGGCCTGGGTGGGCAGCCTGCAGCAGGCCGCCGTGTACATCGAGATCCCGACCATCGAGCGCGCCGCGCTGCCCGGCTGGATCGGCACCCGGTTGGCCGCGCAAGGTCAGAGCGCCGACCGCCAGGGCATCGACTTTATCGCCGACCGGGTCGAGGGCAACCTGCTGGCGGCGCACCAGGAAATCCAGAAACTGGGCCTGCTGCACGAGCCGGGACGCCTCACCTTCGAGCAGATCCACGATGCGGTGCTGAACGTGGCGCGCTACGACGTGTTCAAGCTGTCCGAAGCCATGCTGGCGGGCGACCCGGCGCGGCTGGTGCGCATGCTCGAGGGCTTGAAGGGCGAGGGCGAGGCGCTGCCGCTGGTTTTGTGGGCCGTCGCCGAAGAAATCCGCACGCTGCTAAAATTGAAATCCGGGATGGCGCAGGGCAGGCCGCTCGGCGTGCTGCTCAAGGAGTACCGCATCTGGGGTCCCAAGGAACGCATGATGGAACCGGCACTGCGCCGCATTTCGTTGGCCACGCTTGAAAAGGCGCTGCAGGACGCGGCCCAGGTCGACAAGATGATCAAGGGGCTGCGCGCCAAAGCCTTCGCCGGCGATGCCTGGGATGCGATGCTGCAGCTGGCCCTCAAAGTCGCCCGCGGCTGAATGCGATACAGATTCTGCCACAACGCACGAAAAATCGAATCATGAATATCACCGAGTACATGAACAACGTGGGCCAGCGCGCCCGCGCCGCCTCGCGCGGGATGGCCAGGGCCGACAGCGCCACGCGCAACCGCGCGCTGCTCTTGATCGCCGACGCCATCGTGCGCGACGCGGCCCTGCTGCGCGCGGCCAACCAGCTTGACCTGGACGCGGCCAGCGCCGCCGGCCTGGCCCCGGCCATGCTGGACCGCCTGCAGCTGTCCGACGCGGCCATTACCACCATGGTCGAAGGCTTGCGCCAGATCGTTTCCCTGGCTGACCCGATCGGTGAAATCTCCAACATGAAGTTCCGCCCGAGCGGGATCCAGGTAGGCCAGATGCGCGTGCCGCTGGGCGTGATCGGCATCATTTACGAAGCGCGTCCGAATGTGACCGTGGACGCGGCCGGCCTGTGCATCAAGAGCGGCAACGCCACCATCCTGCGCGGCGGCTCGGAGGCGATCAACTGCAATCGCGCGCTGGCGAGCATCGTGGCCGAGGGCCTGCTTGGGGCCGGCCTGCCGCCTGACGCCGTGCAGATCGTCGACACCACCGACCGCGCTGCCGTGGGCGCCCTGATCACCATGCCGCAGTATGTGGACGTGATCGTCCCGCGCGGCGGCAAGGGCCTGATCGCGCGCCTGATCGACGAGGCCACGGTACCGATGATCAAGCACCTGGACGGCATCTGCCACGTCTACATCGACGCCAAGGCGAACCTCGACAAGGCGCTGCCGATTGCCTTCAACGCCAAGTGCCACCGCTACGGCACCTGCAACACCATGGAAACTTTGCTGGTGTCGCGCGCAATCGCGTCGGTGGCGCTGCCCCGGCTGGCCGAGCTGTACGCGACCAAGGAAGTGGAACTGCGCGCCGACCCGGAAGCCTTCAATTTGCTGACCGGCTATCCCTATCTGGCCGCGGCCACCGAGGAAGACTGGAGCACCGAATACCTGGCGCCGGTGCTGGCCATCAAGGTGGTGGCCGACATGGACGAAGCGATCGACCATATCAACACCTATTCGTCGAAGCACACCGACGCCATCGTCACCGAAGACTACAGCGACGCGCTGCGCTTTTTGCGCGAAGTCGATTCGGCCTCGGTCATGGTCAACGCCTCGACCCGCTTCGCAGACGGCTTTGAATACGGCCTGGGCGCCGAAATCGGCATTTCGAACGACAAGCTGCACGCGCGCGGCCCGGTCGGTCTCGAAGGCCTGACCTCGCTCAAGTACGTGGTGTTTGGCCACGGCGAAATCCGCAATTAAACTTCACCGGTACACCTATGCTCTGGATTAAAGCGCTGCACATCTTCTTCGTCGCCTCATGGTTCGCCGCCCTGCTGTACCTGCCGCGCATCTTCGTCAACCTGGCGCTGGAAGCCGACAAGACCGCGACCACCCGCCTGCTGCTGATGGCGCGCAAGCTGTACCGCTTTTCGATCATGCTGCAGGTGCCTGCGGTGCTGCTCGGCCTGGGCTTGTGGCTGCTCTGGCGCGATATCTTCACCGGTGGCTGGCTGCATGCCAAGCTGGCGCTGGTGGTGCTGGCGATTGGCTACAATCATGCCTGTGGCTCGCTGCTGAAGAAGTTCGAAAACGGCGTCAACGTCCGTTCGCACACCTGGTTCCGCTACTTCAATGAAGTACCGGCCGTGCTGCTGCTCGCCATTGTCATCCTGGTTGTGGTCAAACCTTTTTGATCGGTACTAGCATGGGCAAGACCGTCACCTATTTCCTCACGCCGCAATCGCCCTGGGTCTACCTGGGCCATGCGCGCCTGGCCGCGCTGGCCAGGGACAAGGGGGCGGAAATCGACATCAAGCCTTTCGACCTGGGCAAGGTGTTCAGCGTGTCGGGCGGCTTGCCGCTGTCGAAGCGCGCGCCGCAGCGCCAGTCGTACCGGCTGCTGGAAATGGCGCGCTGGGCGGCGCACCTGAACCTGCCCCTGAACCCGCAGCCGAAGTTTTTCCCGGTCCCGCCCGAGCAGGCGTCGAAACTGATCATCGCCGCGCGCACCAGCCTGGGCGCCGACGTCGCCATGGACCTGGCCGGCGCCATCCTGCGCGCGCTGTGGGCCGAGGAAAAGAACATCGCCGACGACGCCACCCTGGTGCGGGTGGCTGACCTGTGCGGCCTTGACGGGCGCATGCTGCTCAAATCGGCCGACACGGCCGGCGTGCAGGACCAGCTGGACAAGAACACCGACGACGCCATCGCCGCCAATGTATTTGGCGCGCCGTGGTACATCGTCGACGCAGAACCCTTCTGGGGGCAAGACCGGCTCGACTTCGTCGAGCGCGCATTAGGCTAAGATTTTCACAACGGATAAAGGGTACACCATGGCTTCATTTTTCTGTCCTTGCCCACGCGGCATGGAAGCGGCGCTGGCCGAAGAGCTGGGCGAAATCGCCCTCACAAGCACCACCATGAAGGTGCACAACCAGGTGCCGGGCGGGGTTCATTGTTCGGGCCACGTGGAAGACTCCTACCGCATCAACCTGCATTCGCGGATCGCCTCGCGCGTGCTGATGCGCATGGCGCACCAGAGCTACAACAACGAAAACGATATCTACGACCTGACCCTGGCGCAGCCCTGGGAAGACTGGTTCGGGGTCGACCATACGATCCGGGTCGACGTCACCGCCGTCAAGTCGCCGCTGCGCAGTCTCGAATTCACCACCCTCAAGATCAAGGATGCGATCTGCGACCGCTTCCGCGACCAGTTCGACAAGCGTCCGTCGGTCAACACGCGCGAGCCGGACATGCGCATCGTCGGCTTCCTCGACGCGCGCAATTTCACGCTGTATCTCGACACCTCGGGCGAAGCGCTGTTCAAGCGCGGCTGGCGCGAAGAGACGGGCGACGCGCCGCTGCGCGAGAACCTGGCCGCCGGCATGCTGCGCGTGGCAGGCTGGAAGCCGGGCACGGTGCTGTTCGACCCGATGTGCGGCTCGGGCACCATCCTGATCGAAGCGGCGCAGATGGTGCAGGGCATTCCGCCCGGCGCGCGCCGCAATTTCGCTTTCGAAAAATTCAACAGCTTCAGCCCGGCCCCGTGGCAGGACATGAAGAACGCGATCAAGCCGCTGCCGCTGCCGCTTGAACCGACCATTTTCGGCAGCGACATCTCGGGCGACATGGTCGAAATGACGCGCCACAATCTGCGCGTGGCCGGCATCATGTTCGACGTGCCGCTCAAGCAGATCGAGGCCCAGGAAGTCAAGCCGCCGACCGAGCAGCCGGGCATCCTGCTGACCAACCCGCCGTATGGCGAACGGATCGGCGTGCGCGGCGACAGCACCATGCCGGCCGATGACATGTCGGTTGCCTTCTACTCGGCGCTGGGCACCACGCTCAAGCAGCGCTTTGCCGGCTGGACCGTGTTCCTGTTCACCGCCGACCTGACCTTGCCGAAACTGCTGCGCCTGAAGGAAGCGCGCAAGACGCCGTTCTTCAACGGCGCCCTCGAGTGCCGCCTGTTCAGGTTCGACATGGTGGCAGGTTACAACCGTCGCGAAGAAGCCAAACCGAAACAGGTCTGAGCATGTTCCCCGAGCAGCCGCCCAATGTGCCGCCGGATCCGGTCACCCCGGTTCCGCTGCCCAAGGTGCACCGGATCGCGGTGCCCGGCACGGTGGCGCTGGCCATCCTGCTGGCAGGGCTGTCGATGCTCGGGCCATTCTCGATCGACGCCTACCTGCCGGCTTTCCCCAACATCCAGGCCGAACTGCGCGCCACCCCGATCGAAGTCCAGCAGACGCTGACGGCCTACATGCTGGCTTTTTCCGGCATGGTGCTGTGGCACGGCGCCCTTTCCGACGCCTTCGGCCGGCGCAACGTGATCCTGTGCGCGATGGTCGTGTTCATCATCGGCACCTTCGGCTGCGCCGCTTCGCACAGCGTGCACTACCTGTGGGTGTTCCGCGTCATGCAGGGCGTCTCGGCCGGGGCGGGCGTGGTGGTGGGGCGTGCCATCATCCGCGACCTGTTCGCCGACGCCGAAGCGGCCCGGCTGCTGTCGCTGGTGACCATGATCTTCACCATTGCGCCGGCCATCGCGCCCATCCTGGGCGGCTGGATCGTCACCTTCTTCGACTGGCGCGCGATCTTCCTGGCGCTGCTGGCCTACTCGGTGGCGCTGTTCATCTACTGCTACATGCGCCTGCCCGAAACGCTGCCGCTCGAGAAGCGCCAGCCCTTCAACCCGACCTTCTTATGGTCCAGCTACCGCGACATCTTCAGTTCGCCCCTGTTCCACATGAAGGCCGGCATCTCGGCCTGCAACTTCGCCGGCCTGTTCCTGTACATCACGGCCGCGCCGGTGATGCTGCCGGTGCACATGGGGCTGGGGCCGAGCCAGTTCGGCTGGCTGTTCATCCCCGCCGTGTCGGGCATCTTCCTGGGCGCGCTGGCGGCCAACCGCATCGCCGGCAAAATGACTTTTGCGCGCCAGATCGGGATCGGTTTCGTGGCCCTGCTGGGCGCGGCCGTGGTCAATGTGCTGTACCACAGCTTCTTTCCGCCGGCGCTGCCATGGACCTTCGCACCGCTGTTCTTCTACAGCTTCGGCATGTCGATCATCGCGCCCGGCGCCACCTTGCTGGCGCTCGACCTGTTCCCCCACATCCGCGGCACGGTCGCATCATGCCAGTCGTTCGCGGTCACTTTGCTGGGCGCGCTGGTGGCCGGCGTCATCGCGCCCTTCCTGTCGCACGCGGTGCTGTGGCTCGCGTATGGACAGCTTTTCTTTGCGGTGGCGGCACTGGCATTGTGGATCGGCTCCCGTATGTACAGGCGTTCTCTCGCACGCAATATGTAGTATGGATACAATTTTTTTTCGACTATATATGTTCCAAGAGTCAACTTTCGTGTATATATGCTAAGCTAACTTTTTTCCACCACCCGCGCCACACTCAAGCAACGTGCGACACGGGAACACATAATAAATACGTCGTGGACGCTTTGCCGTTGAGCGCCACCTCCAGATAACGTACCTTGGCGGCCGTGCTTGAGACAATGCATCACTCTGACATTGACATCCGCAATCGATTGCTGATTGCCCGTCTGCCGGCGATGCCGCAGATACTCATCAAGTTGATCGAGCACTTGCAGGCCGACGACCTCGGCATGCAGGAACTGGCGGCGCTGGTGGCCAAGGACGCCGGCATGGCGGCCAAGATTCTCTCCGTGGCCAGCAGCTCGGCCTATCACCGCAGCGCTCGCGCGATCGGGCTCGAACAGTCGCTGGTGGCGCTCGGTACCGACATGATCAAGATGCTGGTCATCAGCGAGTCGGTGTTCCAGACCTTTAATAACTTCCCTCATTCCGGCAGCACCGACCTGCGCAGTTTCTGGAAGCATTCGCTCACGGCGGCCGTGATCGCGCGCGACCTGGCCAAGCGCATGGACTACCCGCAGCTCGAGGAAGCCTACCTGGCCGGCCTGCTGCACAACATTGGGCGCCTGGCCCTGCTGGCCACCGCGCCCCAGGAATACGCCTTCAATTTCACCGCGCGCGACGACGAAGACCTGTGCGCGGTCGAACAGCGCACCTTGCAGATCACCCACTCCGAAGCGGGCGCCTGGCTGATCGAACGCTGGCACCTCGATTCCTTCCTGGCCGATTCGGTGCTGTACCACCATGAGCCGAGCAGCCGCCTGGAGGCCTCCCACCCCTTGATCCGCATCGTGCGCCTGGCGCACCTGCTGTCCACCCACGAGGCCGACGCCGAGGTGGTCACCGCCTCGATGGGCTTGTGCGGGGTGGACCACGAGGCAGTCGTGGCCATCATGGCGGCGGCCGAACGCCAGGTCGCCAAGTCGGCCGCCCACCTGGGCATCGACCTGGCCGGCGCCGACGACATGCCAACCCCGCCCGCGCAGGCCGGCGCGGCCTTCGACCCGGTCCAGCAGCGCCTGGCCGAAGAAGTGCGCAACCTGGTGCTGGTGTCCGAAGTGGGCCAGGCCTTCGCGCGCCAGCAGGGCGAGAGCGGGCTGCTCGAATCGATGACGCGCTCGGCGCGCATCCTGTTCGACTTCGACAACACCGTGATCCTGCTTGAAAACCCGACCGGCCATGTGCTGGCCGGCGCGCCCGGCGGCCAGCCGCAGCGCATCACCGAATTTTCCGTACCGCTCGACAAAGGCGGGGCGCTGGCCGGCGCCGCGCTCGAGCGCCGTCTGGCGTTCATCGGCAACAACGGGCCCGACCTCGGCCTGGCCGAACAGCAGCTGCTGCGCATCCTCGGCTCCGAGAGCATGGTGTGCCTGCCGCTGGTGGCCGGCTCGCGCTGCCTTGGGGTGCTGGTCGGCGGCGTCGCCGCATGGCAGCTGCCGAGCTGCCAGAAGCGCGAAAAATTCATGCAGTCGTTCGGCGTGCAGGCCGCGGGCGCACTGGAAACGGCGCTCTCCGAACGGGGCCACGCGCGCCGCCAGCTGGCCCACGCGGCCGAGGAATACCGCGAGGCGTCGCGCCGCGTGGTGCACGAAGTGAACAACCCGCTGGCGATCATCAAGAATTATTTGAGCGTGCTGGATAACAAATTGTCGCGCCAGGAACCGGTGCTGGGCGAGATGTCGATCCTGAACGAGGAAATCGACCGCGTCGGCAGCCTGATCAACGGCCTGGCCAACATGCCGCAGGCCGGCGCACCGCGCGCCACCGACGCCGCGCGCGTAGCCGACGACGTGGTGCGCCTGTTCCGCGCCACCGATTTCCTGCCGCGTTCGGTGCAACTGGTCTCGACCGTCCACGAGGAAGTGGCCGACGTCGAGGCCGACGCCGATGTGCTCAAGCAGATCCTGGTCAACCTGGTCAAGAACGCCATCGAAGCGCTGCCGGACGGCGGCAGCATCGCCATCGCCAACCGCGGCCACGTCAACCGCGAGCGCCGCATGTACGTGGAGCTGGTGGTGTCAGACGACGGCCCCGGCCTGCCGCCCGAGGTGATGGCGAACCTGTTTGCGAAAGTACACAGCACCAAGGAAGGCCAGCACCGCGGGCTGGGCCTGTCGATCGTGCACGGCCTGGTGCAAAAGATCGGCGGCCTGGTTTCCTGCCGCAGCGGCCGCGGCGGCACGTCATTCGAGCTATTGCTGCCAGCCCTTGGCAGTGCCAGCACAAGCGCCGGCGTCCAGGCGCGAGCGATGAATTCGGTATAAGGTCATGATGAACGCGAGCACCGCCAGCGCCACTTCCGTCGACACCGCATTGCAGGACGCTCCGCATCCGCCGCTGCATTTCGAGTCCGACCTGATGCCGCGCATCCTGCTGGTCGACGACGAGCCGCGCCTGCTCTCGTCGCTGCACGAACTGCTGCAAGACCGCGGCTACCACCTGGTTACAGCCACCTGCGGCAGCGAAGCGCTGACCCAGCTGGCCAAACTCAAGTTCGACCTGGTCCTGCTCGACCTGCGCCTGCCCGACATGAGCGGCCATGACATCATGGACTTCATCAACGAGAAGGGCATCGATGCCGACGTGATCGTCATGAGCGGCGAGGTCGGCATCGACGCGGCGATCGGGGCCCTCAAGCGCGGCGCCTACGACTACCTGCGCAAGCCCTACAGCCGTGAAGAGCTGCTCAAGGCAGTGGGCAATGCGCTGCAGCGGCGCCGCCTGGAGCTGGCCAATCACCGCATCGCCTCGCAGCTGGAAAACTCGGAAAAGCTGTACCGATACCTGGTCGACAGCTCGCCCGACATCATTTACACGCTCAACCACGAAGGCTGCTTCACCTTCGTCAACGACCGCGCCTACCAGCTGCTCGGCTTCGCCCGCGAGGACCTGATCGGCAAGCACTACTCGATCCTGGTGCACGATGAAGACCTCGAGCGCGCGCGCTATGTGTTCAACGAACGGCGGGTCGACGAACGGGCCTCGCGCAATGTCGAACTGCGCCTGAAGTGCTACCACGGCAGCGGCGCGGACCGTACCTTCAACAATACCTTGATGACGATCTCGCTCAATTCGATCGGCATGCACGTGCCCGACCACGACGTCAAGAAGCTCGAATTTTTCGGCACTTACGGCGTGGCGCGCGACATCACCGACCGCAAGCGGGCCGAGGAAGTGATCTCCTACCAGGCCTACCACGACATCCTGACCGACCTGCCGAACCGCATGCTGTTCAAGGACCGCCTGGGCCTGGCCGTGATCCAGGCCAAGCGCAAGGTCACCGAGCTGGCGGTCATGTTCATCGACCTGGACCGCTTCAAGCTGGTCAACGACACGCTGGGCCACGTCAAGGGCGACGAACTGCTGCAGCAGGTCTCGCTGCGCCTGAAGGATTGCCTGCGCCGCGGCGACACGCTGGCGCGCCAGGGCGGCGACGAATTCACCATCGTGCTGCCCGAGCTGCGCGACCGCGGCGACGCCACCGCGATCGCCGACAAGTTCCTCGAATGCCTGCACAAGCCCTTCGACCTGGACGGCCACGAAGTGCATATCTCGGCCAGTATCGGCATCGCCATCTATCCGGGCGACGGCGAATCGATCGACGAGCTGCTGCGCCATGCCGATATCGCCATGTACACGGTCAAGGCGCTCGGCAAGAATGGCCACAGTTTTTATCACAATTCCATGCTCGATATCTCGCACCAGAAGATCGCGCTCGAACAGAGTTTGCGCAAGGCGCTCGATCACGACGAGCTGGAAATGTACTACCAGCCGCAGATCGACGTGATCACCGGGCGCATCATCGGCGCGGAAGGCCTGATGCGCTGGAACCACCCGCAGCGCGGCCTGCTGACGGCCGGCGAGTTCCTGCCGTTCGCCGAGGACAATGGCCTGATGCTGCCGATATCGGACTGGATGATAGGCGCGCTGTGCCGCGACATGCAGATCTGGAACGCGGCCGGCGGGCAGTCGATCCGGCTCTCGCTGAACCTGTCGCCCCAGTACCTGGACCGCGGCGACTTTTTCGAGAAAATGCGCGGCGCGCTGGTGCGCTACGGGATTTCGCCGGCCCAGATCGAGGTCGAGATCACCGAGAACATCTGCATCCGCAACCCGCAATACGCGATCGAGCAGCTCAACAAGCTGTGCCAGCTGGGCGTGTCGGTGGCGATCGACGATTTCGGCACCGGCTACTCGTCGCTGTCCTACCTGCACCGCTTCCCTATCCATACGATCAAGATCGACCAGTCGTTCGTCAAGGAGATCCATGACGAGCAGGGCCACTATCCGGTGATCCTGGCGATCATCTCGATCGCGCGCGGGCTGGGCCTGCACCTGATCGCCGAAGGCGTCGAGACCGACGTCCAGTCGCGCTACCTGAAATCGAACGGCTGCCTGACCATGCAGGGCTACCTGTACCACCGGCCGGTATCGCTGGCCGACTTCATCTGCGTGCTGCAAGAGCAGAACTGCCTGATCACCCGTGTCGGCGACTTCGGGCAACATATTTGAGCGGCTCGTCGATGTCCATTTCGCACACGGCAGAATTTTTGCGCGTCAAAGGGCTGGCCCAGGGCGGCGCGCCTGGCGCCATGCACAGCCTCGGCTTCATGTATTTCAATGGCGACGGCGTGGCGCAAGACTACGAGCAGGCACTGCACTGGTACCTGAAGGCCGGCTACGCTGGCCTGGACCATGCGCAGTACAACCTGGGCGTGATGTACCAGCGCGGCCAGGGGGTGGCCCAGGACAACCAACTGGCCGTGCACTGGTACATCCTGGCCGCCGAGCAGGGCTACGCGGCGGCGCAGTTCAACCTGGGCTGGATGTACGCCAAGGGGCAGGGCGTGCTGCAAAACGTGGTCGCGGCGCGCCACTGGTTCACGCTGGCGGCCATGCAGGGCGACGCGGGGGCCCAGAACAACCTGGGCATGATGTACGAAACCGGCAAGGGCGCGCCGCAGGATTTCCAGAAAGCGGCGGGCTGGTACTTGAAGGCCGCCGAACAGGGCTATGCGCGCGCGCAGTTCAACCTGGGCCTGCGCTACGACAGTGGCCAGGGTGTGCTGCAGGACGCGCAGCAGGCAATCGCCTGGTTCCGCAAGGCCGCCGAGCGCGGCTACGCGCCGGCCCAGTTCAACCTGGCGCTGCGCTACGACAAGGGGCGCGACCTGGAGCAGGACAGCGTGAAAGCGATCGGCTGGTACCGGCGCGCGGCCGAGCAGGGCCACGCCAGTTCCCAGTTCAACCTGGGCCTGCTGTACGACAGCGCGCCCGGCCCGCTGCGCAACGGGCCGCTGGCGCTGGACTGGTTCCGCAAGGCGGCCGAGCAGGGGCATGCGGCGGCCCAGGACCACCTTGGGCTGCGCTACGAGAACGGCCAGGGTGTCGAGCACGATTACGCCAGGGCGCACGGCTGGTACGCCAAGGCCGCCGCGCAGGGCTTCGCCGGCGCCCAGTACCATCTGGGCCTGCTGTACGACAGCGGGCACGGGGTCGAGGCCAATGCGCGCGAGGCGGCCGAGTGGTTTGCCAAAGCCGCCGCGCAGGGACATGTGCGAGCCCAGTTCGACCTCGGGCTGCGCTGCGAGGCCGGCGCCGGCGTCGACCAGGACGACGAGACCGCGATGATCTGGTACCGGCGCGCCGCCGACAAGGATTACGTGCCGGCGCAGTTTCTGGTCGGCGCGCTGTACGACCGCGCCGACTCCAAGATGGCCGACCCGGTGCAGGCGCTGGCCTGGTACCTGAAGGCGGCGGCCCAGGGCCACGCGCGCGCCCAGTTTGAAATGGGACTGCGCTACGACAGCGGCAAGGGCGTGGCGCGCGACTACCAGGCCGCCTATTCGTGGTACATACGGGCCGCGCGCCAGGGACATGCGCGGGCCCAGCTCAACCTGGGCCTGATGCACGTCGGCGGGCAGGGCGCCCGGCGCGACCTGCTGGCCGCCTACGCGTGGCTGCTGCAGGCCGAGCGCGGCGGCGCCAGCGGGGCCCGCAAGCACCTGCAAGATACCGAGGCGCGCATGAATGCGGAGCAGCGCAGCCATGTGGTGCGCCTGTGCGCGGAGCTGGAGGCGGGCTAAGCCCCGGATATACATATCAAAAACTGCGTTACCGGCGCGTCGACCTCTGGCAAAATGGCCGTTCCACTCGACCCCGGTACGCCATGAAAAAAACGCTCCTCGCCTGCCTCGTATTCGGCATTTTCTCGGCCGCCTTCGCAGCGCCGGCCGCCCCTGCCGCCAGCCCCGCCTTCGACCGCAAGGCCTACACCATCCCGTACAAAAAATTCGTGCTGTCGAACGGCCTGACGCTGATCGTGCACGAAGACCACAACGTGCCCGTCGTTGGCGTCAATATCTGGTACCACGTCGGTTCGCGCAACGAGAGCCGCGGCAAGACCGGCTTTGCCCACCTGTTCGAACACTTCTTCTTCAACGGGTCCGAAAACTACCCGCACGGCTTTCGCGAAGCGATGGACGACCTGGGCGCCAACAACCGCAACGGCACCACCAACGGCGACCGCACCAATTTCTTCGAGGACGTGCCGGTGTCGGCGTTCGAGCGCACCCTGTTCCTCGAGTCGGACCGCATGGGCTACCTGGCCAATTACATCTCCAAGGAGATGCTCGAGCGCGAACGCGGCGTGGTACAGAACGAAAAACGCCAGGGCGACAACCAGCCGTACGGCAAGGTGGACTACGAAATGCTGGCCAAGATGTACCCGTACTCGCACCCGTATTCGTGGTCGACGATCGGCAGCATGGACGACCTGAACGCCGCGTCGCTGGCCGACATCAAGCAGTGGTACCAGACCTATTACGGCCCGAATAACGCGGTGCTCTCGCTCGCCGGCGACATCACGCCCGAGCGCGCCCTGGAACTGGTCAACAAGTACTTCGGCGCCATTCCTCCAGGCCCGCCGCTGCCGCGCACCGAAACCTGGATCCCCACGCTCGACCGCAACATCCGCGACGAGATGGAAGACCAGGTGCCGCAGGCGCGCATCTACCGCACCTGGCATGCGCCGGCCTGGCGCGACGCGCAGTTGCAGCAGCTCGGCCTGTTCGGCGATGCCCTGGCCGGTTCCAAGAGCGCACCGCTCACGCGCCGCCTGGTGTACGAGAAAGGCATTGCCACCAACGTCAACCTGTACGTCGGCGACAGTGAACTGGGCAGCACCTTCAACATCATCGTCACCGTCAAGGCGGGCGTCGACCCGCTCGAGGTCGAGCGCGAAATGGACAAGGTCATCGAGCAGCTGCTCAAGGATGGTCCGAAAGCGGCCGACATCGCGCGCTCCAAGACCGCACAGCTGGCGGCCTTCTCGCGCAAGATCGAGCGTCTGGGCGGCTTTGGCGGGCGCTCCGACGTGCTGGCCGAGCACATGACCTATGGCGGCAAGCCGGACGCCTACCTCGAGCGCCTGGAAGCGATGGCCAGCACCACGCCGGCCCAGGCGCAGGCAGCCGGCCAGCGCTGGCTGCGCGCCAACCACTACACGATGACGGTGCGTCCGTTCGCCAAGCTGACCGCGGCCAAGTCCAAGCTCGACCGCAAGGTGCTGCCGGCGCTGGGCGCCGCGCCCGACGTGGGCTTCCCGGCCATGCAGCGCGCCCAGCTCAAGAACGGGGTCAAGGTGATCCTGCTGGAACGCCACTCGGCGCCTATCGTCAATGTGTCGCTGGCGCTGGACGCCGGATCGGCCTCGGACACGCCGGCCAAGGCCGGCGCCGCCTCGCTCACGCTGGACCTGCTCGACAAGGGCACCAAGACGCGCAACGCCTTCCAGATGTCGGACGCGCTCGAGTCGCTCGGCGCGCGCCTGTCGACCGGCAGCGGCACCGACCTCTCGTTCGTGCGCCTGCAGTCGACCGCGGCCAACCTGGGGCCGTCAATCGCGCTGATGGCCGACGCCGCGCTCAATCCGGCCTTTGCGCCCGACCAGTTCACCTTGCAAAAGCAGCGCCGCCTGGCGCAGATCGGGCAGGAGCGCGCCAGCCCGACCGGCCTGGCGATGCGCATCATGCCTGGCCTCCTGTACGGACCAGCGCATGCCTACGGCAAGTCCGGGCAGGGCACTGAAAGCACGGTGGCCGGCATCAGCGCGGCCGACCTGGCGCAGTGGCACGGCGACTGGTTCAAGCCGGGCAGCGCCACCATCATCGTCAGCGGCGACACCACGCTGGCCAAGGTGATGCCAGCGCTCGAAGCGAGCTTCGGCGCCTGGAAAGCCGGCACGGCGCCGGCCAAGCAGGTGCCAACGGTGGCGCGCAGCACCGGCAAGAAGGTCTACCTGATCGACCGCCCGGACGCGCCGCAATCGATCATCGTGGCCGCGCACATCTCGGAAACCCAGGGCCAGCCTGAGGACCTGGCGATGGAAGCGGTGATGCAGAACTTCGGCGGCATGGCCACCTCGCGCCTGAACCGCAACCTGCGCCTGGACAAGCACTGGAGCTACGGCACCCAAGGCCAGCTGACCGGACCGCGCGGGCAGCGCGCCTTCCAGGTCGTTGCGCCCGTGCAGACCGACAAGACGCGCGAAGCCATGCTCGAAGTGCTCAAGGAAGTGCGCGGCGTCGCCGGCGAACGTCCGCTGGCGGGCGAAGAGTACAACAGCATCATGCGCAACATGACGTCGCGCCTGGCGGGCCGCTTCGAGACCATCGCCGCGCTCGACGGCGCGGCCACCACCTCGCTCAACCTGGGCTTGCCGGACGACTACTGGTCGCGCTACGCGGCCGGCATCCGCGGCCTGGGCGAAGCGCAACTGGCGTCGGCGTCGCGCAAATTCGTCAAGCCCGACGAGCTGGTCTGGCTGGTGGTGGGCGACCTGCGCAAGATCGAAAAAGGCGTGCGCGAACTGGGCTGGGGCGAGGTGGTCGTGCTCGCGCCGGACGGGACGCCGGTAGCGCGCTAGCCAAACGGGGGCGGCGTTGCCGTAACGAACGGTACGCGCCGCTTTCGCGCGCCGGGCTACCATACTGTATGGACGTACAGTTAAATAGCCCGGTGCCGGTCCATTCCTTCGACGAGTGGCGTGCCGCCGCGCGCGCCTTGCTCGAGCGCCAGGTCGCGCCCGAGGCCGTGCGCTGGCTCACCGCCAGCGATGTCCCCGCCGTACCGGCAGCGCCCCTACTGGCGGCGCCGGACGTGCGCATTTCCCGCACACTCATGCACATGCTGCAAACGGCAGCCTGTTGCCGCACGCCCAATCGGTGGGCCTTTTTGTACCGGGTGCTGTGGCGCTGGCAGCATGGCGAGCGCGCCGTGCTGGCCCCGCAAGATGCCGACGGCGCCCGCCTGCGGGCCATGGTCGCGGCGGTCCAGCGCGAGCTTGACGCCATGCTAGTCGGCATCCGCTTTCGCGAGCGCCGTCCCGACGCCGGCGCGCCCCGCTTCGTGGCCTGGTGCGAGCCCGGCCACGAAGTGCTGCCGCAACTGGCGCGCCACTTCGCCGCGCGCATGCGGCGCGTCACCTGGATGATCGCCACGCCCGAGGCCAGCGTCATGTGGGACGGCGCCACCTTGCACAGCACCGGCGCGCTGCTGCGCGGGCCCTTTCCTGCCGAAACCGGCGGCTGGCTCGGCGTGTTCAGTCCGGCGCGCCTCGATGCCGAGCTGATCGACCCAAGCGCGGCGCCGCCGGCCTCGCCCGACGCCCCGGCCACGCTGCTCGCCTGCCGCCGCTGCGCGCTGTGGCAAAACGCCACCCAGCCAGTGCCTGGCGCCGGTCCGGCGCGTGCGCGCATCATGCTGGTGGGCGAGCAGCCCGGCGACCAGGAAGACCTGGCCGGCCAGCCTTTCGTCGGCCCGGCCGGCAAGCTGCTCGGCAGCGCCCTGGCACAGGCCGGGCTGGAGCGGCGCGCCATCTACCTGACCAATGCGGTCAAGCATTTCAAATGGGAAGCGCGCGGCAAGCGCCGCATGCACAAGACCCCGGCCCAGCGCGAGATCGAGGCCTGCGCCTACTGGCTCGAGCGCGAGCTGGCCCTGGTGCAGCCGCGCGTTGTGGTGGCGCTGGGCAACACCGCGCTCAAGGCCCTGAGCGGCAATCCGCGCGCTGCCCTCAAGCAGATGCTGGGCACGCCCGTCCAGCACCAGGGGCGCTGGATCGTCGCCGTGTACCATCCCGCCTACGTGTTGCGGGTCCCGGGCGATGAGGCCAGGGCGCGCGCCTTCGCGGTGCTGGCGGACGGCCTGCGCGAGGCCAAACGGCTCGCTTCCTGAGTTGCTTCGTGCTTCGTGCCCCGCTCCCCGCGCTTCGTCGCCCGGTGCTGGGCCAATGCGGCCGCTTGCCTTAGACTGCATGCATTGAAAAGAAGTTCGGAGGCAGTATGTGGAAGCGTATCGTTGCATGGCACCGTGGATGGGAGGCGGAACAATTGCGGGTGCTGGCAGAACCGGCCCACGCCGCCGAAGTCGAGCATGGCTACCGCCGCAGGCTGGCCGACAAGATGGCCGCCATGACGCCGATCGAGCGCGCCCAGCTGCGCGAGTTCGCGCTCAAGTACAGCGGCTGGCGTGGCTACGCGGCCACGGGCAAGCTGTTGCTGCTGTTTTCCGCCGTCGGGGTCGTCCTGCACCTGCTGTTCCCCACCAAGAGCCTGCTGGCCATGCTGGTGGTGGCCAATGTGATCGGCCTGGCCGGGGTGCTCACCTTCGCAGTCGCGTATTTCAACTACCGCAACATGGTTGGCAAGTTCTGGCGCATCACCCTGATCCTGGTAGTGTGCGCCAGCGCCGGGGCGCTCGCCGGCGCCAGCCACGCGGCGCGCGACAAGGGGATTCCCTTTGCCGAGGCGCTCGAGGCGCGCTGGCTCAAGGCCATGCTGATGGGGGCCGGCGCCGGCCTGTTTTTTGCGGTGCCGATGGCAATCGTGGGCGCGCTGCGCAACCAGCAATACCACACCCTGGCGGCCCAGCTGGAACTCGATGCCGAACGGCACCGGGCGGCGCGCGAACTGAGCGAATCGCGGCTGCGCATGCTGCATGCCCAGATCGAACCGCACTTCCTGTTCAATACCCTGGGCGCGGTCCAGCAACTGGCCGAAAAGGATGCGCCGCGCGCGGCCGAGCTGACCGCCAGCCTGATCGCCTTCCTGCGCTCCAGCCTGGATGAAATGCGCAGCGAGCGGGTCACCCTGGCGGCCGATTTCGGCCTGGTCGAGGCTTACCTGCAGGTGATGACGGCGCGCCTGGGCAATCGCCTGCGCTTCGATCTGGCGCTGGCGCCGGGCCTCGGTTCGGTGACGGTGCCCAGCATGATGCTGCTCACGCTGGTGGAGAACGCGATCAAGCATGGCATCGAGCCGGCGCTGCGGGGCGGGGCGGTGCAGGTGAGCGCTTGCCGCGAAGGCGATATGCTCAGGCTCAGCGTGCGCGATACCGGGGCCGGCATGGCCGAGGCGCCGGGCGCCGGCGACGGCCTTGCGAATATCCGCAGCCGCCTGCAGCTCATCTATGCGGGACAGGCCGCACTGACGGTGGCCGAGGCCCCCGATGGCGGCGTGCTGGCCGAGATAGTTTTACCATTCAACGACAAGGAAAATGCCGCATGAGCACCACCATCCTGATTGCCGAAGATGAACCGCTGATGCGCGAGCGCCTGGTCGGCATGTTGCAGCTGGCCTGGCCCGAGGCGTCGGTGGTGCTGGTAGCCGAAAACGGCAACGACGCCTGGGACGGCTTCCTGGAGCACGAGCCGGACGTGGTGTTCCTCGATATCCGCATGCCGGGCCTGTCCGGCCTGGAAGTGGCCGAACGGATCGGCAAGGCAGCCCATATCGTGTTCGTCACCGCCTACGACCAGTATGCGGTCGATGCCTTCGACGCCGGCGCGGTCGACTACCTGCTCAAGCCGGTGCAGGCCGAACGGCTAGCCAAGGCCGTGGCGCGCCTGCGCCACACGCTGGCCGCGCCGCCGCCCGACCTGGGCGAGCTGCTGCGCCACCTGAAAGCATCCTTGCCAGGGCAGCAGCCGGAAAAACTGAAATGGATCAAGGCCACGGTCGGCAAGCAAATCCGCCTGATCGACGTGCAGGACGTGCTGTTTTTCCAGTCCGATACCAAGTACACGCGGGTGGTGCTGGCCGACTCGGAAGCGCTGGTCAAGATCGCCTTGAAGGACTTGCTGGGCGGCCTGGACGGCGAACGGTTCTGGCAAATTCACCGCGGCACGGTGGTCAACGTGAAGGCGGTGGCGGCGGTCGAGCGGCTCGATGCCGAGCGGATGGAAGTGATCGTGCGCGGCAGCACGGAAAAGCTGCCGGTCAGCCGTACCTTTACCCATCTGTTTCGCGACTGACAGGCGAAAAAAAAGCCAGCCCGAAGGCTGGCTTTGTCATGCTGGCAAGTCTTAGAAACGCACGTTCAAGGCTGCGTTGAACACGCGGCCCAGCTGGCTGAAATGCGAGCCATCGTAGGTCGTCATGGCGTAGCGGCCATTGAAGGTGATCAGGTCGGACTGGATGTCGCGCTTGGTCTGGCCAGCCGCATCGGTCGTATTGTCCGCCAACAGTGCCGCACCGGCAGCGTTGAGCGCCTTGAATTCCCACTTCGGCGTGACATCGAACACGTTGTTGACGTTGAAGGTCAGCGTGGTTTTGTCGGTCAGCTTGTAGTTGACGGAAAAATCGGTGACGGTCTTGGTCTTGAACTTGGTGTTCAGGTTGGCATTGATACCTGCCTGGTGGAAGGTGGTCGGGCCGAACACGGTGTTGTTCAGCGAGAGGGCGACCTTGCTGTACTCGAGGTCCAGGCCGAGGATGGACTTGTGCTTAGGACGCGAGGTGAACAGCAGCGCTTCCTGGGTTTCATCGAGTACCGACTGGCCCGAAGCGGCGACCAGCGGAACGTCGCGCACGGCGCCGGTACGCTTGTTCTCGATCGTGTAGTTGCCCGTGAAGTTGACCGAAGCCTTGCCGCCGGCCAGGTTCATGTTCTTCTTGCTGAACACGTAGTCCAGGCCCGAAGTCTTGCTGTCGAGTGCGTTCGTGAAGAAGCTGACCGATACCAGGCCCAGCGAGGCAAGGGTCTGGTCCAGCGCGTTGGCTGGGTTGCCGGTTGGATAAACTTCGTTCCCCAGCACCACGCGGTTCTTCATGCGGATGTTGTAGTAATCGAGCGTCATGCTGGTGTCGCGGTTCGGCGTGACACCCAGGCCCAGCGTGAAGTTGTTCGACTTTTCCGCCGACAGCTGGGCCACGCCCAGTGCGCGCGCGGCAGCCGACGCATTGTTGATCAGGCCGGACACCTGGATGCCCTGGCCCGCCACGAACGAGTACTGTGCCTTCTGGGTGTAGATCTGGTGCAGCGAAGGCGCGCGGAAGCCCGTCGAGAGCGAGCTGCGCAGGACGACTTTTTCGCCCAGCTTGTAGCGCGTGCTCACCTTCCATACGGCGGCGTTACCGAAGTCGCTGTACTTCTCGACCCGGCCGGTCACGTCGAATAGCAGATTGTTGGTCACGTCGAAGGTGGTGCCGGCATACAGGCCCACGTTGTTGCGCTGCGATTCGAAGGAATTGATCGGGTCATTGCCGACATACGAATCGGCGCCGCCGACCAGGTAGGACGGACCGTCGCCTGGCGTCGTTTCAAACTCTTCCCGGCGCATTTCGGTACCGGCGTAGACGTTGACCTTCGGCGTCATCTGCTTCGATACGTCGGCATTGAAGACGGTGTGGTTGAACCTGACGCCGCCCGCATTGAAGGCCGTCGGCGAGTTCACACCCAGATTGTGATTGACGGTGTTCGAGACGTGGTAGACCTGTTCGTTGCCGCCCCAGGTCAGGCTGATGTCCGAATTCCAGCCGTTCATGTTGTCGCTCTTGATGCCGATCGTGCCCGCGTAATCTTTCAGCTTGCCGTCCAGCTTAGGCTGGTAGCCGTAGTAAGGCGCGCCTGGCGGATGGAGCTTGTTGTAGTCGTTTGGCTGCCAATACGGGGTGCGATAGTTGGCGAAGCTGAAGACTTCTTTTTTGATCAGCGAGATATTGCCGTAGACTTTCTGGTTGTCAGAAATGTCCAGGCCGGCATTGACCAGGAATTTGTTGGCATTCGTTTCCGGCGAACCGTTGATGTTGCCAGCGTCCGGGAACTTTGCCAGGAAGGCGTTCACCTGGGCGATCGGCACGCCGAAGGTCGATGCTTCGCCGGCGGCGCTGACTTTGCCGGAGCGCTTTGCCAGATCGACGCGGGACAGGTCGACCGTGAAGTTGACGAAGCCGCGGTCGTTCAGGCTGAAGCCATTGTTCAGGCTGATGCCGCGCATGCGGCCGTCGCCTTCGCCGGTGATGCCCAGGCGGGCGGTAAAGGCGCCTTCGTTCGGGCTGTCTTTCAGGATGATGTTGACCACGCCGGCGATCGCGTCGGAGCCGTACTGGGCCGATGCGCCGTCGCGCAGGATTTCAATGCGCTTGATGGCGTCGGCAGGAATGGCCGAAATGTCGGAACCGCTTTCGCCGCGGCCCGGGGAAGTCTGCGCATACACCAGCGCGCTCGAGTTTTTGCGCTTGCCGTTAACCAGGATCAGCGCGCGGCTCGGGCCCATGTTGCGGATCTCGTAAGGGTCGAGCAGGGAAGTCGCATCGTTGACCGGGGTCTGCACGGTATTGAACGATGGGATCTTGAAGCCGAGGGCCTTGTCCAGCGAATACTGGCCGGACTTGGTCAGTTCTTTGGCCGACAGGATATCGACCGGGACGGCGGCATCGACGACGGTGCGCTGGGCGCCACGGCTGCCGGTAGCGACGATGATCACTTTCTGGACTTCGTCGGTCGCTGCGGCCGGTGCCGGGCTGGTTTGTGCTACTGCTGCGCCGCTGCACAGCAGAAGTACTGCCAGGTGAATTGCTGTTGCTTTTGTCATGAAGATCTTCCTTAGGCAATGCGTTTCAAAAAAATGGAACTCGTGGGATGGTGAGCGTCCTGTATCGGACGCGGGAATAGCCGGGAAACCCGGTCTTTCCTTTTCTTGTTTGCGTGCATTCCCCCTACATCAAACCGAGCACGTACGTGCTTATCCGTTGCCGCTAACAATGTATAGACAGATAGAAAAGATGTCTATTTATTCCTTGCGCAACTATCAAGGAGTGCATAAATACAACGGAGCATTGGTGCAATTTGCTTGCAGAAGAGGGCATATGTACAGGGAAAACGCCCCACATGAAACAAAAAGGGCGGTCCCGTGGGACCGCCCTTGTACCTTGCGCCGGCGTGCGGCGTTTACCTTTTCAGGATCAGGATGATAATGATGACGATGACGATGGTGCCGAGGCCGATATACATGGGCTTGCTTTCGTGAGTTGATGTGGGGTGAAATGGCAGGCGGTCGCGCTCAGTCCTTGACGGCCAGCCCGGCAACGAAGCCGATCCCCGCGCCGATGACGGCGGCAATCGCGATCGCGCCCCACGGGTTTTCATGCACCAGCGAGTCGGTCGATTTCGCCATTTTCCTGCCCGATTCAAGGGCCAGCTTTTCCAGTTCCTGCGCCTTGCTGATGCCTGACGCGAGCAACTGCGCGCTCTTGTTCTTCAATTCCTCGGCCCGTTCGCCACTGCTGACGCCGGCTTCGGCGAGCATGCGCTGGGCTTCATGGATGAGCGAGCGAACTTCGCTGCCGGCAACGCTGATATTTGTTTGGGACATGGTGGTTTCCTCTGTGGCAATTGGTTGGCCTGCAAGCACCAACAATACGGCCTCAAGGAAAAAATTTCCGTACGCTAGCGAACTGAGCGCGCTAGTCGAGCGTCATGACGACGCCAAAGTTCACGCCCAGCACGTCGATGCCCGGGTTCGGCTTGGTCATGCCGAGGTTGGAATGGTGCACGAAATAGGCGCCGCCGGTGAGCGCCCACTTCTGGCTCAGCTGGCGCCGCGCGCCGAGCTGGGTGAACCAGTTGAAGGTAAAGTCTTGTCCCTGTCCGCCCACGACGTTCTTGGAATTGGTCCAGCCGGAACCGCCGCCCAGTTCGTAGAAGAGCGCGCTCTTGCGGTCCGCGCTCCATAGTTCCAGCACGGGGGCGCCGGCAAAACCAATGTAGTAGTCCTCGGCGCCCTTGAGATAGGTTTCGGCCACGATCGCCAGCCGGTGGCGTAAGGTCAGGCTGGCCCCGCCGGCGCCGCGCCACAGTTCGCGCTGCACCGGGGTCCGCCACAGCAGCTGGGTGGGCATGATTTCATAGTCGAGCGGGGAATTGTGGCGGATCTTCTTCAGGTAGCCCATCTCCACGCCCATTTCCCACTTGGCTCGATTGGCCTGCGCGAAGACGCATGGCGTGGCGGCCATCAGGAGGGCCAGGAGCGCCGGGCGGGCGAGGGTCACGAGTGTGCGCATAGGGTCTTTGGGAAAATGAAAGGGGGAAGCCTGTTGCCGGGCTCATCATTATGCGCGCTGTGCCGCCTGCCACGCGGACCGGTTGCGGCCCTCCTGCTTAGCCTGGTACAGCGCCTGGTCGGCGCGTTCGAAGATGCTCTCGTAGGTGTCGCCCGCGCCCATCTCGGCGATGCCGAAACTGGCGGTGATCATGTGAATGCCGTCCAGCCTGCTTTCCTGGATATGCAAGCGGATGCGCTCGGCGATGACCATGGCCGCACCCTGGTCATTGCCCGGCAGTAGAGCGACAAATTCATCGCCGCCAAAACGGCCCAGCATGTCGGTCGGGCGCAGCGACTGTTGCGCGATCAGGCACACGTGCTTGAGCGCCTTGTCGCCCACCGCGTGGCCGAAGCGGTCGTTGATCCCTTTGAAATGGTCGATATCGAACACGATGATTGTCAGCCCTTGCTGTAACTGGCGGCAACGGATGATGTCGAAGCGGGCGCGCTGTTCGAAGCAGTCGCGCGAAGCGGCCTGGGTCAGTGTGTCGGTATCGGCAACCTGGCGCAGCTTGATGTTGTCGGCAATTAAGGTCGGCAGCGCCAGGCCGAACAGGGTGTTGGCGGCGATGACGTTGATGGCGAACTGGTACACCATCACGAACTCCTTGAGCTCGAGGGCATGGACCAGCAGGGCGATCGTGAAACTGCCCAGGGCCATGCTCAGGACGTTGCAAAACGCCGACTCGGTGCAGGCGATCCACATGTACGGGATGACCAGGAAGAAGATCGCGAAGGCGCTGTTGGGCGAACGGGTCGCTTGCGCCAGCCACATCGACGCCGCCAGCAACACCAGGGTGAGCAGCAATTTGTATTTAAAACGCGGCGTCGCCTTCTGGTAATTGAGGTTGATCGATGCGCTCAGGCGCGCCAGTCCCTCGGGGCGCAGCGAGCTCAGCATGGCAGTGAAGAAGGGGGCCAGCACCACCACCCCGGCCATGTCGCCGATCCAGAACGGCAGCCAGGCGGCATCGACATCGGCCATCGGCATCATGCCGGTGCCGACCAGGGCCCACAGCACGGTCGCCGTGGCCAGCAGGGAGCTGAGGGCGGCGATGAGCAGGAAGCTGACCACCAGTTCGGGCAGCGCACCGTCGCTGCGGGCTATCAGCAGGCGCAGGCAGCGCGCGCCCACGGCGTAGGAACCGATGTGGGCGAGCGCGAACAGGGCGCCGGCGCCGGCCAGCTCCAGGTTGTCGAGCGCCAGGCCGTACTGGCGCCCGGTCCAGATGGTGACCAGCACGCAGCCGGTGAACAGGGCCGGCAGTGCGCGCGCCCCGCCCAGCAGCAGGGTGGCGAACGTCAGGCCGGCGACCGGAAACCACACGCTCACGTGCGCGGTGTACTCGACCAGCCTGGCCAGCTGCCACAGCAGCACCCACAGCAGCAGCAGCGCTCCGTTGAGCAGCACGGGCGAGGCCAGCACGCGGCCCAGCGTCGCCGACATCTGGACCTGGCGCCATGCGGCGTGCCGGCCCTGTCCCTCGGTCGTGTCGGCGCGCAAGCGATCGTGCTTCATGTTGCCGCCGGCCCCCAGAAATACACGCTGCCGTCGTCGCTGCCGCCACAGGCGCGCGTGCCGTCAGGCGTGATGGCCATCGGCCAGTTCATCACCGGCGTGGCGTAGCGCCACAGCTGGGTGCCCGAAGCGCCGTCGAACAGGTAGAAATTGCCCGCCGATTCGCTGACCTGACCGGGCGTTTCGTCGCCCGGCTGGCCGTCGGTGGCCGTCACGGTCAGTGCTTCTCGGTCCAGGCTCACGCCCGGGTTGGCTGAATAGTCGAGCGCCGCGCCCCAGCAAAAGCGCGCTGCCTGCGCGGCGCCGGCCTGGACCGATTCGACCAGGTACAGATAGCCTGTAGGCGACGTCCCGGACAGGTTGGCCCCGCAGGCCAGCACCACGCGGCCCTCGGCGGTCTGGGTGATATCGAAACCGTAGGCCACGTTCAGCCCTGGCACGTTGGGCCGGTACTGCCAGGCCGGCTGGTTGAGGTTGGCCGGGTCGAACAGGACGCAGCTGCCGTCATGCAGCGACGCGCCCCAGTAGTTGCCGGTGGCGGCAATCGCGACCCGCATCACGCCGACGGCACTGGGCCAGGTGCCGGTCACGGTCAGCTGGCCGCCGTTCACGTCGAGCGACACCACCTGGCCCGTGCTGGCGCTGCCTTCATGGTAGATGGTGCAGGAGAGGACGGCCTTGAAACCGTCGGGCGACAGCGCGCAGCTGTTCAGGTAGATGCCAGCGAAGCTGAGCTGGGAAGCGAGCGCATAGGCGCCGTTCGCGTACTGGTACAGCTGCACGGTATCGTTGAAAACGGCCAGCAGCAGGCTCCCGTCGCCCGACAGCACCACTTGATTGACGCGCGAGG
The DNA here is from genome assembly GCA_040388275.1 of Pseudomonadota bacterium. Lineage (GTDB taxonomy): Bacteria > Pseudomonadota > Gammaproteobacteria > Burkholderiales > Burkholderiaceae_D > Telluria_A. The sequence goes on from JAZKCA010000008.1 coordinate 103,449, forward strand.
TCAAGGGAGTATCAAGCACCTGGACGCCGTCGGCGACGCGGTAGGCGCTCAGGAAGCCGGCCGTCTTGCTGGTCTCGCCGCCGGCGGCGGCAAACTGGCCGTCGGCACTGGCGGCAACCCAGAATACGCCTTGCGTGCTGGCGGGTGCGCCAACCGGGCTCGACCAACGCAGTGCGCCGGCGCCATCGTAGCAATACACGGCGAACTGGCCGGTGCCAAATTCATTCGAGGTGCCGAACACGCAGCAACTGCCATCGGCACTGAACGCTACGGAATTGACCTGCAGGCTCACATCGGGTGTCACGATCCAGCTTGGTGCGCAATTGGGCGGCGTTGACGGGGACATTTGGTCCATTTTCTGTAGGCAGTGCGGCGGGATGGCATGCGGCCGGAATCGTGCTGGTGCAGCGCGGAGTGGTTTCGATGGTAATTGTTTGGTTGTGCATGTGCAAGCCGATTGTTGCTGGCATCGATGGAAATCAGGGGTATTGACGGGATTTGATTGTTAGATGCGCAAGGTAAAGGGCGCCAGCTTGGCTTAACGTACCGGAGGCGGCCGGAAAGAGGGTGGTCGGCATGCATGGCGAGTAAGGTGCTGCAAACTGGTCAGCAGTGGGTGTTTACAAAGGTGCTTGCCATTTTGAAAATTTGTCAGATTGTGTGGAACCCGCGTAGAATGCGGGTCACGCGGGTGTAGCTCAATGGTAGAGCAGAAGCTTCCCAAGCTTACGACGAGGGTTCGATTCCCTTCACCCGCTCCAGTCATCTTCGGCAGGCGCTTATTGTTTGCTGTCGGTTTGCTCCACCTGATTGCTTGAGCAATCCAGGGATATGCATCCCTACTCAGAGTCGGCCAAAAGCGCGATGTAGCTTTGATAGCCAAAGGTTCGCTTTCTTTGCTGGCCTGTCATTTCCATCACAATGCCCAGTTCCATCAGTAATTTGACGGCCGCATTTGCCGTTGGGAAGCTCGTCGATAGTTGTTGCCGCGCTTTCTCCACTGTAAAACGGGGCATCATTGGCAGCAGTTCGAACAGACGAAAGGCCGCCGCGCTCGCCTTAGGCGACTCGAGCAGGCGGCGCCGGTCTGCCGTGACGAGCGTCGCGACATCAACGACGCTTCGTTCAGCTTCGGCAGCGGCCTCGGTCACGCCGACGAGGAAGAAACTTACCCACTCTTCCCATGCGCCATCCGTGCGCGTGGCCGACAGCAGGCGATAGTACTCCCGCTGATTGCGTTTTAGATACCCACTCAGATAGAGAAGTGGTTCCTTCAGCAGGCTCCAGTGCTCCAGCAATGCTGTGATCAGCAAACGACCGATACGACCATTTCCGTCCAGGAAGGGGTGAATTGTTTCGAACTGGGCATGGGCCAGCGCGATGATCACTAAAGGCGGCAGTGGTAGCGGTTCGGAGTGAAAGAACTGTTCCAGGTCACCCAGCAATTGTGGCACTTGCTCGGGTGGTGGTGGGACAAATACAGCATTGCCCGGCCGGGTGGCGGCGATCCAGTTTTGAGATCGGCGCAACTCGCCTGGTTGTTTGTTGGCACCGCGCGCCCCGTCGAGGAGGATTCTATGAGCATCACAAATCAGCCGCACGCTCAACGGCAATCCCTGCTCATCGTGCAGGTTGTCACGGACCATCCTGAAAGCGCGCATGTAGTTGGTGACTTCTTCGACATCATCGCGATTGCTTAGCTCGATACCGGCCTCCTGATCGAACAGGTCGGTCAAGGTTGCCTGCGTGCCTTCGATTTGGGAGGTCAGCAGCGCTTCCTTTCGGACAGCGCTGTAGAGTAACCATTCGACGGACGGTACGAGTCCCGATACCGCCGAAAGGCGGGCCAGGGCGACTTCGGCGGCACGGTTGTGAGTTTCGTAAGAAAGTGGTGACAACTGCGGCTCGGCCGGTGGCAGTGCGTGCGGCACAAAGGCGCGGACGGTCTCGCCAAGCGTAGTTGTGGTGACGTAGGTACCGGAGTTGCGTGCCATTTAAAGCTTTCTTTAATAGTCCACTTTCATATTAAAGGATTCTTTAATTAGATGAACGCTAATTAAAGATATCTTTAATTGAGAAGGTCGTGTCAAAGATTTCTTTAGCTAAGGGCATGCGCCGCAGAGGCGATATCGCAAGCAAAAGCCCAACTGGCGCCGAGGCGAAAGGCCCGTCGCGATAAAATAGGCAAGTGGGTATGGAGTGACCTGAAGTGGCATAGTTACGAAACTAAGCCGAATGCCAGGACAATTGAAGAGCTTGTTGCCGAGATCGATGCGGACCCTTGCGCATGTTTTTGGGGTTAGTCTGCGACAAATTGACTTGATGTCTACAATGCCCTTCGTGCGCGCGGTTGAGCGTTTCCATGGCCTGCGCCAGGCTGCGGTTGGCTTGTTCCAGGTCCTCGTTGGCCTTGGCCAGTTGTTGCCTGTCCTTCAGCAAGTCGGCGGTGCGCTCGGCCACGCGTTGCTCGAGCGAGGCATCGAGCATCTGGATCTTGTCCTGCTTTGCCTTCAACTGCGCATTCAGCGCCACTTTCTCCGCCGCAGCCGTCCTGAGGTTGGCGATCATTTCGTTGAGCTTGTTCGCCAGCACATGCAGTTCATGCCGTCCGCCATCCTTCAAGGTGAACACCTTGTTGCCCAGATTGTCGATATTGAGCTGGCCGACAAAATCGATCAGATGGCGCAAGGGCGTGCCGAGGAAGCGGCGCACGACGTACAGGAAAATGAACCACAGCGCGAGCGTCTTGATGACCGAATTGACGAGAATCAGGAAGAAGCCATACTCCACCTGCTTGATGACGATGCGCTGGTTTGAATACACGGTCCAGCTGCCGATTTGCTGGGGCGCGGCGGCGCCGTTCTTGTACATGATGGGGAACACCCGGCTGAAGGTCTTGCCGAACATGCCTTCCTGACCGTCGACCGGGGTCAGCTTGCCCGCGGCATCGGCGTTCAGCTTGTGGTCGAGCCGGTCGATGACGGCCCCGACTGCCCGCACGATTTCGCCGTTGTCGTTTTCCACCTTGATGCCCACCACGATGGGCAGCTCCTTCATGCCGGACAGGATGCCGCGCAGGGTGTCGTCGTTGTTATGCGCAGGAATTCCACAATTCAAGTATCGACCAAAAGACATGGATCGCCAAGCATCATTTTTTGGATCCTGGAAACCACGAAATGATGTACGGTAAAATGCCATCATCATGCGAACGATTCGGCTTGCCGCTCCCCTCTTGCTGTTGTGCTGCGCCGCCGCAAACGCCGCGCCTGGCGAGCTGGTCATGCTGGCGCCGCAGAACCACACCATGCCAGTGGCGCGTTTTGAGGGCGGCGAATTGAGCGGCGGCATCCTGAAGGACCTGGGCGAGCTGCTGGCCGCCAAGCTTGGGCTGCATGCGCGCTTCATTGCCGTGCCCAGCCGTCGCGTGGCCATGATGCTTACCCAGGGCGAAGCCGACGGGGTCTGCCTGGTGCAGCCGCACTGGATCGACGGCGACTTCCATTGGAGCGCCGCGCTCATCCCTACCGGAGGCGTCGTGCTGGCCCGTGCCGACGCGCCGGTGATTGCGAGCCTGGAAGCGCTGCGCGGGAAGAAGGTCGGCACGGTGGGCGGCTACCGCTACCGCCCCCTTGAAGCCTTGCTGGGCACGCAGTTCCTGCGCGACGATGCGCCTTCGGCCCAGCACAACCTGAGCAAGCTGCTGGCCGGGCGCACCCAGTATGCGCTGACGGAACTGTCGATTGCACAGTGGCATGTCAGGAACGACGCCAGCCACAGCCTGCGCCTGGACTTGACGTATGAAAACGATATGGCGCGCTGCGCCTTTTCCATGAAATCGGCGATCCCGTATGCGCTCATCAAGCGCGCCACCGACAGCATCGTCGCCGAACGCGGGGTCGAGAAGATCGTTGCGCGCTACCGATGAACCCGGTTTCGCCGCAAGCGGTAGAATGATGCATGCGCCTGACTGCCTACACTGACTATTCCCTGCGAACCCTGATGTTCCTGGCGCTCGACCGCGAGCAAAGCGCCACGATCCAGGAAATCGCCGACGCCCACGGCATTGCCAAGAACCACCTGACCAAGGTAGTCCACCAGCTCGGCATGCTCGGCTATGTGACCACCACGCGCGGGCGCAATGGCGGCCTGCGCCTCGCACGCGAGCCGGCGCAGATCAATATTGGCGAGGTGGTACGCCAGACCGAAAACGATTTTTACATGGCGTCCTGCTTCGATCAGCTGGCGCAGCAGTGCATTTATTCGGACGCCTGCGCGCTGCAGGGGGCGCTGGCCAGGGCCACCACCGCCTTCCTCACCGTGCTCGATGGTGTGAACCTGGAACAGATGATGGTGCGCGAAGCGCGCACGCTGGAAGCGACCACATCGCGCCGTCCGCAGACGGTGGCGCTGCACCTCAAGCGCGCCTGAAGCTTGCCTTAATCGCAAGCAGCATCCGTGCGATATAATGTCGTCCGGTCTTTTTTTCCTTACACACGCCATGTCTGCAGATACCCCTAACCGCCCGATGATGTACGACCCGACCGAGCACCGGATTCGCAGTTTCGTCACCCGGGCCGGGCGCTTGTCGATTGCCCAGGCGCGCGCGCTGGAGGAACTGGGACCGAAATTCCTGATCGAATACGCCAAGGCGCCGCTCGACTTCGAGCAAGCCTTCGGTCGCCGTGCGCCGGTGATCCTGGAGATCGGCTTTGGCATGGGCGACACCACCTCGCACATTGCCAAGGGCATGCCGGAGAAGGACTTCATCGGGGTCGAGGTGCACACGCCGGGCGTGGGCAGCCTGCTCAAGCAGATCGGCGAACAGGGGCTGGGCAACCTGCGCCTGATCCAGCATGACGCGGTCGAGGTGCTGAACCAGATGATCCCCGAGGGCTCGCTGGCGGGTGTGCACGTGTTCTTTCCGGATCCCTGGCACAAGGCGCGCCACAACAAGCGGCGCCTGCTGCAGGGGCCGTTCGTCAAGCTGCTGGCCGAGCGCCTCGCGCCGGGCGGCTACCTGCACTGCGCCACCGACTGGGAAGATTACGCGGTCCAGATGCTCGAGGTGCTCGGCGCGGAGCCGGCCTTGCAGAATACGGCCGACGGCTATGCGCCGCAGCCGGCCTACCGGCCGCTCACCAAGTTCGAGAACCGCGGGCTCAAGCTGGGGCATGGCGTGTGGGATCTGGTGTTCACGAAGAAGTGAGCCGGAAAAACGTAGGGCGGAAAAGCGCAGCGCATTCCTCCATGTTTGCGTCAACGCGGCGCAACCATGGAGGAATGCGCTTCGCTTTTCCGCCCTACGGTGTGTATCGTTATCGCGGGATCAGAGCATGTCCATGATCATGGCCACGATCTCGTCGCCGTAGGACACCAGCTTTTTCTCGCCAACGCCGGTCACCGTGCGCAGCTCGCCCAGGGTGGTCGGCTTGGCCTTGGCGATTTCGCGCAGGGTGGCGTCGACGAAAATCACATACGCCGGCACGTTGTGCGCGCGCGCAGTCTCGACCCGCCACCAGCGCAGCTTCTCGAAAATTTCCTGTTCCGACTTCGACAGGTCCATCTCGATATGGGCTTTGGCGGAGGCGCTTGGCGCGCGCTTTTGCTTGACCGGCTTCTGGTACTGGCGCAGCTGGACTTTTTGTCCGCCCTTGAGCACCGGCCGTGCGGCGTCGGTCAGCTTGAGCGAGCTATACACTTCATGGTCGACCGTGACCAGTCCCAGCGCGATGGTCTGGCGCAAAATGGCGCGCCATTCTGCCTCGGCGCGCTCGCTGCCGATCCCGAACACCGACAGCGCATTGTGGTGCCACTGCCTGATGCGGTCGGTCTCGACGCCGCGCAGCACTTCAATCACGTGTCCGGCGGCGAAGCGCTGGTCGACCCGGTAAATCGCCGAGAGCAGCTTTTGCACCGGCACCGTGCCGTCGAACGACACCGGCGGGATCAAACAAGTATCGCAATTGCCGCAAGGCGTGGACTGTTCGCCGAAGTAGTCGAGCAGGCGGGTGCGCCTGCAGCTGAGCGTTTCGCACAGGCCCAGCATGGCGTCGAGCTTCATCGACAGCACGCGCTTGAAGGTTTCGTCGGCTTCCGATTCGTCGATCATGCGGCGCTGCAGGACCACGTCCTGCAAGCCGTAGGCCATCCAGGCGCTGGCCGGCAGGCCGTCGCGCCCCGCGCGCCCGGTCTCCTGGTAGTAGCCCTCGATGCTCTTGGGCAGGTCAAGGTGGCACACGAAGCGCACGTCCGGCTTGTCGATGCCCATGCCGAAGGCGATGGTGGCCACCATCACGATGCTGTCCTCGCGCAAGAAGCGCGACTGGTTGGCGCTGCGTTTTGGATAGTCCATGCCGGCGTGGTAGGGCAGGGCGCGGATGCCGTTCTCGTTGAGGAACTCGGCGGTCTCTTCGACCTTCTTGCGCGACAGGCAGTACACGATGCCGGCGTCGCTGCCATGCTCGGTGGTGATGAAGTCGAGCAGCTGCTTGCGGCCGTTGGCCTTCTCGACGATCTGATAGCGGATGTTGGGACGGTCGAACGAGGACACGAACTGGCGCGCATCGCCCAGTTGCAGGCGCAGCGCGATTTCGGCGCGGGTCTGCTGGTCGGCGGTGGCGGTGAGCGCGATGCGCGGCACGTCCGGGAAGCGCTCGTGCAGGATCGACAGCTTGATGTATTCGGGACGGAAGTCGTGGCCCCATTGCGACACGCAGTGGGCCTCGTCGATGGCGAACAGGGCGATGCGCGAAGCGTCGAACAGGTCCAGGCAGCGCGGCGTCATCAGGCGCTCCGGCGCCACGTACACCAGGTCGATCTCGCCGGTGCGCACCAACCGTTCGATGCGCATCGATTCTTCAAACGTCTGGGTCGAATTGAGGAAGGCGGCGCGCACGCCGACCTCGGCCAGCGCGTCGACCTGGTCCTGCATCAGCGCGATCAGGGGCGAGACGACCACGCCGACGCCGTCGCGCAGCAGCGCGGGGATCTGGTAGCACAGCGACTTGCCGCCGCCGGTCGGCATCAGGACCAGGGCGTCGCCGCCGCCGGCCACGTGTTCGACGATGTCGCCCTGCTGCCCGCGAAAGGCCGGGTAGCCGAAGACGGTCTGCAGTTGTTCGAGGGCGCGCGCGCCGATCCCGGGATCCATTATTCTACCCAAACGACCCAGCCGTAGTGCGAGCTTGCGATGACCAGGATGCCGAAGGCGATGCGGTACCAGGCGAAGGCGGTGAAGTCATGGCTGCTGATATAGCGCAGCAGCCAGCGCACGCACAGGAAGGCCGAAATGAAGGCGGCCAGGGTGCCCACGCCGAACAGCGGCAGGTCGGCGGTGGACAGCACCTCGCGGTTCTTGATCAGCTCGTAGGCGGTGGCGATCATCAGGGTAGGGATGGCCAGGAAGAAGGAAAATTCGGTGGCCGCCTTGCGGTTCAGACCGAACATCATGGCGCCGATGATGGTCGCGCCCGAGCGGCTGGTGCCCGGGATCAGCGCCACGGCCTGGGCGCAACCGACCTTGAAGGCGTCGAGCATGGTCATGTCGTCGACTTCCATGACGCGGACGGCGACCGGATTGGCCTTCTGACGTCCCTCGACCCACAGGATGATGAAGCCGCCGATGATGAAAGCCAGCGCCACCGGCATCGGATGGAACAGGGCCGCCTTGATGATCTTGCCGAAAGCGAGCCCCAGCACGGCCAGCGGAATGAAGGCGATGATCAGGTTGAGCAGGAATTTTTGCTGCTTGCGGTCGCTGAACATGCCGGCCAACACGGCGCGGATGCGCACATTGAACTCCCAGCACACCGCCAGGATGGCGCCGGACTGGATCACGATCTTGAAAATATTCGATTTTTCGTCGGTAAAGTCGAGCAGGCTGCCGGCCAGGATCAGGTGGCCGGTCGAGGAAATGGGCAGAAACTCGGTGAAGCCCTCGACCAGGCCCATGATGATCGCTTTTAGCGCAAGAATAATATCCATGAATCTTTTTGTGTGTTGGCGTAAATGTGGTGGCCGAACGGCGGCCTGCTGCGGGCTCGAAGCTTACCACGAGCGGCGTACCGGGCACGAAACATGGGTCAAAAACGGCGCTGAAAATTGCTAAACGAGCACCTTTCTTCCACACTCTTTCTGTTCAGCCATAGAGATGGCAAGTGACGCCACCGGTTCCACCTTCGTGGCTTTGCTGGAGCGCACAGGCCCGCGCGGTAACATGGGCAGGAAATTCGATGATGACCTGCGCGCAGCCGGTAGCGCGGCGACCACTTTGCGAGGTTTTCCCGCATTGACCATGCACGGGCCCAGGCAGGGCAGAACCGACATCGTCGGGTCGCTGCGTTTTCGTGCGCCGGAAGGGGTGTATATGTTGTCGATCATTTACGGCGCAAAAGAAGTCGCCGACAGCGCCGCCCGGGAAAAGCACTTTTTCTCGCGCGAGATGCGCTGAACCAGTGGCGCCTCAGTCTGGCGCCGTCGCGCGTTCGAGCCTGGTAATCCAATGCATGGCGTGTTCGCGGGTGCTTCCGCACATCTCGGCGGACGGCTGCAGGCCGGCGCAAAATGCCGGCCGTTCCGGGCGCCCGAAAATGGCACAGCCGTTGTCGATCGTCAGCTGCACGCAACGCACGCCGGCTGGCTTGCCATGAGGCATGCCGGGTATGGGGGAGGTAATCGAAGGGGCGGTGCAGCAGGCGCCACAGCCAGGGCGGCAGTCGATGGTCTGGTCGGACGTTTTCATTGGCCCCAGTATACTATCCATCATGTTGTAAGATATCGCATGAGTTCGCGAGCAGGTATAATATTTCCATGACTTCCACCTCCCCATCCCAAGCAACCGTTGCGCCGCGCAAAAAACACCGCAACCTGGCACAGGGCGTGGTCGAGCATATCACCGGGGAGATTGCTGCGGGCGTGCTCAAGCCGGGCGACAAGCTGCCCACCGAGTCGGCCATCATGGAATTGCACGGCGTCAGCCGGACCGTGGTGCGGGAAGCCATTTCGCATTTGTCGGCCACGGGCTGGGTCGAAACCCGGCACGGGATCGGCACCTTCGTCATCGCGCGCCAGCAGGGCGGGATCGGGATCGCCGCCGAAAGCATCGTCACCGTGATCGATGTATTGGCGATGCTGGAGCTGCGCATCAGCATGGAAGCGGAGGCGGCCGCGCTGGCCGCCCAGCGCCGCAGCGACGCGCAAGTGGCACAGCTGGCCGCGGTGCTGGCCAGCATGCAGCGCAGCGTGGCCGCCGGCAGCCCTGCGGTGGACGCCGACGTCCAGTTCCACCAGGTCATCGCGCAAGCCACGGGGAACCGCTATTTCGTCGATATCCTGACCCAGCTGGGCAACACCATCATCCCGCGCTCACGCGTGAATATGCCGCAACTGGGGCAGGACGACCCTGCGCAGTACCTCGAGCGGGTCAACCGCGAGCACGAAGACATCTATCACGCCATTGAGCGGCGCGACCCGGAAGGCGCGCGCGCGGCGATGCGCACCCACCTGACCAATAGCCGGGAGCGATTGCGCCAGGCCCAGCTGCGCATGGAAGCCTCGGCCTCGTAACGCCCCGCACTTCGAGGTCAGACCTGAATCGCGCAAATCAGGTCTGACCTCGAATGAATGTTAGGTCAGACCTGAATCGCGCAAATCAGGTCTGACCTCGAATGAATGTTTGACCTCGAATAAATGTTCTGCTTGCTTATGTTCGGGGCTAGTTGTACGATAACGTATCACTTAGCCACGGAGATTTCATGAACCCGCAAGAACTCAAGACCATCCTGTCGTCCGGCCTGCTGTCTTTCCCGCTCACCGACTTTGACGAAGCCGGCAACTTCAACGCGAAGACCTATGCCGCGCGGCTCGACTGGCTGGCGCCTTACGGCGCCACGGCCCTGTTCGCCGCCGGGGGGACCGGCGAGTTCTTTTCCCTCACCGCTGGCGAATATTCGGATGTGATCCGCACCGCCGTCGATACTTGCCGTGGCAAGGTGCCCATTCTTGCCGGCGTGGGCGGCCCGACCCGCAACGCCATCGCCCTGGCCCAGGAAGCCGAACGCCTCGGCGCGCACGGCGTGCTGCTGCTGCCGCACTACCTGACCGAAGCGAGCCAGGATGGCTTGGTCGCTCACGTCGAAGCGGTCTGCCGTTCCGTCAAATTCGGCGTGGTCGTGTACAACCGCGGCGTGTGCCGCCTTACCGCCGATTCGCTGGAGATCCTCGCAGCCCGCTGCCCGAACCTGATCGGTTTCAAGGACGGCATCGGCGACATTGAACTGATGGTTCAGATCTGGCGCCGCATGGGCGAGCGCTTCAGCTACCTGGGCGGCCTGCCTACCGCCGAAGTCTACGCCGCCGCCTACAAGGCGCTGGGCGTGCCAGTGTATTCGTCGGCGGTTTTCAACTTCATGCCGAAACTGGCGATGGACTTCTATCACGCGGTCGCCGCCGACGACAGCGCCACTACCAACCGTCTGCTCGACCAGTTCTTCCTGCCTTACCTCGAAATCCGCAACCGCAAGGCGGGCTACTCGGTGAGCATCGTCAAGGCCGGCGCACGGCTGGTCGGCCATTCCGCCGGACCGGTACGCACCCCGCTGACCGACCTGACGGCGCAGGAAGACGAGATGCTCAACAAGCTGATCCTGGCACAGGGCGCCCAGTAATGGCGGCCGTGCGGATAGCCGGCGAGATGGTCATCGGCCAGCGCCTCGTTCGGGGCAGCGCCGGCCAGGTGCGTGCCATCAATCCTGCGCGTGCGGAATCCATGGAGCCGGAATTCGGCCTGGCCACCGAGGGCGACGTCGACCTGGCATGCGAACTGGCGGGCCAGGCATTCGACGCCTACCGCAACACCACGCCGCAGCAGCGTGCCGCCTTCCTTGAAGCGATCGCAGACGGCATCCTGGCCCTCGGGCCCGTGCTGATCGAGCGCGCGGGATTGGAGACCGGCCTGCCGCAAGCCCGCCTCGAAGGCGAGCGTGGCCGCACCATGAACCAGTTGCGTCTGTTCGCGCGCGTGGCGCGCGACGGCCACTGGCACGGCGCCACGCTCGATTCGGCGCTGCCCGAACGCGTGCCGCCGCGACCCGACATGCGCCTGCGGAAAATCCCGCTGGGGCCCGTGCTGGTCTTCGGCGCGAGCAATTTTCCGCTGGCGTTTTCGGTGGCCGGCGGCGACACCGCCGCCGCGCTGGCCGCCGGTTGTCCCGTGATCGTCAAGGCGCACGGCGCCCATCCCGGCACTTCCGAACTAGTGGCCAAGGTCATCCAGCAGGCAGCGGTTTGCTGCGCGATGCCGGAAGGGGTGTTCTCGATGCTGATCGGCGAAGGCCGCCAGATTGGCCAACGACTGGCGGCCCACCCGGCGATCAAGGCGATCGGCTTTACCGGTTCGCGCCAGGGCGGGCTGGCGCTGATGCGCACGGCGGCGCAGCGCGCCGAACCCATTCCCGTGTACGCCGAAATGAGCAGCATCAATCCGGTCTTCATGCTGCCGGGCGCCTTGAGCGGCGACCGCATGGCGCTGGCGCGCGGCTTCATCGATTCGCTGACCCTGGGCACCGGGCAGTTCTGCACCAACCCCGGCCTGGTACTGGGCCTGAAGGGCGAGCAGTTCGACCATTTCGCCGACGCCACTGCCGATGCGCTGCAGGCCAAGCCGGCCGGCACCATGCTCACGCCGGGCATCCACCAGGCTTACCTGGACGGCATCGAACGCGTGTCCGCTTTGACGGGCGTGCGGCTGGTGGCGCGCGGCATGAGCGGCGCCAGCGGCTGCGCGGCACAAGCGACCTTGTACCGCTGCGATGCCGCCACCTACCTGGCCACGCCAGCTTTGCACGACGAGATCTTCGGTCCATCCGCCTTGCTGATCGGCTGCGCCGACGCGGCCGAGATGTGCGCGCTGGCCGAGCACCTGGAGGGGCAGCTCACCGCCACCGTGCATGCGGTGCCCGGCGACCGCGACCTGGCCGCTGCGCTATTGACGATACTGGAACGAAAAGCCGGCCGCATCCTGTTCAACGGTTTTCCGACTGGCGTTGAAGTGGCCCATGCAATGGTGCACGGTGGTCCTTTCCCGGCCACCTCCGACAGCCGCAGCACCTCGGTTGGTGCGACCGCGATCGACCGCTTTCTGCGCCCGGTGTGCTACCAGAATCTGCCGCGGGACTTGCTTCCCGAGGCCCTGGCTGATCATAATCCACTGAAGCTGGCGCGCCTGGTCGATGGAGCATTGCAGCAAGCTGCATAACGATGGCCGCGCCGTCCCGACAAAAAGGGAGTGGAGACACCCGGGGACGGCGCGGAGATTCACCAACAACTATAAAGAGCGCATCCATGAACCAGCAAGCGATCGGTAAGTACAGGTGGACGATTTGTGCCCTTCTGTTCTTTGCCACGACCGTCAATTACCTCGACCGCCAGGTCCTCAGCCTGTTGGCGCCCGACCTGTCAAAGCAATTCGGCTGGACCAATACCGACTATTCCAACATCACCTCGGTGTTCCAGTTTGTGTACGCGATTTCGATGCTGTTTGCCGGCCGCGTGATCGACAGGCTGGGCACCAAGACCGCGTTCCTGCTGGCCATCGCGGTATGGTCGGTGGGCGCCATCATCCATGCCTTCTCGATCGGCATGGGCGAGGGTGTCAACAGCCTGCTGGCCGCCGTGGGCCTGGCCGCGGTGCCGGTGTCGATTGCCGGCTTCATGCTCTCGCGCGCGGTGCTGGCGGTCGGCGAAGCGGGCAACTTCCCCGCCGCGATCAAGGCGACTGCAGAATACTTTCCGAAGAAAGAGCGCTCCTTCGCGACCGGCATCTTCAATTCCGGCGCCAATGTGGGGGCCATCCTCGCCCCGCTGACGGTGCCGCTGATTGCCGCCACGTGGGGCTGGCAGGCGGCCTTCATCGCGATCGGCGCAATCGGCTTCGTCTGGATGATCGCGTGGCAGATTTTCTATGAAGCGCCGGCCAGGCAGAAGCGTCTGGGCAAGGCCGAATTCGACTACATCCACAGCGATTGCGCTGCGGAGCCGGTCGCCGCAGCAGCCCAGCCAAAAACCTCGTGGTTCAAGCTGCTGACCTACCGCCAAACCTGGGCCTTCGCCTTCGGCAAATTCATGACCGACGGCGTGTGGTGGTTCTTCCTGTTCTGGTTGCCGAAGTACCTGGCGGCCGAATACGGCATGCAAAAGACCGATATCGCACTGCCGCTCGCCGTCTTGTACAGCATGACCATGATCGGCAGTATTGGCGGCGGCTGGTTTCCTACCTACTTCATCAACAAGGGCCTCACTCCCTACGATGGCCGCATGAAGGCGATGCTGGCGATCGCCTTCATTCCGCTGGTGGTCTTGCTGGCGCAGCCGTTCGGCTACATCAGTGTCTGGGTTCCGGTGCTGCTGATCGGGGTTGGCGCTTCGGCCCACCAGGCGTGGTCGGCCAATCTGTTCACGACCGTATCGGACATGTTCCCGAAGCACAGCATCGGTTCGGTGGTGGGCATTGGCGGCATGGCGGGGGGACTGGGCGGCGTGCTGATCTCCAAGCTGGCCGGCTGGCTCACCGACCATTACCAGGCCCTGGGCCAGGTCCAGACCGGCTACATGATCATGTTCTCGCTGTGCGCCGTGGCTTACCTGGTGGCGTGGACCGTTATGAAGACGCTGGTGCCGCGCTACAAAGAAATCACGGACTTGTAAGGTGCACACATGAGCGGTATCGAACGGGTTGCGGACATCAGTTGCACGGTCGGCGAAAGCCCCATATGGGACGCCCGGGAGGGCGCCTGGCTGTGGGTTGATATTCCGATGCGGCGCATCTGGCGGCTCGACGCCGCGACCGGCGCCACGCGCAGCTGGGACACGCAGGAGATGGTCGCCTGCCTGGCGCTGGACGACAGCGGCGCGCTTGTGGCAGGCATGGAGAGCGGCATCTTCAGCCTCACGCTGGGAGCGGCGCAGCAGGTGCAGGCGCGGCGCCTGGCCGCGCCGGCCGGGCAGGCGGGCATGCGTTTCAACGATGGGCGCTGCGACCGCCAGGGGCGCTTCTGGAGCGGCACGATGGTGCTGGACATGGCCGCCGCGAGGGCGGACGGCAAGCTATACCGCTATACCGGCGCCGACGGCATCTCGGCGCCGGTGGTGGAGGGGCTAATCGTTCAGAACGGACTGGCATTTTCTCCCGACGGACGCACCATGTACCTGTCCGATTCGCATGCGTCGCGCCAGTTGATCTGGGCCTTCGATGTCGATCCCGACAGCGGTACGCCCAGCCGCCGGCGCGTGTTCGTCGACATGAATGGCCAGCGCGGCCGGCCCGACGGTGCGGCCATGGATGTCGATGGCTGCTACTGGATTTGCGGGAACGATGGCGCCTGCCTGCTGCGGTTTACTCCCGCCGGCACGCTCGATAGAACCATCGAACTGCCGCTGGCCAAGCCCTCGATGTGCGCCTTCGGCGGCGCCGACATGGCCACCTTGATGGTGACCTCGATCAGCGCCGGCGCGCCGCCTGGGGACCAGTTGGCCGGCGCCACGCTATTGCTGCGGCCCGGCGCGGTCGGCATGCCCGAGACGCGCTTTGCCGGCTAGCCGTTCGCCTACTTCACGTTGCGCGACGACCAGTGGATGTGCGCGACCACCCAGCCGTCGCCGCGTTTCTCCAGTATCGTCGTCTCCAGTCCGCGCGCGTTGACCGGCTTGCCCTTGAAGCTGCCGCGCGTTTCGGTCTCTTCCATCACGGTGGCGACATTGCCGTCGATCCGTTCGGCGTGCTTGAGGATCTTGCGCGTGGTGGCCTTGCAGTAGGCCATGTCCGCATCCAGGTGGTGGCTGGCGTATTCGTCGCGTGTATGCTCGACGAAGCCGGATTCATAAATCACGATATCGGGGCTGAGCAGGGCAATCGCCGCAGCCCTGTCGCCCGCGCCCAACGCGGCGTGGAAGGCGGCCATGGTCTCGCTCGGACTGGCGGCGAGGGCGTTGACTGCAGTTAGGGCGAAGGCGAAAAACACGGCAGTTTTCTTCATGCGCTACTTTCGGTTGGTATGAATCGTCGTCCTCGCGCACGCGGGGACCCATGTTGAGCATGCTGCGCCTTGACGCGAATTCAGTATGGGTCCCCGCGTGCGCGAGGACGACTGGCCAACTTGCGTCTTAACTTAGCGTCATTAGTGCCCGTGGTGGCCGCTACCTTTGGTCACCTTGAGAATTTTTTCGCCGGGTTTGGCGGCCATCTTGTCAGTGTCGGGCGCGCGCGCCGCGGCCGGCATCGCCCCCTCGCCGCCTGTCCATTCGTAGGCCAGGGTGCCGGCCGGATGCTTGTACCATCCCGGGTCCTTGTAGTCCTTGTGCGCCAGCCCCTTGCGTACTTTGACCATGGTGAACATGCCACCCATGCCGATCGCGCCGAACGGCCCGCTGCCGGTCATCATTGGCAGCGTGTTGTCGGGCAGCGGCATTTCCATCTCGCCCATGTCGGCCATGCCCTTGTCGCCCATGACCATATAGTCGGGCACCAGCTTGTTGATCTTGGCCAGCACCGCGCTCTGGTCGACGCCGATCATGTTCGGCACGTCGTGGCCCATCGCATTCATCGTGTGGTGCGATTTATGGCAGTGAAAGGCCCAGTCGCCTGGCTCGTTGGCCACGAACTCGATGGAACGCATCTGCCCCACGCCGACGTCGGTAGTCACTTCCGGCCAGCGCGCCGACGGCGGCACCCAGCCGCCGTCGGTGCCGGTGACGGTGAACTCGTGCCCGTGCATGTGGATAGGATGGTTGGTCATGGTCAGGTTGCCGACCCGGATGCGCACTTTGTCGCCCAAGGCCACCACCATCGGATCGATGCCGGGAAAGGCGCGGCTGTTGAAGGTCCACAGGTTGAAGTCGGTCATGGTGTTGATCCTGGGGGTGGCGCTGCCCGGATCGATGTCGTACGACGCCAGCAGGAAGCAGAAGTCGCGTGCCACCGGCATGAACTTGTGGTCCTTCGGATGGGTTATCCAGAAACCCATCATCCCCATTGCCATCTGGGTCATTTCGTCGGCATGCGGGTGATACATGAACGTGCCGGCGCGCCTGGCCACGAATTCGTAGACGAAGGTTTTGCCGGGCTCGATGCCTGGCTGGGTCACGCCGGTGACCCCGTCCATGCCGTTGGGCAGGCGCTGGCCGTGCCAGTGAACGCTGGTATGTTCGGGCAGCTTGTTGGTGACGAAAATGCGCACGCGGTCGCCCTCGACCACTTCAATGGTCGGTCCCGGCGACTGCCCGTTGTAGCCCCACAGCCTGGCCTTCATGCCGGGCGCGATCTCGCGCACGACCGGCTCGGCCACCAGGTGGAATTCCTTGACCCCGTCCTTCATGCGCCACGGCAGCGTCCAGCCATTGAGCGTCACCACCGGATTGTACGGACGGCCATTGGGCGGAGCCAGTGGCGCCTGGGTTGTCGCGTGTTCCATGATGACGGCTTCGGGCAAGCTCGCCGCGCCGGCGCGGCTGACCACGGCGCTGGTGACCGCGGCTGCGCCTGCGCCCTTGAAAAAACTTCTGCGTGAAACCATGTTCGCTTCCTTGTCAGTGTTGGGGCGCCGCAGCCGGGGCGCTGCTTGCGCGCGGCGCGGCGGCCATGGCGCCGCCGCTGCCGGTCAGCGCGGCCTGCAGCGCCGAGTCGGCAATCCAGTAGTCGCGCTGCGCCTCGATGGCGGCGTTGACGCTGGTGACCTGGTCGCGCGCATCGGCCAGCAATTCGAAAACGCTGATCAGCATGCCGTTGTAGCGCAGCAGCTGCTCGTCGGAGATGCGCTTTTTGAGCGGTACGATCTCGTCCCGGTAATGGCGCGCGATGTCGTAGGCGCTGCGGTAGCCGGCATAGGATGCACGCACCTGCGAGCGGGCATCGATGGCCGCGCCGGCTGCGCGTTGCACCGCCTGCATATAGGTCGCCTCGGCTTTGGCCACGCGCGCTCCGCCCCAGTCGAACAGCGGAATCTGCAGCTCGATTTCGTAGCCGCGTGCGCGCTCGCCGTCGTCCGCTGTGTTGTGCAGGTAGCCCAGGTCGAGCAGGTTGATGAAACGCGTGGCGCGCGAAAGCCCAAGCGAAGCCTTGAGCCCGGCCAGTTCCTTTTGCGCCATCAGGACGTCGAGGCGGTTGGCCATGGCCTGTGCTTCGGCGTCGGCCACCTCGCGCGGCGCATTCGGCAGGTCGGGCAGGCGCTCCGGCAACTGGAAGGCGCTGGTCGAGAGCCCCATCAGGCGAGCAAGGTTTTCGCGTTCCAGCACATGGGTCTGGCGCGCGCGCGCCAGCTGGACCACGGAGTCGGCAAAGAAGGATTGTTCGCGCGCCTGCCGCAGGCGGCTCCAGTTGCCCGCCTTTTCCATGCCGCGCGCCAGCTCGGCGCTCGCTTCGGCGGCATCCCTGACCTGCGCCATGTAGACGGCACTCTGCTGCGCGGCCACCGCGCTGTACCACGCGCGCCGGGTCTGGTCGGCGATGCGCAGCACGTCGCCGGCCGCGCGCATCTGGGCCAGCTCGAAGCGGCGCTGTTCCAGCGGCCGGGTGACCGGCATCAGCAGCAGCCCGATCACCGGCAGCATCAGCGTGCGTTCCATTTCAACGCCATCGCGGCTTTTCAGGCGGCTGAAGCTCAATACCGGGTTGGACAGGCGGCCCGCCTGCACCAGGTCGGCCTCGGCGATGCCCAGTTCAAGGTAGCCGGCGCGCAAAGCGCGGTTGTTGAGCAGGGCGATATTGACGGCGTCTTCGGCGCCCAGGGGCTTGGCCAGCAGGTCGGCAATATGCCGTTCCAGCGCGGCGGGAGCGACGCCCGGCGCGCTCTGGCCGCCGCGTTCTTGCACCATGCGCCGCACCGCGTCCTGGCCGCCGTCCGGCGAGAAGGTGGCGCAGCCGGCCAGCGACAGCAAGGCAGCGAGTAAAAAGGAAAGACGATGCATGCTGGTCATGGTGCGATTCAGGCCACCGTGGCGGGATAGCCGGCCATTGTCATGGCATTGAGGACGGCATCGAGCGGCTTGCTGGTGTCCACCTGCACCATATGGTTGTGCATGTCGAAGCCGACCGCAGCATCGCGGTCGAGTGCCTTGAGGGCCTTGGTAATGACCGAGCTGCAATGGCTGCAACTCATGTCGGGAACGTTCAGTGTGATCATGCTCGTGCTCCTTCAATTCGGTGGTTCAGGGCGTATTCTGGACTTTGCCACAATGGGAAGGTCAAGAACTTTAGCGCTTGAGGTTACTATAATGGGAAGGTACATGATAGTCGAATCGCACTGCTAAACAGGAGCACAGCATGAGTACGACCATCCTTCAGCCTGCCAGCCAGGCACGCGAGACCTCGCTCGAGGTGGGGGGCATGACGTGCGCCTCCTGCGCCGGGAGGGTCGAAAAGGCCCTGCGCGCCGTGCCGGGCGTGCGCGACGCCAGCGTCAACCTGGCGACCGAACGGGCCACCATCCATACCGATGGGCCGCAGCCGGCCACCGCGCAACTGATCGCCGCGGTCGAGAAAGCCGGCTACACGGCCAGCGCCGACAATGCCGCGCCGGTACGGCCGGCCGTTCCCGAGGCATGGCAGATCGGCATCGCCGCGGCGCTCACCTTGCCGCTGGTGGCGCCCATGCTGGCACAGGCGCTCGGGCTGCACTTCATGCTGCCGGCATGGGTGCAGTTCCTGCTGGCCACGCCGGTGCAGTTCTGGATTGGCGCGCGGTTCTATCGAAGCGCCTGGAAAGCGCTGCTGGCCAGGAGCGGCAATATGGACTTGCTGGTGGCGCTGGGCACCAGCGCCGCCTATGGATTGTCCGTGTACCAGTGGCTGGGCCAGGGCGGCATGCACCTGTATTTCGAGGCGGCTGCGGTCGTCATTACCCTGGTGCGGCTGGGGAAATGGCTGGAGGCGCGCGCCAAGCGCCAGACCACCGAGGCCATTCGCGCCCTGCAGGCGCTGCGTCCGGCCATGGCGCGGGTGCGTGTGGACGGCGTCGAGCGCGACATTCCGATCACGGCCCTGAAGGTGGGCGACCAGGTCGTGATCCGGCCCGGCGAGCGCATTCCGATGGACGGCCAGGTCATCGAGGGCCAGAGCCATGCCGATGAATCGATGCTGACCGGGGAGAGCATGCCCGTGACCAAAGGGCCGGGGTCGGCGCTGATCGGCGGCGCCGTCAACGGCGAAGGCTTGCTGCTGGCGCGCGCCAGCGCCATCGGCGCCGAAACGGTGCTGGCGCGGATCATCCGCGCGGTGGAAGATGCGCAGGCGGCCAAGGCGCCGATCCAGCGCCTGGTGGACAAGGTCAGCGCGGTGTTCGTACCGGCCATCGTGTTCATTGCGCTGCTGACCTTTGCGCTGTGGTGGGCGCTGGGCGGCGACTGGCGCGTGGCGCTGATCAACGCCGTCTCGGTGCTGGTGATTGCCTGTCCGTGCGCGCTGGGTCTGGCCACGCCGACCGCCATCATGGCCGGTACCGGCGTGGCCGCGCGCCACGGGATCTTGATCAAGGATGCGGAAGCACTCGAACTGCTGCACGGCGTGCAGGTGGTCGCCTTCGACAAGACCGGCACGCTCACCGCCGGCAAACCGCGCCTGGTGGCGATGCACGCCATTGACGGCGACGACAAGGCCATGCTGGCGCTGGCGGCCGCGCTGCAGCAGGGCAGCGAACACCCTCTGGCGCGCGCGGTGATGGATGCGGCAACGCTGCCCGTGCCGGCGGCCAGCGCCACCACGGCGATTCCTGGCATGGGCGTGAGCGCCACGGTCGACGGCGCCGTGCTGGCGCTGGGTAACGCGCGCCTGATGGCGCAATACAACATCGACATCGAGGCGCACGGCCAGGACGGCGCCACGGTATCGTGGCTGGCGCAGGTGTTTCCCGCACCGCGTCTGATTGGCATGCTGGCCTTCGCCGATACGCTCAAGCCCGGAAGCGCGCAGGCGGTGGCACGCTTGCACGCGGCCGGCGTGCGCACCGTCATGCTCAGCGGCGACAGCGAAGGCGCGGCCCGCCATATCGCGGCCGCACTCGGCATCGACGAAGTGCACGCGCAAGTGCTGCCGGAAGCGAAGGCCGCCATCATCTCCGGCCTGCGCTCCAGCGGCTGGCGCGTGGCGATGGTCGGCGACGGCATCAACGACGCGCCCGCGCTGGCGGCAGCCGACATCGGCATTGCCATGGGCGGCGGCACCGACGTGGCCATGCACACCGCCGGCGTGACCCTGATGCGGGGCGACCCGCGCCTGCTGGTCGAGGCCATCGACATCTCGCGCCGCACCTATGCCAAGATTCGCCAGAACCTGTTCTGGGCCTTTGTTTTCAACCTGGTGGGCGTACCGCTGGCCGCTCTCGGCCTGCTCAACCCGATGATCGCCGGCGCCGCCATGGCTTTCTCCAGCGTGACGGTGGTCGGCAATGCGCTGCTGCTCAAGCGCTGGAAACCGAAAGGAATGTGATGGAAGTCCACAATATCGGCGCCACTGCCAAGGCATCGGGGGTGTCGGCCAAGATGATCCGGCACTACGAATCGATCGGCCTGATCGGCGCGGCGCGGCGCACCGACGCCGGCTACCGTGTCTACGACGAGCGCGACGTGCAGGTGCTGCAATTCATCCACCGCTCGCGCGAACTGGGCTTTTCGCTCGAGCAAATCAAGACCTTGCTGGCGCTGTGGCAGGACAAGCAGCGCGCCAGCAAGGACGTGCGCGCGATGGCCAAACGGCATATCGCTGAACTCGACCGCAAGATCGCCGACCTGCAGGCCATGCGCCGCACGCTGGAAACGCTGGCCACCAAATGCCATGGCGACGAACGGCCCGACTGTCCCATTCTCGACGACCTGTCCCTGGGCTGAGCATGATTAAACTGCTCATTCGTCTGCTGCTGTGCGTGGCCCTCAGCGCGGCCGTGTACTGGCTGAGCGGCGTCTTCCTCAAGGACCTTGGACTGATGCGCGTGCCGTTCACGATCGTCGCCACCGCTTTCCCCTGGGTCAAGACGCTGGCGCCGTATGTGATCGACCTGTTCCCGGCCATCCGCCGCAAGGCCATCAGCGATGTGCTGGAACCATGGAACGGGCGCTATTACGCGTACGACAACCGCCAGGTCCGGCTGTACTTGATCGAGGGCGTGATCTGGGTGCCGGTGCGCGACGTGGCGAGCTTGCTGCTGCCGCAGCCGGAGCCGCGCGAACTGCGCATCCTGGCCGGCGACTACGGGCCGATCCCCGGCCAAAAGCTGCAAGGCTATACCGAGGCTGGCCTGCTGCGCCTGCTTTCCACGCGCTGCGGCAACCGCGGCGGCGCGCCGGCACTGGTTCGCTTCAAGAACTGGCTGGAGAAGGAGGCCTTCCCGAACTTGCGGCGCCACCCCGGATCGTCCGCACCCTGAAAAAAAGCTATGTCGCCGCTCAGTGCTGGTTTCCCGCCAATCAGCTTATGGACAGCCGAGGTTGAGCCCAGCACCATTGTCCTTGATGGTCAGCACGCTGGTGGCCGATGCACCCAGGCTGTCGACCGCCGTCACCGTCACGTCGAAGGTGCCGTTCGGAATATACGTGCCGCTGTCGGTGATCGGATTGATGCAGCGGTTGTTGCTGCTGCCAACCGCGACCGTCATGATCGAGCCTGACACCGACACCGACGACAGCGTTTCGTCGCTGGTGAAGGCACGGTAAGGACCGGTCCCGCCGAAGATGTTCAAGGCGATCGCCCCGTTATAGTTCTCCCCGACGGTCAGCGCGCTCGGCGAGAGCCGCAGTACGGTCGAGATCTGCTCGACCGAGACCGGCACCGTCAGCGATTTTCCAGCCGCATCGACAATCGTGGCCACGGTGTCGCCCACGTTCAGCAGGTTGAGCGTGAAACTGCCGCCGCTGGCAGCGACGGTGGACGGCGACACGGTGGCGATGCTGGTGTTGCTCATCGTAATTGTATAGCCGGGCGAACCGCCGCTGACGAGCAATACCAGGCTGTCGCCGACGTTGCCGGTCGCCGCGCCGGGCAGCACGGTAATGGCGCCAGGCTGGACCTGGGTCACGGTGACGTCGAATCCGACCGTGGCGCCGTTCATGTCGAATACCGAGATGGTGGCCGTGCCGGCCGTGACGGGCGTGACGGTCAGCGTGGTGCCCGACATCGAGGCCGTGGCCGCGCTGGCGTTGCTGGTGGTGGCGACATACCCGCCGGCGCCGCCGCCGACCGCATACACGCCGGGCGAACCGACTGCGAGGGTGATCGCTGGTGGCGCCGTCGTGTACAGCGCGGTCGTGGTGCCCGAACCGACCGTGACGGCGATGAGCACAGTGGCCCCGCTGGCATCGACCACGTTGACGTTGGCCGTACCCGGTCCGTTGCCGGTGATGAGCAGGTTGACACCATTGATCGCCGCGCTGGCGACCGCCGCATTGCTGGTGCTGGCCGCGTAGGGCGCAGTACCGCCACCGACCATATACGCGCCACTGGCGCCGACGGCCACCGTGACCGAGCCCGGCGCGGTGGTAAACAAGGCCGTCTGGGCGCTGCCCGAGCCGACCGTCACGGTGATGCTCAGGGCGGAGCCGGTGGCATCGGTTATGGCAACCTGGGCGGTGCCCGAGGCGACCCCGGTGACACTGAAATTGCTGCCGTTCACGCTGGCCGTCGCCACGCCCGTATTGCTGCTGCTGACGGTGTAAGGAGATGTGCCGCCGCCGATGGTGAACGATTCGGTGACACCAGTGGCAAGCACCAGTGAGCTCGTCGCGCTGGTGTAGAGCGAAGTGGTGGTGCTCCCGGCACCGACCGTGACGACGATTTTTTCCGAGTCGCCCTTGGCATCGAACACGGCCACCTGGGCCGTTCCGGACGCTACCCCGGTGATGATGAAGCTGCTGCCGTTGATGGCGACCCTGGCGATGGCGGTATTGCTGGAACTGACCATATAAACCGGCGTGCCGCCGCCGATGGCGTAAGTGGCCGTGGCGCCCACAGCGATCCGCACATCGTCAGGCGCCGTCGTGAACAGCGCCGTGGCGGTGCCGCTGGTGCCGACCGTGACGGCGATTTCCAGCCGTTCCCCGTCAGCGTCGACCACCACGACCTGCGCCGTGCCGGCCGCGACGCCGGTGATCGTGAAGGTGGTCCCTGAGAGCGCTACCGAGGCGACCCCGGCATTGCTGCTGCTGACCGCATACGCCGGCTTGCCGCCGCCAATGGTGTATCCGCCTGCCGTGCCCACTGCCAGGGTGACCGCGTTGGGCGCGGTCGTAAACAGTAGCACCGGCGTCGGAATCGAACCGACCGTGACGGACAAGGTCAGCGCCGTTCCGGTCGCATCGGTGATCACCACGTTGGCCGACCCGGCGGCGATGCCGCGCACCGTGAAATTTGTGCCGCTCAAGGTGGCCGTGGCCACGCCGGCATTGCTGCTGCTGACCGCGTAGCCGGGGGTGCCGCCGCCGATGCCGTAGGTGGCATTCGCGCCAACGGCCACGGCAACCGAGCCGCCGGCGGTGGTGAACAGGGAGCCTGGCGGAATCGCCGGAGGCCCGATCACGCCGGTCACCGTGACCGGCACCTGGACCGCCGCGCCTACCGCATCGGTGACGCTGATGGTGGCCGTGCCGGCGCCGACTGCCGTAATGGTGAAACTGGTACCGCTGACCGTGGCCCTGGCAACGTCGATGTTGCTGCTGCTCACTGTATACAGGGGATTGCCGCCGCCAACCGTATAGCTGCTAGCCGCGCCAGCGGCCAGGGTGACCCCGGCCGGTGCGTTGGTAAACAGCGCCGTTCCGGTAGGCAAACCGACCTGGCCGCCGCCCCCGCCGCAGGCGCTCAGCAGGGCTGTCAATACAAGGCCGCACAGCAGGGCTGCGAATCGGGACATGGTTGCGGTAGCGGAGGTTTGAATCATTATTTGCCCATGAATAATTTTTTTCATTATCGCGCCGAAACGCGCTTTGTCAAAATTTGCGCAGAAATAAGGTTTCATCCTGACACACACGCTCTTGATATCATCTCGGCCCCGCTTTTGTCGCACGCCATGTTCAGAACCGACAAAAACGTTGCGTGCGCGCGAATCGGTTCTATAATCATTCGCTGCAGAAATCCCACTTCCCTTGCTTCCCCGACTCCGCTTATGTCCGCTACCGCACTGTGCTTTGAGAACATCGTCAAGCGTTACGACAAGAAGAAGGAAGTCCTGAAGCAGATCAATCTCGAAGTGCGCAGCGGCGAAGCCTTCGCCCTGGTCGGCATGAACGGCGCCGGCAAGACCACGCTGATCAAATGCCTGCTCGACTTCCACCAGCCCGACAGCGGTGCGATCACGATCTTTGGCGCCAGCGCGCGCGTGACCGCTGCCCGTCAGCGGCTCGCTTTTTTGCCCGAGCGCTTCATGCCGCCGTACTTCCTGACCGGGGAGGATTTCCTCAAGTACATGCTCACTTTGCAAGATCTGCCTTACCGGAAAGCCGAGGCGCAAGCCATGCTCGCCGCGCTCGACCTGGAGCCGGCGGCGCTGGACAAGACCGTGCGCTCCTATTCCAAGGGCATGAGCCAGAAGCTGGGCCTGGCCGCCTGCCTGCTCGCCGGCAAGGACCTGTATGTGCTCGACGAGCCGATGAGCGGGCTCGATCCGAAGGCGCGCGCGCTGCTCAAGGCCCAGCTGGTGCAGTTGCACGAACGCGGCAGCACCCTGTTTTTCAGCTCGCACGCGCTGGCCGACGTCGATGAAATCTGCGACCGCATGGCCATCCTGCATGGCGGCCAGCTGCGCTTCGTCGGCTCGCCAGCCGAGTGCCGGGCCCAGTTCGGAGCGGCCACGCTCGAGCAGGCCTACATGGCATGCATAGCCGAGCCGGGCTGAAGCGACCCATTCTGCATATTTATTAGCGCCAATTTGTGTTTTAATGGCCCCGGACCAAACCACCCATTGCCACCATGTACCTCACTCATTACGGTCTGAACCAGTCGCCCTTCGGCATCACGCCGAATCCGGATTTCTTTTATTCCGGCAACCAGCGCGGCGCCATCCTCGAAGCACTGATCTACGCGGTCACCCACGGTGAAGGCATCATCAAGGTGACCGGCGAGGTCGGCAGCGGGAAAACCATGTTGTGCCGCATGCTGGAAAGCCAGCTGCCCGACAATATCGAGGTCATCTACCTGGTCAATCCCACCCTCAGCCGCGAGGAAGTCGGCTTTGCCATCGCCGGCGAACTGGGCCTGGAGGCGGTCGGCAAGCGCGCCGACGAGGTGATCCGCCTGGTGCAGAACGACCTGATCGCCAAGCACGTGGCCGGCAAGCAGGTGGTCCTCTTGGTCGAGGAAGCGCAGGCCATGCCGCTCGATACCCTCGAAGAAATTCGCCTGTTCTCGAACCTGGAAACGGCCCATCACAAGCTGCTGCAGATCGTCCTGTTCGGCCAGCCCGAACTGGACGAGAACCTGAACCTGGCCCGCATGCGCCAGCTGAAGGAACGCATCACCCACAGTTTCAAAGTGCCGCCGCTGGCGCCGACCCTGCTGCCCGACTTCCTGATGTTTCGCATGCGCGCCGCCGGCTATCGCGGGCCGGATGTATTTACCAAGGGCGCGATGGAGATGATCGCCGCGGTCTCCGAAGGGATCGTGCGGCGCGTGAGCATTTTGGCCGACAAGGCCTTGCTGGCCGCGTTCTCCGAAAATACCCATGCCATCACGGCCAAGCACGTCAAGGCCGCGATTCTCGACAGCGAATTTACCTATTCGGCCGGGCGCCGCCGGCAGCGTCTGCTGATCGGGGTGGCCACGGCAGCGGCCGTGCTGCTGCTGGGCGCCGCCGCCTGGGTCCTGGTGCAACAGCGCACTGCGCCTGCCGCGCTTCCCGTTGCGGCGCCCGCCGTCGCGCCGGTCGTGGTGGCCGCGCCGGCCAAGGAGACAAAGCCCGCCGTGTTGCCTTCGGCCAATAGTCCAACACGCCAGATGCAAGCCTCGCGCGCCTGGCTCCAGGAACAGGCCGGGCCGCGCTACACCTTGCAGATCGCGCTGGGCGACCCGGATCCGCGCAAGCTCGAGCGCCAGTTGCGCAAGCTCGATGATGAAGTCGGCCTCGACAAGCTGCATGTTTACCCGACTCGGCTCGACAGCGAGCCCCGTTTCGGCGTGCTGTATTCCTCGTTTGCGTCGCGCGCCGAGGCGCTGGCGATGAAACGCCAGCTGGCCCAGGAGTGGGGCTACCAGCCGCAATTGCGCACCATTGCGGGCGTTCGCGAGGAAATCCGGCGTACCGACAGCGACGCACTGTGGCCCAAATAGCGCGTTGTGGCGCAAAGCACGCGCGATCGTACTGTGCCATTAGTTAAATTGGAATAATTGACATAGAATTGATCTAGAACAATGTGCTCTAACCATTTGATTTATATTGGGTCTAGATGTTAAAAGTCGCTGCGCCAATTACTGTCTGTTTTCTCCTCGCTGCCTGCGGCACCCGGCCGGTCGCCCCATCGACCAACCACATACGTGAAGCCGCCGCGCCAGAGGGCGCCATTCCGGCCCCGCTGACCCAAAGCGCGATGCTGCAACCGCCCAAACCCACGGTCAAGGCCGAGACCTACAGCGTGTCGGTACATAACGTGCCGGTCCAGTCGCTACTGTTCGCGCTGGCCCGCGATGCGAAGCTGAATGTGGATGTGCATCCCGGCATCACCGGCCAGGTAACCTTGAACGCGCTTGACCAGACCATGCCGCAACTGCTCTCGCGCATCAGCAAGCAGGTCGACATGCGTTACGAGATCGACGGCCCGAACCTGATTGTGCGGCCCGACACGCCTTACCTGCGTAATTACCGGATTGACTACGTCAACATGGCGCGCGACTCCAGCAGCACCAGCAATATCGCGACCCAGATCGCCACCACCGGCGCGACCGGCGCCGGCAGCGGCGAAGGCAGCAACAATTCGACCACGGCCGTGTCGAACACGTCCAACAACCGCTTCTGGGTGACGCTGGTCGAAAACATCAAGGACACCCTGCGCGAGACCGACAAGGTGATGGCCGATCCGGACGCGCCGGCGCCGGTCGTGGCGCTCGAGACGGACGCCCCGCGCGCCAAGGGGGCGCCAATGCCGCCTGCCCCGGCGCCGAAAGCGTCCACCTTCCGCGAGGCGGCGTCCGTGATCTCGAACCCGGAAACGGGCCTGATCGCGGTACGCGCAACAAGCCGCCAGCATGAAAAAATCCAGGAATTTCTCGACCTCGTGATGTCGAGCGCGCGCCGCCAGGTATTGATCGAAGCGACCGTCATCGAAGTCCAGCTCAACGACAATTACCAGCAGGGCATCAACTGGTCGAGCCTGCGCACCAGCGCCACCCAGGGTTTCAGCGTGACCCAGGGCCAGGTTGGCAGCAATGCGTTGCCGACCGATGTGTCGCCTGGCATCACACCGGGCGTGTTCGTCATGAGCTATTTGAAACCGCTGACGGCGCTCGGCAATTTGACCGCGACGGTTCAACTGCTGGAATCATTCGGCAAGGTCAAAGTGTTGTCGAGTCCGAAAATTAGCGTGTTGAATAATCAGACCGCGTTGTTGAAGGTCGTCGACAACAAGGTGTACTTCACGATTACCGCGACGACCACCCAGGGAACCGGCGGCTCTCCTTCCACCTCGACCTATACGTCCGAGTTGCACACGGTGCCGGTGGGCTTTGTGATGAGCGTGACGCCCCAGATTGCCGAATCCGATGAAGTGACGCTGAATGTGCGTCCGACCATTTCACGCATTGTTGGTACGGTCCAGGACCCAAGCCCGGCGCTGGCGGCCGCCAAAGTCGTCAGCAACGTGCCGGTGATCCAGACGCGTGAAATGGAATCGATCCTGCGCGTGGCCAGCGGCAATATCGCCGTCATGGGCGGGCTGATGCAAGACACCATCGATAACCTGAAAGATGGCGTTCCGCTGCTGAGCCGGATTCCCGGCGTGGGCGATGCCTTCGCCTACCGCAACGAACGGACCAACAAATCCGAGCTGGTCATTTTTATCCGGCCCGTGGTGATCAAGGAAGCCAGCACCAACGGCGACTACAAGGATTTCCGCTCCTTCCTGCCCGATGACAAGCCGCTCGGCGACGCGCCTTATACCGAACCGCCGCGCAAGGCGGCGCCACAAGGGAGGCCGTAAGCATGAGCTTGTTAATGCAGGCGCTTCGCAAGGCGGAGTCGGCAAAAAAAAGCCAGGGCGCCAGCCCCGAAGCAGCAGCCCCGGAAACGCCGGCAGCGCCGGCAGCACCTGTGGCCACCCCAAGCGGCGAGCTGACGCTGGAAATGAAGGAGCCGACCCGCGAAGACATCGCCACGGCCAGCCAGGTTGCAGCCGAAGCGGCGGCGGCCGAAGCCGCCGGCCACGCACCGGCCAGCCACACCGAGCCCCTGCCGCCTGTTGCAGCGCCGGAGCCGGCGGTCGACTATTTTTCATCGGAAGTGCCGCCCGTGCGCGCACCCTATGTACCGGCCGAGGCGCCCGCGGCACCGCAAAACCAGGGTTTTGATCCGGACCGTGGATTCGGGGCCAGCGCACCAGTCCAGGCGGCGCCGGTAGCGCCGCCCCCGCCGGTCGCCCCGGTGGCGCCCGTGGCCGAAGCGATCGCGCCGACATCGTCACGCGTGAAGGTTGGTCTGGAACAGCAAAAAGAGGCCGATAACGCCGCCAGGAAAGTTCAGGAAGCGCGCAGCGCGGCCGGCGCCGTCTTTGCCGCCAAGCAGGGCGCCCGCAACCGCCGTCCCTTGATCATTGGCGCGGTGGCGTTGCTGCTGGTCGCCGCCGGCGCCTTCGGTTACTTCCAGTTCATGCGGATCAGCCAACCGGTGGTGTATCCGCAGGCGCAGGTCATCACCGTGCCGGTAGGGCCGCCCGTGGGACCGGTGGCGGCCGTGGCCGTGCCCCTGGCGACCGAGCCGCCCGTTGCCGCCGTCGTACCCCCCGCGGCGGCCGTCGTCGCGCCCGATCCTGCATTTGCTGCGGCGCCAAGGCCTGCCGCGGCGCGTCCGCGCGCCGTCGCCAGTGCCGCACCCGCTACCAACACTGGCCGGCGCATCATTGTCGTTACGCCCGAAGCGCGCCCGCGTGTATCGGACGTGGCGCGCGACGCCGCCCCGATCGCCTTCCGCCGCAACGACGGTTCGCGCCAGGTCAACCCGACCCTGAGCAATGCCTACCAATCCTTCATGGCGGGCGACACGGCGGCTGCGCGCAGCCAGTACCAGCGCGTGCTGCAGCAGGAGCCCGACAACCGCGACGCCTTGCTGGGCATGGCCGCCATCGCGGTCAACAAAGGGCAGGCCGGCGAGGCCGGTTCTTTCTACACCCGCCTGCTTGAACTCGATCCCACCGATGCCGAAGCCGGCGCCGGCCTTGCCAGCGTGCAGCGCGGCGACCCGAACCAGACCGAAAGCAATTTGAAAAAAGTGTTGGCGGGCAATCCGCAGACCGGATCGGCGCACTTCGCACTGGGCAATGTGTATGCGCAGCAGCAGCGCTGGCCCGAAGCGCAGCAGGCGTATTTCCAGGCCCTGGGCGCCACCCCGGCGAATGCCGATTACGCGTTCAACCTGGCGGTCAGTCTCGACAAGCTGGGCCAGAAGAAGCTGGCGCTCGATACCTACCAGAAGGCGCTGCAACTGGCGCAGCGCGGCGCGGCCAACGTGAACCAGGTGGTCGTCAACGACAGGATCAGGCAACTGCAACATGAGATGGCCGCCGCACCGCGCAGGTAAGCACTGCGCAACGGCGTCGCGGCGCACCCGGGCCGCTTGCACCCACCGAACAACCGACCCCGAAACGATGACCGACCCATGTCTGAAAAACCGAAAGTCCCCCTAGGCACACTGCTGATCCAGAAGCGCGTGATCAGTGAAGATCAGTTGCGCATCGCGCTGACCGAACAGAAGCACAGCGGCCTGCCGCTCGGCAAGATGCTGATCAGCCTCGGTTTCGTCACCGAGGCAACGGTGCGCGAAGCGCTCAGCGAAAACCTGAACCAGCAAAGCACCGACATGGCCAATATGTCGGCCGACGCCGCTGCCATCAAGCTCATTCCGAAAGACGTGGCCAAGCGCTATGTGGTGTTCCCGATGGTCTACGACAAGACCGCGCGCACGCTGATGCTGGCCATGGCCGACACCACCAATATCGTCGCGCTTGACCAGATCAGCGCCATGCTGGGCAAGGACATCACGGTGCTGCCGATGCTGGCGGGCGAATCCGAGATCACGCGCGCTACCGACCAGTACTACGGCTTCGAGCTGTCGATCGACGGCATTTTGAACGAGATCGAAACCGGCCAGGTCAACTACCAGAGCATGCAGTCGGTGTCGGACGAATACAGCCAGCCGATCGTGCGCCTGATGGACGCGCTGCTGGTCGACGCGGTCCAGCACAACGCGTCCGACATCCACTTCGAGCCGGAAGAGTTCTTCCTGCGCATACGCTACCGCATCGACGGCATTCTGCGCCAAATCCGCAGCCTGCACAAAACTTACTGGCCGGCCATGGCGGTGCGCCTGAAGGTGATGAGCAATATGAACATCGCCGAAACGCGCGCGCCCCAGGATGGCCGCATTTCGATCGGCTTTTCCGGGCGCCAGATCGACTTCCGGGCGGCGGCCCAGCCGACCACCCACGGCGAAAACTTCGTGCTGCGTATTTTGGACCGGCAAAAGGGCATTGTGCCGCTCGACGGCCTGGGCTTGCAGGAAGACGAACTGACCTTGCTGAAACTGATGATCGCCCGTCCCGAAGGCATCATCCTGGTCACGGGGCCGACCGGCAGCGGCAAGACCACGACCCTGTATTCGATCCTGAACCACATCAACACCGACAGCGTCAACATCATGACGCTGGAAGATCCGGTCGAGTATCCGATGAGCATGATCCGCCAGACCTCGGTCAACGAATCGGCCAAGATGGGCTTTGCCAACGGCATCCGTTCGATGATGCGCCAGGATCCCGACATCATCCTGATCGGCGAAATCCGCGACCATGAAACGGCCGAGATGGCTTTTTCGGCGGCGATGACGGGCCACCAGGTGTATTCGACCCTGCACACCAACTCGGCGGTGGGCGCCATCCCGCGCCTGCTCGACATCGGCATCCTGCCCGACATCATGGCCGGCAACATCATCGGCATCATCGCCCAGCGCCTGATCCGGCGCCTGTGCGGTTCGTGCAAGGAAGCCTTCGAGGCCGACGAGGTCGAACGGCGCCTGCTGGGCTTGTCCGAAGTGCATCCGGCGGTGACGATTCACCGCGCGACCGGCTGCGACAAGTGCGCGCATCAGGGTTACAAGGGCCGCATCTCGATCGTCGAAATGCTCAAGCTCAATTCGGAGCTGGACGACTTGATTGCGCGCCGCGCCACCACGAGCGAGCTGAAGAAAAAAGCCATGGCCATGGGTTTCCGCCCGCTGGTCGAAGACGCGGTACGGCGCGTGCTGGACGGCTCTACCTCCCTCGATGAAATTTCGCGCGTGGTCGACCTGACTGACAGGCTGATGTAATGGCGCTGTATTCGTATACGTCGATGAACCCGGCTGGCAAGCTGGTGCGCGGCGTGATCGATGCAGCCAACCAGCCGGACCTGGAGTTGCGGCTGCGCCGCATGGAACTAGACCTGATCGACAGCAAGCCGACCGGGCAGCGCACGTTTTCCCTCGGCGCCAAGAAGATCACGCGCAAGGACTTGATCAATTTCTGTTTCCACATGGAGCAGCTGACCGCCGCCGGGGTCTCGGTGCTCGACGGCCTGACCGACCTGCGCGACAGCCTGGACCAGCCGCGCATGCGCGAAGTGGTGGCCGACATGATCGAGGACATCGAAGGCGGCTCGCAATTGTCCGAAGCGATGCAGCGCCATCCGCAAGTGTTCGACCAGGCTTTCAGCAGCCTGATCACCGCTGGCGAGCAGAGCGGCCGGCTGTCGGACGTGTTCAAGAGCCTGTCCGAAAGCATCAAGTGGCAGGATGAGCTGGCCGGCAAGACCAAGAAGATCATGATGTACCCGATCGTGGTCGGCAGCGTGGTGATGGGCGTGACGTTTTTCCTGATGATCTACCTGGTGCCGCAGCTGACCGGTTTCATCAAGAACATGGGGCAGGAGCTGCC
The DNA here is from genome assembly GCA_040388275.1 of Pseudomonadota bacterium. Classification (GTDB taxonomy): domain Bacteria; phylum Pseudomonadota; class Gammaproteobacteria; order Burkholderiales; family Burkholderiaceae_D; genus Telluria_A. The sequence continues at coordinate 135,582 of JAZKCA010000008.1, forward strand.
CATGCATACCAAGGCGTTGATCGTGTTGTCCGACTTCCTGATCAACTACTGGTATATGGTGCTGGCGTTTCCGTTCGTGGTGTACATCATTGTCAAGCTGACCTTGAAGAATAGCGCGCGGGCGCGCTTCCTGGCCGACGAATACAAGCTGCGCATCTGGGTCATCGGCCCGGTGATGCACAAGATTATCCTGGCCCGCTTCGTCACCTTTTTCGCGCTGATGTATGGCTCGGGGATCACCATCCTCGACTGCATCCGCCTGTCCGAGGGGATTGTCGCCAACCAGCACGTGGCGCTTGGCTTGCGCCAGGTGCGCCAGCTCATTTCCGAAGGCCAGGGCGTGACCGCCGCGTTCCAGATCACCGGCATTTTTCCGCCGCTGGTGATCCGCATGCTCAAGGTGGGCGAGGCGACCGGCGCGCTCGACAATGCCTTGCGCAACGTCGCCTACTTCTACAACCGCGACATCGAGGACCAGATCGAGCGCGTGCAGGCGCTGATCTCGCCGGTCATGACGGTGGTGCTCGGCATGATGCTGTGCTGGATCATGATGTCGGTGCTGGGCCCGATCTACGACACCATCAGCAAAATCAAGACTTAAGGGGCATTGTGCGCAAGCAGCTGTTTTATCTGACTAACCAGCAACTGACTGCCTACAGCTGGCAGGCCAAGGTGCTCACGCGCGAAGCGGGCTTCGACAATGACGATGCCGGCCGCCTGCTGTTTGGCGCCTACCTGGCGCAGCTTGATGCCGGCCCGTCCTACCTGCTGGTGGACGTCATTGAAGAAGATTTCCAGCGCGATACCGCGCCGCACGTCACGGGCCGGGCGCGCCTGGCCCTGGTCGAGCGCAAACTGACCCAGCTGTACCGCGACACCCAGTTCCGGCATGCCGAACTGCAGGGGCGCGACAAGGAAGGGCGCAAGGACGACCGCTATCTGTTCAATGCGCTGACCAAGCCCGAGCTGCCGAAAAGCTGGCTGGCCGTCATGCAGACGCATGCGGTGCCGCTGGTCGGCGTGTATTCGCTCGCTTCGCTCAGCCAGTTGCTGTTCGACAAGCTCAAGCTCGATGCCGGGCCGGTGCTGCTGGTGTCGCACCAGTCCAGCGGCCTGCGCCAAAGCTTCTTTCACGAAGGCGCACTGCGCTTTTCGCGCCTGACGCCGTTGTTCGACCATGCCCCGGCGCGCCTGGCCGAAGCCTTTCGCGTCGAGACCAACAAAACGCGCCAGTTCATGGCCAGTACGCGCCTGCTGGCGCGCGGCGCCCAGGTTCGGGTGGTGGTGGTGGCGAACCAGGAGCACCTGGCGGCTTTGGCCGCGGACCTGGTCGACACGCCCGACGTCAGCTACCGCGCGATCGCCCTGGAACAGGCCAGCGGCATGCTGCGCGCAGGCCAGTTCGACGGCGCCGGCGAATGCGATCCGCTCTACCTGGCGCTGCTGGCCAGCGCACGCGTGCCGACGCACTTCCCGCTGCGCGACCAGCGCCACTTCTACCAACTGCTGCAAACCCGGATGCTGCTGTACGGCTTGAGCGGCGTGGTCGCGCTGGCCGCCCTGGCCTGGACCGCCATCGACCTGATCAGCATTCTGGAGCTGCGCACCGAGGCGGCCCGCCTGGAACAGGAAGCGGCCGCCACGGAAGTCCGTTTCCAGGGTGTGATCAAGGGCATGCCGGCCACCCTGGTCACACCGCACAATATGAAGGCGGTGGTCGACATCGAGGCGATGATCGACCGCCACGTTCCCTTGCCCAATGTGCAGTTGCGTACGCTTGGCGGCATCCTTGGCGAAATGCCCGAAATTACGGTCAACAAGCTGCATTGGCAGGCACTCGAACCGGCCACGCTGTTGATCCCGGTAGACCCGACCGCGCCGCCGCCGGCGCCCGTGGTGGAAGACTTTCCCCCGATGCCAGGTCTGCTCGGGATCCCCGACAAGACCGCGCAAATCCTGGTGGTGGAGGGCGAGATCCTGCCATTTGACGGCGACTACCGCGCCGCCATCAATAGCGTGACCCGGCTGGCCGCGCGCCTGAACGCGCAGGCCGGCGTGCGTGCGGAAATTACCCTGCAGCCGCTCGACACCCGGCCGACCGTGAAACTGGACAATGTCGCCGGTGACGAAAGCAATCTCCCGAAAGCCTTGTTCGCCCTTAAAGTTACCTGGAAGCCCTGAGCATGGAAGCGAAAAAGCCCGCCGCCCCGGTCAAGCCGGGACCGCCAGCCAAACCGAAGGTCGTGATCGAAGCCTATAGCTTCCGCAAGAACGGCTTGCCGCACATCCGCAAGGCGGCGACCATCTTCGCCATCAGCCTGCTGCTGAGCGCGGCCCTGGTGACGGCCGGGCGCCTGGTACTGTTGCAGGCCAGGCCGGCCACGGCGGCGTCGCAGGAAAAGCAGATCGCCGCCCGCAACCGCCTGAACGGGGCCCAGATCGAGCGCATCGAGATCCGGGATTTCCAGCCGAAATTTGAACAGCTGCGCGCGCGCGGCTTTGTCGGCAACGAGAACCGGCTGGCCATGGTCGAAGCGATCCAGGCGATTCAAAAAGCGCACCGCTTGTTGCCGGTCACCTTTTCATTCTCACCCCAGCAATTGGTGGCGGTCGACCCCTTGCTGTTGGCGGCGCCGCTGGAGCTGCATTCGACCAGCGTCAGCCTCAAGATGGATTTGCTGCATGAGATGGACTTGATCAATTTTTTCCAGGACTTGAAAGCGCGCGGTTTTTTCAGCGTCAAAGAGTGTCTGCTGAATAACCTGGGCGAAGTGACGGCGGGCACCTTGTCGCCGCGGGTCAGCGCCGAGTGTACTTTGTACTGGCTGAGCATCGGTGAAGCTGCTCCGGTGGTCGACCCGAACGCCCCACCGCCGGCAGGATGACATGAAGCGATCAACCATTTTCCGTTCTACCTTGCTGTGCCTGCTAGCGGCGGGCAGTGCTGCCGAGGCCCAGGAAGTCGGGCGACTGTTCACCTCGCCGGCCGAAAGGGTGGTGCTTGAACGCGTTCGCAACTCCAGGAAGCTGCCGGCGGGCGCAAGTCAAAGCCAGGCCGCGCCGGTCGCGGCCGAGGCTGCGGTCGAGGCCGCGAAACCGGAGCCAGAATATATTCCCGTCGAAGGTGAGCAAATTCTTGTGGTCAATGGGATCGTCAGGCGCAGTGGATCGGGTCGCGAAACCACCTGGGTCGATTCCGTGCCGCATACCGGCAACGGCCGCCTTCAGGGCGGGGCAGCGCTGACCAGCAGCAGGGACAGCGGCAAAGTCGCGTTGACGCTGCGCTCGGGAAAGAGCGTCATTGTCAAGCCGGGCCAGACGGTCGATAGCGTGACCGGCAGGGTGAGGGAAGCATGGCAGCCGGCGCCCAAGCCAGCGCCACGCCCCGAGCCAGGCAAGCTGGAATAGGCGGCGTTTTCTAGTGCGGCGTGCGCGGCCCCAGCGCCGCATTGGCGAGAACTGTCGCGAGGGTCGGGTGGCTGAGCACATCATCGAAATAAGCGCCTGGCGTGTCGACGGGCGCCTTGTCGATGAAGATGGTGGCGCCGGTCACTGCAGCCGTGTTGGATAGCTCCGGGCCTGCCCCTGGCAGCTGTTGACGGATACCGTTGGCATTGTAGGCGCCAGCCCCGTTCGCACCATGCGAAATGAGCACGTACGCCGCACCGGTCGACAGCGGCGGTGGCGTTGGTGCCCCGGCCCATACGGGCGCGGGCCGGTTCAGCCAAACGCCGGCGCCGTCCTGCACCTGCAAACCTTTTCCATACAAATAATTGTTCGGATGCATGCAAGTCGCGCTGAAGCAGGGCGATGGCAGGCAGGCGTTTGCGGCGCCGGGTGTGCCAGTAGTGAGACCGGCCGGATCGCACCAGCTCATGTTCATCAGGTTCAGCAAGTTGCTGGCCAGAGAGGGCTGAACCCGGTAACTGATGCGCCCGCCCCAGGCGTTAGTGGCCTGTTGTTCGGTCAGGCCGAGCGTGCTCCAGGGCACGACACCATCGGACTGGTTGGCGGGCACGCATTGACCGGCCCCGTTGATGTTTTCGATTCCGGCGGCGAGCGCTCCACTGACGGCGCCGCCGTTCGCCGGACAGGGAAGGCGGCGGTGCCGGCTGACGAACTGGGCCAGAACAGCATCGAGCGTGTCCAGGCGCACGCGCTCGGCTTTTGTCACGTCGAGCTTCCGTTCGGCCTGACGCATCACCGCCACGGCAAAGATGGACAGGGCGACGATCAGGATCACGCCGGCAACGGCGATCAGCACGCCGCCGCGCTGCCGGTTAATGGGCGCGCGGTCCAAGATTCGCCCTGCTGAGCACGGACATAATGGTCGGATGGCTGAGGTAGTCATCAAAATACGTTTGCGTCTGCGGCGGCAGAACCGGCCCCGGGACGGTCGGTCGGAGCGCGTTGTTTTCCTGCAGCGGCGCGTCGCGATAGGCGTTGAGCATGGTCGCGGCAAGCACCACGGGCTGGTTGTTCACGTTCGGTTGTTCGTCGTCGGGATTGATGGCAACGTTCCCCGGCTGCAGGATGCCCCGTTCGCTGTAGGCGCCCGTACCGCCCGGACCATGCGATATGACGACATAGGCTGCCCCGGTCCCGTTGACGCGGTGGTTCTGGCGCACCGCGAAGCCGGCCGCGCCATTGCGGCCGTCCCACACATCGAGTCCTTTGCCCGCGAGGAAAAGCGCGGGAGAAGTGCAGCCAGCATTGCCGGTGCAAGGCAGTACCGGCGTGATGCAGCCGCCCACGCCGGCCGGGCCGGTCGACGAAGGATCGCAGTTGGTCATATTCATCAGCTGGGGCAGGGGAGAGCTGCCAGCCAGCACAGGGTCGACCCGGTACGTCAGGCGGCCGAACCATGGATCGCTGCCCTCGGTGCCGGCCAGGCCCAGCGTCACCCATGGCACCACACCGCTTACCTGGGTGACGGGATTGCAAGCGCCGGTGGCCACGGTCACCGATTCGACGCCGGCATTCGGCGCGCCGTTGGCAAGGGTCCCGAGGGCGGGGCAGGGAAGGCGCTTGTGGAGGGCGACAAAATTGGCCAGCGCGGCGTCGACTGTATTGAGCGTGATGCGGACCGTCTTGCGCTTTTCATTTTCCAGCATGCCGCGCGTGGCCGTGAGCACCATGATGGCGGCCAGGCCGACGATGACGATGACAATCGCCACTTCAATCAGCGTGAAGCCATGCGATGCTGTGCGAAAACGTGTTTGCATATCGATATGTCCCGCTGCGCTACGATTCAAAGAGATCGCGCCAATAATTGCCTGCAGATGTGCGATTATTCTGATTATCAACTATTTTTCCGATTCAAATCGTTTTTCATGTTCAGACAAATTCGTACCATCGCGTTTTACACCCTGCTCGAAGCGCTGCGCAACCGGTTGACGTGGCTGATTGTGGCCGTGGCGCTGGCCGCCATTGGTCTGGGCGGCTTCCTCGATAGCATGGCGATTACCGAAGGCCGCCAGATCCAGGCAGCCCTGGTGGCGACGTTCGCGCGCTTTGCCGCCGTGTTCATCCTGGCCACGTTCGTGGTCACCAGCATGGCGCGCGAATTCAATGACAAGGGCCTGGAGCTGCTGTTGGCGCAGGCCCTGCCGCGCGCGGCCTACCTGTTCGGCAAGCTGTTCGGCTATGCCGCCATTGCCGTGGTGCCCGCCCTGCTGTTCGGCCTCCTGATGCTGCTGTACGCGCCGCCGGTGCAGGCGGCCCTGTGGACCGTCTCGCTGCTGTGCGAATTGTGGATCGTGGCCGGCTTCGGCCTGCTGTGCATCCTGACCTTCAAGAATGTGCTGGCGGCGCTGAGCGCGGCCATGGCCTTTTACGTCGGCGCCCGTTCGATCGCGGCCTTCCAGCTGATCGCGCAGGGCCAGGCCGAGCAACAGCACGCGTCGCAACGCCTGATCGGCGGCGTGTTCGACACCCTGGGCGCGATCCTGCCGCGGCTCGACGAATTCACCCGCACCGAGTGGCTGGTGTACCACAGTGGCAGCATGGGCGACCTGCCGGGCATCCTGATACAGACCGTGATCTGCATGGCGCTGATCGGCGGCGTGGCCCTGTTCGACCTTTACCGCAAGAACATTTGAGCATGCGCGAACGTTCCCTTTCCTCGGTCCCGCCAGCAGCGCTGGCGCTGCTGGTGCTGGCGCTGGTGGCGCAGGTGGCCTGGCACGCGCTGGTGCCGGCAAGGCAGGTCGCAGCGAGCGCGCTGGCGCCGGCGCCCTCGCTGACCTTGCTGCGCCTGTCGGCCCTGGGGGAGCCGCTCGCCCTGGCGAAGCTGCTGATGCTGCATGTGCAGGCCGAAGACAGCGCCCAGCCCGACGGCGAGCGCCTGGTCGCCTGGCTGGGCCGGGTGTCCGACCTTGATCCGAAGGCGCACTATCCGCTGTTTGCGGCCAGCCATGTGTACGCCGAAGGCGGCGACCCGCAGCGCAAGCGCCAGATGCTCGAATTCGTACACCAGCGTTTCATGATGGATCCAAACCGGCGCTGGAGCGACCAGGTCTATATTGCGATGGCCGCCAAGCACCAGCTGCGCGACTTGCCGCTGGCGCTGCGCTATGCGCGTGCCTTGCGCGAGCAGACCTCGGCCACGCAGGTGCCTGGCTGGGCCAGGCAAATGGAAATTTTCGTGCTGGAAGAAATGAACGAACTCGACAGTGCCAAGATCCTGATGGGCGGCATGCTGGCCAGCGGCCAACTGAACGATCCGAACGAGCGGCGTTTCCTGCTCGAACGCCTGAAGGCCTTGTCGGCCAGGAAAGCGAAACAATGACGAGCCCGGTCCATATCCTGCTGGTGGAAGACGACCCGGCCCTGCGCACCATGTTGCGCGGGCTGCTGGAAATGAATGACTTCAAGGTCAGCGAGGCGGACCGCCGCGCCACCGCCATGGAACTGCTGCGCGCCGATCCGGGCATCCGTATCGTGATCCTCGACTTCGGCCTGCCGCCCAACGCCCACGACATGAGCGAGGGCATCGCCACCTTGAAGGAGGTCCAGGCCGAGATCATGACGGCCAAGGTGATCGTGCTGACCGGCCAGGACCAGGAAGCGGCCGCGCTGGAGGCGATCCGCGAAGGGGCCTTCGACTTTCTGGCCAAGCCGGTCGCGTACGACGCGATCCTGCGCTCGATCACGCGCGCTTCGCTGTTCCTGCAAAAGGAACAGGAGCTGAGCCTGGAGGGGATCACCCGCATTGCCGTCAACGCCCAGGCTGGCGAAGGCTTGAAGGGCATCCGTTCGGACGCCGAAGAACGGCTGGTGCGCCAGATCCTCAAGGAGACCGGATTCAATGTATTCCAGAGCGCCAAGCGGCTCGGCGTCAAGCGCGAGAACGTGTATTACTTCATGAAGAAATTCGGGATCGAACGCGATGATTGAACAGGTGTATTTGTACCTGATCCTGATCGGCATGACGATCGGCCTGGTCATGGCGGCGCTGTGGTACAAGGCGCGCCGCGCCAGCATGCTCAATCTGCTGCTGATTCGCATGAACGAGCAGCACGCCTTCGACGCGCCGGCCTTCCTGGCGGCGGCATGGCCGCTGCTGGCGCAGTCGAGCCTGCGCGGCATCGACTGGCAGCTGGACTGGTTCGGGGTGATCAAGGAGGGCCAGTCGGGCGTGGCCAAGGGCAGGCTGACGCAGCGCCAGGTGGAAGTCGGCGAAATGAAGCTGGTGGTCAAGTTCTACCGGCACGAGGGACGCGGCGAACAGCGCTACTTCGAGGAAGCGCTGATCGAGACCTTCATGCTGTTGCTGCGCACCGACATGCTGATCAAGGCCGGCACCACCGACGCGACGCTGTCGCATATGTCGAAGCTGAACCTGTTCCTGCAGCACGACATGAAAAACATCGCCCAGTTCATCCAGCTAATGAGCGACCAACTGTCTTCCGTGCCGGCCGGCAAGGAGCAGAAAGTGCTGGACTACTTGCGCGTGGCCACCCCGCTGATCCGGCACCGCGCCGACCGCATCGTGCGCACCCTGACTGTGGGCGCCGCGCCGGCCGAAGCGTCCCGTCCAGTGACCTTGCGGCCGATGCTGGCCCAGTTGTGCGCGTTGTATGAGCTGAAAAATGTGATCGATGGCGATGGCATGGTCGAAGTGGCCGGCAACTCGCTGGAAACCGTACTTGACAACATACTCAAGAATTACCAGGACCTGGGCTTGCGCGAAAACCTGGGCAATTTATGCCTGCACATCGGCATTGCCAGCAGCGACGGCATGGTGGAAATTACGGTCAAGGCGCCGCAGGCACCACGCACGCCCGCGCCGGAGCGCCTGTTCGAGCCATTCTGGAGCAGCGATCCGGCAGGGCTGGGGATCGGCCTGTACCAGGCGAAACACTTGATGGAACTGCAAGGCGGCGCCTTGTTCGTCACCGAAGATGACGACCTGTGCCTGTGCTTCCACGTGCGCTGCCCGCAGCTGGCGAGCGAACAGTTGTCATATTGACTGTGGATATCGGTACACGTGTAAAAAATTTAGACAGGTTGTGTTCTTGTTGCGCTATGGTAACTTCGCTTTTAAGAAATCAATTCAGATTTCATTTCTAGCGGAGCATATATGAATCACACTAAATTCCTTGCGCGTAAGCAGAGCGGTTTCACCCTGGTGGAAATCGCCATCGTCCTCGTCATCATCGGCCTGCTGCTCGGCGGCGTGCTGAAAGGCCAGGAGATGATCGAGAACGCCCGCATCAAGTCGGTCGTTGCCGACATGAACGGCATCTCGGCCGCCTACAATTCCTACATCGACCGCTATCGCGCCATTCCCGGCGACGAAGTGGCCGCCACCCTGACCGGCCGCGGCTGGACGGGCGCAGCTGCCGGTAACGGCAACGGCGTGCTGGGCACCTTGCCTGCTGCCACCTTCACCAACGCTGCCGCAGAACAGGGCGCGATGTGGCGCTCGCTGCGCGCTTCCGGCCTGACCAGCGGCGATCCTGCTGCAGCGGTCGGCGTTGCCGGCCTGCCGCGTGCAGGCACCGGCGGCCTGCTGGGCGTGAGTGTTGGCGCCTACGGCCTGGTCGGTCCAACGGTCTGCGTATCGGGCCTGACCACCAAGCAAGCTGCTGGTATCGACAGCACGGTCGATGGCGCGGTTGTCGCTCCTAGCTTTGGTAACGCTGTCGGTAACCTGCGCGCTGCCACCGGCGCTGCAGTACCACTGGTGCCGACCGCCGTCGCTCCTGCCGGCACTGCTTACAACGAAACCCTGGCCACGCTGTGGACCTCGTGCCGCGCGCTGTAATCAAGGCGTACTGCTGCAAGTGAAAAACGCCCCTCGGGGCGTTTTTTGCTATGTCAAAGCGCCAATGAAAAAGCCGCTCAGTGCAAACCGAGCGGCTTTTTTGCAGGCGAAGCGTATCAGGCGCGAATGTCGATCAGCGTGCCCATGCGTTCATCGGCAGCCTTGATGACCTGGGCCGACAAGTCGAAGCCGGCCTTGTACATCATGGAATTGACGAGCGACTTGGCTATGTCGGTGCCGCCTTCGCCGGCAGACAGGCTCAAGCCCTGGGCCGACAAGGTCACGCCCGAACCGGACGGGCTCGATTCCTGGAAATTGGCCTGGCGCGCCTGGTACTTTTCAGTGCTCAGGTTGGCAATATTGTGCGCTTCCACGTCCAGCGCTTGCTGGTTGGCCTTGAGGCCGGATAGGCCGGCGCCGAGTGCGGAGAGTCCCATGTTGTTATTTCCCTATGGCAATACATCTAGTCTACGCCGATTTCCGCAGGTCTGCCGCGCGTTTGCAGCAAAGCGGGGCCCGTCTGTTGCGTCTGGCCGACATGGGGCGGGGCGGGCTTGGGCGGCGCCGGGGGCGGATAAAAGAACACGCCGAGCACGATGGCGACCGACACACTGGCAAAGGCGAATGATTTTTCAGACATGCTTTTCCTTTCATTCAGGCGTTTCAGAACATCAAGCCGCCGCCCCGCTTGAACAGGGCGATGTCGACGTAGCGCGACATATTGTTGGCGCCGTCCGGCGCCCTGACCGTCATGCCGCCCAGGTCCACCGCCTTCGCATGGGCGGCCAGCCCTTGTTCGCCACTGCCGCCCGCGCGCATCATCCCGACCAGGGTCTTGGCCACGGCGAACCCTTCCAGCGTGACGGACGATACCGGTTCGTCGCGAAAGCGCTTCATCATGGCGATATGTTCGGACTGCAAAGGCGAGACCGCGCGCGCCGGATCCGGGACGACCTGCGAAAATACGGTGAATTCGGTGCCGCGCGCGCCTGCGATTTCGCTCAGCGTAGCGAGGTTGATCAGCGAGGTGCCGGCCACGAAGGTGGCCGGATCATGGCGCCGGTAAGCCTTGAGGAACTGGGCCGACGCGATGGTATCGCCTATGGTGATGATCAGCTTCGCGCCGGCCGTGCCGAGGCGCTGGGCGCCGGCGTCCAAGGCCGCTCCATCGGCGGTGATCTTGGCCACGCCCGCCAGCGTCATGCGGCGTTTGCGCATGTCGGCGCTGAGGAACTGGAACAGCTTGTTATTCTGCGGCGTTTCCTGAAGCGCAATGCCGACTTCCTTGATGCCCAGGCCCTCGAAGTACGCCAGCAGGAACAGGAACTCGCTTTCCAGACTTGGCCGCCAGTACAGCACACGCTCGCGGTCGGCGCCCGCTGAACTGGCCAGTGGCGCAAACAGGACAAGGCGCGATGCGGCGAACGCGGGCGCGGCCACGGTGGCCTGCGTGGCATCGCTGCCGATGGCGCCGAGCAGGTAGTCGGCCTGCTGCTCCTTGATCAGGCCGCTGACGATGCTGGCAGAATCGGCCGCCACGCCGCGGTCGTCCTTGACGACATAGCTGATCTTGCGGCCGTTGACGCCGCCCTTGACGTTGACGCTGTCGAAATAGGTGGTGATCCCCGCCACGTAGTCGCGCCCGATGCTGCCGTTGGGCCCGGACAGGTCGATCGCCTGGCCGACCACGATTGGGTTGGCCGCCATGGCGGGCGGCAGGGCGGCGCAGCCGAGAATGAGCAGCAGGGTTGACAGGAAGGACGTGTGGATGGACACCAGGAGACTCCAGCTTGAAAACTGGGAAGTCTAGGGGGACGGTGTGACGTGGTGATGACGTCCTTGCAAAGCGGGATCGGCGTCAGAGACTGACGCCGTATTTGGCGTAGATGCTGGCGATCGCCCCCGAGCGCTTCATGGCCAGAATCGCGTCGTCCAGTTGCGGCAGCAAGGCTTGCTTGCTCGGGTGAACCCGCATCGTCACATCGAACGAGCCGATCACGTCACCGATGACGAAGCCATGGTACTTGGGCACATGAAGAATGTTGTATTGCGCGACCGCCTTGTTGATCAGAATCTGGTCCATCCGCCCGGCACCGAGCATGGCCAGCAGCTGCGTCTCGCTCACGGCGTCGGCGCGATGCACGACACCGCTGTCAAACAATTCGCGCAAGTCGGGATAGGTGTAGCCCCTGACCAGTCCCAGCGTCTTTCCACTCAAATCCCTGGGTGTGCGCACCTGAAAATGTTTTCCCGGGGCGAACACGAGCGTGTCGACCACCTTGCCGAAACTGACAGAAAACACGCCGGGCACGCGCTGGTGCTTCACCCAGCCGGGGAACACCCCAGGTTCGAAATCAATCTGGCCCAGGTCGAATTTCCTGGCCAAACGGGCATACGGAAGGTACTGGACCTGGAAGCGATGGCCAGTCATTTTGCCCAGTTCGTCTAGGAGCTCCTGATAAATGCCCGTTTGCCCGTTTTCGATCATCATGGGCGGGTAATTGTAAAAGCCGACCTTGAAGGTGTCGGCGCGCGCATCCGTCCACCACGCGGCGAGCACCAGGCAGGTCGTGCAAACAAGGCTTTTCATATTGATTCCCGGGGCGGCACGCTTCAGTATTTACGCATCAACTATTGTGCCGCGGGCGTGCAAAGTCAAGCATCATGTTGCGGGCGAAACAGTTGCCGCCTTGACGGTTGCTTACCGCAGGTCTATATTAATGACTCGCAAGTAAGTTACCGGATTGAAGCATGCAATGCCCATTTGAGATGAAGCCACGCTGGGAGCGCCGCAAGGATGCGCGCCCCCAGGAACTGCTTGCCGCCGCCCTCGACCTGTTCGTCGAGCGGGGCTATGCGTCGACCCGCCTGGAAGACGTGGCGCGCCGCGCCGGCGTGTCGAAAGGCACGCTGTATCTGTATTTCACCAACAAGGAAGAACTGTTCAAGGCCGTCGTGCGCGAAAACATCGTGCCGGCGCTGGGCGAGGCCGAAGACATCATTTCCACCTTCGAGGGCCATTCGGCCGACCTGCTGCGCTGCGTGATGCTGGGCTGGTGGGAACGGCTGGGCGCGACCAAGGTGTCCGGCATCATCAAGCTGGTGATGGCGGAGGCGGGCAATTTCCCCGACCTGGCCCAGTTCTACCAGGAAGAAGTGATCGCGCGCAGCACCAGCATGATGGTCAGCATGTTCGAACGCGCCATCGCGCGCAAGGAATTTCGCCCGATCGAGGTCAACACCATGACCCAGGTGCTGATCGCGCCGATGCTGATGCTGGTCACCTGGAAGCATTCGGTCGGCCCCTGCAATATGGGACAGCTCGACCCCATGGCCTTCGTCGAAGCGTTCCTCGACATGGCGCTGCACGGGCTGCTGGTGGAACCGCTTGCGGCCGCGCCGTGAGTCTGCCAAAAATGTCAGTCGGCAATAATGGTGCTTCATTCCCTCTAAACTGCAGACTGTCGCAATTTCACGCGATCTCGAGGCGCATGTCGTTAAGATATGTGTCCTGAGGCCGTTCAACGATAAAATATCGGATTATTATTTTTCACCGAGCCAAAAAAGATGAATATCGAACAAGCCCGCTTTAACATGATTGAACAGCAGATCCGCCCTTGGAACGTGCTGGACCAGGACGTGCTGGACCTGTTGCTCGTCGTCAGGCGCGAGGACTTTGTTCCGGCCGCGCACAAGGCGCTGGCATTTGTCGATACCGAAATCCCTTTGCCGGGCGGTCAGGCGATGTTCACGCCAAAGACGGAAGCACGCATTTTGCAGGAAGTTCAAGTCAAGAAGCACGAAAATGTATTGGAAATCGGCGCCGGGTCCGGCTACATGGCGGCACTCCTGGCGCACAAGGGGCGCCACGTGACGACCGTCGAGATCCTGCCGGAACTGAAGACGATGGCTGAAACGAATTTGTCCAAAGCGGGCGTGAGCAACGTCAGCGTCGAGCTGGGCAATGGCGCGCAGGGCTGGGACAAGGGTGCGCCGTACGACGTGATCGTCATCTCGGGCGCGCTGGAAGCCCTGCCTGAAGCCTTCCTCAAGCAGGTCAAGGTCGGCGGGCGGATCGCGGCCATCATCGGCCAGGCGCCGGCCATGTCGGCCCAGATCGTCACCCGCGTGTCGGAAACGGCATACGACACGGTCAAGGTATTCGAGACCAACGTCAAGCCGCTGGCCGGTGCGGTGACCGCCTCGCGCTTCACGTTTTAAGCCATGAATCACCTCACGGCTCCGGAGTTGGCGGCCTGGCTGGCCGACCCGTCGCGCCCGCAGCCGATGCTGCTGGATGTGCGCGAGAATTGGGAATTTGAAACATGCAAGATTGCGGGCTCGACCCAGATCGCCATGAACACGATTCCGGCCCGCATCGAAGAACTCGATGAGGATGCCGAGATCGTCTGCATCTGCCACCACGGCGCGCGCAGCATGCAGGTGGCGGCCTTTTTGGAACGCAATGGTTTTGGCAAGACTTTTAATTTGACAGGCGGCATACACGCCTGGGCTGTGCAGGTCGACAGCGCGATGCCCACGTACTGAGGCGTCGGGAACGGCAAGCAGTAGTTTCTTAACCTTTTTTTGATGACTCCAATGGAGAATGCAATGCAGAAATCCCTTATCGCCGTGCTGATCGCCAGCGCATTTCTTTCGATTAATGCACAGGCGGCTGACCTGATCCAGGTCTACCAGCAGGCGTTGGCCAATGATGCCACTTTTGCCAGCGCGCGCGCGTCGCTGGCTGTGGGCAAGGAAAGGGTTCCGCAAGGACGCGCTTCATTGCTGCCCATCGTAGGCTTCACCGGCAGCTTCGCGCTCGGCGAGTCCGATGCGTCGCCAGACCGCTCACGCACCAACATCAATACCCTGACCCTGTCGCAGCCGCTGTTCCGCTGGGCCAACTGGCAAACCTATCAGCAGAGCAAGCTGCTGCAGTCGATCAGCGAAGCGCAGTTCGCCCAGGCGCAGCAAGACCTGATCACCCGTACCTCGCAGGCTTACTTCGACGTGCTCGCTGCCGAAGATGCGGTTGAGCTAAATCGCGCGCAAAAGACCGCCACCACCGAACAGCTGGCTTCGGCCAAGCGCAATTTCGAAGTCGGCACCCAGACCATCACCGATACCCATGAAGCCCAGGCCGCATATGACTTGGTGGTGGCGCAGGAATTTGCCGCCATCAATGACCTGGAAAACAAGCGCAGCGCACTGCAAAACATCATTGGCAAGGCGCCGGGCCCGCTGGCCCCGCTCAAGCCGGGCGTGGTCCTGGCGACGCCGTCGCCGGCCCTGATCGATCCGTGGGTGGCGTCGGCCGAAACCCAGAACTATGCGGTTGTCAGCGCCGAGCTGTCGTATGAGTCCTCCAAACGCGACATCCAGAGAAACCGCGCCGGCCATTACCCCACGCTGGACTTGGTCGCCAATGCGTCGCGCAGGTCCGACAGCATCAACAACATTACGAGCAGCGGCACGACCAAGGCTATCGGCGTCCAGTACGCCATTCCGATCTTCAGCGGCTTTAGCGTGAACAGCAAGGTACGCGAATCGATCGCGCTCGAAGACAAGGCCCGCAACGACCTCGAGGCAAGCCGCCGCGTGGCGGCGCAGAACGCGCGCCAGGCATTCCTGGGCGTGAACAGCGGCCTGGCGCAGGTACGCGCACTGCAAGCGGCGGAAGTGTCGAGCACCTCGGCGCTGGAATCGAACAAGCTTGGCTACCAGGTGGGCGTGCGGATCAACATCGACGTGCTTAATGCGCAGCGCCAGCTGTACCAGACCCGCACCAACCTGTCGCGCGCGCGCTACGACACCATCATCAACGGGCTGCGCCTGAAAGCGGCAGCCGGTTCGCTGCGTGAAGCCGACCTGATCCCGGTGAACAATCTGCTGGTGAAGTAAGTCTCGCCAGGTAGCTGAAAAGAAGCCGTCCAGGTCAAACTGGGCGGCTTTTTTTCGGAGATCTACTTTTGGTTGTTGTGCGCGCGCGGGCATGCTTTCAGGCTATAGTTATCAATCAAAACGTGCTCAGGCGCGGCTGATTGGACAACGGATACGTGCCTTGCTAAAACCACCAGAACCACCGGACGAAATCGAACGCATCGCCGCCTTGTGCCGCCTGCAGGTGCTCGATACGCCGCCCGACGAGCGCTTCGACCGGATCACGCGTACCGCGCAAAGCCTGTTCCATGTCCCGATCGCACTGGTGACGCTGGTCGACACCGGCCGTCAGTGGTTCAAGTCGCGTGCCGGCCTGGCGGTCGCGGAAACCCCGCGCGACGTGTCCTTTTGCGGCCATGCGATCCTGGACGAGGCGCCGTTCGTGGTGCCCGACGCGCATGCCGATCCGCGCTTTTTCGACAATCCCCTGGTGACCGGCGAGCCGCGCGTGTGCTTTTACGCCGGCATTCCGATCCATGACGTGGCCGGTTGGCGGGTAGGCACGCTGTGCCTGATCGATCACCAGGCCCGCGCGTTCGGCGCGCACGACATCGCCGTGTTGCGCGACCTGGCGCAATGGGCCGAGACCGAACTCAATCTGTACACGCTGAGCGAGGCCACCGCCATCACGCGTGAAAAAGACGCGCGCCTGCAAGCCATTGTCGAACATGCCGGCGACGCGATCGTGACCATCGATGACAGGGGCATCATCGAAACCTTCAACCCGGCGGCCCAGCGCATCTTCGGCTACCGGCCCGAGGACGTCATCGGCAAGCCGGCGGCAGTGTTGGTGGCGCGTCATCAGCGCGCGGCCATGCTGGACGAAATAGGCGCCATGGTGCGCCACGGCCTTGACAGCGCAGGTCCGCTCAACCGCCAGGTATTTGCGCAGCGCCGCAATGGCGCGCGCTTTCCCGCCAACCTGGTGGTGAGCGAGATGCGCATCGGCGAACGGCGCGCCTTCACCGCGCTGGTGCGCGACATTTCGCAGCGGCGCCGCTCAACCGACGCCGCCCTGCGCCAGAATCGCGAGCTGGCCGAAACGCTTGGCCTGCAGCAGGCCATCCTCGACAGCACCGACTATGCGATCATCGCCGTCAACGCGAAGGGGCAGGTGTCCATGTTCAACGCCGGCGCCAAGCGCATGCTGGGCTACAGCGAAGATGAAATGCGCACCCAGGACAAGCTGCTCGCCCTGCACGATCCGGCCGAACTGACGGCACGCGCGGCCGCCTTGTCGCAGGAGCTGGGGCGCACGGTGCGGGTGGGCCCGGACCTGTTCATCGCAAGGGCGCGCGCGGGCCGGCGCGACGAGAGCGAATGGACTTACATCCGCAAGGATGGCACGCGGTTGCCGGTGATGCTGTCGATATCGGCGGTGTGGGACGAAGAGCAGGCGCTGGCCGGCTTCGTCGGCATTGCCCAGGACCTGAGCGAGCGCAAGAAAGTCGAGCGCCTGAAAAACGAGTTCATCTCGACCCTGTCGCACGAGCTGCGCACGCCGCTGACCTCGATCCGCGGTTCGCTTGGCCTGCTCGCCGGCGGCGCGGCTGGCGACATTCCGCCGCCTGCGAGGATGCTGCTGGAAATCGCCAACAAAAATTGCGCGCGCCTGGTGCGCTTGATCAACGATATCCTCGACGTCGAAAAGATCGAGTCGGGCACCATGCGTTTCGAACCTGTGGTGCAGCCGCTGCTGGCGCTGGTCGAACATGCCGTGGCAGCCACCCATCCGTACGCGTCGCAGTTCCAGGTCAGTTTTGATCTGCGCTCGGACGTTGGCGACATTTACGTCGCTGCCGATGCCGACCGGCTCTCGCAGGTGATCGTCAACCTGCTCTCGAACGCTTCCAAATTCGCGCCCGGTGGCGACGTGGTGGAAGTGCGCCTGAAGCGCATTGACGGCGTGGCGCGGCTGTCGGTGATCGATCACGGGATCGGCATCCCATACGAATTTCGCGACCGCATATTCCAGAAGTTTGCGCAGGCCGATGCATCCGACGCGCGCACCAAGGGCGGCACCGGGCTTGGCCTGAACATTTCGAAAGCGATCATTGAACAGCATCGCGGCAGGCTCGATTTCACCAGCGAACCGGGCGTGCGCACCGAATTCTTTTTCGAGCTGCCGCTGGCGGCGCCGCCCTGAAACCGGAACGGATCAACATGAACGAACTCAAACTTGTCCTGTACGTGGAGGACGACCCCGACATCCAGATGGTCGCGCAGATGGCGCTGGAAGTGGTGGGCGGGCTGGCGCTGCGCAGCTGCAGCTCGGGCCAGGAAGCGCTGCGGGCGGCGGCCGAGTGCCGCCCCGACCTGCTGCTGCTTGACGTGATGATGCCCGGCATGGACGGGCCGGCCACGCTGGCCGGCCTGCGCGCCTTGCCCAACACCGCCGCCACGCCAGTCATTTTCATGACGGCCAAGGTGCAGGCGGCCGAAGTGGCGCATTACAAGGCGCTCGGCGCACTGGGCGTGATTGCCAAACCGTTCGACCCGATGCAACTGGCGCAGCAGGTGCGCCAGCTGTGGAACGAGGCGGCGCCATGAACGGCGAAGACGCCATCAAGGCCAAGGTGGACGTGCTGGCCAAGGTCTTCAGCGGCCGCCTGCATGTGCGCTTCGAAAAAATGAACGAGGCTTTCGCGCGCTGCCAGGGCGGGGGCGCCGACGACAGCGACTGGGTGGAGCTGCACCGGCTGCTCCATTCGCTCGCCGGCGCCGCCGGCAGCTTCGGCTTCGATGCGCTGGGCCAGCAGGCCGCAGGCATCGAGCACCAGGTCAAGGCGCTGCTGGCGCAGCCGCAGCGCCACCCGCACGACATCACCCGTATTGGACAGGCGCTCGAGGCCCTGCAAACACCCCGTTAGGAGAGACCATGGATAAATCGACTGTGTTCAGCAAGACCGCCAAAGGCATGAGCGAAATCAGGAACGGCGGCAAGAGCCTGGCGCGCGAACATGCGCGTGTACTTGCGCTGGTTAACGGCAGTGTCAGCGTCGGCGCACTGGTCGACAGCGGCGCCCTGGTCGAGGGCAAATACGCGCCCGTGTTCGACGCGCTGCTCGAGCATGGACTGATCCGCAAATTCAAGGACAGCGCGCAGGCAGACGCGCTGGAATGGAGCGCCAGCGGCGTCAAGGCGGACGACCTTGCCGATGCATTGCCGTCGCTCAGCGTCGAGGAACTGTCGCCGCAGGAAAGCGTGCAGGCGTGGGCGCAAGCCAAGCGCGGCGCCAGCGAGCTGAAATCAGCCGGCTTCTATTCGTACGGGAAGAAACTGATGCTTGCCGCGGCCAGCGGTGACGCCGGCCTGAACGCGCTGGTGGTCGAAGACGACGAGGAGCTGGCCGAACTGCTGGTGGTGCTGCTGTCCGAAAAGGGCATGAACGTGCAGGTGGCGTCCGACGTGCCGAGGGCGCTCGCCGCCATCCAGTCCGGCAAGGTGCCCGACATCGTGCTGCTCGACATCGTGCTGCCCGGCGCTCCCGGCAAGGACGGTTTCGACGTGCTGGGCTTCATCCGGCGTCAGGACGCATGGTCGAAGGTGCCGGTGGTGATGGTGACGTCCGAGGTGTCCGACGACCAGGTGATGAAGGGCTTGAAGGGGGGCGCGGACGCCTACATCTTCAAACCCTTCCAGTGGGAAGCGCTTTACGCCTGCATCAAGGACGTGGTCGGCATATAGCTATGGCCGGGCAGGACGCCCGCCCGGCGCCATCTTGCGGCGCACGTAGGTATTCGCTTCCGGGATGCCGCTCGCGTTCTTCCAGCTGATGCGGTCGAGCGAGGTTTCGAACTCGGCGAAATGGACAGGCCTGGTGATGCGCTTGCCATAGCTGTTCAGGTCCAGCTGGTCGAGCATGCCGAAATGCAGGTGGTAGCAATCCTTGCACGCTTCCATTCCCGTGCCGCCGAGTGTACCGATCGGCTTGTGGGCCGCGATCTTCGGATAAGTGTCCGGAATGGCGCCGGCGTCCATGGCCGCGAACACCGATTCGCCGACGCTGAACGGCTGCTTCGGGCTTGGCCACGGGAACTGCGCCGGGAACGAGTCTTTGCGCAAATGGTAGTACGCCGAATACTCGCCGGGTCCATGACGCACGATGGTGGCGTTCGGCACCTTGTTGCCATCGCCTTCGGTCACTTCCCAGTTGGCGTGCATCACGGTGCCGGCGGCGATCGAG
Organism: Pseudomonadota bacterium; assembly: GCA_040388275.1. Lineage (GTDB taxonomy): Bacteria > Pseudomonadota > Gammaproteobacteria > Burkholderiales > Burkholderiaceae_D > Telluria_A. The sequence goes on from JAZKCA010000008.1 coordinate 154,983, forward strand.
ACCAGCGGCTGGCCCGGACCCTTGCGCTTGTTCAGGATATCGGTTGCCTGGAAGTTGCCGCTGGCGGCGCGCACGACCTGGCTGTCGCTGCGGTCGCCCGCGTAGATGAAGTCCCAGGTAAAGGCCCAGTGTCCCCAGTGGTGCGAGTTGCCTGAGTTGCCCTGGACTACGTAGTATTCGGCTTCGTAAGGGAAGGGCAAGTCGTACTTGAGCGCCTGCACCGGCGCCGGCATGCTGTTGACGTCCTTCGGATTACGGTCCGCCGACACGATCACTTTTTTTGCATTGCCCTCGATGAAAGGCGGCTTCGATTGCGCGTTCATCACTTCATCGCCGGCGTTGAAGCGCCAGCCCCACTTCAAGCCCGCTTCGGTCCCGCTCAGCGCCTTCATGGCCGCATAGCGGTTGATGTCGCGCGCCGACAGCGCCGTCTCGAACACGGCGACGTCGTCGACCATGCCGTAGAACTGCGAGTCCTTGGCCTCTTCGTTGACGCGCCCGACCGACAATTCGCCCATCGCCCGAAAGCCGTTGTCGGGGGCAGTGCCGATGTTGAAGCCGTTCAGGTAGGTGGTCCAGCCCTGCTTCGGCACGAACACGACGGCCAGATGGTTCCACTGGTTCAGCTTGAGCTTCGATTCGGCTTCATACGTGCTTTGGGTTCCGCCCAGCATCAGTCCGATGGCGGGCTTGGCCCAGCTCGGCTTCTCGCCCGAGGTGAACGATTGGCCGATGGCGAACTTGCCGCTGCGACCGGACATGCCGATCACGGCGCCGAAGTGGGGCACCCGGTAGATCGGAAGAAACGCGCGCTGATGGTGAAGGGGGCCGAACTGATGGCCGACATGTCCTGACCGAGCCTGACGCGCGATTGCCAGCGCGTGGAAAACGCCATCTCGGCGGTGAGCGGCGGCGGCGTGAAGCCGCCCGTCGGCACCGTGATGGCAGGCTGCGCCAGCGCGGCCGGCGCGGCCAGCAGCAAGGACAGGAGCGCCGCGCGTGCTCGCCGTGGTGTCAGCAATGGGTTGATAGCCATCTTGTTGATCTCCGCGATGGGTGGAAGATGACTATAGCCCTATTTATTGCATTCTTGCAAATTATGTATGTACGCCCGCGCCGCGCGCGCCATCCTTGCGTTCGATCAGTTCGATCTTGTAGCCGTCGGGGTCGGTCAGGAAGGCGATCACCGTGCTGCCGCCCTTGACCGGGCCCGGCTCGCGCGTGACGTTGCCGCCGTTCGACCTGGCAAGCTCGCAGGCGGCCACGATGTCGTCGGCGGAAATGGCGATGTGGCCGTAGGCGCTGCCCAGCTCGTACTTGTCCACGCCCCAGTTGTAGGTCAGCTCCAGCTCCGCGTGGTCCGGGTTGTTGCCGTAGCCTACAAAGGCGAGCGTGTACTTGTACTCGGGGTTGTCGCTGGTGCGCAGCAGTTTCATGCCGAGCACGTGCGTGTAAAAATCGATCGAGCGCTGCAGGTCGCCAACCCTGAGCATGGTGTGCAGGATGCGCATCGTAATCCTTGAGTTGGGGGAAGAGATGCGATTTTACCCGCTCAGGACTCCAGGCGCGCGTCGAGCGTGATGGTGGCGTTGAGCAGCTTGGACACGGGGCAGTTCTGCTTCGCTTCCAGGGCCGCCGCTTCGAAGGCTTCCTGATTGGCGCCCGGGATGTTCGCCACCAGCGTCAGGTGCACCGCCGAAATCGTGAAGCCGTCGTCGACCTTGTCCAGCGTGACCGTCGCGGTGGTCATCAGCTTGGTGGCGGTCATGCCCGCTTCGCCGAGCTTGGCCGACAGCGCCATCGTGAAGCAGCCCGCATGCGCGGCGCCGATCAGTTCCTCGGGGTTGGTGCCCGGGCCGTTTTCGAAACGGGTATTGAAGCCGTATTGGGTGTTGTCGAGCACGCCGCTCTGGGTCGAAATGCTGCCTTTACCATCTTTGAGGCCGCCACTCCAGACGGCGCTTCCTGAACGTTTGATCATGATGAACTCCCTTGTTTTATTCTTGAATAGGGAGCCATCTTGGACCCCATGCCCGCGTCTTTCTGTACGGGGACGCACATAGATCCGGTGGGCAATATTTGGGGTCAGACCCCGCATGGCGGCCTGACCCCGATGCTTACGGCGGGTATTACTGGGACTTGAAGGTCCAGCTATCGATGCGGCCGATGTCCTGGGCTGCGCGGTCGACGGCTCGCAGTTTCCAGGTGCCCACGCGCGACTTGCTGCCCACGCTGACGCTGTAGCTGCGCACGATGTTGGCGGTGCCCGCTCCGGTACGGTTGTGCAGGTTGTAGACCGTGTTGTCAGGCGCGATCAGGTCCACCACCAGGTCGCCGATGTAGGGATGGATGATGCTGACATCCAGGGTCACGGTGCCGGCATTGCCGGCGGTCGCCACCGATACCGGGCTCGACACGCCGGTAACGTTGTTGTCCGGGATCGCGTAATCGCTCGTATTGGTGACCGAGACGCCGTTGACGATCGGCGCACCGACGAAGGCGGCCAGCGTAGCGGCGCGTTCGTTGAGCACGCGCGCATTGTTGGAAACGCTGGTGGTGCCCATCGGGACGCCGTCGCGCAACTTGGCCGGGTTGGACCACCAGTTCAGGCGCGGGCAGCTGCTTGGGCACGGATACGACATGATGGTGCGCCAGGTTTTGCTTGGCGCCATGTAGCCGTGGCCATAGGCGTATGGCGTGCTGGTGGGGTCCGATTCCGGATTGTGGCGGGCGCCATACAGGTGGCCCAGTTCGTGGCCGAACGAGTAGTTGCCGGTGGCGCAGCTGGCCACGACCACCGCAAACGCCGAACTCGCCTGGGCGTTGATGGCGGCGATGCCGCAGCCATCGGTGTTGCCTTCGGTGAGCAGGACGCCGACGTCGGCGGCGTAGGTGCTGCGCTGGGTGTGGATTTCGTCCATCACGCGGTCGGCGGTCGCCACGTAGCGCGTGCGGTCGGTGCCGTTGTCGCCGCTTTCGGTGTAGGTCACCGGCGCCGCATGAGCCAGTTCGACCCGCGCGTTAACGCCGCCGTTCACATAGCCCTGGTTGGTTTCGGCGATCGCCAGGTCGATCAGGCCGGCGATGTCGCTGGTGGAAGCCTTGGCGGCAGGCGTGTAGTTGACCAGCACGCGGATCACCGGGGTCTCGAGCAGCATCGGCGAGATCAACGATGGTGCGCGTGCGGGCGCGGCGCTTTGGGCTACCTGCTGCTTGTACTCGGCCTCGGAGTGGTCGGGCGGGAACTGGGTGGTATCGATTTCAGCCACGCCATGGCTACCGTCCGGGGCCGAGCGGATCTGGTACAGCTTGCCCTGGTGGCGCATGGTACCGGTGACCTTGCCGTTCCTGAGCACCAGAACCGTTTCTTCAGCGGCCGACTCGGGGCTGCCGATTGCCGCAGTGCTGTGCTTGCCGACCCATACCGTGGCGCCGCTGGTCGTCGCATAGCTGGTAAAGCGCTTGGCATTGAACTGGCTGCCGTCCGGTAAGGGCAAGGTCAGCTCGCTGGCCGCTGCTGCGGCCGGGTTCGCTTGCAGGCCGACACGGGCGCTGCGCACCTTGCGCTCGCCCGCAAAGGGCGAGCCGGCCGCGCTGGCCGACGCTGCCGACATTTTCTGCGAGCCGCCGTTGTTAAAAAAGAGGGGTTCTGCTGCGTGTGCGGCGGTGATGCCTGCTGATAATAAAACTGCCGCCAAAGTAATGCGTTTAAACATTAAAAGTCTCCGTCGATATGATTTATAGGTTTTTTAGGTAATGATTTTTGGGAAAATCATTCCGATTTAACAACATTGCATTGTTAAACCTGCAGCAGCTTATCTAACAATTTCGGCAGCAGTATTGCGAAATCGTGCCAATTGTCACGCGTCGAGCGATGCTTTGATGGGTTTTAGTGGCCGAGTCCAGGCGCGTGCGCAAGGCGCTCGACGAGCGTCTCTAGGGGGGCAGTGGATGAGAGGCCGAGACACCGCTTTCTTCTTTCTGTAGATCAAAGCGGCCTATCCCGGTAATCAGTGATGAACCTACTTTTTGCCGTTCACGGGCGCGGTCGAATCGTGGTGGCGCATGCCTTTTTCGGCATCTGCGTGCGGCCTGGCCTCGCCCGCCGCACCTGGCGTATCGACCGATTCCTCGACCCCGCGCATGCCGTGCAGGTCGGTGTCGACCAAGCCCTGCGCCAGGTCGTCGGCGGCTTGCTTCATGACGCCGCGCGGCGCCTTGTTGTGCCCGTCGGGCGATTCGTCGCGCTCGTGCGGCAGGCGCTTGGCGCCGTCGTCCTTGATCTTGGCGTCGGTGTTGATCTTGCGGTCGGGGGTCTCGGCTACCATCTCGTGCTCCTTCGATTGTTTCTCTTGGGCGAATGGTAGCCTTTCACCACCAAGCCGGTCGCGCAATTGGGTTACCATTTGGGATTGCGACATACAAGAGAACGTCCAGTGACAGCCGATCCGGTCCAGCATGAAGAACCAAGCCATTGCCACAACTGCGGCGCGGCCGTCACCTACCATTATTGCGCCCTGTGCGGCCAGGAGACCACCCTGCATGTCCCCAGCGCGGGCGAATTCATCCACGAGTTCGTCGGGCACTATGTGGCGCTGGAGGGGCGCTTGTGGAAGACGCTGGCCTGCCTGCTGTTCAAGCCGGGCTTCCTGAGCGCCGAATACCTCGCCGGGCGGCGCGCGCGTTACGTGCAACCGCTGCGCGTGTACCTGAGCCTGTCCGTCCTGTTCTTTGCCCTGGTCAAGGTGGTAGGCCTGCCGGTTGCCGATTACGGTGACGAAACGACCGGCAAGCCGGCGAGCTCCATGAAGATCATGGAAGCGGACAACGCCGATTTGAACATTTCCTTCGCCCCCGAGCTGACGGCGAAGTTCAAAGCGTTCATGAAAAAGCCCGAGCCCGAGCGCGACAGGCTGCTGACTGGCGCCTTATTTTCCTACGTTCCCTACGCGATGTTTTGCCTGATGCCGCTGTTCGCCCTGTACCTGAAGCTGCTCTATTTTGGCTCGGGACGGCGTTACGGCGAACACCTGCTATTCGCGCTGCATACCAACGCCTTCGCGTTCGCGATGTTCGGCATCCTGATCCTGGCGAGCAATCTGGGCTGGGGATTGCTCACCTTCGCGCTGTGGCTGTGGCTGTTCGCCTACCTGCCGAAAGCCATGCGCCGCGTGTACGGCGGCTCGCTACTGGCCACGGGGCTGCGCTGGGTGGTGCTGTCGGTGCTGCACGTGCTCTCCATCCTGGTGGCGATACTGGCCACCGTCGGCCTTGCAATCATGCACTGAAGCCGGCAGCCGATGGCTCCCACAATTCGACCTTGTTGCCATCCGGGTCGATAAACCAGCCGAAGCGGCCATAGTCGAACGATTGCGGTTCGCCGGCCAGCTCGGCGCCGGCAGCCGTTACCTGGCGCAGCGCGCCGTCGAGGTCATCGACAATCAGGTTGAACATGAATTCGCGCTTGGATGGCGCAAAGTAGTCGCTGCCGGTCTTGAACGGGCTAAACACCGTGCAGCCGCCTGGCGGCATGGTGGCCGCGAAGAAGGACGCATAGTCGGCCGAATCCGTTGGCAGTCCCAGGGTCGCCTGGTACCACGCCATCAGGGCTTGCGGGTCGTCCGATTTAAAGAACACGCCGCCGATACCGAGAACTTTTGCCATGGGAATCCCTGTAGGTGAATGAGGTCGTCTGGCCGCGCTTGCCGGAAAGCGCCGCGGCACCCTATACTGTCTATGCGTACAGCATTCCTGCCCGACATGCTCTATGGCAGAAGCAGGCATTATGGGTTAATCTCCAGCCTGTCGCTACCCCCAACCGCCGAGATTTCCATGCCCGCTCCGCTTGATACGAAAAAGACCATTGCGCTTGTCGTGCGGCCCAACACGGCCGGCATCGCCGAGCCGGTCGGCAGCATCGTCGATTTCCTGCAGGGTGCCGGCTACCGGGTGGTGCTGGAGGCCGAAACGGCCGCCCATCTCGGCCTGCCGGGCCTCGAGGCGATGGACGTGGCGGGCATCGGCAAGTGCGCCAGCGCGGCGGTGGTGATGGGCGGCGACGGCACCATGCTGGGCATCGCGCGTAAACTCGCGCCGTACGATGTGCCGCTGATCGGCATCAACCAGGGGCGCCTGGGCTTCATGACAGATATCCCGATCGAGCGCATGATTCCCGTGCTCGGCGAGATCCTGGGCGGCAAGGCCCGGGCCGAGAAGCGCACCCTGCTCGAAGGGTGCGTGATGCGCGGCGGCGCCATGATCGCCAACGGCCTGGCCGTCAACGACGTGGTGGTGGCGCGCGGCGCCGGCGCCGGCATGGTCGAACTGAAGGTGACGGTCGACGACCATTTCATGTACAACCAGCGCTCCGACGGCCTGATCATTTCCACGCCCACCGGCTCGACGGCCTACGCGCTGTCAGCCGGCGGGCCGTTGCTCCATCCAAGCCTGAACGGCATCGTGCTTGTGCCGATTGCGCCGCATGCGCTGTCGAACCGGCCCATCGTGGTGCCCGACTCGAGCGAAATCGTGATCGAAATCGTGGCCGGGCGCGACGCCAGCGTCAACTTCGACATGCAAACCTTCGCCAGTCTGGCGCACGGCGACCAGATCGTCATTGCGCGTTCGCCCAACCACATCACCTTCCTGCATCCGGAAGGCTGGAGCTACTACGACACGCTGCGCGAAAAGCTGCACTGGAACGAATATCCCTCGGGCGACGGCAAGCTGCGCTAGCGCGCTGCCTCCCCACTGACCAAACAGAATCCGAATACTTCATGCTGCGTACACTTTCCATCCGCGATTTCGTCATTGTCGAATCGATCGAGCTCGAATTTTCGAGCGGCTTCTCGGTGTTTACCGGCGAGACCGGCGCCGGCAAGTCGATCCTGATCGACGCGCTGCAGCTGGCGCTGGGCGGGCGCGGCGACGCTTCCGTGGTGCGCGAAGGCGCGCCCAAGGCCGACATCACGGCCGACTTTTCGGTCGACGGCGCGGCCCAGGCCTGGCTCGAACAGAACGAGTTTGCCATTGACGAGGGCGGCGCGCTGCTGCGCCGCGTGATCGACAATGCGGGCCGCTCCAAGGCTTTCATTAACGGCATCGCCGCCACCGCAACCCAGTTGCGTGATCTGGGCGACATGCTGGTCGACATCCACGGCCAGCACGCGCACCAGTCGCTGCTCAAGTCCGACGCGCAGCGCGCGCTGCTCGACAACCAGGCCGCCCTCAAGGATGCCGGCGCCGAGGCGCAGGCCGTGGCTGCCGCCTTCAAGAGCTGGCGCGCGTTGAGCCGCCAGCGCGAGGAATTCGAAACCAATGCCAAGAACGTGCTGATCGAACGCGAGCGGCTCGAGTGGCAGGTGGGCGAACTGGAAAAGCTCGCCGTGAAGCCGGGCGAGTGGGCCGAGATCGGCAATGAGCACAGCCGCCTGTCGCATGCGGCCAGCCTGCTCGAAGGCGCGCAGGAGGCGCTGGCGGCGATCTCGGAATCGGACCATCCGATCCTGTCGCGCCTGGCGTCGCTGAACCAGAAGCTGGGTAAACTAGTCGACATCGACATCCAGCTGCAGCCGGTGCTCGACTGCATGGAGCCAGCCCGCATCCAGCTGCAGGAAGCCGTGTACGCACTCAACGATTACCTGGACAAGGTGGACCTCGATCCGGAGCGCCTGCGCCAGGTAGAAGCGCGCCTCGAAGCCATTCACGGCACCGCGCGCAAGTTCCGCGTGACGCCGGAAGAACTGCCCGGCGAGTACGCCAGCTTGTCGGAGCGGCTCAAGCAACTGGCCGACGCCAGCGACCTCGATGGCCTGCGCAAGCAGGAAGAAAAAATCGCGGCCAGCTACATGACGGCGGCCAAGAAACTGTCGAAGATGCGCAGCGCCGCCGCTGCCATGCTGAGTACTCAGGTGACGGCCGCGATGCAGGAACTGAACATGACGGGCGGCAGTTTCGTGGTCGGCCTCAATCCGTGCGAGCCTGCCAGCAGCGGCGTCGAACAGGTCGAGTTCCTGGTGGCCGGGCACGCCGGCGTGGCCCCGCGCCCGCTGGCGAAGGTGGCCTCGGGCGGCGAGCTGGCGCGCATCGCGCTGGCGATCTCGGTCATCACATCCAACGCCACCACCACGCCGACCCTGATCTTCGATGAAGTCGACAGCGGCATCGGCGGCGCCGTGGCCGAGGTGGTGGGCAGGCTGCTCAAGCGCCTGGGCCAGGAGCGCCAAGTGTTGTGCGTGACGCACCTGCCGCAGGTGGCCAGCCAGGCCAACCAGCACTTCCAGGTGGCCAAGGGCACCACCGACAACGGCAAGACGGTGTCGCATATCGATGTCCTCGACAGCAAGGCGCGCGTGGAGGAAGTGGCGCGCATGCTGGGCGGGCTGGAAATTACGGCCACCACGCGCAAGCACGCGCGCGAACTGCTGGCTTCATGAAAGGCTTGCCATGAGCGACCTCGTCCTTTTTCCGCACATCGCCGTGCAAATCAAGTTGCTCAGCACGGAGCGGGGCGGCCGCGCCGAGCCGATCCCCGGGGGTGAATACCGCGGCATCCTGAACGCGCGCGGCCAGCATTTTTCATTCCGCTGCGAAGCCCCGCCCGGGGGGCTGGACCTGGGCAGCACCGTGACGCTCGACATCGAGTTTCTGTTCCCGCACCTGGCCGTGCCGTTCTTCCAAAAGCGCGACGAGTTCAACTTGTGGGAAATCGGCACCATCGGTTACGGCCGCGTGCTGAAGGTGTACAGTGCCGGCTAAGCCTGGCAACAGCGCCCGTGACTTTTCGCTGGGCGCCCTTGTGCTGGCAGGCGCCTTACTCTTTCTTTTGCTTCTGAGCGGCCTGTCCGCCGTGCTGCTGTTGCCGTGGTGGTGGGGCTACGGCGCTGTCGTGCTCTTCCTGTGGAATAGCAATACCGGCATGGGACGCTTCATTGCCGTCATTCTGATGCCATCAATCTTGCTGCGTCTGTGCCTTCCGCGCCAATTGCGGGATGCCGTGAACGGCCTGCCTCCTGAAGTGGCAAGCGATTGACGCCAGCGAACCGGTAGTGCCAATAGTCATGCTGGCTGTCTCTATCTTCCGGCACATGCCGCTGCCGGCGGATTGGCCTAAGATAGGTACACGCTCAACGCCAGCTCCCATGCGGGAGAGCCATCACATTTGAGTATGACGCACCAGTTCAGGCGCCGGGTGTCGCGTTTCGCGGCCACGCCGGTGCCGAAGCATCAACCAGCAATCCTGTCGCTGACGGCAATTTTTTCCTCTCTGGTCCTTTAGGCACATGCGCGATTGCTGTTGATTCCCTACACTGTGGCCACTGGTTCAGCGCTGCGCTGAACCAGTCCCACCTTACCTATTTAAGGAAATCGATGAACAAGAACCTGTACCCCACCCTGGCCCTGGCAGCGATGTTTGCCTTGCCGGCCGCCCGTGCCGCCGACAATGCCATGTATGCCGGCGCGACCATCGGCACAGGCGGCAGCCTGATCATTGGTAACAATGCCGGCGTTGCAGAGAAAAACACGAATCACCCGCGTCCGTTCAAGCTGTACGGGGGCTACGAGTTGACCGACAATGTCGCGCTCGAAGGCGGGTATATCAATTTCGGAAAATTCAAGTTCGCCTCGCCGGGGGCAATTGAAATGGACGCCTGGCACCTTGCCGCCAAGGGCACCATACCGCTCGGTAAATCGTTCTCGCTGTTCGGCAAACTCGGTGTCGCGCGCCACGGCGTCGAGGCTTCCGGCATGGGCGACGATTCGGGGAAGCTGGCCGAGACGAAGCCGCTGGTGGGCATCGGCGCCGCCTACCGCCTTACCGAAAACCTCTCGTTGACGGCGGAATATACCAACTACGGCAGTGTCAATTCTGGCAAGATTAAAAACCGGGTGCTCGAGGCGGGACTCAAATTCAATTTCTAGAAACGATAGGTAAGGACGGTCACCACGCTCACGCCGTCCGCCTGTTCGATGCGCGGGCTGCTCGCCGCGCTGCCGCGCAGCCGGTCAAATTCGAGTGAGGATCTGAGCGAGTATTTATTGCTGACCTGCCAGCGCCATTGGGCGCTGATACTGGTGCCCATGACTCCGCTCCTGACCTCATGCGCGGCGCGGGGAAGGCCGGGCGCCACGCCATAGTCGGCCTGCAGGGCCGACCGGTTGGCCAGTCTGACGCCGGCATTTAGCCCCAGCGATTGATGTTCAGCCACCGGCATCGACAGCTCGGCCCCCAGGTTCAGGCGCAGGCCGCGGTGGTCGGTGGTGCCGCCGTACATCAGGCTCGAGCTCAGGCCCAAGCCATAGGCGATCTGGTATTTGAAGAAGGCGCCTGCCTCCGGCGTAAAGCGCCGCTTCGACTCGGTGCGTGTAAAAGACGGCGTCAGCATCACGCCGTATTCCATATTGGTTTCGTCGGATAGCTGCACCCCCACCGTGTTCATGTTGATGAACACGCCGTTGGACCACTGCGCCGAGATCAGCGGCAGCACCCTCAGCCTGTGCTCCTTGCTGCCGATCCTGCTTGGCCCATTGTAGGCCAGGGCCGACAGGTAAACGTCCTTGGAGCCCTCGGGCATCCCCATATGGGTAGGTTCGGCCAGCGCTGGCGCGCAGCCGCACAGCAGGGCCGCTATGGCGAAATAAGTTTTCAATCGGATCCCATGGATTAAATGTAGCCAAATTCGAGGCCGAGCAGGACCGCGCGCAGGCGGTCGCGTACGCCAAGCTTGGAGAGGATGCTCGCCACGTGGTTCTTGACCGTGCCTTCGGCCGTGCCGAGCGCGGTGCCGATTTCGCCATTGTTGAAACCTGCCGCCACCAGCGCCAGCACTTCGGTCTCGCGGTCGGTCAGGCCGGCGCGCATGGCGCCGGTCACCGGCGCGCTCGGTCCGCGCTCGTAGTTGGCGCGCTTGCGTTCGGTGAGCGCGGGCCGGAACAGCGTGTGGCCGGCGGCCACGCTGCGAATGCCCTCGGCCAGGCGTTCGAGCGAAATATCCTTCAGCAGGAAGCCCTTGGCGCCCATACGCATGGCAGCGAACAGGGTATCGTTGTCGTCGAAGGTGGTCAGGAAGATTGTCGGCGGCAGCTTGTCCTGCTGCTGGCGCAGCAGCTCGATACCCGACATGGTCGGCATGCGCACGTCGAGCAGCAGGATGTCGACGCCGCTGCCGGCCATGGCGGCCATGGCGTCGGCGCCGTCGGCCGCCTCGGCTACCACGCGGATGTCGGGTGTCAGGTTGAGCAGGCCGCGGATGCCGCTGCGCACCAGCGTCTGGTCGTCGACCAGCGCAACCCGGATCATGCGCCGCTCCAGGCCAGGGGCAGGGCGATGGCCAGACGGTAGCCAGGTTCAGCGCTCGCCACTAACGTGCCGCCCTGCTCGGTGACCCGCTCGCGCATGCCGCGCATCCCGTTGCCCTCATGCGCGCCCCGCGCGCCGCAGCCGTCGTCCTGTACCGTCAACAGCACCTGCTCGTGGTCGCCGCCCCGGATGTCGATCGTGATCAGGTCGGCGTCGGCATGGCGCATGGCATTGGTGAGCGCTTCCTGGACGCAGTAAAACAGGGTGTGAGCGAGCATTGGCGACGTGATGTCGAGCTGTGCGTCGTAGTCGAAACGGATGGCCGGCGTCGGAATGCCAGCGCACATCGTGGCGATGGCCGCGCGCAGGTTGATGCGCTGTTCGTTACGCTCGCTGTTGACGACTTCGCGCACTTCGGTCAGCAGCGTGCGCGCCAGTTCGCGCGAGGTATGGAGCGACTCGGGCGCGTCGGCGGCGATCTGGCGCAGCGACAGGTCCAGGTGGAGATTGAGCGCGGTCAGGTGGTGGCCGACGGCGTCGTGCAGGTCGCGCGCGATGCGGGTTCGTTCCGTGCCGCGCACGGTGTCGGCCAGCATGGCCTGCGTGGCCAGCAGCGACGCGTGCGACCTGGCCAGCGTGACGCGGGCCGCGCGCTCGCCTACCGCGAGCCGGGCGACGGCGAACACCAGGACCTGGAATACCATGCCGAGCACGGCGTACATGAGTACCATCGTGACAGTGCTATCGCCCCATCCCATGTTGGCAAACACCGTCACGCGCAGATACGCGGCGCACAGCAGCAGGATTTCCGCAGCCAGCCACTTGCGGCCCTGCCTAAGCGGCAGGATGACCGCCAGCTGGGCCGCCAGCACATACAACAGCGACGAAGCGACAGCCACCCCGAGCAGGATTTGCAGCGCCAGCAGCGCGTGGGCCAGCGGCGACGGGCGCCTGATGCCGGTGCGTATCCACAGCAGCAGCGGAAACACCAGCGCGATCAGCATGTGCGCGCCCATCACCAGATTGCTGGTCAATTCCTTGCGCGCTGTTCCTGCGCTTACCAGCGAAGGGGGATCGGTGAACAGACCGGCCACGAATTGGGCCAGCAGGCCCGATGGCGTGTACAGGTCCGACGTTTTGACGCCGTCGAGCAGCAGGACCAGGATTTCGATGCCCCCGAAAAAAAAACAGGCCAGCACGCCAGCTGCGCCGGCGCGGTTCGAGCGGTACCAATCTAACATTCGGGGATATGCCTGCGGGAGGGTTCGGAACGGGGCAATTGTACGCGCCGTCGTGCCACAGCGGTAAGTGCCAAAAAGCATATAGGCAAAATACCGGCTATCCCCTAGAATCGCCGCTGCGCCTGAACCAACCCGGAAACCCGATTCCATGAGCAGATATGTCTTTCTCGCAGTAGCCCTGCTGCCGTGGCCGGCCGGCGCCGAACAGCTGCAGGAAATGCCGAGCGTGACCATCGTCGCCGCGCGCGACGCGGAATGGGGTAGCTACCGCCATGCCTACAAGGCGGCCGCGCGCTATGAACGCGCTACGCGCTCGCGCCCGCTGATCCAGGCCCATATGCAGATCCGGCCGCGCCAGCCGGGTTTGTCCGTCGAGGGATTGCGCATCGAGCTCACTGGTAAAACGAGCGCCCTCACCATTGAGGTCGATGCCATCGGCCGCGCCACGCTTCCGCTGCTTAAGCAGGCTTACGACGAGGATGCGGTACTGCGCCTGAACCGGCAAGCCGGCTTTTACCGCTTTAGCGGCCGCTTCACGATCAGGGAGAAGGACGATGGCGTGTATGACGCTGCCGTACTGCGCGCCGCCTGCGAACAGCTGCTCAGCGCGCAGCGCGAGGACGGCAGCCTGTTTCGCATGTGGGGGAAGAAATGCGTCGGCGTCCGGTTCATCTATCCGCTGGCCTCCTCCGACTCGGCGATCGAGTTTCGCGCCGGCGGCAAGGCCGGCGCGATTCCCGCCGCCGACGGCCTGCCCTTCGAAGGCGGGAACATGGACTTGTACAAGGTGGCGACCTACCGCTTCGCCGACTGGCCGCAGGCGGGCGAGGTGATTGCGGAAAAACGCCCGCTGGCGATCGGCACGCTGTACGAATAGCGCGTCCCGGCCCGGCCGGAACTATAATGCCGGTGCTTGCCCGCTCACTCTGGACACCCACCATGGCCTATCGCAAAGAACCCCCTCACACCCACGGCACGCCTGGCAGAACTGCCATTGTGCTGGTCAACCTGGGCACGCCCGACGCGCCGACCGCTCCGGCAGTGCGGCGCTACCTGAAGGAGTTCCTGTCCGACCCGCGCGTGGTGGAGATCCCGCGTTTCCTCTGGTGGCTGATCCTGAACCTGGTGATCCTGCCGTTCCGCTCATCGAAGTCGGCCGCCAAGTACGCGTCGATCTGGAGCGCCGACGGTTCGCCCTTGAAGGTGCACACGACCAGGCAGGCGATGCTGCTGCGCGGCGCGCTGGGCGAGCGCGGGCACAAGGTGACGGTCGCCATGGCGATGCGCTACGGCTCGCCCTCGCTGCCCGAGGTGCTGGCACAGCTCAAGGCCGAGCACTGCGAGCGGGTGGCCATCCTGCCCGCCTATCCGCAGTATTCGGGCACCACCACCGGCTCCATCAACGACGCCGTGTTCGCCCATTACGCGCAGGTGCGCAACATTCCCGAATTGCGCATGGTGAGGAGCTACCATGACCATCCCGGCTATATCGTGGCGCTGCGCGATACCATCCTGGCGCACTGGCAAGCCAATGGCCGCGGCGACAAGCTGGTGATGAGTTTCCACGGCGTGCCCAAGCGTACCTTGCTGCTGGGTGACCCCTACCATTGCGAATGCCACAAGACAGCCCGCCTGCTGGCGGCCGAGCTCGGCCTGAAGGAAGGGCAGTACCTGGTGACATTCCAGTCGCGCTTCGGCAAGGCCGAATGGCTGCAGCCTTACACCGCGCCCACGCTGGACAAGCTGGCGCGAGAAGGCGTCAAATCGGTCGACCTGGTGTGTCCTGGATTTACCAGCGATTGCCTTGAAACGCTGGAAGAGATCGCGATCGAGGCGCGGCACGACTTCCTGGCCGCCGGCGGCAAGCAATTCAACTACATCGCCTGCCTGAACGAGGCGCCGGTGTGGATCGCGGGGCTGGCCGATATTGCCGAGCAGCACTTGCTAGGCTGGCCGACCATGCTGACCACTGCGCAGCGCGACGCCAAGCAGCTGGACGCGGAAGCAGGGCGGGCTCGCGCGCTGGCGCTCGGTGCGAAGTGAGGAACGCAGCCTGTTAGAATAGCGGGTTGGGGGGCGTCAGGCCGGCGTAGACGATCCATGCCACGGCGAGCATGGTGTACGCGACGACACTGGCTACAAGCAACGGCAACTTCATGACGGAACTCCTGTGTGGTGCTTCGTGGCGAACATTCGCTATGTGAAGCACCGTCACTACATAGTAAACCGTCCCTTGACGTAGTAAATCCCCCAATTGGTAAAATTTGTAACATTGCTTACATTCGGGCGGATCACGGGTCCCCCTTGAAACTGTGGCTTCTAGCCCCATCTCTAGCGCTGTGTGATTAGCACGCCACGCCACATTAAACCGCTAAGTCATTGATAGTAGGAGTTTTTTCGATGCAAGACCAAGAAAACCAAGAAGTGACCACTCCTGCGGAAGAGCCGATCGAGGCAGCCGCGCCGGAAACGGCCGAGTCGGCACTGGAACAGCAACTGGGCGCCACCGAAGCCAAGCTGGCCGAGATGCACGACGCCTTCATGCGCGCCAAGGCCGAAGGGGAAAACATTCGCCGCCGCGCTCAGGAAGACGTCAGCAAGGCCCATAAATTTGCCATCGAAAGCTTCGCCGAGGCCATGGTGCCCGTGCGCGACAGCCTGGAAATGGCGCTGAAAGTGGAAACGCCGTCGATCGAGTCGCTCAAGGAAGGCGTCGAAATGACGCTCAAGCAGCTGACCTCGGCGTTCGAAAAGAACCGCCTGGTCGAAATTTTGCCGGTTCAGGGCGACAAGCTCGATCCGATGAAACACCAGGCCGTCGCCGTGGTTCCTGCCGAGCAGGAAGCCAATACGGTGGTCAATGTGTTGCAAAAAGGATACATGATTGCCGACCGCCTGCTGCGTCCGGCCATTGTTACCGCGGCACAAGCGAAATAAATGCATATACGCGTGCTGCAAGGTCTTGAAAGCACGCGAATTCACCAAATATCCAAGTCATCTGAAACTAAGTAAATAAAAGGAAAAAATCATGGGCAGAATTATCGGTATCGACCTGGGAACGACGAACTCCTGCGTCGCGATCATGGAAAATGGTCAGCCAAAGGTAATCGAGAACGCTGAAGGCGCGCGTACGACGCCTTCCATTATTGCTTACCAAGAAGATGGCGAGATTCTCGTTGGCGCGCCGGCGAAACGCCAGGCCGTCACCAACCCGAAGAACACCCTGTTCGCAGTCAAGCGCCTGATCGGCCGCAAATTCGACGAAAAAGAAGTGCAGAAGGACATCGGCCTGATGCCTTACTCGATCGTCAAAGCCGACAACGGCGATGCCTGGATCGGCGTGCGCGACAAAAAACTGGCCGCACAGCAGGTCTCCGCTGAAGTGCTGCGCAAGATGAAAAAGACGGCCGAAGACTATCTGGGCGAAGAAGTGACCGAAGCGGTCATTACCGTGCCGGCCTACTTCAACGACTCGCAGCGCCAGGCAACCAAGGATGCCGGCCGTATCGCGGGCCTGGACGTCAAGCGCATCATCAACGAGCCAACCGCTGCCGCACTGGCATTTGGCCTCGACAAGACCGACAAGGGCGACCGCAAGATCGCCGTGTATGACCTGGGCGGCGGCACCTTCGACGTCTCGATCATTGAAATTGCCAACGTCGATGGCGAAAAGCAGTTCGAAGTGCTGTCGACCAACGGCGACACTTTCCTCGGCGGCGAAGACTTCGACCAGCGCATCATCGACTTCATCATCGACGAATTCAAGAAGATCAACGGCCTGGACCTGAAAAAGGATCCGATCGCCCTGCAGCGCATCAAGGCGTCCGCCGAGCGCGCCAAGATCGAACTGTCGTCGTCGCAGCAGACCGAAATCAACGAGCCGTACATCGCCATGGCGAACGGCGCGCCGGTCCACCTGAACCTCAAGATGACCCGCGCCAAGCTCGAGTCGCTGGTCGAGGAACTGATCCTGGCCACCATCGAGCCATGCAAGATGGCGATCAAGGATGCCGGCGTCAAGGTTTCCGACATCGACGACATCATCCTGGTCGGCGGCATGACCCGCATGCCTAAGGTGCAGGAAAAGGTCAAGGAATTCTTCGGCAAGGAGCCACGCAAGGACGTCAACCCTGACGAAGCCGTCGCCGTCGGCGCCGCGATCCAGGGTTCGGTCCTGTCGGGCGAGCGCAAGGACTTGCTGCTGCTGGACGTGACGCCTCTGTCGCTGGGTATCGAAACCCTGGGCGGCGTGATGACCAAGATGATCCACAAGAACACGACCATCCCGACCAAGTTCAGCCAGGTCTTCTCGACGGCCGACGACAACCAGCCTGCGGTGACCATCAAGGTCTACCAGGGCGAGCGCGAAATCGCCGCCGGCAACAAGGGCCTGGGCGAATTCAACCTCGAGGGCATTCCGCCGGCATCGCGCGGCACGCCACAGATTGAAGTGACCTTCGACATCGACGCCAACGGCATCTTGCACGTGGGCGCCAAGGACAAGGCCACCGGCAAAGAGAACAAGATCACGATCAAGGCCAACTCGGGCCTGACCGAAGCGGAGATCCAGAAAATGGTGAAAGACGCCGAAGTCAACGCCGAAGAAGACAAGAAGGTCAAGGAACTGGCCGAGTCGCGCAACCAGGCCGATTCCCTGGTGCACTCGACCCGCAAGTCGCTGACCGAATACGGCGACAAGCTCGAAGCGGGCGAGAAAGAAGCCATCGAAGCGGCGATCACCGAAGTCGAAGGCTCGATCAAGGCTGGCGACAAGGCCGAGATCGACGCCAAGGTGGCGGCGCTGTCGACCGCCTCCCAGAAGCTGGGCGAGAAAATGTACGCCGACATGCAGGCGCAGCAGCAGGCAGGCGGCGCTGAAGGCGGCCAGCAGCAAGGCGCCGAAAGCGCGGCCGGCAGCAAAGATGACGACGTCGTCGATGCCGACTTCAAGGAAGTCAAAGACGCCAAGTAAGAGGGCGCGGGTGTGCAAGCACCTGCACCAGATACGGCCGAGCCCATTGCGGCTCGGTTTTTTTGCATAAACGAGTCAGTGTTTCAGATTCAGTCAGACAGCAAGGTGCCGACAAATGGCAAAGCGTGATTTTTACGAGATCCTCGGGGTCGCCAAAAACTCTTCGGAAGAAGAGATCAAGAAATCGTATCGCAAGCTTGCGATGAAATACCATCCGGACCGCAATCCGGACAGTAAGGAATCGGAAGAGAAGTTCAAGGAAGTCAAAGAAGCGTACGAGATGCTGACCAACCCGGAAAAGCGCGAAGCGTATGACCGCTATGGTCATGCCGGCGTGGACCCGAACATGGGCGGCGGCGGCTTCGGCGGCGGCGGCGGCGGCGGTTTTGCCGACAGCTTCGGCGACATCTTTGGCGATATCTTCGGCGGTGGCCGCAGGGGCAGCGCGGGCCCGCAGGTGTACCGCGGCGCCGACCTGCGCTACAACCTCGAGATCACCCTCGAGCAGGCCGCGCACGGCTTCGACACCACCATCCGCGTACCGAGCTGGGACAAGTGCGACACCTGCCATGGCACGGGCGCCAAGCCGGGCACCTCGCCGACCACCTGCACCACCTGCGCCGGCCACGGCCAGGTGCGCATGCAGCAGGGCTTCTTCAGCATCCAGCAAACCTGTCCCAAGTGTCATGGCAACGGCAAGGTCATCACCGACCCGTGCGCGCCTTGCGGCGGCCAGGGGCGCATCAAGCGCAACAAGACGCTGGAAGTGAAGATCCCGGCCGGTATCGACAACGGCATGCGGATCCGCTCGTCCGGCAACGGCGAACCGGGCACCAATGGCGGCCCGGCGGGGGACTTGTACGTGGAGATTCACATCAAGCCGCACGCGGTGTTCCAGCGCGAAGGCGACGACCTGCATTGCGAAATGCCGATCTCCTTCGTCAAGGCCACCCTGGGCGGCGAGATCGAAGTGCCTACCCTGTCGGGCAAGGTCTCGTTCACGATCCCTGAAGGCACGCAGTCGGGCAAGACGTTCCGCCTGAAGGCCAAGGGCATCAAGGGCGTGCGTTCCGGGTACGCGGGCGACTTGTTCTGCCACGTGGCGGTCGAAACGCCGGTCAAGCTGACCGACAAGCAGAAAGACCTGCTCAAGGAGTTCGAGCGCCTGACCGCCGAAGGCGGCGCCAAGCACAGCCCGCAAAGCAAGGGCTGGATGGACAAGGTCAAGGACTTCTTCGAGTAAAATACGTCGTGAGGCGTAGGGTGGAAAAGCGAAGCGCCTTCCACCAATGTGTGCGCTAACAAGGTGCAGGCATTGGTGGAAGGCGCTTCGCTTTTCCACCCTACGGTACTAACTATGGAAATGACATGACCACGCAATCAGAACAAGATATCCAGGCACTATTCAAGCGCAACCAGGACTGGGCTGCCGCCATGGTGGCCAAGGATCCCGAATTTTTCACCTCGCTGCTCAATCAACAGACCCCGCAATATCTGTGGATCGGCTGCTCGGACAGCCGCGTGCCGGCCAATGAATTGCTGGGACTGGCGCCGGGCGAGCTGTTCGTTCACCGGAATATCGCCAACGTCGTGGTGCACTCCGATCTCAATTGCCTGACCGTGCTGCAGTTCGCCATCGACGTGCTGAAGGTCAAGCACGTGATCATCTGCGGCCACTATGGCTGCTCGGGCGTGCACGCGGCCATGGTGAATCGGCGCGTTGGGCTGGCCGACAACTGGCTGCGCCATGTGCAGGATGTCTCGCAAAAGCACGAGAAGTACCTGGGCGAAACGCTGGCGGTGGGCGCGCGCGCCAACCGTCTGTGCGAGCTCAATGTAACGGAGCAGGTGGTCAACACCGCGCAAACCACGGTGGTGCAGGATGCGTGGGAGCGCGGGCAGTCGCTGACGGTGCATGGCTGGTGCTACGGCCTGCACGACGGCCTTCTGCGCGATCTGGGCATGAGCGTTAGTGGGCCGGAAGAGCTGGCGCCAAGGCTGGCCTCGCGTCTCCAGGAATACGATATTTCGTAATACCGTAGGGATCACATGAATAACGATCTGACAGCGATCCGCGACACCGTCCGCACCTTCGTTTCCGAACGCGACTGGGACCAGTTCCACACGCCGAAGAATCTGTCATCGGCGCTATGTGTCGAAGCGGCCGAACTGCTCGAGCACTTCCAGTGGCTGCACACCGGCACGGCAGAAGAACTGAGCGCCCCCAAGCTGGAGCAGGTACGCCACGAAATGGCCGATGTGCTGGTCTACCTGGTGCGTCTGGCCGACAAGCTAGACGTTGACCTGGGCGCCGCGGTCGACGAAAAAATGATTCTCAACCGTGCCAAGTACCCGGCCGACAAGGTCCGCGGGGACGCGCGCAAATACCACGAATACCCGCCCGACTGATCCTTAAAATTTGGGACTGGCCCGATGTCACGAGCATATTGACTACGAAAGTGAAGAACATGAGCACGAGCTTGTTCGACGACAGCTGCAATATGTACCAGGCCACGACCGGCGGCTTCAATGCCCAGCTTTTCCAGAGCAGCGCCGATTGCATCAAGATCCTCGACCTCGACGGACGGGTGGTCGACCTCAATCCCGGTGGCGTGAATGCGCTCGAGCTTGACGATCCCGCCTTCCTGACGAACAAGCAATGGAGCACCTTCTGGCCCGAGGAAACCAGGCCGACCGTAGCCAGCGCGGTCGCCGCCGGACTATCAGGCGACCGCTACCAATTTGGCGCCTTCTGCCCGACCTCGAAAGGCAATTCGCGCTGGTGGGATGTGGTAGTCACGCCGATCCGCGATGCCGACGCCAGGGTGGCGCAGTTGATGGTCGTGTCGCGCGACGTGACCGAACTGTATTTGGCACGTGTGGCGCTGCAGGAAGCCAACCAGCGCAAGGATGAATTCCTGGCGCTGCTATCGCACGAGTTGCGCAATCCGCTGTCGGCGGCCGGCATGGCCGCGACCATATTGCAGACCCAGGCGCTGGCGCCGGGCCGGGTTGCCGAAATCGGAAAGTTGATCGAGCGCCAGGTGGGGCACATGAGCCGGCTGGCCGAAGACTTGCTGGACATTTCGCGCCTGAACCGCGGCGACATCCATTTCACGCTGCTGCCGGTGGACATGAACGAGGTCGTGCTGGCCGTGCTCGAACAGCTGCAGCCGACCTACGCGGCCAAAAACCAGCAGGTTCAGTTCCTGCGCGGGAGCGATCCATGTCTCGTCTCGGGCGACAAGACGCGCCTGGTGCAAATTGTCGGCAACCTGCTTGCCAACGCGGTGCGCTATACGCCGCAAGGCGGCAGCATTGAATTGACGGTGACCCGGCAGGACGCCAGCGTGACGCTGGCGATCAGCGATACGGGCCTGGGCATCGCTGCCGACCAGATCGCGACCCTGTTCGATTTGTATACCCGGGTCGACCGCGCCGGTGAGCGCCACAGCGGCGGTCTCGGGATCGGCCTGGCGCTGGTGCGCAATCTGGTCGAACTTCACGGCGGCAGCGTATCGGCCTTCAGTGCGGGGATGGGCGAGGGCAGCACGTTCACAGTCGAACTGCCGGCTGCGGCAAATTGACAGCTTAACTGGCTCAGATCCCGCCCATGCAGATGTACTTGATGACCAGGTAATCTTCGATCCCGTGGGTCGAGCCTTCGCGCCCCAAGCCCGATTGCTTGACCCCGCCGAACGGCGCGACCTCGTTTGAAATAAGCCCCGTGTTCACGCCCACCATGCCCGATTCGAGCGCCTCGGCCACGCGCCACACGCGCCCGATATCGCGCGAATAAAAGTAGGCGGCCAGGCCGAACTCGGTATTGTTGGCCATCGCGACCACGTCGTCCTCGGTCTTGAAGCGGAACAGCGGGGCCAGCGGGCCGAAGGTTTCTTCGGTCGCCACCTGCATGTTCGCGTTCACATCGGCGATGATGGTCGGCTGGAAGAAGCTGTGGCCGAGCGCGTGGCGCTTGCCCCCGGCCAGCAAGCGGCCGCCCTTGGCCAGCGCATCGGCGATATGCTCCTCTACCTTGGCCACGGCCTTTTCCTCGATCAGCGGCCCGGTCGTCACGCCCGCTTCCTGGCCGTTGCCGACCTTGAGCTTGCCGACCGCCGCCACCAGTTTTTCGGCGAACTGTTCATACACGCCATCTTGCACATACAGGCGGTTGGCGCACACGCAGGTCTGGCCCGCGTTGCGGTACTTGGAGGCGATCGCGCCTTCGACCGCGGCATCGAGGTCGGCGTCGTCAAACACGATGAACGGTGCATTGCCGCCCAGTTCCAGCGACAGCTTCTTGATGGTCGGCGCGCATTGCTGCATGAGGATGCGGCCCACCTGGGTGGAGCCGGTGAAAGTGAGCTTGCGCACGGTGGGGTTGCTGGTCATTTCGCCGCCAATGGCTTTCGAGTCGCCCGTGAGGACGCTCAGCACGCCCCTGGGCACGCCAGCGCGCTCGGCCAGCACCGCCAGCGCCAGCGCCGAAAACGGGGTCAGCTCGGCCGGCTTGACGACCATCGGGCAGCCGGCCGCAAGGGCGGGGCCGGCCTTGCGGGTGATCATCGCGGCCGGGAAATTCCACGGGGTGATGGCCGCGCACACGCCGATCGGCTCCTTGGTCACCACCAGGCGCCGGTCGGCCCAGGGCGACTGCAGGGTGTCGCCGGCGACGCGCTTGCCTTCTTCGGCGAACCATTCGATGAACGAGGCCGCGTAGACGATCTCGCCCTTGGCTTCAGCCAGCGGCTTGCCCTGTTCGGCCGTCATGATCAGCGCCAGGTCGTCGGCGTTCTCGAGCATCAGGTCGTTCCACTTGCGCAGGATGACGCTGCGCTCCTTGGCCGACTTCTTGCGCCAGGCCGGCCACGCCGCGCTGGCCGCGTCGATGGCGCGGCGGGTCTCGGCCGCGCCCATGTGCGGGACCGTGCCCAGCGATTCGCCGGTGGCCGGGTTGATGACCTTGATGGTGCTGCCGTCGTCGGCTGCGCACCATTCGCCGTTGATGTAGCTTTGCTGGCGCAGCAGGGTAGGGTCTTTGAGGATCAGCATGAGGTGCTTTCGGAAGTCGGTTCGATCTGTCCATGGTAGCCGAAACGGCCATTTTTCGCCGTGGACGCCCCAGCGGGTGATGACTGCAGGAAACCTAGGGTGTTGGCACGAATGGCCAGTTCCCGGTATGCTTTAGACAAGTTTGATGAAAATTAAGAGGCACTCGCAATCGAATCGAATTGGATTTAAGATGGCTCGAGTGCCAACCTAACCGGCAGGCAGGCTATATGCGCAGTCCAATCGTTCTCGTTCCAGCATGCGCGCGGCAGTTCGGGGAGCACCCCTACTACGCGGCGCAAATCAAGTACGTCGACGCGGTCGTGGTCGGATCGGGCTGCGCGCCGCTGATCCTGCCTGCGCTGGGCGACGCGCTCGACCTTGAAACTGCGCTGGCGCTATGTGACGGCATCATGCTGACCGGCGCCGCGTCCAATATCCATCCCAGCCACTATGCGCAGGAAGTCCACAACCCAGCGCTGCCGCAAGACCGGCTGCGCGACGCCACCACGCTGCCGCTGATCCGCGCGGCCATCAAGCGCGGCATTCCCGTGCTGGCGATCTGCCGCGGCTTCCAGGAAATGAACGTGGCGCTGGGCGGCACCCTGCACCAGGCGGTGCAGCAGGTGGAGGGCAAGATGGACCACCGCGAGAACCCCGCGCAGCCGCTCGAGGTGCAGTACGGCCCGGCCCACAAGATCACGCTCGAAGCGGGTGGGAAACTGCAAAAGATCCTGGGCGGCTTGTTTGACATCGACGTCAATTCCCTGCACGGGCAGGGCGTCGACCAACTGGCAGCCGGCGTGGTGGTCGAGGCGCGTGCCCCGGACGGCCTGGTTGAAGCGTTTTCGGTGGCGACCGCGCCCGGCTTTACGCTGGCGCTGCAATGGCATCCCGAATGGCGCCTGCTCGAAAACCCCGACTCGATGAAGATGTTCGGCGCCTTTGGCGACGCTTGCCGCGCCTACCGCGCCAACCGGCGCAGCCCTGTGCCCTAGCTTCGCTGCCATTCCCGTATCCCCAGCGCGCGCGGGCCGTTCCCGGCCCGGCGTTCGAGCAAGACTTGAGAGAGAAAACAATGGCAATTCGCGAAAACTTCACCTACACGGACATGGATCTGTGGCTTAACGAAAAACGGGTCACCGAGATCGAATGCCTGATCCCCGATTTGACCGGTGTCGCCCGCGGCAAGATCCTGCCGCGCGCAAAATTCACGCAAGAGCGCGGCATGCGCATCCCCGAGGCAGTGCTGGGCATGACCGTGACCGGCAACTACCCGCTCAACGACGGGCCGTACGACCGCGCCATTTCCACCACCGACCGCGACATGATCCTCAAGGCCGACCCGACCACCATCACCATGGTGCCGTGGGCGGTTGACCCGACCGCGCAGGTCATCCACGACTGCTATTTTTCGGACGGCAAACTGGTCGATTTTGCGCCGCGCACGGTGCTGCGGCGCGTGCTTAAGCTTTACTCCGACAAGGGCTGGAAGCCGGTCGTCGCCCCCGAGCTCGAGTTCTACCTGACGGCCAAGAACATCGATCCGGATTTGCCTTTGAAACCGCCGATCGGCCGCAGCGGGCGCGCCGAAACCAGCCGCCAAGTGTACAGCATCGACGCGGTCAACGAATTCGATCCGCTGTTCGAAGACATCTACGATTACTGCGAACTGATGAACCTCGACGTCGACACACTGATCCACGAGATCGGTGCCGGCCAGATGGAAATCAACTTCCAGCACGGCGACCCGCTCGGCCTGGCCGACAAAGTGTTCTTCTTCAAGCGCACGCTGCGCGAAGCAGCGCTCAAGCACGATATGTACGCCACCTTCATGGCCAAGCCGATGGCGGGCGAGCCGGGTTCGGCGATGCACGTGCACCAGAGCGTGGTCGACACCAAGACCGGCATGAACATCTTCAGCAATGAAGACGGTTCGGCTTCGGCGCTGTTCAAGCAGTACATCGGCGGCCTGCAGCGCTACATGCCGTCGGCCATGGCGATTGTCGCGCCGTACGTCAACTCGTACCGCCGCATCGTGCGCCACACGGCCGCGCCGATCAACATCCAATGGGGCCTGGACAACCGCACCGTGGGCTTCCGCGTGCCCGAATCGGGCGTGCAGGACCGGCGCGTGGAGAACCGCATCATCGGCGCGGACGCCAACCCTTATCTGGCGCTGGCAACCACGCTGGCCTGCGGCTACCTCGGCATGACCGAACAGCTCGAGCCCACGCCCATGATGACCGGCAGCGCCTACGAAATGCCGTTCGAACTGCCGCAAGGCCTGCCCGAGGCGCTGCACCTGCTGCGCGCCGAAGACAAGCTGCGCACCGTTCTGGGCGACCGCTTCATCGACGTGTATTCCGCCATCAAGGACCTGGAGCACCAGGAATTCATGACCGTGATCAGCCCGTGGGAACGCGAACACTTATTGCTGCACGTATGATCATGAGGACCACCATGCCACCACAATCACTAGCACCCGCCGCCGCGGTCCTGGCCTCGGTCAAGGCCGCCGTCAACGAGGTGTACGACACCGCCGCCCTGCGCAAGCTCGACGCGGCCCACTACATGCATCCGTTCACCGACCACGCGGCGCTGGCGGCCAAGGGCGTGCGCGTGATGGTGCGCGGCGAAGGCATTTACCTGTGGGATTCCGAAGGCAACAAGAGCCTCGACGGCATGTCGGGCCTGTGGTGCGTGAACGTCGGCTACGGGCGCACCAGCATCTCGGACGCGGTATACAAGCAGATGGAGACGCTGCCGTTCTATAACAGCTTCTTCAACACCACCAACGTGCCGGCGGTGAACCTGGCCGCGCTGCTGGTTGAATTGTCGCCGCCGCATTTCAAGCATGTGTTCTTCACCGGCTCCGGCTCGGAAGCGAACGACACCAATTTGCGCATGGTGCGGCGCTACTG
Source organism: Pseudomonadota bacterium (assembly GCA_040388275.1). GTDB lineage: Bacteria > Pseudomonadota > Gammaproteobacteria > Burkholderiales > Burkholderiaceae_D > Telluria_A. The sequence goes on from JAZKCA010000008.1 coordinate 180,471, forward strand.
GGACCTGATGGGCTACAAGGGCCGCCATACCATCATCAGCCGCTACAACGCCTACCACGGCAGCACCCTGGCCGGATCGGCGCTGGGCGGCATGGAAGGCATGCACGAGCAGGCTGGCATGATCCCGGGGATCGAGCATATCGGCCAGCCGAACTATGTTGAGTCGGGGCGCGGCATGAGCGAAGACGCGTTCGGCCTGGTCGCGGCCGGCTGGCTCGAAAAGAAGATATTGGAGGTGGGCGCCGACACGGTGGCCGCCTTCATCGGCGAGCCGATCCAGGGCGCCGGCGGCGTGATCATCCCGCCGGCGACCTACTGGCCGGAAATCGGCCGCATCTGCGACAAATACGGCATCCTCTTGATCGCCGACGAAGTCATCTGCGGCTTCGGCCGGCTGGGCGCCTGGTTCGGCTCGGAACTGATGGGCATCAAGCCGGACCTGATCACTTTCGCCAAAGGCGTGACCTCTGGCTACGTGCCTTTGGGCGGCGTACTGGTGGGCGATCGTGTGGCAACGGTGCTGACCGAAAAAGGCGGCGACTTCAACCACGGCTTCACGTATTCCGGGCATCCGGTCGCATGCGCTGCGGCGCTGGAAAACCTGCGCATTTTGCAGGACGAAAAGCTGGTTGAAAAAGTAGCTGAAGAAACGGGCCCCTACCTGAAGGCGAAGTTCGCCACACTGGCCGACCATCCGCTGGTAGGGTTTGCCAACAGCATGGGATTCGTGGCGGGGCTGAACCTGGTGCGCAAGAAAGCGGCGGTGGTGCACGACTGCGAACTGTTCGACCCGGAGCAGGGAGTGGGCATGATCTGCCGCGGCTACATGTTCGACAACGGCATGATCATGCGCGCCGTGGGCGACCGGATGATCATCGCCCCGCCGCTGGTGATGAGCTGCGCCCAGATCGACGACATGATCGCCAAGATCCGCTTCTGCCTCGACGCCACGCTGGCCGACCTGCGCCAGCGCGGCTGGGTAGACTAAGAAAAATATTTCCTTAGAACCGGGGTCAGACCACTTTTGCAAGACGGCAAAAGTGGTCTGACCCCGGTGTTGGTTACATTACTTTGTGGTCTTTCAGTATTTGCGGGGCCAGCGAGCCAACCACGATGCCGATGAAGGCGGCGATCAGCCCTGCCAGCTGGCCTGGGAAATATTCGGCCAGCGGCGTGATCTGCGGGAAGAAGAGGAGCCAGGTGCTCAGGCCCGCCGCGATCGAGACGATTGCTCCTTGGGTGGTGGCGCGTTCCCAGTACATGCCCATGACCAGCGGCACGAAGGCGGCGACCAGGGTCACCTGGTAGGCGCTGGACACCAGTTCGTAAATCGAGGTGCCTTGCATCTTGATCGCGTAGGTCAGCACGAGCGCCGAAAAGATGACGATGGTGATACGAACGGCCAGCAATTGCTGCTTGTCGCTCATGCCCGGAATCAGATGCTTGAGGATGTTCTCGACGAAGCTTGACGATGGCGCCAGCAGCGTGGCCGACGAGGTGCTCTTGATTGCCGACAGCAGCGCGCCGAAGAAGATGATCTGCATCACCAGCGGCATCTTGGTCAGCACGAAGGTCGGCAACAGGCGCTGGTAGTCGTTTTTGGCCAGTTCCATGCCGCTGTCGCCCATCACCAGCACGGCGCTGGCGACGATGAACATTGGAACGAAGGCAAACAGGATATAGCTGGCGCCGCCGATGATGGCGCCGGCGCGCGCGACCGGGGCGCTCTTGGCCGACATCACGCGCTGGAACACGTCCTGCTGGGGAATACTGCCAAGCATCATGGTGACGGCGGCGCCGATGAAGAACACGATGTCATGGAACTTCGGCGGCGGCAGGAAGCGCCACAGGTCGCCCTTGTCGGCCATGGCGAATACCTTGCCCGCGCCGCCGGCCAGGTCGGCCGAGAAGAACGCGATGATCGACAGGCCGACGACCAGCACGATCATCTGAATGAAGTCGGTAACGGCGATCGCCAGGAAGCCGCCGGCGACAACGTAGATCAGCACCAGCGCGGTACCGAGCATCATGCCCTCCGATTCGGTCATGGCGCCGCCCGTCAGCACCGAGAACACCAGGCCAAGCGCGGTGATCTGGGCGGCCACCCAGCCAAGGTAGCTGAGGATGATCGCCACCGAGCAGAATACTTCGATGCCTTTGCCGTAGCGCTGGCGGTAGTAGTCGCCAATGGTGAGCAAGTTCAATTTGTACAGGCGCGCGGCGAAGAACATGCCGACCAGGATCAGGCAGAAGCCGGCGCCAAACGGGTCTTCGACGATCGCATTGAGACCGCCCTGCACGAAGCGCGCCGGGATGCCCATCACGGTCTCGGCGCCGAACCAGGTGGCGAAGGTGGTCGTCACTACCATGATCAAGGGCAGGCTGCGACCGGCCACCGCGAAGTCCTTGACGTTCTTGATGCGCGTTCCAGCCCAAACGCCGACAGCAAGCGTGCCCAGCATATAGAGCATCACTGAGGTGATCAGTGTGTAATTCATGTATGTTTACTCCAAGGGAAACAAAGGCGGAATATTGATTTTGGGCAAGGCGGACCGGCAGCAAAACCCGTGCGATTATACCGGGTCAAAAAGGCTGGTCAAAATGAAAACTTGGACCTGTGTGCATACAAGCGACACTGTTGTGCAACCGGGCGGAAACACACCTTTAGGAGACTGGCATGGCAGGCAAACAATGGCACGAGCGGGCGGCGACAATCACGATGGACGGCCGCGCTTTTATCGGCGGCGAGCGGGTATGGGCCAAGTCGGAACAGCAGTTTGAAAACCTGTCGCCGATCGACGGGCGCAAACTGGGCATGGTCGCGCGCTGCCAGGCGGCTGATGTGGACGCGGCCGTGGCCAGCGCCCGCGCCGCCTTCGAGGACCGGCGCTGGGCCGGCAAGGCGCCCGCGCAGCGCAAGCGCACCCTGATCAAATTCGCCGACCTGATCCTCGCGCACGCCGAGGAACTGGCGCTGCTCGAAACGCTCGACATGGGCAAACCGATCAAGTACAGCCTGAGCGTGGACGTGCCGTCGGCGGCCAACTGCATCCGCTGGTACGGCGAGGCGGTCGACAAGATTTACGACGAAATCGCCCCCACCGCCGACAACAGCCTGGCGCTGATCACGCGCGAACCGGTCGGCGTGGTGGCCGCCATCGTGCCGTGGAACTATCCGATGATCATGGCCGCCTGGAAGATCGCGCCGGCCCTTGCCGCCGGCAACAGCGTGATCCTCAAGCCGTCCGAAAAGTCGCCCCTGACCGCGCTGCGCCTGGCCGAGATCGCGCTCGGGGCGGGCTTGCCGCCGGGCGTATTCAACGTGGTGCCGGGCTATGGCCATGAAGCCGGCGCCGCGCTGGCGCTGCATATGGACGTGGACTGCATCGGCTTTACCGGTTCCACCAAGGTCGGCAAGCAAATCCTGCAGATGGCCGGGCAGTCGAACCTGAAGCGCGCCTGGACTGAACTGGGCGGCAAGTCGGCCAACATCGTCTGCGCCGATTGTCCGGACCTGGACGCGGCGGTCAGCGCCGCCATCGGTTCCATTTACTTCAACCAGGGCGAGAGCTGCAATGCGCCTTCGCGCCTGTTCGTCGAGGCCTCGATCAAGGACGCTTTCCTGGAAAAGGCGCTGCCGATGATGCCGCGCTTCCAGCCGGGCGATCCGCTCGACGAAGACACGATCATGGGCGCCATCGTCGACGCCTCGCAAATGAAGACGGTGATGGGCTACATCGAGCAGGGCAAGCAGGCGGGCGCCAAACTGCTATTCGGCGGCGCCGCGGCGCGTACCGAAACGGGCGGCTTCTACGTGGCGCCGACCCTGTTCGACCAGGTGGACAGTTCAATGAGCATCGCGTCGGAAGAAATCTTCGGGCCGGTGCTGTCGGTGCTCAGTTTTACCGATATCAAGGACGCGGTCACGCAGGCCAACGGCACGCCCTACGGCCTGCAGGCGGCAGTGTGGACGCGCGATATGTCGAAAGCGATCCAGACGGCGCGCGCGCTGCGCGCCGGCACCGTGCACGTGAACCAGTACGACGGCGACGACATCACCGTGCCATTCGGCGGCTACAAGCAGTCCGGCAACGGCCGCGACAAGTCCTTGCACGCCTTCGACAAATACACCGAACTGAAAACCACCTGGATCCAGATCGGCTAATTCCCCGTCGACCCCCCATGGCACCGCGGTCAGATTCCAGTCTGCCGCGGAGCGGACGTACAATATTCCCGCACAACGGCGTACCCGTCATGCGCGGACTCCATCAGAACATACCGATCGATGTCCCAGTCCACAACCGGCCCGTGACGCGGCACCACAGAACCCGCAGCGCGCCGCGCCATCGTCACATGCGGGCGAAACGGCCGTGCATCAACAGGCAGCGCCAAGCGCTCCAACACAGCGCCCAGCGCTTCGCGCAATTCCACCAGCGCGGCTGGACCCGCGTGCGGCTCCAGCACTGCAACCCCATGCGGCCACAACGCCGCAGACCCGAACTGCAACCCGAATCCATCGAAGGGCACGTCCAGCGCGTCAGCCAGTTCCTGCACCCGTCCGCGCTCCACATCACCAATGAAATGCAAGGTCAGGTGCAGCCGCTCCGTGCGCACCGGCGTCGCCGAACGCGGCCAGCTCCAGGCATCGCGCCACGCGACCAGTCGATCGCGTACTGCCGGATCCGGCCACAACGCAATGAACATGCGCGCCATGGCTAGCCGTGCACGGCGCGGCTATCCTTGGGCGCCTGCTCGCGTTCAGTCAAGCCATAGTCGCGCACAACGGATGCAATCCGCAGCCGGTAATCGGCGAAGATGCCTCCCCGACCCTGCGACTGCGCCGCGCGATGCTCCTCGGTGTTGCGCCACTGCTTGACCGCTTCTTCATCGCGCCAGAACGACAGCGACACAATCTTGTCAGGCTGGGTCAGGCTCTGGAATCGTTCAATCGAAATGAACCCATCCATCGTGGCCAGCAAGGGCGCCAGGTTCGCGGCGATGCCCAGATACGCATCCTTGGCGTGGGGATGCGGGCAAACTTCAAAAATGACGGCGATCATGACTGTTCTTTCAGGAAAAATTGCGGCAAGCGCGCGTTGACGGATGGTGCGTAGGTCCAGCATAACGCAGATGGATCGAGCGCTTCGGGCAGCGCAAGCAGGTGTTGTAGCGCACCCGTTGCGATGGCAAACGCCAGTTGCTGGCCCGGGCATTCATGACGTCCATGGCCGAATCCGGATTGCTGTCGTTCCGCGCGCTCGAGCAAGAATACATCGGCTTGCAGATTGGCGTTGTCGTCGCGCCCCGCCGCCGCCAACAGCAGCAGGATGGTGTCGCCCGGCTGCAGCGCCACCCCTGCAACGGTGGTCGCCTGTGCTACGAAGCGGCGCGTATTCTGTACCGGCGGATCGAAGCGCGCCACTTCCCGTACGAACGTGCCGGCCAGCTGCGCATCGGCGCGCAGGCGCAATTGCAACTGTGGCTGGGTGAGCAGGGCGACGATGCAGTTGCCTACCAGCCCGGCAGTGGCTTCATGGGTTTGCTACAGCAGGCCGATCAGGTTGGCGAGATCCACCCCGGCAGGCATCCGCAGTTCGCTGAAACGGACCATCAGTGCCTGCGCGGCCGTGCTGGCGCCGGCCAGCTGGTTCGGTGTCGACAGCGGCGACAGGCAGCGTACAAAGTCGGCCATCAGCAGCGCCACGCGCGGCAGCTCGGCTTCTTCAAGACCGAGCAAGTCGGCGACGACATAGCTTGGAAGGTCGACTACCCAGCGGTTGATGGGGCGGTCAGCCAGCATCGCTGCACAATGGGACGTGCGGCGCGCGACCTCGTTCAGGTCCAGCGCGGCCAAGCTTTGTTTGATGGCCATTTTGGTGTCAGCGTGGGCGGCGCCTTCGTTCATCCGCACCAGCCTGGAAAAAATCTCGCCTGCGCTACTGCCTGCAATCGCTTTCGGCACCGCTTCGCCGACCGGCCTGACTACGCAGGCCGGGTTGGCCATTACTTCGCGCACCACCGCCGCACGGCTGGCGATCCACAGTTTCAGCTCAGGATCGAAGGCCAGGGCGGGGCCGGCCAGCAGGCTCCGGTAGTAGGGATAAGGGGCGACATGGCTGGCGGCGGCGATGGCATTCATGGGTGCGTTTCAACAGGGAAAACCGCATTGTACGGATTGATCACGCGCTACATTTCGCTTACCATCAAACTGTCGATGTAGCCACGGAGAGTCCGATGTCCAATGAATTTGCCGACAGCCGCCTGGCCGGTGTTGCTGGCGCGATTGCCGAGCCCGCGCGTGCGCGCATGCTGTGCTGCCTGATGGACGGCCACGCGCGGACCAATACCGAACTTTCCGTCGTGGCCGAGGTCAGCCCGTCGACCGCCAGCGTGCACCTGGCCAAGCTCAAGGAGCAGCACTTGGTCACGGTGCTGGCCCAGGGCAAGCACCGCTACTACAGCCTGGCCGGCGCGGAGGTCGCCGCCGCGCTCGAAGCGCTGATGCGCGTGGCGGGCCTGCCACGTGCGCCATTCGTGCCCTCCACACCGGATCGCCTGCGCAATGCGCGCACCTGCTACGACCACATGGCCGGTACGGTGGCGGTGGGCATGCACGACTATATGACGAGGAATGACTGGCTCATGTCCGACGACAGCGGCTACCAGTTAAGCGATGAAGGAAGCGCCGCGATGGCGCGGCTGGGGCTCGATCCCGACAAGGTGCGCAAGTCGCGGCGCCGCTTTGCGTGCGCCTGCCTGGACTGGAGTGAACGTCGGCCCCATCTGGGTGGAGCGCTCGGTGCGGAGTTGATGACGACCCTGATAAAGCAAGGCTGGATCGAGCGCGACCTCGACAGCCGGGCGCTTGCCGTCACGCGGGACGGC
>JAZKCA010000008.1:187365-208305 GCA_040388275.1 Pseudomonadota bacterium
GCGCCACTTCAAGCGCGTCTTCGATCTCGACGCCTAGTTCAGAAGCAGTGTTCCGCGCCCGGGAAGCTGCCATCCTTGACCGCTGCCACGTAGGCGCCGATGGCCGCGTCGATGCTGGTCTGGCCATCCATGAAGTTTTTCACGAAGCGCGCTTTGCGACCCGGGAAAACGCCCAGCAGGTCGTGCATGACCAGCACCTGCCCCGAGCAATCCGGGCCGGCGCCGATGCCGATCGTGGGAATGACCAGCAGGTCGGTCACTTCCTTGCCCAGGGCAGTCGGAATCGCTTCGAGCACCAGCATCGCCGCGCCGGCCGATTGCAGCAGTTTGGCGTCGGCCTTGAGCTGGTCCGCGCTTTCGATGGTCTTGCCCTGCACCTTGTAGCCGCCCATCTGGTGCACCGATTGCGGCGTCAGGCCAAGGTGCGCGCACACCGGCACGGCGCGGTCGGTCAGGAAGCGCACGGTCTCGGCCAGCCAGGCGCCGCCTTCGAGTTTGACCATGTGCGCGCCAGCCTGGATCAGCTGCACGGCATGGTTGAAAGCCGCTTCCGGCGTGCCGTAACTGCCGAATGGCATGTCGGCCACGATCATGGCGCTCTTGTTGCCGCGCGCGACACCGGCAGTGTGATAAGCCACTTCCGCCACCGTGACCGGCAAGGTCGACTGGTGGCCGTTGCAGACCATGCCGAGCGAGTCGCCGATCAGCAGGATGTCGACGCCGCAGCGGTCCATCAGGCTGGCGAAGCTGGCGTCGTAGCAGGTCAGCATGGCAATCTTGGTGGCAGCCGCTTTCATCGCGTTCAGCGACGGGATGGTGACCGCTTTCGTGGCCACCGGTTTCAAAGGCGCCGGAGCTTCCCCGCCCGCCATGTCCTTGCCTTGCAGGTATCCGCTCATAGTAATCCTTTGATATCAAAAATGAATGACGACCGCGCTAGTGTAATGCGAACCGGGGGAAACTGCTGGAGTGCTGCCTCTAGCCACCAGATCGCATTTGGCTAAGCAACGACATCGCGTTAGCGCATAGGAGCCATGGGCACTCGCCTGCGCAAGTGCGATGTGTTAGCCGACTGGGTATGCCCGACGACGGGAATGTGCATGCTCAATCAACCTTGCTGATGTCCTGCCCGGCCACCGCAGCGAGGAACCGGCTGGCCGGACCACGCCGGGGAATCACGATGTCGGGAGCGATTTCCAGCAGCGGCACCAGCACGAAGGCCCGCTCGAGCATGCGCGGATGCGGCACGTGCAGGGTGGGCAGGTCGATCGTCTCATCGCCATACAGCAGGATGTCGAGGTCGAGCGTGCGCGGGGCGTTGCGGTAGGGCCGCTCGCGCCCGTGCGCCAGTTCAATGGCATGCAGCGCGGCCAGCAGCGCTGGCGCTTCGAGCGGGGTGTCGATGCAGGCAACGGCGTTGATATAGTCGTCGCCCGACGAGTCGATGGGCGCGGTACGGTATTTTCCAGAGGCGGCCAGAAACTTTCCGCCCTCGAGCGCGGCCAGGCGCGCCAGCGCGTCATCCACATTGGCGCTGGCATCGCCCAGGTTGGCGCCGATGCCGATGTACGCGATCATTCTTCGCCGCTGCCGCCGGTGCTGCTGCCGCCTTCGCCGCCGGTCTTGCGCGGGCCGCGGCGCGGCGGACGCTTGCGCTTGGCGCCACCCGGCGCCGCAATCGCGGTGGTCAGCAGCCGCTCGCGTTCAACCGCATCGCCTTCATAGAACGCGGTCCACCATTCGCCGATTTCCATGTCGATCTCGCCCGACTCGCAGCGCAGCAACAGGAAGTCGTAGCCGGCACGGAAGCGCAGGTGTTCCAGCAGTTTGTACGGGGCCTTGCCGTTGCGGCGCTCGAAGCGCGGCTGCATCGACCAGATGTCGCGCATGTCCGAGCCGATCTTGCGCTGCAGCGCCAGCTTCTCGGTCTGCGAATCGAGCACGTCGTCGGCCGCCAGGTGCAGCGCGGGAATGGGCGACTCACCGGCGGCGCGGTAGGCGGTCCATTTTTCCACCACCTGGTGCCACAGCAGGGAGGCGAACAGGAAGCCAGGGGACACGCCCTTGCCGGCCTTGATGCGGTTGTCGGTCGACTCCAGCGCCAGGGTCACGAATTTCATGCCGATCGGCTGCTCGAGTACGACGTCGAGCAGCGGCAGCAGGCCGTGGTGCAAGCCTTCCTTGCGCAGCTGCTGCAGGCAGGCCAGCGCGTGGCCGCTCATGAGCAGTTTCAGCATTTCGTCGAACACGCGCGCGGCCGGCACGTTGTCGATCAAGGGTCCCATCACCGCAATCGGCTCGCGCGTGTGCGGCTCGATCGTGAACTGCAGCTTGGCCGCAAAGCGCACCACGCGCAGCATGCGCACCGGGTCTTCGCGGTAGCGCGCTTCGGGCTGGCCGATGATGCGCAAGGTCTTGGCCTTGATGTCGGCAATGCCGCCATGGTAGTCGAGCACCTGCTGCGTGGCCGGGTCGTAGTACATGGCGTTGATGGTGAAATCGCGCCGCATCGCGTCTTCGTGCTGCGGACCGAAACTGTTGTCGCGCAGGACGCGGCCATGTTCATCCTTGGGGGCGTTGGCTTCGCCGGCGCCGCGGAAGGTGGTCACTTCCAGCAGGTCCTGGCCGAACATCACGTGCACGATCTGGAAGCGCTTGCCGATGATGAAGGCGCGCCGGAACAGTCGCTTGACCTGTTCGGGCGTGGCGTTGGTGGCGATGTCGAAGTCCTTCGGTTTCACCCCCAACAGCAGGTCGCGCACGGCGCCGCCCACCACGAAGGCCTTGAAACCCGCTTCCTGCAAGGAGGAAGTCACGCGGATCGCGTTCGACGACAGCAGCTTGGGATCGATACCGTGTTCGGCGGGGCCGAGGACGACCGGTTCCGTCAGGTTGCGTGCTGGCTGCTTTTCTTTAACGCCAAGGAATTTGCGGATGAATTTTTTAATCATTGAATAGATGGAGTAAAGGCCAGCCAAGGCTCGCTGCGTGCGTTGACAGCGCCGCGTTCGGGTTGGTCGCAACAGGGTGGGTGACGACGGAAAGGAGGGGGATATCGTTGTGCGAATCGCTGTAGAAGTGGCTGCGCCCGAATGCGTCGAGCGGGGTGCCGATCTTTTCCAGCCACGCGTGGGTATGGGTGACTTTGCCGGGGCCGGAGGTGGGGCTGCCGAGCAGCCTTCCGGTCAGGTTGCCGCTGGCGTCTTCCTCGGGCACGGCGGCGATCAGGTGCTCGACCCCGAGCGCGGTGGCGATCGGCGCGGTCACGAAGCGGTTGGTGGCGGTGATGATGCACACCAGGTCGCCCGCGTCGCTGTGTTTTTGCAGCAGCGCGCGCGCCTGCGGCAAAATGGCCGGTTCGATCACTTCGCGCATGAACTGGGCGTGCATCGCGTCGAGCCGCGGGCGCGGAAAGCGCGCCAGGGTGCCGAGCGCGAACTCGAGGTATTCGACGGCGTCGAGCGTTCCAGCCTTGTACTGCTCGAAAAATTCGTCATTGCGGCGCTTGAATTGAACCGGGTCGACAGCGCCTGTGTGGACCAGGAACTGGCCCCATTCGTAATCCGAGTCGATCGGCAGCAGGGTGTGGTCTAGGTCGAACAGGGCCAGGTTCTTCATTCTTTGGAGTCCGCCCGGGGATGGGCTAATAGCAGGTCGCGCAGCAGCGGTAGCGTTACCGGTCGCTGGGTTTCGAGGGAATACTGATCGAGTGCGTCTAGCATCATCGACAGGGAGCGCATGTCGCGCTTGAAATGGGACAGCAGATAGGGTAACACGGAGGGCGACAGCGTCAAACCTCGGGCTTCGGCCGCGTGGGTCAGGGCGGCGATCTTTTCCTCGTCCGACAGGCCGTGGATCTGGTAGATCAGGCCCCAGCCCATGCGGGTGCGCAGGTCCTCGCGCACCGGCAGCACCGCCGGCGGCACCGGGCCGGTGCTGACCATATAGGCGTTGTGCTCGCGGATCTGGTTGAACAGGGCAAAGGCGTCGATCTGGGCGGCCGCCGAGAGCAGGTTGCAGTCGTCGAGCAGGTACAGCGACACCTCGGGCGCGTAGATGAAGTCGGCCTCGGTGGCCTCAGGGCCGATGTAGCGCGATCCGGGCGTGGCGGCCAACCCTTGCAGCAAATGGGTCTTGCCGGCCGCGCTCTCGCCCCACAAATAGGCAAAATGCTCGCGCGAGCTGCGCTGCGCGAACTGGTGCATCAAGTGCGCCAGTTCGGCGTTTTGCCCCACCTCGAAGGTGTCGAGGCTGCGGATCTGCTCCGCGCCCAGGTCGAGTACCAGCTGCTTCATGATCTAGGCATTGTAAAAACTGCTACGCAAATAGCTGAAGCGCAGGTGCCGGAAAGCGACCATCAGCACCGCCGACGCGGGCAGCGCCAGCAGCACGCCGACGAAGCCGAATAGCTGGCCGAAGGCGAGCAGGGCAAAAATGACCGTCAGGGCATTCAGACCGATGCGTTCGCCGACCAGGCGCGGGGTCAGGAAAAATCCTTCGAGGACCTGGCCCACGCCGTAGATGGCGCCCACCACGATCAAGCCGTACCAGCCCGGGAATTGCAGCACGCCGGCGATCAGCGCCAGCGCCAGGCCGACCCCGAAGCCGATGTAGGGAATGAACACCAGCAGGCCGCTGATGATACCGACCGGCAGCGCCACTTCTAGGCCGGCGATGGACAGGGCCACGGAATAGAACACCGCCAGCACCAGCATGACCGTCAACTGGCCGCGCAAATACTGGGCCAGCAGCACGTCCACTTCGCGCGCCATGCCGACCATTTGCACTACCCAGCGGCGCGGCAGGGCCACGGCGATGTTGCGCAGGATGATATGCCAGTCGAGCAGCATGTAAAACAGCACCACCGGCACCAGGGTCAGGGTGACGATGGAGCTGAGCACGGCGCCGCCGCCGATCCGGGCCGATGTCAATGCGGTGGCCCAGATTTCCTCGCCGCTGGTGGCCATCTGTTCGGTGAAGATTTTCTTGACCCCTTCGAGGTCGAGCCGCACGTGGATGCCCATTTCGCGCAGGCGCGGGGCCAGCATGGCGTCGAGTTTGGTCAGGAACAGGGGGATTTGCGCCTGCAGCAGCACGATTTCCTTTTGCAGCACGGGGATCACGATCAGCACCAGCGCCAGCAGGGCCGACAGGAACACGATCATGACCAGCACCACCGCGACCGTGCGCGGCATGGTGGTCGTGCCGATGTGCATTTCATCGAGGTAGTCGACCGCGCCATTGAGCGCATAGGCCAGGATCGCGGCGGCGATGAACGGCGACATGATCGGGCCGAGCGTGTACAACAGGAAGATAAATGCCAGCCAGAGCGACAGCCAGAAGGCTGCTTGTTTCTGTTCCGGGGTGAAGGAAAATGGCATGTAATCTTGAAATATGGGTTAAATCGGCTTAGTACGGGCCATTTTGATAAAATAGCGGATTGCCCCGTTTTAGTCGCTTTTTGGCCGGAACAGGGTCGCCGCCTTCTATTTTACCGCCTCCGCTGCCAATTACACCATGAGCCAACCTTCTAATGTTTCCCTCTCCTACCGCGACGCCGGTGTCGATATCGATGCCGGCGACGCTTTGGTCGAAGCGATCAAGCCATTTGCCAAGCGCACCATGCGCGAAGGCGTCATGGGGGGCATCGGCGGTTTCGGCGCCCTTTTCGAGATCAGCAAGAAATTCAAGGAGCCGGTCCTGGTGTCCGGCACCGACGGCGTGGGCACCAAGCTCAAGCTCGCTTTCGAGCTGAACCGCCATGACACGGTCGGCATCGATCTGGTCGCCATGAGCGTCAACGACATCCTGGTGCAGGGCGCCGAGCCGCTGTTCTTCCTCGATTATTTCGCCTGCGGCAAGCTCGACGTGCCCATCGCCACCGCCGTCGTCAAGGGCATCGCCCAGGGCTGCGAGCAGGCTGGCTGCGCGCTGATCGGCGGCGAAACCGCCGAAATGCCAAGCATGTACCCGGCCGGCGAATACGACCTGGCCGGTTTTGCGGTCGGCGCGGTCGAAAAATCGAAAATCATCGACGGCACCAAGATTTGCCCGGGCGACGTGGTGCTGGGCCTGGCCTCGTCGGGCGCGCACTCGAACGGTTATTCGCTGGTGCGCAAGATCATTGAAGTGGCCAAGCCGGACCTGGAAGGCGACTTCCATGGCCGCAAGCTGTCCGACGTGCTGATGGAGCCGACCCGCATTTACGTCAAGCCGCTGCTGGCGCTGATGGAATCGATGGAAGTGAAGGGCATGGTCCACATCACCGGCGGCGGGCTGGTCGAAAACGTGCCGCGCGTGCTGCAGCCAGGGCTGACCGCGGTACTCGATTCGAAGGCATGGACCATGCCGCCGTTGTTCCAGTGGCTGCAACAGCACGGCAACGTGGCCGACGCTGAAATGCACCGCGTGTTCAACTGCGGCATCGGCATGATCGTCATCATCTCGCAAGAGAACGCGGACGCCGCCTTCGCCCAGCTGCAGGCAGCTGGCGAAACCGTTTCGCGCATCGGCACCATCCGCGCCCGCGTGGGCGACGAGCACCAGACCATCGTCGAGTAAGACCATGGGACGGTGGGCGCACACGGTCACCACCGAGGAGGAACTGGCGCTGCTGTTTGGCAGCGTCGGCGCCGCATCCCTGCAAAAGGAAGTCCCTTACGTCCATCCGAGCTACCGGGCGCTGATCGAGGCCTCGCCGTTTTTCGTGCTGGCCACCAGCGGGCCAAGCGGGCTGGATGCTTCTCCGCGCGGCGACGCCGCCGGCTTTGTCGTGGTATCGACAGCCTGCACAAGCTGATTCACGACCCGCGCGTGGCGCTGCTGTTCCTCATACCGGGGCGCGCAGAAACCTTGCGCGTGAACGGGCGCGCCAACACCGTCACCGACCCTGACTTGCTCGAGCGATTTGCGGTCGACGGCAAGCAGCCCAAGTGCGTGCTGGCGGTGGACGTGGAGACGGTGTTCTTCCAGTGCGGACGCGACGGCGCCGCTTACGACCGCGAGCTACCCGAGCGCCAGCGTACTACCCTCTATTAAGCCACGGGAATGTAGGGCGGAAAAGCGTAGCGCATTCCTCCATGTTCGCGTCACGTTCACGCTGACATGGAGGAATGCGCTACGCTTTTCCGCCCTACATTTGCGGCCTTTTACTATTTCCCAATATTTTTTTCCAAGAACTTCTCGACCCGGCTCCAGAAATCGATGCGGGTTTCCTGCAATGCCCAGCCGTGCCCTTCCTCCGGATACACGACCCATTCGACGTTCTTGTTGCCCTGTTTGACGGCATCGTAGAATTTGTTGCCGTGATACAGAGGCACGCGCTTGTCGGCGCCGCCGTAGGCTAGCAGCAGCGGCTGCCTGATGCGGGCCGCCTGCGCCAGCGGCGAGGTGGCCGTCAGCTGGGCGGCATCCTTGACCGGGTCGCCGACCAGCTCCGGCATGCCGTACTTGATATAGCGTGCCGACAAATCGCTCTCGTAACGCCAGTGGCCAGTAAACATCAGCCCGATGTCGGTCACGCCCACCCAGTTGATGCCGCATTTGTACAGATCAGGGTCGTTGACCAGGCCCATCAGGGTGGCGTAGCCGCCGTAGCTGGCGCCGGCAATGCAGATGCGCTTGGGGTCGACGATGCCCTTGGCGATCGCCCATTTGGCGCCGTCGGCCACGTCGTTCTGCATGGCCAGTCCCCATTGTTTCCAGCCGGCGCGGAAGTGGCGGTAGCCAAAGCCGGTACTGCCCCGGTATTCGGGTTCGAGCACGGCGTAGCCGCGCGAGGCGAGAAATTGCGCATCGGCCTGCCAGCCCCAGGAACCGCCGCGCATATAAGGACCGCCATGGACCAGCACCACCAGCGGCAGATTGTCGCGCTTGCCACCGGCGGGCAAGGTCAGCAGGGCAGGAATCTCGAGTCCGTCGCGCGCCTTGTAGCGCACCATTTCCTGACGTCCCATTTGCTCCGGACGGATTTCCGGGTGGGTGTCGCCAATTTTGGTGAAGGCTTTGGTGGCCTTGTTGTACAACAGGATGGAGCGCGGCCGCACGTCCGAATACGACTCGACCAGCACCCACGGCGTTTCAGCGCGCACCGGCACCGACAGCATGTTGACGGTGTTGTCGAGGCGCTGGTCGACTTCCTCCTGCAGCGCCTTCATGGCCGGATCGAACCAGATCGTGCTTTCGGCATCGGTGGTGACGCGAAAACCGAGCAGCTTGTCGCCGCTCATGATCAGCTTTCCGGTGAAATCGTAGTCGGCGGTGGTGACCAGGGCCGGCTCGCGCAGCTTGCCGCTGCCGATGTCGAAGGCGTACACGGCGTCCTTGTCCTTGCCATTGCGCGCTTCCACGTACAAGGCGCCGTCGGGGCCGAAAGCCAGCGGCCGATAGCCGGCCTTGCCGTCGAGATACAAGCTGGAAGTGAGCAACTCGCGCCACCCGTCCGATCCCGGTTCCCGGTAGTACACGGTGTGCTTGTCTTCGTTGATCGACATCGTCAGGCGCGGCTGGCCCTGGTGGTCGAGCAGCCATCCGGTCGTATTGTCGGGGCGTTCGACCCGCTTCGCGCGCCCGGTGAGCGTATCGAGCAGCAGCAGGTTGGTATCGTGCCGGCCATTGCTGCCGCCGTAGCTAGGACTGGTCACGTAGACCGAATCGGAATCCTGCGCGCCCGGCTCGGGCATCATGAAGGTGTTCCATGGCAGCAGCTTGTCGCGGCTGGACGTGGGCTTTTGCCGCCAGCCGCCACTGCCGCGCCGGTCGGCCAGCTGCTTCATGCCGCTGCCGTCGAAGTTGGCCGCGTACAGCCCCGGGCCATACTGGATGTCACCCTGGGCGACCGTCTTGTCGAAGGTGTCGAACAGCAGGCGCTGCTTGTTGACCCACTGGAAGTGGCCGACATCGGCGTTGTTGAAGCGCGCCGTGGAATGGAACTGCATGGTCGCCAGGTCGATCACGGTCAGGCCGTCGCGCTTGCCTTTTGCGCTGGTCATCACTGCCAGCAATTTTCCGTCAGGCGAGAGCGCAGCCCGGTCGAACTGGGGATTGTCGAAAAAGCTGGCAATCGACGGCAGCGCGGGCGCCACCTGGGCCTGGGCGATGGCGCTGGTCGCCAGCAGGACGGCGACGGCGTAGCGGGCCAGGCAGGCGAGGGGGTAGGACATGTACGACTCCGGGAAAGGCAGGACAGCGGCGCTATCGAAGCCGCAGAATATCATTTGTGCAATATTCCCGCCAGTCCTGCCAAGGCACGGCGACTATTTTTTGTTGAGAATTTTCTCCACCGGCGCCGGCCGCAGGCGGTAGGCATCCGGCATGCCGGAGCCGAGCAGCGGGCGCAAGTACATCCTGAAGGCGTCGGTCACGTCGGTGCCGCTGGCGCTGATGAATTCGTCCTCCATCACGCGGGTTTTTCCGGCCACGTCTTCGAGCGCCATCAGTTCGTAGTCGACCGAATAGAAGCCGGTGCGCTTGATGGCGACCGAGCCGTCGCGCTCGCCCCACATCGCGAACTGCACCGCCTTTTCGCCCACTTCGCGCGCCTCGCGCTGGTCGACGTCGGACACGCAGCCAATGAAGGAGCGCTGCAGGTAGCCAAAGGTGTCGCCGCGCACCCGCTTGATGCCCAGCTTGGATTTGATTTCATCGCACAGCAGGTCGGCCAGCGCCCCCGTGCCGGACAGCTGCACATTACCGTGCGCATCGCGCTCGACCTCGCTCGAGAGCAGGCTGGCGATGGCTTGGCCCGAGGCGTCGTGGATGCCTTCGGACACCGCGACCACGCAACGGCCGTATTGTTCGTAGGTGCGCTTGACGTCGGCCAGGAAGTTTTCCAGCACAAAGGTGCGCTCGGGCAGGTAGATCAAATGCGGGCCGTCGTCCGGGAACTTCTTGCCCAGCGCCGAAGCGGCCGTCAGGAAGCCCGCGTGGCGGCCCATGACCACGCCCACGTACACGCCCGGCAGCGCCGCGTTGTCGAGGTTGGCGCCGGCGAAGGCCTGGGCCACGAAGCGCGCGGCCGACGGAAAGCCGGGCGTATGGTCGCTGCCGACCAGGTCGTTGTCGATGGTTTTCGGGATGTGGATGCAGCGCAGCGGGTAGCCGGCTTTTTTTGCTTCCAGGCTGACGATGCGTACCGTGTCGGACGAGTCGTTGCCGCCGATGTAGAAAAAGTGTTCGATCTCATGTGCGCGCAGCACCTCGAAAATCTTTTGGCAATAGGCGATGTCGGGCTTGTCGCGGGTCGAACCGAGCGCCGACGAGGGCGTGGCGCCCACCAGTTCCAGGTTGTGGCTGGTTTCCTGGGTCAGGTCGATGAAGTCTTCGTTGACGATGCCGCGCACGCCGTGCATGGCGCCGTAGATCCGGGTGACGTTGCGAAAGCGGCGTGCTTCGAGCACCACGCCGACCATCGACTGGTTGATGACGGCAGTCGGGCCGCCTCCCTGTGCTACCAGAATTTTCCCGGACGACATGCGCATCTCCTCAAAGTAAGTGGGGCCAGCAAGGCCCCAAGCTTACTCTGAAAAGTGCAGCGCTATGGTTTCCCGATATGCTTGTCGAGGAACTTCTCGACGCGGGTCCAGAAATCGATGCGGTTCTTCGGCAAGGTCCAGCCGTGGGCTTCCTCGTCGTAGACGATCATCTCGACGTCCTGGTTGTGGGCCTGGACCGCGCTATAGAACAGGCGCCCGTGCGAGAGCGGCACGCGCCGGTCGACCGCGCCATAGGCCATCAGGAGCGGCTGCTTGATGCGCGCCGCCTGCGTCAGCGGCGACGTGGCCTTGAGCTGCGCGGCGTCCTTGACCGGGTCGCCCACCAGGGTCGGCATGCCGTATTTCCTGTACGACTCGGTGTTGTCGGACGTGAAGCTCCAGTCGTCCGAGTACAGCAGCTTGAGGTCGGTCACGCCCACCCAGCTGACGCCGCATTTGTACAGATCCGGATCGTTGGCCAGGCCCATCAAGGTAGCATAGCCGCCATAGCTGGCGCCGGCGATGCAGATGCGCTTGGGGTCGACGATGCCCTGGGCGATTGCCCAGCGCGTACTGTCGGCAATATCGTTTTGCATGGCCAGGCCCCATTGCTTCCAGCCGGACGTATAGTGATGCGCGCCGTAGCCGGTGCTGCCGCGAAACTCCGGTTCCAGCACGGCGTAGCCGCGCGAGGCCAGGAACTGCGCTTTTGACGACCAGCCCCATTCGACGCCGCGTGCATACGGGCCGCCGTGGACCAGCACCACCAGGGGCAAGTCCTTGCGCTTGCTGCCTGCAGGCAGGGTCAGCCAAGCGGGAATCATCAAGCCGTCGCGCGCCTTGATGCGCACGATTTCCTGCTCGCCCATCTCGGCCGCCTTGATGGCGGCATGGGCTTCGCCCACGCCGCTAAGGGCGCCGGTGGCGGTATTGAACAGCATGTATTTGACCGGCTGGCGGTCAGAGTACGAGGTCACCAGCACTAGCGGCATTGCGGGACGCGCCGGCACGTCGATCAGGTTGACCGTGCCGGGAAGCAGGGCGTCCACCTTCGCTTGCACGGCTTTCATCGTGTCGTCCATCCACACGGTCGACTTGGCATCGCTCAGGTAGCGAACGCCGAGCAGCTTGTCGCCAGAGGTGATCAGCGAACCGGAAAAATCAAAGTCTTCCAGCGCCACCACAGGCGTGGGGTTGAGCTTGCCGGTCTTTACATCGAAGGTATGCAGGGCAACCTTGTCCTTGCCGGCGTCGGCCAGCACATACAGGGTGCCGTCGGGAGCGAAACCGAGCGGGGTGAACGCGCCTTTCCCGCCCAGAAAACCGTCGAAGGAGGCCAGCTCGCGCCAAGCCTTGCTGGCTGGGTCCAGGTACTGCACCGATTCGATATTTTTTTCGAGCGTGACGCTCAGGCGCGGCTCCCCTTTGTAGTCGAGCAGCCAGCCTTGCGACGACCCCGGCCGCTGGACTGTCGTCGCGCGCCCTGTGACTGTGTCGATACGCACCAGGTTCATTGCCCTCAGCTCGCCGTTTTCCTTCCACTTTGGACTGTGCACATAGACCGCGTCGGAATCTTCGCTTCCCTTGTGGCCCGCCAGGAAATGGTTGTACGGCAAGATGGTGGACGCCACCTGGCGTTCCGAATCGCCTTCGGGGACGTGCTTTTCGACCAGCTGCTTGAAGTTCTTGCCGTCGCGGTCGACCGCATACATGCCGGGATAGCTGCGGGTGTCGCCTGCGCCGATGTGCTTGTTACCGGAGTCAAATACCAGCCGGTTATTGTTGATCCATTGGAATTGGCGCACGTCGGCCTTGCCGAAACTGGCGACGATCGTGATCTTGTTGGTGGCGAGGTCAAGGACGGCCAGGCGGTCGCGCCCTGCGTCCGAGTCGACCAGCACGGCGAGCGACTTGGCGTCCGGGGCAAGCACGGCAGCGCTGACGGCAGGGTTGCCGAAGAAATGAGCGATCGGCACAGGCGCTGCGTTTGCCGCGATGCCAAGCACGGTCAATGCGCCAAGCGCCAGTCGGCGCAGCAGGCGCGCCACGTTTTTATTCATATGCCTCATGGTTGACCGATATTCTTGTCGAGGAATTTCTCAACGCGGGTCCAAAAGTCCACGCGCGTTTTCGGTAGCATCCAGCCGTGGCCTTCGTCGGCGTACACGACCCATTCGACGTTGGGGTTATGCGCTTTCACGGCCTTGTAGAATTGCTCGCCGTGAAAGGCGGGCACGCGCCGGTCCAGATCGCCATAAGCGAGCAGCAATGGCTGCTTGATCTTCGCTGCCAGCAGCAGCGGCGAGGTGGCCTTGAACTGTTCCGCATCCTTGACCGGGTCGCCGATCAGTTCGGGCATGCTGTATTTGCGGCTGTAGTCGGACAGATCGTCGATGAAATTCCATTTGCCGGTAAACAGCAAATTGATGTCCGTCACACCCACCCAGTTGATGCCGCACTTGAACAGGTCGGGATCGTTGGCCAGTCCCATCAGGGCCGAGTAGCCGCCGTAGCTGGCGCCCGCAATGCAAATCCGTTTCGGATCGACGATGCCTTGCCCAATAGCCCACTTGGCGCCGTCGGCCACGTCGTTCTGCATGGCCCGTCCCCACTGTTTCCAGCCTGCGCGAAAGTGCGCGTCGCCAAAGCCGGTGCTGCCGCGGTATTCGGGTTCGAGCACCGCATAGCCGCGCGAAGCGAGGAACTGCGCGTCCGCATCCCAGCCCCATTGACCGCCGCGCACGTTCGGTCCGCCGTGCACCAGCACCACCATGGGCAGGTTCTTGCCGCTCGACTTGGCCGGCAATGTCAGCCAGGCCGGGATTACCAGGCCGTCACGCGCCTTGTAGCGCACTGCCTGCTGCAAGCCCATCTGGGCCGGATTGATGTTCGGCTGGGTGCTGCCGACTTTCCTGAATGCCTTGGTCTCGGTGTTGTACACCATGAACTGGCGTGGCGTCACATCCGAAAACGATTCGACCAGTACAAAGGGCGCCTCGGCGCGTTCGCCCACCGAAATCAGATTGGCGGTGGCCGGCAGCAGGGCGTCGACGGCCGCCTGCACCGCTTTCATTGTCGGATCGAACCACATGGTCGATTCGGCGTCGGTGGTCAGGCGCATGCCCAGCAGCTTGTCCTTGCCGAAAATGAGCGTGCCATCGAAGTCGTAGTCGTCGGTGTTGATTTTCGCCTCGGGCGCGATCGTGCCGGTCTTGAAATCGAAGGTGTGCACCGCCAGCTTGTCCTTGCCTGCGTGGGTGGACACGTATAAGGTGCCGTCCGGACCGAACGCGAGCGGCTCGAATGCCTCGGGGCCGGCGCTGAACCTGTTGAAACTGACCAGCACGCGCCACTCGGAGGTGACGGGATCGCGGTAGTGGATGGTCTTGATTTCTTTGTCGAGCGCAACTGCGATGCGCGGTTCACCCTTGTAATCGAGCAGCCAGGAGACCGTATTGGGCGGGCGCGGCACGTTCGTCGAGCGCGCGCTCACCGCATGCACGCGGCGCAGGTTTTGAAAGCGCAGGTCGGTACCGTCGGACGAGGGGCTGGTGACATACACGAAATCGGAGTCGTCGGCGCCTTTTTGCCCCAGCATGTAGTTGTTGTACTGGAGCATCTCCCGTTTGATGTTGCTGTTATTGCCTTGGACCACGCCCCAGTCGTCGCCTTCGCGCATCACCAATTGCTGGAAGTTGCGGCCGTCGCGGTCGACGCCAAACAGGCCAGGCGCGCGCGAGATGCTGCGGTCGCGCTGCTTGTTGGTGGTGTCGAACACCAGGCGCTGGTCATTGATCCAGTGAAAATTGCCGACGTCGACGTCATTGAAACCGGCAACGGCGGCAACGGCGCCGGTTTCCAGGTTCACCACGGCCAGGGATTCGCGCTTGCCCGATGCGGACATGCGCAGCGCCAGGTAGCGGGCGCTGGGCGAGAGCACAGCCGCGCTATAGGGTGAGTTTTCGAAAAATGCTTCGATGGGCGCGCGTGCGGCAGGCGCCTGGGCCTGTACGGCGCCGACGGACAGGGCGAGCAACAGCGCCCCGAGGGCACGGGTGAAGAACTTGGACATGACTACTTTCAGTTGGAATGCGACTATGAATGGTAGCATTTATGCAACTGCAGCGCCACCTTATTCGGGCGACCGGATGTGACGGACCAAAGCATTGCTCATATTCCCAGGCGGCCTGGTAAGCAGGCTCACCAGTATCAGCACGGCCAGGCCGGCCGGCACCCCGAACACTCCGGCCGAGATGGGCGCGATGTTGAACCACTGCCCGGCCACGCTGCCGCCCAGGATTGGGTTGGTATGCAACATGTAGTACAGGCACACGGCGAAACCGGCGCTCATGCCCGCGATCGCGCCGGCGTTATTGGCGCGCTTCCAGAACACGCCCAGCACCAGCGCCGGGAACAGGGTCGAGGCGGCCAGCGAAAACGCCGCTCCCACCAGCGACAGGATGTCGGCCGGCTTTTGCGAAGCGGCGTAGGCCGCGATGAAGGCCACCGCCAGCAGCAGCAATTTGGAGATGGTCACCCGCTTCTGGGTCGACGCGGCCGGATCGACGACCTTGTAATAAACGTCGTGCGAGAGCGCGTTGGAGATGGCCAGCAGCAGGCCGTCGGCGGTGGACAGCGCCGCCGCCAGGCCGCCGGCCGCCACCAGTCCGGACACCACGTACGGCATGCCGCCGATTTCGGGCGAGGCCAGCACCAGCACGTCGCCGTCGATGGCGATTTCGGCCAGTTGCACGATGCCGTCGGCGTTGATGTCGACCACGCTGATCAAGGGCGTGAGCTTGTCGACGTTGGCCCAGTACGAAATCCAGGTGGGGAGCGTGGCAAAGTCGCTGCCCACCAGCGAGGTATACAGGTCGAACTTGATCAGCACCGCCAGCGCCGGAATGGTCAGGTAGATCAGCAGGATGAAGAACAGGGTCCAGAACACCGAGGTGCGTGTCTCGCGCACGCTCGGCGTGGTGTACGAGCGCATCAGAATATGCGGCAGCGCGGCCGTGCCCAGCATCAGGCAAAACACCAGCGCCATGAAGTTATTCCGCTTCATGTCGGACTGGCGCGTATCGTCGGCGGGGAAGGGCGTGGCGTGCGGACGGGGCGCGCGGGCGCGGGCCAGGTTGGCGTCGCGCCAGGTTGACCACAGGCGCGCCGCTTCATCGGCCGTTTTCGGGTAGGCGATCAGGGCCCGCTCGGCGGCGCGGATTTCCGCCAGCGAGGCATTGCGAAGGCGCACCGCGTCCAGGCCACGCTGGACTTCCTCGCGTCCCGCTTCCCATGACTTGGGCAGGGCCTGCAGGCGTGCGCTGTAGGCGTTGGCGCGGACGCGGAAGATGGCGCGTACCTGCAGCTCCTTCGGATCGTGTTCGAGCGCCGCCTCGCGCTGCGTCAGCTTGGTCAGCACCGCGCCATAGGCGACCTGCGGCAGCGGATTGTCGGCGTGCTTGACCGACAGCCACGTGGCAGGAATCAAGAAGGCCACCAGGATGATGATGTACTGCGCCACCTGGGTCCAGGTGATGGCCCGCATTCCGCCCAGGAAGGAGCACACCAGGATGCTGGCCAGCCCGAGGAAAATGCCGACCGAGAAATCGACCCCGGTAAAGCGCGAAGCGATCAGGCCGACCGCGTAGATCTGCGCCACCACATAGGTGAACGAGACGATGATGGTGGCCGCCACCGCCATCATGCGTACCGGAGCGCCGCGCCCGCCCGCGCCGCCGCCGTAGCGCGCCGCCAGAAAGTCGGGAATCGTGTACTGCGCAAAGCGGCGCAAATAGGGGGCGATCAGCAGCGCCACCAGGCAGTAGCCGCCGGTCCAGCCCATGATGTAGGCCAGGCCGTCGAAACCTTGCAGGTACAGGCCGCCGGCCAGGCTGATGAAGCTGGCCGCCGATATCCAGTCGGCCGCCGTTGCCATGCCGTTGAAAAAGGCCGGCACGCGCCGCCCCGCCACGTAATATTCGGACACGTTCGACGTGCGGCTGACCACGCCGATGGCCGCGTACAGCAGGATGGTGGCGAACATGAACAGGTAGCCGATCCACATGCGCGGCATGCCCTCGCGCTCGAGCAGCGCCAGCGCCACCACGAAGCCGATGAAGCAGCCTGTGAACGACAGGTAGTAGCGCGACAGGCGACCGAAGTAGGTAGTCATGCGCTCTCCTGCGCAAGCTGGCGCGCGAAGCGGCGGTCGATGCGGTTCATGGCCAGCGCGTAAGCGCCCAGGATCGCCAGGTAGACCAGCGCGGCGCCCTGGGCTGCCAGGTAGAACGACAGCGGCCAGCCGGCCACCGACATGGCGGCCAGTTCGCGCGCGAAGAACACGGTGCCGAACGTGGTGCCCAGCCAGAGCGCAAGCAGCAGCACGGTCAGGCGGCGCGTACGCTGCCAGTGTGCCGCGCGCGCGGCCAGCAGCCGCTGCAGCTCGGGGGACGGGGAAGTACTCATGCTAATTCCTGGTCAGGCGGGAGAGACGGCGGAAAGGTCAGGCGGAACAGACAGCCGGGCCATTTGGCGGTGAAGCTGCGCGGGTTGGAAAACAGGTCGACCTGGACGCCGTGCTGCTGGGCGATTTCACGCACGATGGCCAGGCCAAGCCCGCTGCCGGGCGCGCTGTTGTCGAGGATGCGGTAAAAGCGTTCGAAAACGTGAGGGCGTTCAGCCGGAGCGATCCCGGGCCCGGTGTCTTCCACTTCCAGCACGGCGCGCCCTTCGTCGGTGCGCACCCGTACCGTGACGCTGCCGCCGGCGGGCGTGTAGCGCAGCGCGTTGTCGATCAGGTTGGACAGCATTTCCCGCAGCATCAGCGGATTGCCCTCGATCGTGAGGGATGCGTCGCCAGGCTCGAAACCGAGGTCGATGCGCTGCGCGAACGATGCCTGCACCCAGTCCTGCACGGTGGCGCGTACCAGCGCGTTCAGGTCGAGCGTGACGAAGGCGCTGCCGGCGTGCGGCTCGTTCTCGGCGCGCGCCAGCGCCAGCAGCTGGTTGACCAGGCGCGTGGCCGACTCCGAGCTCGTGGCCAGCTGCTCGAGCGAGCGCCTGATCTCGTCGGGGTCGCGCTGGCGCAGCGCCAGTTCGGACTGCATGCGCATGCCTGCCAGTGGCGTTTTCATCTGGTGCGCCGCGTCCGCGATGAAGCGCTTTTGCATTTCGATGGTCTGCGACAGGCGTTCGAGCATGTCGTTGAGGGAGCCCACCAGCGGCGAGATTTCTTCGGGTACCTGGCGCGAATCGATGGGCGACAGGTCGTCGGGGCGGCGCGCGCCTATCCGCTCCTGCAACTGGGCCAGCGGCGACAGGCCGCGCGTGAGCGCGAACCAGACCAGCGCCAGTACGATGGGCAGGATGATGAACTGGGGCAGGATCACGCCCTTGATGATTTCGTTGGCCAGCTGCGCGCGCTTGTCCAGCGTTTCGGCTACCTGCACCAGGGCTGCGGACGGTTCGTCGTTGCGCTTTGCCAGCGGGCGCAGATTCACGAATGAAAACGCGATCCGCACCTGGCTGCCGTGTATCACGTCATTGCGAAAGTGGACGGTCCCCGTGAGGTAGCGGTCGGGGTCGGGCGGCTGCGGCAGGTCGCGGTCGCCGTCGATCAGTTCCCCGGCCGGGCCGGCGATCTGGAAATACACATTGTCGACGTCGTCGGCGCGCAGGATGTCGCGCGCAGTGCCGGGCAGGCGCGAGACCACCTTGCCGTCCACCTCGCGCACTTGCTGCGCCAGCACGGTGACGCTGTCTTCGAGCGCATGGTCAAAGGGCTGGTTGGCGATCGACTTGGCCACCAGGTAGGTGATCGCGATACTCATTGGCCACAGCAGCAGCAGCGGCGCGAGCATCCAGTCGAGGATTTCGCCGAACAGCGAGTGCTGGATGTTTTCTTCGGGCTCCGGATTGGGCGGCACATACAGTACCTCCTCCGGCGCGTAGTGCGCGGGCCTGGCGAGGCCGGCGTCGCGTTCGTTCACTGCGAATCCGGTCCCGGTTCGGCGCCCGCCGCTGGCGCGAACTTCTCGAGGCAGTAGCCAAGGCCGCGCACGGTGGCGATGCGCACGCCGCCCACTTCGATCTTCTTGCGCAGGCGATGGACATAGACTTCGATTGCGTTGTTCGACACTTCCTCGCCCCATTCGCACAAGTGGTCGACCAGCTGCTCCTTGGAGACCAGGCGCCCGGCGCGCGCCAGCAGGATTTCGAGCAGGCCCAGTTCGCGCGCCGACAGCTCGAGCATCTGGTCGTTGATATAGGCGCTGCGCCCGACCTGGTCGTATACCAGCGGGCCGTGTTTGACGACGGTGGGGCCGCCGCCGGCGCCGCGCCGGGTCAGGGCGCGCACGCGCGCTTCGAGCTCGGACAGGGCGAAGGGCTTGGCCATGTAATCGTCGGCGCCCAGGTCGAGGCCATTGACGCGCTGCTCGATCGAATCGGCGGCGGTGAGGATCAGCACCGGCAGCAGCGAGGAGCGCGCGCGCAGGCGCCGCAGCACCTCGAGACCGGACAGGCGGGGCAGGCCGAGGTCGAGGATCAGGAGGTCGAATTCCTGGGTCGACAGCGCGGTGTCGGCTTCGTCGCCATTGGTGACGCAGTCGATCGCGTAGCCGGACTGTCGCAGCGATCGCGTCAGTCCATCGGCGAGCACGCTGTCATCTTCGGCTAGTAAAATACGCATCGCTTCCCCTGTCACAAAGTGCAGTCATTGTGTTTCATTTGACGCAAGGTTGGGAATTTTTCTGATTTTCCGCGTTTTGCGCTTGCCAAGACTACTGTACGCCTGTACAGTGCATTCTGTGTTGTGACTACCCGGCCTGTTTCAGACTGAAAGAAAATTATGGACGACAAGAAAACCGTATTGAACGTTGCCGAGAAGGCCAAGGCGCTGGCCGCCGCCCTCGCGCAGATTGAAAAGCAGTTTGGCAAGGGCTCCGTCATGCGCATGGACGGCAACGCCCCGGTGGAAGAAGTGCAGGTCGTCTCGACCGGCTCGCTCGGCCTCGACATCGCCCTCGGCGTAGGCGGCTTGCCGCGCGGCCGTGTGGTTGAAATCTACGGCCCGGAGTCGTCGGGCAAAACCACGCTGACCCTGCAAACCATCGCGCAAATGCAAAAGCTGGGCGGCACCTGCGCCTTTATCGATGCCGAGCACGCGCTTGACGTCGGTTACGCGCAAAAGCTGGGCATCAACCTGTCGGATTTGCTCATTTCGCAGCCAGATACCGGTGAGCAGGCGCTTGAAATCTGCGACGCGCTGGTGCGCTCGGGCAGCGTCGACCTGATCGTCATCGACTCGGTGGCCGCGCTTACGCCGCGCGCCGAGATCGAAGGCGACATGGGCGATTCGCTGCCAGGCCTGCAAGCCCGTTTGATGTCGCAGGCGCTGCGCAAGCTGACCGGCTCCATCAACCGCACCAATACCCTGGTTATCTTCATCAACCAGATCCGCATGAAAATCGGCGTCATGTTCGGCAGTCCTGAAACCACCACCGGTGGTAACGCGCTCAAGTTCTACGCGTCGGTCCGCCTCGACATCCGCCGCACCGGTTCCATCAAATCGGGCGACGAAGTGATCGGCAACGAAACCAAGGTCAAGGTCGTCAAGAACAAGATCGCCCCGCCGTTCAAGGAAGCGCACTTCGACATCCTTTATGGAGAAGGCACATCCCGTGAAGGTGAAATCCTCGACCTGGGTGCGGATAACAAGGTCGTGGAGAAGTCGGGTTCCTGGTACAGCTATAACGGCGAACGTATCGGCCAGGGCAAGGATAACGCGCGCATCTACCTGAAAGAGCGTCCGGCTCTGGCGCGCGAGATTGAAAACAAGGTCCGTGCCGCCCTGGGCGTGCGCGAACTGCCGCCGCCGGTCGGCGAAGAGGCGCCTGCCAAGGTAGCCAAGCTGAAGGCGGTCGCCGAGTAAGCGCGCATGGCTGCGCCACAACTGAGCCTGAAAGGCCGTGCCCTGCGCTTCCTGTCGATGCGCGAGCACAGCCGGCTTGAACTGGGGCGCAAGCTGTCCAGGTATGCGGAGGAGGGCGACGACGTCGACGCCCTGCTCGACTTCCTCGAGAAAAACAACTGGCTGTCGCAGCAGCGGTTCACCGAATCGCTGATCCACCGGCGCGCCGCGCGTTTCGGCAATAGCCGCATCATGGCCGAGCTGCAAAGCCACGGCGTGGGCGGCGAGGCGCTGCAGGAACTCAAGGCAGGGCTGAGCGACAGCGAAACGGCCAGGGCCTGTGAAGTATGGCAGCGCAAGTTCGGCAAGGTGGCCGTGGATCCGGTCGAGCGCAACAAGCAGACCCGCTTCCTGATGCAGCGCGGGTTTTCGCAAAAGGCCGTGTACGCCGCCATCAAAGGCGAGCCTGAAGAGTCGCAATAATACAATAGTAGAAATACCATGTAGGGCGGAAAAGCTCCGGGCTCGGCGCCCCCCTTTTCCTCCATGTTTGCATGC
>JAZKCA010000009.1:0-37996 GCA_040388275.1 Pseudomonadota bacterium
TTCCTCCCCTTTCATGGTCGGGGGCGAGGAAATCATCCTCATGAACGGTTAGCTGACGCCGGAGTCATCCTGCGCCAGCTGGCACTTGCAAGGCTTCATGGGATCCCATGAAGCTTTGTCGTTTTTTTAGACTTGGAATCACATGAACAATATGCAAACGGCGCTGATCGCCATTATCGCCAAGCTGCTTGGCAAGGATCCATCCGAGATCGATCCGGCGCAATCGCTGACCTCGGCCGGCGTCGATTCGCTGGAAATGGTCGAAATTATCACGGCAGTCGAAGATGAATTCGACGTGCGCTTCGAAGACAGCATGCTCGACAAGATCGATTCGGTGGTGCAGCTGCAACAGGCAGTCGAGAGCGCGCTGACCATGCGCGCGCATGCAGCCTGATTGTGACAACGCAAGCCCCGGCAAGCGCGCTTGCAGGCGAACCCGGCGTGCCAGCGCCGCTGTTCAGTAATATTAATTTTCGGTGGCTCATCGGTGGCGGCGCCATTTCGATGCTGGGTGACCAGTTCACCTTGTTTGCCCTGCCTTGGCTTGTCATCGAACTGAGCCGGGACCCGCTCGCCCTGGCGGCGGTCTTTGCGCTGTCCAGCTTGCCGCGCGTGCTGTTGTTACCGCTGATCGGTCCTTTGGTCGACGGGCGCGCGCCCGACCGGATTTTGCTGTGGTCCAAGGCGGTCAATACCGTCTTGCTCTGCGCCCTCGCCTTTGCCGTTGCGGGCGGCCAGCCGCCGCTGTCGCTCATTTACCTGCTGGCATTGTGCATGGGCATCTGCGGCGCTTTCGCCGTTCCCTGCAGTGCGGCCCTGTTGCCGCAGGTCGTTGCGCGCGACAATTTACTCGCCGCCAACAAGACCATCATGGCGCTCAGCCAGGCCGCCCTGCTCGCCGGGCCCTTGGCGGCCGGGGCCATCGTCGCCTTGTGCGCACGCACGCCCGCTGCTCCGGTGTCGAGCAAGACCGGCCTGTTTTGGGTATTTGCCTTCGACGCCATCAGCTTCGCCGTCTCGGCCCTTGCCGTGTCGCGCCTGAAGAACGTGCGCCAGGCGCCATCGCCGCAGGCGGGCCAGCAAGGCCTGTGGCACGCTGCCGCGCGCTTGTGGAGCGACCGAGAACTGCGCACCTGCGTCGTCTATTGGATCGCCTGCATTGCCTGCCTCGGCGGTCCAATTCAGGTTGGCTTGCCCGTGCTCGCCAGCGAGGCGCACGGCTTCGGCCCGGCTGCGTATGGAACCATGCTGGCCGCCCAAGGCGCGGGCGCACTGGGCGGGATGCTATTATCGGGCGTCGGCGCGTCGCCAGCAGTATCGTTCGGCACGCGTTTGCTGCTGATCGACGCCGCCATCGCCGTGTTCGTCGTCCTGCTCGGCCTGGCGGGCTCGGCCTGGCAAATGGCCGCTTTGCTGTTCGTCATCGGCGCGCTCAACGGCACCGTTCAGGTCAAGATATTCACATGGGCGCAATTGCGCACGCCGCCGGACATGCTGGGCCGGGCCAGCAGCCTGTTCATGCTCATGCTGATGGCCGCCGGGACCCTGTCGTGCGCGATTGCCGGTTGGGCCTTGCAGTATGTGGCGCCCCATTCGCTGTTCCTTCTTGCCGCAGCCGGCCTGGCGCTCGTGATCGCCCTCACCTGGCTCGGTACACGCCTGGGAACGATCGTCGAACACAGTGACGCGGGCCTGTCCCGCCGCCTGTCCTGACACGCCATTTATTACCTCATCTTTGAAAGGTTCTTCTACATGCGTACTATGCTTCTCACTTCCGCCCTCGCCGCACTGACGTTCTCCTTGCCGGCCAGCGCCCAGGATGGCGCAGCGGCGCCGGCGGACGAGGCGCCAATGCAGGTCGTCGTCGTCAAGCAACGCAAGGATCCGGACATGATTTCGTATGCGGATGTGCACGAAAAAATGAAAAAGTTCAATGCGCTGACAAGCCGGGACCGTATCCATTTGCGCTTTTTCGCCGTCGCCAAGGGCGATGCCAAGATGGCTGATCTGAAGCTGACACTGGAGTGGCCGGGCGCGACCAAAGTATTGCCAGTCGAAGCGGACGGCACGATCGAGATTCCGATGTCGGAGCAGGCGGTCGCCGACAAGGCCGATATTTTTACCAATCAGAAAATCGGCGCGTTCGTGATCCATTACGGACCTGGCATCAATGTGCCGGCGACGACCTCGTTCCGGTATCGCGAGGTCATGGACGGCGTCAAGCAGTCGACCAGCATGATGAAAAAGTTCTGGAATTTCCTGTTCCCCTCATTCAAAGGCGCGTCGCTGCGCTATGGCGCCGCCAATGGGCAGTTCCTGGTCATCCAGTCCAGCAAGGGCGAACAGCGCATCGCCATCGACACGGCGCGCAAGGCGATTCCATTGGAACTCGATTCGGACTTGTACGATGAAAATCCTGTGGTGACCGTGTCGGAAAAACCGCTGAAGATCTCGCCGTTCAACGTGTCGCCAAAAAAATAATCGACGACCGAACTGCATGCACCTGACTGCACGACTCGCGCCCGCACAATCGAGGCTGCCCCTGGCGGCGCTGGTGCTGCTGCTGCACGGCGCCGCATTGTATGCGGCGCTGTCGCTGCGCGCGACGCCACAGGAACAGCCCGCGCGGGCAGACTACGTCGCGCTCACTTTCGTAAAGGCAAGCCCGGCAAGCCCGGCGCGCGAGGCGCGCAGCGTGCCTAGGGCCACGCCAGCCCCGCGCCGCCCCGCCCCGCCTGCGCGACCGACAAGACGGTTTGTCGGGCAGCAACCGGAGCGCGTATCGGAACCGATCACCGCGGCGCCAGAAACCGTCGAAGCGCCGCGGTCCGCGCCGCGCTTTGACATGGAAAGCCTGCGCGCCGCCGCCCGCGACAATGAAAGCAAACGCGTGGCGACCCCCTTGGAGAGGGCAAACGAGGGCTACGCCATCCGCGCCGCTGACGATAGCGCCATGGCACGGGCGGTGAAAAAAGCGGAACGCGCCGATTGCCGCAGCGCGCACGGCGGAGGGAAAAATTTCAATATCCTCGCCCTGGTCCCGCTCGCGCTCGACACGGCCTCTGGCAAGGGTTGCAAATGGTGAGTACGGCGCCTGCAAGCAGACAGCGTCGACTGGCGGGCCTTCGCTTGCGCTAATGCGCGTGGCCGCAGCCTTTGGCGGCCGTGGCGGCGCCTTTGACGGCGGCGCCGGGTTCGCGCCCGCTGTCACCGTCAAAGCCCGCTGCCTGCAGGCGCGCCAGGTAGTCGGCCCACAGCGCTTGCTGTTCGCTGCCAAGCTTGTACAGGTAGTCCCACGAAAACAAACCGGTATTGTGGCCGTCCGAAAAAGTCGGCTGGATCGCGTAATTGCCGACCGGTTCAACTCCGGTGATGCCAACTTCGCGCTTGCCCAGCTGGAGCACTTCCTGCCCCTGCCCGTGCCCACGCACTTCGGCTGACGGCGAGTACACGCGCAGCAGCTCGAACGGCAGCGAGAATGCGCTGCCATCGTCGAAGGCGATGTCGAGCACGCGCGATTTCTGGTGGACTGTCAGGGCGGTTGGGTTCATGTCATTTTTCCAGGCGGCGCGCGATGTCGGCCGCCAGTTTTGGCAGCAGCGCACGGCGCGCTGCCAGGATCGGTTCTTCAGTGGTGCGCACCGCCACCGTCCACACGGGATTGGGGAAGTGCGCGTCGTCGGCGTAGCGCGGGATCACGTGCCAGTGCAGGTGCGGCGTCATGTTTCCCAAGCTGGCCACGTTGATTTTACCCGGCGCCAGCACGTCGCGCAGCGCCATCTCCACGTGCCAGACGGCGTCGTTGAGGGTCATGCGGTCGCTCGGGGCCAGGTCGCTCATCTCCTTGACGTGTTCATTCCAGATCACCCGGCAAAAACCCGGATACGCGGCGTCGTCCACCAGAATGACCGACAGCTTGTCGTCGCGGTAGATCGGCGCCACCGTCAGATTGCACAGTTCACAGGTCATACGAGAACCCTTTCGATCCCGCCGTTGTTGGCGCGTGCAACGTACTCGGGCATCCAGTTCTCGCCCAGCAGGTGGCGCGCGATCTCGACCACGATGTAGTCGGCCGTGGTACCCGAATCGTCGTTGTAGCGCGACAGGCCTTGCAGGCATGACGGGCAGCTGGTGAGGATCTTGACGTCGCCGTCAAAACCATCGGCGCGCAGCTTGTCGGCGCCCTTGACCATTTCGTCTTCCTTGCGAAAGCGAACCTGGGTTGCGATGTCGGGACGCGACACGCCAAAGGTGCCCGACTCGCCGCAGCAGCGGTCGTTCTTTTCGATCTTGACCTTGTCCACCGTCGCCACCAGCGCGTTGACGGTCTTGACCGAATCCTGCAGCTTCATCGGATTGTGGCAAGGCTCGTGGTACATATAGCGGGTGCCGTTCACGCCCTGCAGCTTGACGTTCTTCTCGAGCAGGTACTCGTGGATGTCCATGATGCGGCAGCCGGGGAAGATCTTATCGAACTCGTAAGTGGCCAGCTGGTCGTAGCAAGTGCCGCACGAAACCAGCACGGTCTTGATGTCGAGGTAGTTGAGCGTATTGGCCATGCGGTGGAACAGCACGCGGTTATCCGTCATCATCTTGTCGGCCACATCGTACTGGCCGGCGCCGCGCTGCGGATAGCCGCAACACAGGTAGCCCGGCGGCAGCACGGTCTGCACGCCCACTTCCCACAGCATCGCCTGCGTGGCCAGACCTACTTGCGAAAACAAGCGCTCAGACCCGCAGCCCGGGAAGTAGAACACCGCCTCGGTGTCGGCGTTGGTCAGCTTGGGATTGCGGATGATCGGGATGACTTTGTCGTCTTCGATGTCGAGCAAGGCGCGCGCGGTCTTCTTCGGCAGGTTGCCCGGCATTTTCTTGTTGATGAAGTGGATCACCTGCTCGCGCACGGGCGGCTTGCCGGTGGTCGGCTTGGGCGCCTTGGTCTGCTTCTTGGCGAACTTCTTGAGCAGGGTGTGGCCCAGGCGCTGCGCCTTGTAGCTCCAGTCGATCATCACCTTGCGCGTGGCGTTGATGGTGGTCGGGTCGGTCGCGTTCAGGAAGAACATGCCCGCCGCAGTGGACGGATTGAAGCTCTTCTTGTCCATCTTGCGCAGCAGGTTACGCATGTTCATGGAGACGTCGCCGAAGTCGATGTTGACCGGGCACGGCGTCACGCACTTGTGGCACACCGTGCAGTGGTCGGCCACGTCCTCGAACTCTTCCCAGTGCTTGATCGATACGCCGCGCCGGGTCTGCTCTTCATACAAAAAGGCTTCGATCAGCGACGAGGTTGCGAGGATCTTGTCGCGCGGCGAGTACAGCAGGTTCGCGCGCGGCACGTGGGTGGTGCACACCGGCTTGCATTTGCCGCAGCGCAGGCAGTCCTTGATGCTGTTGGCGATCTCGCCGATATCGCTTTGCTGCATGATCAGCGATTCGTGGCCCATCAGGCCGAACGACGGCGTGTAGGCGTTGCGCAGGTCGGCCCCGAACTCGGGCAGGTTCAGCAGCTTGCCCTTGTTGAAGCGCCCTTCCGGGTCGATACGCAGCTTGTAGTCGCGGAACTCGCTGATCTCTTCCTCGGTCAGGAATTCGAGCTTGGTGATGCCGATCCCGTGTTCGCCCGAGATCACGCCGTCGAGCGAACGCGCCAGCTTCATGATGCGGCCCACCGCTTCGTGCGCGTCCTGCAGCATCGCATAGTCGTCCGAGTTGACCGGCAGGTTGGTGTGCACATTGCCGTCGCCGGCGTGCATGTGCAGTGCCACGAAGACGCGCGAACGGAGCACCTTCTGGTGGTACGCCGTGAGCTCGTCGAGGATCAGCTTGAAGGCGGCGCCGTTGAAGATCTGGCGCATCTGCGCGCGGATCTCCTGCTTCCACGAGATGCGCACCGTGCGGTCCTGGACCACGTCGAACAGGGTGGCGAAGGGCTGCTCGGCCAGGCGCGCGTCGAACACGACCGCCATGCGGTCCATGCCCAGCGCGTACAGGCTGTCCTTGGCGACTGCCAGCGGCTGGTCGAGATGGGACAAAATGAAAGTCCAGCGCGCGCGTGCCGACGCCAGCACTTCCTGCGCCTGCGGCACCCGGTCGCCCAGCATTTCAGCTTCGCCGATCGATTCGCCCGAAGCGTCGTCGCTCTTGCCTACCGGGAGGTGCGGCGCGCCGAGGAAGTCGATCAGATGGTCGGCCAGCTGCAGCTTGTTCTTGATCGACAGCTCGATGTTGATGCGCTCGATGCCGTCGGTGTATTCACCCATGCGGTTAAGCGGAATGACCACGTCTTCGTTGATTTTGAAGGCGTTGGTGTGCTTGGCAATCGCCGCGGTGCGCGCGCGGTCGAGCCAGAATTTTTTGCGCGCTTCCGGGCTGACCGCGACGAAGCCTTCGCCCACGCGGGTGTTGGCGATGCGGACTACTTCCGAAGCGGCCTGCGCGACCGCATTCTCGTCGTCGCCGACAATGTCGCCGAACAGCGCCATTTTCGGCAGCACGCCGCGCTTGGACTTGGTGGCGTAACCCACCGCGCGCAGATAGCGTTCGTCGAGGTGCTCCAGGCCCGCCAGCCGGATCGTGGCGAACGCGGGGCCGCCCTTGGCCGGTAAGCCGTCCAGATAGTCCTTGATTTCAACGATGGACGGAATCGCGTCGCGCGCCTGGCCGAAAAATTCCAGGCACACGGTGCGCGCATAGGCAGGCAGCTTGTGCAGGATCCAGCGCGCCGACGTGATCAGGCCGTCCGTGCCCTCCTTCTGGATGCCGGGCAGGCCAGAGAGGAACTTGTCGGTGACGTCCTTGCCCAGCCCTTCCTTGCGAAATTTTTTGCCCGCGATGACCAGGGTCTCGGTCTTGAACGGCGCGCCCTTCGATTCGCCGCGCGCGTTCGGATGGGTCCATTCGAGCTTGAAGGTGGCGTTCGGCGCGTCGTGGATCTTCGACAGGTTGTGCCCGATGCGGGTCACTTCGAGCCAGTCGCCGTTCGGGTCGACCATCTTCCACGAAGCCAGGTTGTCGAGCGCGGTGCCCCACAGCACGGCCTTTTTGCCGCCTGCGTTCATGGCGATATTGCCGCCGATGCAGGACGCCTCGGCCGACGTGGGGTCGACCGCGAACACGAAGCCGGCCTTGTCGGCCGCGTCGGAAACGCGCTTGGTGACCACGCCGGCGCCGGAATAGATAGTCGCGTATTCGCGGTCCACGCCAGGCAGCATGGTCATTTCGACCTGGCCCAGGCCGATCAGTTTTTCGGTGTTGATGACGGCCGACATCGGCGTGAGCGGAATCGCGCCGCCCGTGTAGCCGGTTCCGCCGCCGCGCGGAATGATGGTCAGGCCAAGTTCGATGCAGCCCTTGACCAGCCCGGCCATTTCGTCTTCGGTGTCCGGGGTCAGCACCACGAACGGATACTCCACGCGCCAGTCGGTCGCATCGGTCACGTGGGCCACGCGTTTCATGCCGTCGAAGCAGATGTTGTGCTTTTCGGTGTAGCGGCCCAGGACCTTGGTAGTCTTCTTGCGCAGGTCCCAGGTCTGGCGGAACTCGTTGCCGAAGTCCTCGACCGCCTTGCTGGCCGCCTTGAGCAGCAGCTCCACGCTGGCGCTGCGCTGGCGCGCCGCGTCGTCGTCGGCTTCAAGCGGGTCGACCGTCAGGCGCCGCTTGTCGACTTCGGCCAGGCGGTGATGCAGCGCGTCGATCAGTTCCTGGCGCCGCTTCGGGTTGCCCAGCATGTCGTCCTGCAAATACGGATTGCGCCGCACCACCCAGATATCGCCCAGCACTTCGTACAGCATGCGCGCGGAACGCCCGGTCTGGCGCGCGCCGCGCAGCTGGTCGAGCAATTCCCACGACGACTCGCCCAGCAGCCGGATCACGATTTCGCGGTCCGAGAACGAGGTGTAGTTGTAGGGAATTTCGCGCAGGCGGGTCGCTGCGTGGCCGTTGGGCGTTTCCGCCAGCAAGGCGGTAATTTGTGCGGGGGCGTTCATGTGTGCGTGGACTGTTTTCGACTGACCCTAAGGAAGGTCATTCTAGCGTATTGCGCTGCACAACGCTGGGGGGCGGAATGCTTTCCGCATACGTAAAGCAGTTGATTCGACGTAATATGATCGGCAAAATGCATGAATTTTAATATTAAAACCGGTTTTACCTCGCCTTTGCAACTTATTATGTTTGCATTAGAGGATTTCGTCGAATGATCCTCGGCGCAGGCGCCTACATCCCGGCCATGCGCTCGCGAATCTGCGGAGCGTAGCGCTCGCTGGCGTTGACCGTGTCGCCGCACTTGAGGCCCACGCGATAGGTGCCGTCGCCCACCGCCTCGAGCGTGTGCAACTGGTCCACGCGCACCAGCGCGCCGCGGTGCACCTGCATGAAACAGGCCGGATCGAGACGCTGCGCGAGCCGCCCGAGCGCAGTGCGGTGCATGACGCTGCGACCGGCCTGGTGCAGCATCACATAGTTGCCCGACGCTTCGATCCAGCGCACGTCCGCGAGCTGCACGCATTCGATGCGGCCCACCGATTTCACGCTCAGCTGCTGCAGGTACTGGCCGGCGTCGGCAACGTATGCCTGCAGCGCCCGGCCGTAGCCCGCCCGCTGGCGCTGTTCGAGCATCAGCGCGGCGCGCGCAATGGCGCCGGCCAGGCGCTCGTCGTTGACGGGCTTGAGCAGGTAGTCGAGCGCGTGCACTTCAAAGGCGTCGACGGCAAAGACATTATGTGCGGTGACAAAAATGACGAGCGGCGGGTTGCGGCTGGCGGCAAGGGACCGCGCCAGAACCAGGCCCGATTCGGCCGGCATCTGGATGTCGAGGAAGACCACGTCGACCTCGCCGCCTTCCAGCGCGCGCATGGCGCAGGCCACGCTGGCGCACTCTTCCACCACTTGCCACTCGGGATAGTCGGCCAGGGCGCAGCGCAGGTTGACGCGGGCCGGCTCCTCGTCGTCGACGATCAGCGCGCGAATCGTCATGCTGAAAGCGCATGGCGCGGCATGCTGATGTCGACCAGGAAGCGGCCATCGGCCGGGCCGGCGGACAGCGTGGCGGTGGCGCCGTAGGCCAGCTGCAGGCGCGAGCGGGAATGGTGCAGGCCGAGGCCGAGCCCCGGATTGGTGGTGCGCCCCGCGCTGAGCGGATTGGACACGCTGATAGTCAGGCCTTCGGCGTCGCCACCGAATATGAGCCGGATATCGCTGGGGCCTTCGTGGCAATCGAGGTCGTGGCGCAGCGCATTCTCGATCAGCGGCTGCAGCAGCAGCGGCGGCACGTCGCCGTCCAGGCCTGCCTGGTCGTCGCCCACGATGTGCACCTGCAGGCGTGCGCCATAGCGCATTTTTTGAAGCGCCAGGTAGTCGGCCACGAACTGCCGCTCGTCGACCAGGCTGACCTGATCGCGCTCGCTCGCCTGCAGCGCATAGCGCAGCAAGTCGCTCAGGTGGGCTATGCCGGCCAGCGCCATCTTGCCGTCCTGGGTGCGCACCAGCGCGCTGATGGCGTTCAGGGCATTGAACAGGAAATGGGGATTCAATTGGCCGCGCAGGGCCATCAAGCGCTGCTGCTCCAGTTCCAGGCGCAGGGCGAAATTCTCGTTCTGCGACTGCATCCAGGCTTGCTGGCGCTCGCGCGCGTCGCGCCAGTTACACACCGCGACCACGGCGGTGAAGGTGAAGGTCATCCAGAAAAATTCGAAGAAAAACTTCAGGGTCGGCGCACCGAACCATGCCGCGATGACGCCATTCGGCCATGGGTCACCCATGACTGATTTCATGGCGGTCTGAAACAGCACCTGGAGCGGCACGAAACACACGGCCAGGGCTGCGTACATCAGCAGGAAGGCGCGGCGGCTGGCGACCAGCTGCGGACGGCGCCGGAACAATTCGTGGCAGGCGCAGGTAAGCACGATCAGCAGCACGTGATCCCAAAACCAGGGTGCAAGCAAAGAGAGATAGGTGGACCTGGCTCCGCGCCTGGCACTATCGACGAAGTCGCCCAAGGCCCCCAACGCGGTAAATGCCCCCCACAGCAGATTGATGACGCCGACGGAAACCAGCGAGCGCCTCAAAGTATTGTCGTTATTGTTCATTGAGCGCCATTATACTTGCGGCCCTGCTGCGCTATTGGCGCCCCGCGGCGCCTTCGTCACGCGCTTTCGGCGATTCGTCACATACTCCCGCGTGCACCGGGTTCGCAGCGTCAGAATAGCTGCTCCCAACCATCTGAAACCACTCATTCCATGCCGCGTTCAGCCTTACTCGCCTTGCCCGTATTCCTGCTTGCCTCCTCCACCTCGGGCGCCCAGACCACGCCGCCGATTCAGAAAGTCAAGATCAGCGCGCCCTCAGGCGCCGACCAGCGCCGCAACGACACCGCCGGGAAGCTGACCGTCACGCGCGAGGACATCGCCCGCTATGGCGACGTCAACGTCTCGTCGCTGCTCAAGCGCCAGCCCGGCATATCGGTGGTCAACGGCGAAGTGCGCATGCGCGGGCTGGGCTCGGGCTACACCCAGATCCTGATCGACGGCGAGCCGGCGCCGGCCGGTTTTGCGATCGACAGCCTGGCGCCGTCGTTGATCGAGCGCATCGACGTGATGCGTAACGGGTCGGCCGAATTCGGCGCGCAGGCGATCGCCGGGTCGATCAACATCATCATGCGCAAGAACCACGCCAAGCCGCAGCACGACCTGACGCTGGGCGCGGCCACGGCGCGCGGCTACCTGGTCAACCCGTCGGCGGCGCTGCGCTGGGCCGACCAGCGCGGCGAGCTGGCTTGGTCGATGGGCATGGAACTGTCGCAGCCCGAGTTTCATATCGACGAGTCCGGCTACGAGACCAACTACGACCTCGGGGGCCGCGTTGTCAATGACCGCATCATCCGCAACAGAGTCGGATTCGAGACA
Source organism: Pseudomonadota bacterium (assembly GCA_040388275.1). Classification (GTDB taxonomy): domain Bacteria; phylum Pseudomonadota; class Gammaproteobacteria; order Burkholderiales; family Burkholderiaceae_D; genus Telluria_A. The sequence goes on from JAZKCA010000009.1 coordinate 10,899, forward strand.
AAGAAGATCTCGTTGTCACCCCGGCTTAACTGGAAACTTGGCGGCGGCGACTCGCTTGCATGGCAGGCGACAATCGATAGCTCGAAGGCGCACAACACGGGCTGCGCCTCCGAAATCGTCCTGCAAGGCCATTACACGACCTATCCCGACAACTGCGCCACCCTCATCGCGCGCGTCAATTCACTACGCTCCGATGTGACCTGGACCCGCGCCATCGGCCCCGGCAAGCTGGTGACCAAGGCAGCAGTGAACCGCTTTGAGCGCAGATCCGACTACCTGTTCACAGGAACAGGAGAACAGGCCACGCTGGCGCGCTACGTGCTGTCCGAGGTGCTGGACCATACCACGACCTTGAGCGGCAAATACCTTGCGCCGCTCGGCAGCGCCCACAGCCTGGGACTGGGCTGGGATGGCGGGCGCACGCTGCGCACCGAGTTTCGCAACCAGCGCGACACTACCGCCGCCGGCGCCCCGCTCGGCGTGCTGGACGAAGACTATGAGGCGACCGTCAACCGCATGGCGCTGTTCGCGCAGGATGAGTGGGCGATCACGCCGCGCCTGCAGGCCTACCTTGGCGTACGCTGGGAAGGTTTGCAGACCGATGTCATGGGCCGCGCCATCGACCGGGTGCGCAACAAGTCAAGCGTTGTCAGCCCGGTGGCGCAGCTGCTGTGGAAGCTGCCCGGCGCCGAAAAAGACCAGCTGCGCCTGGCCCTGTCGCGCACGTACAAGGCCCCGCAAACGAATTTGCTGGTCCCGCGCCGATATACCATCAATAACGGCAACAGCCCGACCAACCCGGACTTCCGCGGCAATCCCGAGCTGCGCCCGGAACTGGCGTGGGGCCTGGACGCGGGTTACGAACAATACTTCGGCAAGGATGGCATGGCCAGCGTGTCGGCCTATGTGCGCCGCATCGAGGACGTGGTTGTCTACACAGTCGATCCGAAGATTCGCCCGTGGCTGTCAACGCCGTCCAACAAGGGCAACGCCAGGGTCGCGGGTATCGAGGCCGACACCAAATTCACACCGCACCGCGATCTGGACCTGCGCGCCAACCTTGGCTACAACTGGTCGGAGCTCGATGCAATTCCGGGGCCGGACAATCGGCTTGGTGACCAGGTTCGCGTGACATCGAACCTGGGTGTCGATTACCGCCCTTCCCCCGCCTGGACCGTGGGCGCGAACCTGAACCTACAGTTCGCCGGCGCGGAGCGTATCAGCGCACAACAGCGCGCCTATACGGGGCCAAGCCGCAACCTGGACCTGTACGCGCTGTGGAAAACGAGCGAGAAGACCAAGTGGCGCCTGTCGGTGGCGGAGGCGCTGCAACAGGACCAGGTGAGCGGCCAGTCGTACGCCAGCGATGACGGCAGCTATCGCCGCCGATTCGTGCAAACCAGCCGCATGGTGGTCAGACTGGTGCTGGAAACGAAGATTTAACCGAGCATGGAGCCCAGCTGCTTCCAGAAGCTGTCGGGGATGTACAGCAGCGCCGCCGTCATGGTCAGGTAGCGCATGAACTTGCCGATGGCCATATAGCCGAGGCTGGGCCAGAACGGCAGGTGCAGCCACCCACCCAAGGTGCACAGCGGGTCGCCGATGCCGGGCACCCACGACAGCAGCATGGTCTTGGCGCCGTAGCGGGCCAGCCAGGCGAACCACACGCTCTTGCGCTCCTTGGCGAAGGCCACCTTGGCGCGGTAGCCGATGAAGTAGTCGAGCGCCCCGCCCAGGGTATTGCCGCAGGTGGCCACCAGGATGGCCGGCCAGAACATGCCCGGATTGGCCTTGATGACGGCAAACACGGCCGGCTCGGAGCCGAGCGGCACCAGCGTGGCCGAGATGAAGGCGATGACGAACACCGAGCTCAGGCCGACGGCGGGCGCCGACAGCAGCTTGAGCAGCCACAGAACGGCCGCCTCAACCATGGAGAGGCGTGCGGGTCATCGGGCGGTGGTGGGATGCGGACATGGCGACTTCGGTGGCTTCGGGACCTGTCCATTATAATGAGGAAAATTTATTGCATCGACACGATACGCCGAGCCCGCTACCCGGGCGCGCGCATCGCACTGCAGGCCTCGGTTATCAGCCGACGAATCAGTCCCGCGTCATCCAGCACCGTATTCCGACCTTCCGGCCCAAGAATCTACTGTTTGCAGACCATGACTATCGACTACCTGAAAAAAATCCTGACCTCGCGCGTGTATGACGTCGCCTCCGAAACGCCGCTCGAGCTGGCCACGATCCTGTCGCAGCGCTTCGAAAACCGCATCTATTTCAAGCGCGAAGACATGCAGGACGTGTTCAGCTTCAAGGTGCGCGGCGCCTACAACAAGATGGCCAACCTGGCCCCGGCCCAGCTCAAGCGCGGCGTGATCTGCGCCTCGGCCGGCAACCACGCCCAGGGCGTGGCCCTGTCCGCCGCCAAGCTGGGCTGCCGCGCCGTGATCGTGATGCCGACCACCACGCCGAGCGTCAAGGTCGATGCGGTCAAGGCCTTCGGCGGCGTGAATGTGGAAGTGATCCTGCATGGCGAGTCGTACACCGACGCCTACAACCACGCGCTGAGCCTCGAAAAAGAACAGAAGCTCGCCTTCGTACACCCGTTCGACGATCCTGACGTGATCGCCGGCCAGGGCACCATCGGCATGGAGATCCTGCGCCAGCACTCGGGCCCGATCCACGCGATTTTCGTCGCCATTGGCGGCGGCGGTTTGATCAGCGGCGTGGCATCCTACGTCAAGGCGATCCGTCCCGACATCAAGATCATCGGCGTGCAATCCTTCGATTCGGACGCGATGGCGCGTTCGATCAAGGCCGGCGAACGGGTAACCCTGGCCGACGTCGGGCTGTTCGCCGACGGCACCGCGGTGCGCCTGGTGGGCGAGGAAACCTTCCGCATCGCGCGCGAGCTGGTCGACGAGATCATCATCGTCGACACTGACGCCATCTGCGCGGCCATCAAGGACGTGTTCCAGGATACCCGCAGCATCCTCGAGCCGTCCGGCGCGCTGGCCGTGGCCGGCGCCAAGGCTTACGTGGAGCGCTCGGCCCTGTCGAAGAACCCGGTGCGCAACGAGACCCTGATTTCGATCGCCTGCGGCGCCAACATGAATTTCGACCGCCTGCGCTTTGTGGCCGAACGCGCCGAACTGGGCGAGGCACGCGAGGCCGTGTTCGCCGTCACGATTCCCGAGCAGCGCGGCAGCTTCAAGCGCTTCTGCGCCCTGATCGGTCCGCGCAACGTGACCGAATTTAACTACCGCATCAGCGACGCGCGCGAGGCCCATGTCTTCGTCGGCGTGCAGATCGGCAGCCGCGGCGAGTCCGGCGTGCTGGCGCGCACCTTCGAAGAGCACGACTTCAAGACGCTCGACCTGACCCATGACGAACTGGCCAAGCTGCACATCCGCCACCTGGTGGGTGGCAAGAGCGCGCTGGCCGAAGACGAGCTGCTGTATCGTTTCGAATTCCCGGAGCGCCCGGGCGCGCTGATGCGCTTTTTGGCCAGCATGGCGCCGAACTGGAATATCTCGCTTTTCCATTACCGCAACCAGGGCGGCGATGTCGGCCGCATCCTGGTCGGCCTGCAAGTACCGGCCGGCGAAATGGACGAGTTCCGCAATTTCCTCACCACGCTCGGATACCGTTACTGGGACGAGAGCGGCAACCCGGTGTACAAGCTGTTCCTGGGTAACTGAACAAGACGAGAATGACGAATACTGCCGACCTTTCACCGCTGGGCAAAACGGCCGCGTACCAGACCGAGTACGCGCCCGAATTGCTGTTTCCGATTCCGCGCCAGCAAAAGCGCGACGAGCTGCAACTGACGGGCACCATGCCCTTCTTTGGCGTGGACATCTGGAACGCTTACGAACTGTCGTGGCTGAACATGCGCGGCAAGCCTCAAGTGGCGATTGCCACCATCAGCGCGCCGGCCGACTCGCCCAACATCATCGAGTCCAAGTCATTCAAGCTGTACCTCAATTCCTTCAACCAGACCCGCCTGGCCGACACCGACGCCCTGCTGGCCCTGCTGCGGGCCGACCTGTCGCGCGGTTTCGGCGCGCCCGTGCATATCGTGCTGACCCAGCCCGACGCCTTTGGCGCCGTCAAGATGGGCGAGCTGGAAGGCGTGCTGCTGGACCGGCTCGACATCGAAATCGCCCGCTACACGCCGTCGCCGTCGTTGCTCACCAGCGCGCGCGACGCCGCGCCGGTCGAGGAAACGCTGGTGTCGCACCTGCTCAAATCGAACTGCCTGGTGACCGGGCAGCCGGACTGGGCCAGCGTGCAGGTGCGCTACGCGGGGCCGCAGATCGACCAGGAAGGCTTGCTGCGCTACCTGATCGGTTTCAGGGAGCACAACGAATTTCACGAGCAGTGCGTCGAGCGCATCTTTATCGACATCCTGCGCCAGTGCGCGCCGGCGAAGCTGGCCGTGTATGCCCGCTATACGCGGCGTGGCGGGCTCGACATCAACCCGTGGCGCAGCAACTTTTCGGGGGCGCCGCCGCGCAACCTGCGCACCGCGCGCCAGTGACGCGGGCTTGAGGCAGCTCAACGTTACCAGCATCTTCCTTTGACGGACTTGCCTTCGGGGAATATGTTGCTTGTAAAGTGTTGTGAGCAAACGCTACCCTGCCTGGATTTTCCATCAAGGCGATTTACAATAAAACAACACTGAATGCATCGCCGGCGCGTTTGATAAAAACCGCAATCGACCGCGCAAACGTTGGCAAAATGCGGTTTCGGTGACCAGAAATGGTGCATATTGCATAATTGTCCGTTTGAAATTCGATTTTTACGCAAACGCACCGCAGAACGACCGCTTCCTGTTGTGTAATTCGCCACTCCTCTTGCGAAAGATCAATGCGGGGTGGATACTAAACGCCGACGAATTCGAATTACACGGCTCGCAAACAGGCCTATAATTCTGGCTCGCAAGCACCTTTGTGCATCGCACCATTTACTTAGTGTTATGACTAACCTCAGCAAAATCCTCTCGCTCGAGAACGTGTTACTCGATCTCGAAGTGTCCAGCAAGAAGCGCGCTTTCGAGCAGGCTGGCCTGATATTCGAAAACAACTGCGGCATTGCCCGCTCCACCGTCTCCGACAACCTGTTCGCGCGCGAGCGCCTTGGCTCGACCGGCCTGGGGCATGGCGTTGCCGTCCCGCACGGGCGGATCAAGGGCAGCAAGAGCCTGAAGTCGCCACTGGGCGCCTTTGTGCGCCTGGCCGAGCCGATCCCGTTCGAGTCGCCCGACGGCCAGCCGGTCAACCTGCTGTTCTTCCTGCTGATCCCCGACCATGTGACCCAGCAGCACCTCGAAATCCTGTCCGAAATCGCCGAAATGTTTTCCGACGACGCTTTCCGCGCGGCGCTGGCCAGCGATCCGGACCCGAAATCGGTCCATTCGCGCATCACCAATTGGCAACCAAGCCTGCAGGCCTTGGGTTAAACTTCCCCGTGCCGGACGCGTTGCCGTCCCCCACCTGAAGAAGAATCCCGTTCATGCTGCAAACCCCGCTGACCATTCAACGGCTGTACGACGACAACCGCGAGAGCCTTCAGCTGGGCTGGTTCGCCGGCTTTCCGGGCGGCGAGCGCCTCATTTCCGGGGACGTCGCCTCGGCCGCCGACCAGGTCGGCCACCTCAATTTGATCCACCCGGGGCGCATCCAGGTGTTCGGGCACCAGGAACTGACTTATTACCATCGCCTCAAGAGCGGCTCGCGCAGCCATGTCATCGGTGAACTGATCGCGGGCGGCCCGCCGGCGCTGATCATCGCGCAAGGGCTCGATACGCCGCCCGACATCCTGGCTATTTGCGACGAGCAGAACATCCCCCTGTTTTCCACGCCGCTGCCGGCCGCGCAGGTGATCGACTTCCTGCGCGTCTACCTGTCCAAGAAACTGGCGCAGCGCATCATCATGCATGGCGTGTTCATGGATGTATTGGGGGTCGGCGTGCTCATCACCGGCGATTCGGGACTCGGCAAGAGCGAGCTCGGCCTGGAACTGATTTCGCGCAGCCACGGCCTGGTGGCCGACGACGCGGTCGAGTTTTCGCGCATTGCGCCGAACATGATCGAAGGGCGCTGCCCGCCCCTGCTGCAAAACCTGCTCGAAGTGCGCGGACTGGGATTGCTGGACATTAAGGCGATCTTTGGCGAGACCGCAGTGCGGCGCAAGATGCGGCTCAAGCTGATCGTGCACCTGGTGCGCAGGAGCGCGCTGGAAGAAGAGGTCGAGCGCCTGCCTTTCCTGTTCCCGACGGAGGATGTGTTGGGATTGCCGATACGCAAAGTCGTCATTCCCGTCGCGGCCGGCCGCAACATCGCGGTATTGCTCGAAGCGGCGGTACGCAATACGATCCTGCAACTGCGCGGAATCGATACCTTGCAAGAATTCATGGAACGCCAACGTCAGGCAATGTCAGGAGACTAGCAGCATAGCCAAACGAACAAAACATCTGTTGATGCGGTATCATCATTGTCATGCGCATCGTACTCATCACTGGTATTTCCGGCTCCGGCAAGTCCGTCGCTTTGAACGTTCTTGAAGACGGCGGATACTATTGCGTCGACAACCTGCCACCTGCCCTTCTGACCAACCTGGTCAGCGCCTTGATTGCCGACGGCACGGGCAGCCTGGCCGTGGCGGTCGACGCCCGCAGCGCGCAGTCGCTGGTTGAACTGCCTGCCACGATCACCGTGCTCAAGAACGACGGCCACGACGTCAAGGTCATGTTCCTGACCGCCAACACGCACTCGCTGGTCGCGCGCTTTTCCGAGACCCGCCGCAGCCATCCGCTGTCGCACCAGTTGCGCCCTGACGAAAACCCGGCTTCGCGCCGTACACTGATCGAATGCATCCTCGAGGAACGCGAACGGCTGTCCGCCATCGAGCAGCTCGGCCTGGTGATCGATACGTCGGAATTGTCCGCCAACAAGCTGCGCGCGTGGATCAAGGAGCTGGTCGAAATTGAACGCGCCCCGCTGACCCTGTTCTTCGAGTCGTTCGCCTTCAAGCTCGGCGTGCCGCTGGACGCCGACTTCGTGTTCGACGTACGCGCCCTGCCGAACCCGTATTACGACCTGACCCTGCGCCCGCTGACGGGCATGGACGCACCCGTGATCACCTTCCTGGACGCCCAGCCGAGCGCCAAGGAACTGCTGGAAGATATCCGTGTCTTCATCGCCAAGTGGCTGCCATCGTTCAAGACCGACAACCGCAGCTACCTGACCGTGGCGCTGGGCTGCACCGGCGGCCAGCATCGCTCGGTCTACATGGCCGAACGGCTGGCGGCCCATTTCAGTCCGACCGAACGGGTCGTGCTGCGCCACCGCGAACAATCCTAGGGCAGCGTCAACAGCACCTTGACGCTGTCGTCCACCGAGGCCTTGTCGATGTAGCCGATGGCGCTCGTATCGGCCGCAATCGCCTTCTTGACGGCGGCATCCGAGCCGTAGGACTTGGGCATCGATCCCTTGCCCGAAAATTCAATCTTGGCCCACACGCCCTCCACCTGGGCCAGCGTCTTGCTGGCGATTTTTTGGTAGAAGTCGCGCCGGATCGCCGATTCCTTGCCCTGATCAAGCGGCGTGAACTGGTTCGATTTTCCCAGGAAGAATTGGGCGGCCTGTTCGGAAAACATGCGCGAAGCCTGGTTGGCGGGATTAACCACCACCACGATTTCGGCCGCGGCCGGCAGCATTCCAAGCGACAGCGCACAAGCGAGCATCAGCTTTTTCATGTCGTCCTCCTAGAACAGCCGGTCATAAGAAAGACGCAGGACCGTCACGTCGCCGCCGAAGTTGTGGGTCACGTCCTTGTGGCGATCGACCTGCCCCTTGACGGCGCTGCGCGCATCGAGGTCGTAGCGCAGCGTCAGCGAGGCGCGCTTGTACGATTGCGGCGCATACACATCGAGGTCGTCCGTGCGTTCCTTGTAACTGGCGTAGTTGAGGAACGGGGTCCAGGCCCCGAAGTGGTAGCCTGCGCCAACCGTGAAGGCCGGTGCCGTGACCCGGTAGCCGGCCTCGAAGTCGCGCGTGAGCTGGGTCAGCTCGCTGAGCACGAACCAGTTGTCGAAATCAAGGTTGGCCGCAAGCCCGTACGCTTTCAGGCGCGCCGTGTCGTCCAGCCCGACAGTGTCATTGATTGTGCGCACGGTGCTCTGCATGTAGACGCCGCGTAGCGTCAGCGGACCGCGCGTCAGTTCGACGTCGCCGCCGACCAGCTTGCTCCAGGTGACCTTGGTGCGGCTGTCGTAGTACAGCCTCTGATACAACGAATCCTTGACGGTTTCCTTGCCCGTGAAAAAGCTAACGCTCAGGTTGGCGTCGCCGACCGCGCTCTTGTAGCGCACGCTCGCGCCGTTGTAGTTGGTCGCTTCCCAGCCATACAGTTCAGGCGGCACGGTGATCCACGGGTAGGACGCACCGATGTCCTGGAAGTCGGAATAGAAATACAGGGGAATGCGCTTGCGGCCAAGCTGGAATTCCAGGTTCTTGCTGGGCGAAAAACTGGCGTAGGCCCACTGGATATTCGGCGTTGTATCGCTGCCGCGTATTACCACCTGGCCCACCAGGTTGATCTGGGGATTGATGGTGTACTTGGCCTGGATGCCGGCGCGCGATTCGGGCGCCAGCGAAAATTTTTCGCGGTAAACCCCGGCGTTGCCCCAGTCGGCCGTGTAGCAGGGGCATTCCTTGCCGTCGATGGTAGTCAGGCCGGCATAGTCGTCGGGAAGACTGCCGCTGACGCGCCCGCCGACAATGGAAATGAAACCGCTCAGCTTGAGTGCGGACGCCTGTTCGGCGTCTTGCGCGTTGGAACTTGAGGCCAGCGCCATGCCCGCGGCAGCGAGCAGGAAGGCGACTGGTTTGCGAAGAGAACAGAGAAGTTCGGCCACGGTGGAGTCCTTTTCTTTGCTGTTGCGCTCAGAAAAGTATAACGCCGGGCCTCTCGGAAAATAACAAGGAAATAATTCCTGTGACGAATTTCCCATCAAAAAGCAACGGAACATTGCCGCTTCGGTAAGACTGTTTTTTGTCCAATCAGAGGTGGCGCAAAGGGTGCGCACTGGCCGGCCACACCGGGGTAAAGAAGCGCTCGACCATCGCAGGGCTGACCTCGTCAAGGCTGGCCGGCTTCCATTGCGGTGCATTGTCCTTGTCGATCACCAGCGCGCGCACGCCTTCGAGCACTTCGCCATGCTCAAAGTTATGCCGCACCATCGTGCGCTCCATGCGCAGGCAATCGGCCACGTCGAGCGCCGCGCCGCGCAGCAGCAGCTCGCGCGTGACGCACATCATCAGCGGCGAACGCTGGCCCATGGCAGCGAGCGCCTTTTGCGCGAATTCATCGCTGTCGCCCGCCAGCGACTGCATGATCGCCGCGACCGACGGCGCGCCGAAATGGCGGTCGACGGCAGCGCGCTGCGTTGCCAGTACCGATACCCCTGCCATGCCCTGGAAGGGGGCGGCAAAGGCCGCAATGGCCGCGCGCAGGTCCGCGCCCGGGGTGGCCTCGATCAAGGCCTTGAGCGCGCCCATTTCTGCCTGCGGCACGAACAGGTCTGCCAGGTCCACGTACAGGGCGTCGGCCGCGACTATGGTCAGCCCGGTCAGGCCCAGGTAATTGCCCAGCTGCCCAGGCGCACGCGACAGGAAATAGCTGCCGCCCACATCAGGGAACAGGCCGATATTTACCTCGGGCATGGCGATCTTGGACTTTTCGGTCACGATGCGGATCCGGCACTCCGGCCCGCCCTGGGCAATCCCCATGCCGCCGCCCATGACCACGCCTTCCATCAGCGCGACGTAGGGCTTCGGATAGAAATGGATCAGGTGGTTGAGGGCATATTCTTCGGTAAAGAAATCTTCCAGCAGCGCGCTGCCGCCCATCGGCGTGGCGTTGCCAACTTCATGGAAGAAACGGATGTCGCCGCCGGCGCACAAGGCCTTCTCGCTGCTGCTGCAGATCACCACGGCGTCGATGGCGGAGTCGTCGCGCCAGGCCTGCAGTACCTCGGCCAGGTCGCGCACCATGGCCAGGGACAGCGAATTGAGGGCTTTGGGACGGTCTAGGGTGATGATGCCGGTACGCTGGGCAACGCGGGTCTGGACGAATTCGCTCATGGCAGGCTGACAATAAATGAAAAGAGCGTCATTTTAGCCTGCCAAATTGAAAAAGGGCGCCTTGCGGGCGCCCTTGCTTCAGAATTGCTGCGTGGCTTTATGCAGCCTCGGCCGGCGCTTCTGCTTCAGGCATATGCTTGATTGCCTGGTGATTATGGTCCTGGACTTTGCCCTTGTACTTCATGACCTGGCGGTCCAGTTTGTCGACGAGGGTATCAATTGCGGCGTACAAGTCATGCGACATGCTTTCCACGTATACCGTTTTGCCGGACAGGCGCAGATTGATCTCGGCCTTTTGTCGTTTTTCTTTTTCAGTCAGGTTGTCTACGGTGAGGATGACTGCGATGTCGATCACATGATCAAAATGGCGTTTAACACGCTCTAGCTTGGCTTGTACGTATTCACGGATGGCTGGTGTCACTTCGAGATGATGTCCGCTAATTGTGAGATTCATACACACTCCTAAAGATGGCGTTGCTTTCCGTTCGTGCGCGGCGCGCAGAGGAACAGCGTCAATACAAGGACTACAGACACTTCCTGAGGCTGACGGGCGGGATTTTGAGCGCTTCGCGGTATTTGGCAACGGTGCGGCGAGCGATGACCATACCCTGTTCCCCCAGCATGTCCGCAATCTTACTATCGGATAATGGATTTTTAGGGTCTTCTGCTCCTGTCAATTGCACGATGAGTGCACGTATCGCCGTCGAAGATGCTTCTCCCCCCGCTTCGGTGGCGACGTGGCTGCCGAAAAAGTACTTCAACTCAAACATGCCGTGCGGGGTCAGCATATATTTTTGAGTTGTCACACGAGAAATAGTACTCTCGTGTAAACCAAGTGTATCAGCTATTTCGCGCAAAACAAGGGGACGCATGGCAACCGCGCCGTGGGAGAAGAAATTGCGCTGGCGCTCCACTATTGCCTCGGAAACACGCAGGATCGTGTCGAAGCGCTGGCGCATATTCTTGATCAGCCATTTGGCTTCCTGCAACTGGGCGCCCATCTGGCCCTCGCCCTTGCCCTGCTTGAGCAGGCTGGCGTACATATTATTGACGCGCAGGCGCGGCATCACGTCGTTATTGAGCGAGACCGACCAGCCGCCCTTGGCCTTGCGCACGATGACATCGGGGACCACGTAATCGGCCACGCCGGAAGCGAACACCGCGCCCGGATGCGGATTGCACTGGCGGATGACGGTCTGCGCCTCGCGCAAGTCTTCGTCGTCGCAGTCGAGGGTTTTTTTCAGCTTGTTGAATTCGCGCTGGGCGAACCAGCCCAGGTGGTTTTCGACGATGGTCAGGGCCATGCGCCGGGTCACCAGCGGCACGCCCTTCATCGCCTTGACCTGCAGGGCCAGGCATTCGGACGCGTTGCGCGCGCCCACCCCGACCGGATCAAAACTTTGCAGCAGCGACAGCGCCGTCTTCAGTTCATCCGGGTCGATCTCGAGTTCTTCGGGCAGGCGCGCGTGGATTTCCTCAAGCGTCTCGGTCAGGTAGCCATTGTCGTCGAGCGCGTCGACGATCAGTTCGACCAGCGCGCGGTCGCGCGCTTCCAGCACGGCCAGGCGCATCTGCTCCATCAGGTGCTCGCGCAAGGTAGTGGCCGAAGCTTCAAGCTGGGGCCGCGAATCCTCGTCGTCGGAGGTCTTGGCGCGGCCAAGGTCGCCCCACTCGCCGTCGTTGTCGTTGTTGCTGCTTGGGGAATCGCCTTCGGGCGCGTCGAAGGATTCGGCTTCGGCCGGCGCCGGCGCATCTTGCGCGCCCGGTTCAGGCGGCGCTTCGGCCGGGGTGGCGCTGCTGCCAATGGCGCCGTCGGCCAGCAGGCGCACCGAATGGTCAAGCGGATCGTCGAGCCGTTCGAGCAGCGGGTTATCGGTCAGCAGCTGCTCGAGCTCCTGGTGCAGTTCGAGCGTGGACAGCTGCAGCAGGCGGATCGACTGCTGCAGCTGCGGCGTGAGCGCCAGGTGCTGCGAGGTGCGTAATTGTAGGGACTGTTTCATCGGCTACATGCGGAAGTGTTCACCCAGATAGACCCGGCGTACCGATTCGTCTGCGATGATGTCGTCCGGCCGGCCTGAAGCGAGCACCGCGCCCTGGTTGATGATGTAGGCGCGGTCGCAGATGCCCAGCGTTTCGCGCACGTTGTGGTCGGTAATGAGCACGCCGATGCCGCGCTCCTTGAGGAAGCGCACGATGCGCTGGATCTCGATCACGGCGATCGGATCGACCCCGGCGAACGGTTCGTCAAGCAGCACGAAGCGCGGATTGGTGGCCAGCGCGCGCGCGATTTCCACGCGCCGCCGCTCGCCGCCCGACAGCGACATGGCCTGGTTCTCGCGCAGCTTTTCAATCTGCAGGTCGGCCAGCAGGTTGTCGAGCCGTTCGTTGATCTCGGCCTTGGTGAGCGCCTTGCCGTTGACGCGCTGCAGCTCGAGCACGGCGCGGATGTTCTCTTCCACGGTCAGCTTGCGAAACACCGATGCTTCCTGCGGCAGGTAGGACAGGCCCAGCGCGGCGCGGCGATGGATCGGCAGGCTCGAAATATCGACCCCGCTGATATCGATCGAGCCGGCGTCCGACGGCACCAGACCGACGATCATGTAGAACGAGGTGGTCTTGCCGGCGCCGTTGGGGCCGAGCAGGCCGACCACTTCGCCGCATTCGACCTGCAGCGAAACGTCGCGCACGACCAGTTTTTTGCCGTAGCTCTTTTGCAGCCCGCGCACGATCAGCGTGCTTCCGCACGGTTTTGTTTCGATCATGGCGCGCCCGTCGGCGTGACCGGCGCGGCCGGTGCGGCAGGTGTTTGTACCGCCGGTGCCGCCGGACGCGGCTTGCGCGGCGCGATGATCATCATGCCGCGGCTTCCGCCTACTTTGCTGCCGCCGGCCGATTCATTGTGCGCGTCGAATTTTTCCCGCAGGCTGTCGTAGGAAATGAATTCGCCCTGAATTTCATTCTCCAGTCGGCCACCTTCGGTCTGGCGGATTTTAGCTGCGCCAAACAGTTTCATGACGGCCGCGCGCTCGTCGTATTCGATACGCTGGGCTTCGCCTTCAATCCACAGGTCCGGACCGCCGTCGCGCTTCTGGCGGAATGTCGCCTTCTTGCCGGGGGCCGCGGTTAGGGTGACCATGATGTCCTCTTCAGGGGTCTGCTTGACGAGCGCCTTTTCAGCGTTCAGTACCAGCGTCCCCTTCGTGACAACCACGTCGCCGGCCAGGACGGTGGTACGCGCGACGTCATCGACGTGCATGGTCGACCAGAGAATGACGGCCTGTTTGCTGACGTCGGCCCGTTCGGCCTGGACGCCCGCGGCGGCCAGGCCGAGCAAAGCGAATATGAGTATTTTTTTCATTGTTCTTATACCTGTATAGGGCGCTTAGCGCACCGCTTTGGGAGGGTAAATAATTTTTCCGCGCCCGACCATGTCCAGCTGGCGACTCGCATTGTTGGCGCGCATGCCGGCGCCGGTAACGGTAGCCGCTCCCATCACCATCTGCACTGGCACGTCCGACTGCATGCGTTCTTCATCGGGAAACACGGTCAAAGCTTCGGTTTTCAGGCGCAGCGCCTGGGCGGTCGGCGATGCCGGCCGGTTGATGTCCACCTTGCCCAGCAGGGTGACCACGTTCTCGGCGTGGGCGATGCGGGCGCGCTGTGCATTGATCGTCATCGACGGCTCGCCCGGGGTCATGCTCTGCATGATCGGCTGTACGACCTCGGAGCTGTCGTCCAGCGGCCGGTGCGACAGCTTGGCGCCGTAGAACAGGTAGCGTGGGCGGCCCTCGGGCGTCATGCGCACGAAGCTGAATTTTTCGACGATGTAATCGGGTTCGCTCTGGTTGGCCGCGGCGCTCAGGTCCTGGTCGCTGCGCTGCATCAGGTGCACCAGCCAGAAGCTGCCGGCGGCGAGGAAAATCCCCGCCGTGATGCCAATGAGCAGGCGCCAGCGGTGGGCGGTGCGCTGCTGCTTATGCATGCGAAACCTCCGGCGTCACTACATCGCCCCTGCGCAGGCGGGGGCCCATAGCACCTATGAGCATAGGGGTTATGGGTCCCCGCGTGCGCGAGGACGACGTGATTGGGCTTGTCAAGCGAAATACGGCGCCAGCGCCGTCTCATAGGTGCCCTGCGCGCGCATCACCAGGTCGCATACTTCGCGCACGGCGCCGCGCCCGCCGCCGGCGCGGGTGACGTAGTGGGCACGGTGCTGGACCTCGGCGTGGCCGGTCGGCACGGTGACCGCGAAGCCGACCTGCAGCAGCAGCGGCAGGTCGATCACGTCGTCGCCGATGTAGCCGCACTGGTCGGCCGTGAAACCGGTCGCCTCAAGCAGCTTGGCGAACGCAATGCGCTTGTCGTGGATGCCCTGGTGGACGTGCATGATGCCCAGGTCGGCCGCGCGCCGCACCACGATCGGCGAGGAGCGCGCGCTGATGATGGCCGTGTGCACGCCTGTCTTTTGCAGCAGCTGGATACCCAGGCCGTCGAGCACATTGAAGGTTTTGGTCGCTTCGCCGTCAGGTCCGTAGGTCAGCGAGCCGTCGGTCAGCACGCCGTCTACGTCAAAAATCATCACCTTGATGGCGGCCGCGCGGCGCATATGCTCAAGTTCGGTCATCAGATCACCTTTGCGCGGGTCAGGTCATGGATGTGGAGCGCGCCGACGAGGCGGTCGTCGGCGTCGACCACCAGCATCTGGTTGATGCGGAATTCCTCCATCACGTGCACGGCGTCGACCGCCAGCTGCTCGGGACGGACGCGGCGCGGATTGGCGTGCATGACGTCGCTGATCTTGATCTGCGTGAAGTCCTGAACGCGCTCGATCATTCGGCGCAGGTCGCCGTCGGTAAATACGCCGATCGGGCGCTGCTCGGCGTCGACGATGGCGGTCATGCCCATGCCCTTCTGGGTGATTTCGAGCAGGGCCACCGTCAGCGGCACGTCGGCGCTGACCATCGGCACATCGGCGCCGCTGCGCATCACGTCGCGCACATGGGTAAGCAGGCGTCGGCCCAGTGCGCCGCCAGGGTGCGAGCGGGCGAAGTCCTCTTCCTTGAAGCCGCGCGCGTCGAGCAGCGCTACCGCCAGCGCGTCGCCCAGCGCCAGCGTCACGGTGGTGCTGGCCGTCGGCGCCAGGTTCAGCGGACAGGCTTCCTTGGCCACCGAGACGTCGAGGTGGACGTCGGCCAGCAGCGCCAGGCTCGATTTCGGGTTGCCTGTCATGGCGATCAACGGGGCGCCCATGCGCTTGACGATCGGCAGGATCGACATCAGTTCGGCGGTTTCGCCGGAATTGGAGATGGCGATGAAGCAGTCCTGCGCGGTCACCATGCCCAGGTCGCCGTGGGCCGCTTCGGCCGGATGGACGAACATGGCCGGGGTGCCGGTCGACGCCAGCGTGGCGGCGATCTTGCGCCCGATATGGCCCGATTTGCCGATCCCCGAGACGACCACCCGGCCGCCGCACTCGAGCAGCAGGCCGACGGCCCGGCCGACACTGTCGTCCGACACCAGGCGGTCCTGCAGGGCGCGCATGGCGTCGGTCTCGATTTCGAGCGTTTCCCGGGCCATCGCCATGGCGCGCTCGGTGATGATTTTGTCAAAAGCTTTCAGCATTGTTTTTTCATGGGTTACACTCATGGAAGAAGTATAAACGAATTGCGAAAGCAAAAAACTTGCCAGACGCAACAAACAACGATTTACCCCCTTACGTCATCGGCAACGCATGTTTTCAGGACTAGAACTCACCCTCCTCTTGCTGGGCAGCGCGGTGCTGGGCGTCGTGGCTTTCCGCATGCTGCATCTGCCGCCCATGCTGGGCTACCTGGCGGTCGGCATCCTGATCGGCCCGCACGCGCTGGGCCTGGCCGACAACAACGCCACCACCCAGCACCTGGCCGAATTCGGCGTGGTGTTCCTGATGTTCTCGATCGGCCTCGAATTTTCGCTGTCGCAGTTGATGGCGATGCGCCGCATCGTGTTCGGGCTGGGCATGGCGCAGGTGGTGCTGACCATCGTAGCCACCATGGTGTTCGGCTGGGTGCTCTCGACCCAGCTGCCACCCAGCATCCGCATCACCTGGCAGGCCGCTTTCGCCCTGGGCGGCGCGCTGGCCATGTCGTCGACCGCGATCGTGGTCAAGATGCTCACCGAGCGGCTGGAGCTGGAAAGCCCGCACGGCCGCAAGATCATCGGCATCCTGCTGTTCCAGGATCTGGCCGTGGTGCCGCTGCTGATCCTGATCCCCTCGCTGGGCAAGCCGCCCGAGGAACTGGCCTCCACGCTGGGCTGGGCGGCCCTGAAGGCGACGCTGGTGCTGGTGCTGCTGCTGTTCATCGGCCAGAAGATCATGCGCAAGTGGTTCACCATCGTCGTCAAGCGCCGCTCGCAGGAGCTGTTCATGCTCAACCTGCTGATGATCACCCTGGGCGCGGCCTGGATCACCGAGCGCGCCGGCCTGTCGATGGCGCTGGGCGCTTTCGTGGCCGGCATGCTCATTTCCGAAACCCAGTACAAGCACCAGGTGGAAGAGGACATCAAACCCTTTCGCGACGTGCTGCTCGGCCTGTTTTTCATCACCGTCGGCATGCTGCTCAACGTCGGCCTGGTGGTGCAGCACTGGTGGCTGGTGCTCATTTTGCTGTGCGGCCCGGTGCTGCTCAAATTCGCCCTGATCGCGCTGCTCGCCAAGCTGTTCGGCGCCTCGGACGGGGTCTCGATGCGCACAGGCCTGGCGCTGGCGCAGGCCGGCGAATTCGGCTTCGTGCTGTTGACGCTCACGTCCGGCGCCAAGCTGATCGACCCGTTCATCATCCAGCTGGTACTGGCCTCGATGGTGCTGTCGATGCTGGTGGCGCCGTTCCTGATCGAGAAGTCGGACCAGATCGTGATGAAGATCTCGTCCAACGAATGGATGGTGCAGTCGCTGCAGCTGACCCAGATCGCCAGCCGCACCATGGCCAGCCAGAAGCACGTGATCATCGCCGGTTTCGGGCGCAGCGGCCAGAGCCTGGCCACCTTGCTGGCCGAAGAAAAAATCGCCTACCAGGCGCTCGACCTCGACCCGGAACGGGTGCAGGAAGCGCAATCGGCGGGCGCCCACGTGTCGTACGGCGACGCCGGGCGCAAGGAAAGCCTGGTCGCCGCCGGCGTGTACCGCGCCAGTGCGCTGGTCATCACGTACGCAAACACAAGCTCGGCGCTCAGGGTGCTGCACCTGGTGCACGAGCTGGCGCCCACCCTGCCCGTGATCGTGCGCAGCCACGACGACACCGATCTGGATCTGCTCAAGAAAGCCGGCGCGGCCGAAGTGGTGCCGGAGGCGCTCGAGGGCAGCCTGATGCTGGCGTCGCACGCGCTGGTGATGATGGGCGTGCCGCTGCGGCGCGTGGTGCACCGCGTGCAGAGTGCGCGCGACGAGCGCTACGCGGCGCTGCGCGGCTATTTTCACGGCTCCAGCGACGTCGGGGACGACGCCGAACACACTTACGTGCGCCTGCATTCGGTGACCCTGCGCGACGGCGCGGGGTCGGTCGGCAAGCGGATCGAGGAGCTCGAGCTGCATGAGGTGGGGGCGGAAGTGACAACCATCCGGCGTGGCAAGGAGCGGCTCGAAGTGACGCCGCGCACGGAGCTGAACACGGGCGATGTGGTGGTGCTGCGCGGCTCGGCCGAAGCGGTGGACCGGGCCGAGGGGCGTTTGCTGCAGTAGGGCGGAAAAGCGTAGCGCATTCCTCCATGCTCGCGTCACGTTGACGCCGGCATGGAGGAATGCGCTGCGCTTTTCCGCCCTACGCCGCCGGCGGCGCCATCTCGTGCGACAGCACGCGGTTGCGGCCACTTTCCTTGGCGCGGTACAGCGCAGCGTCGGCGTGCGCCACCAGCTCCTGCGCCACGCCGTCGATCGCATGCTCGCGGTCGAAATCGTCCAGCGCCGCCACCCCGATCGAGACCGAGACCGGCAACGTCACCCCGCTGGCCAGCGTGAACTCGGTATTGGCGATGCTGGCGCGGATACGCTCGGCTACCATCACCGCGCTGTCGAGCTCTGCGTCGATCAGCAGCACCACGAATTCCTCGCCGCCGAAGCGACCCAGCGCATCCGACAGGCGCAGCTCGGCCTTGATACGGGCCGCCACTTCGCGCAGCACTTCGTCGCCGCCCTGGTGGCCGAAAGTATCGTTGACCAGTTTGAAGTGGTCGATATCGATGTACATCACCGAGATCCGGTAGGCCTGGCGCCGCGCGCGCCCGACTTCCTCGATCAGACGCCGGTCGATGTAGCGCCGGTTGTAGACGCCGGTCAGCGAATCGGTCAGGCCGATGTACTTGAGCATCTCGTTGCTGATCACGTTCTCGAGGCAGATCGCGATGATCGACGCCATGTGTTCGACGAAATCGGTGCCCATGGCCGGGGTGAAGCGGCTCGGATCGAGGCTGCCCAGGTTCAGGCTGCCGATCAGGCGCTTGTTGCGCAGCAGCGGCACCAGCGCGATGCTCTGCAGGCCCGCGGGCGGGTGCGGGAACATCGGCTGGTGGGTGGCGGGGATGTAGGGGCCCAGCATCGGCTTGGGCGGCCCGGTAAATTGTTCGCTGCGCGACGGCACGAAGCCGAGCGCCTTGGTGGACTCGACAAACACCAGGTGCGGGAAATCGGCGAAGTCGACGCCGAGCTTGTTCATGACGAGGCGAATATCCTCGCCCTCGTCGATCAGGCTGAGGGTGACGATATCGAGTTCGGAAATGACCGGAAGGCTGCGGAAGATGGTCGTGACCAGGCTGGGAAAACTGTCGGAGCCGACGATCTCGAGGTCGAAGGCCTGGTGCCGGCACATGATGTCGTGATTGCGTTCGGCCTGCTCCATCATGTAGGCCATGCTGGCGCGCAGAGACTCGTTCTCTTCCGTCAGATCGCGCGGCAACCCGCCCGGCTCATGCATAGCGTCCCCTCCCGATACCGATGTCCATGTCCTGTCGTCCTTCCACATTACGCCATCCTGATGCGATTGAATACGGAACCAGCATTATGCCTGAGGCGTAGTTACGCGGCCGATATTGACTGTTACTCAAAAAGCCAGCGTCATCGTGACCGCCTGCCCCACATAAAGGCGCTCGCCGTCGCCCCGGATGACGATGCTGTTCATGCCGAAGCAGATCGCGTCGTCCATCGCAGGCTTGGTGCGGTAGGTGCGCAGGATGTCGAGCGGGTCGGGCCCCGGCACGCCGGTGGCCTGGTCGACCGAAGGAATCGGGCAGCGCCCGCACGGTTTGACCGGCTTTAACAGTGCCTCGCCGAGCGCGAAGGTATCGGCGAAATCCTCCTCGAATGCTTCGATGCCGTCGATGACCAGGTTCGGGCGGAAGCGGTTCATGGGCAGTGCTTCGCGGCCGGCCGCAGCGAGCTTCTCGTTCAGGTCCGCCAGCGACGCCGAACCGGCCAGCAGGATCGGGAAACCGTCCGAGAACAGCGTGGGCGCGGCCACCTCGCCAGTCCATTTGGCGCTGGCGAAACGCGTGGCACCGGCATGGAAGCGCACCAGCCGGCACGGCACGCCGACCACTTTTGAAAACCAGGTGGCGGTGAGCTCGTCGCAATCGTAAGCGAGCACGGTGTCGTCCCACACCGTCACCTGGCGCGTGCGTTCGTGGTCGGGGTCGGGCAGGCCCAGCGGGATTTCGAGGCGCAGCATGCCCGGCGCGCGCAACTCGAGCACATCGCTCTTGAGGCGCGGCGAGATGAGCGCCATGCGCGGATGCTCGCGCTGGGACAGGAACTGGCCCTGCTCGTCGATGACCATCCATTCGCGGTCGTAGACGGCATCGACCGACAGGCCGGCACTGGTCAGGGTCGCTTCGCGCACCGACATGCCGGCGCAGGATTTGATCGGATAAATAATCAGTTCGGACAGGATCGCCATGCTTGTTCGCGCCTAATGAGGGAGCCGGTAGTATGCCTCAATTGCGCTCGCAGGCGAGGTACCGTCACGCTGCGGCTTGCCACGAGAAGCCGTCGCCATGGCAAGCAAGCCCAGATTATTAATAGTAGGACAAGAAGGCAAAAGCGATTAGTATGCGGAATATTGAAATTTTACTAAAACTTTCCAGGATTAAACATGTTCAAGCTCCGCGCAATCGCCGCCAGCGTTTTGATGTTGGCGGCCAATTCGCCCCTGATGGCCGCCTCACCGGTTGGCTTGAAGAGTGCGCTGAGCGGTGAACGCATCGGCTTGCTGCCCACCGAGAGCTTTCGGCTCAGCAACGGCAAATGCACCGACTGCCCGACGCTGAAGCAAGGCTTGTGGTATTTCCAGGATGACGTGCTGGCCGTGCCGCAGGCTTCCCAGCCAGTAGCCGGATTCAAGCCGCACAACAGCATCGCCGGCGGCGTACGCGACTGGGCCGCCAGCGGCGAGGCAGCCACCCTGGCCCTGCCCGGGCTGGTGTGGCTGGGCGCTCCCGAGATCATGGACAACGCGGCCATCTTGCCGAGCGGGCGCGAATTGCGCACCGCAGACGGCGGCACGACCGACCTGGTGCTGGTGCCCAAGATCCCAAGCAACCTGTCGTACTGGAACGCCAGCACCACGGCCTTTTTCGGCAAGCGGCAGGTGCGCATGCGCGGCACCTACAAGGAAGTCGACGGCAAGCCGGCGTTTGTGGCGCGCACCGTTTGGCCGAAGGACTACGCGCTCGACCCGGCCGCGATGGTGGCCAAGCCACTGGCCGCGAACGAAACGCTGGCCTCGTTCGTGCAGGACGCCGGCGGCGGCGCGGCCAGCCCCTTCTCCACCCGCCTGCTGTGGGAACGCACGCCTGGCCAGGCGCGCAAGTGGCAGGAAAAGCCGGTCATCGGCATCATGCTCAACGGCGCGCAGGGCGACGACGACGAAGCCTTCGGGGGCCACTTCGCCATCGCCACCGGCGCGATCGGCAAGCAGGGCGAATGGTCGGACTGGCTGGTGAATAATTTCTACAACCTGGACTCGTACAGCGAAAAGGGGATCGTCGCCGCGCCGGTCCCGATGGACAACTACCTGATGGACATCAACAGCGGCCAGCAGTACTACCGCCCGTCCTACATGCTGGTCGCGGTGCTGAGCAATCCACGCACGGCGGCTGCTTACCAGGGCGGCGTACAGCGCGTGTTCAATCACTTCTACCGTCACGACTTCACCTACCAGCACGCGGCGGCCAATTGCGCCGGCATCAGCATGGACGTGTTCAAGGGACTGGGCTGGAATATCCCCGAGCGGGGCGCAACGAGCAACCTGAAGGCGCTGGGCGCGTACGCCTACCTGTCGGCCAAGGACATGAGCCTGGCCAGCGGGCGCAAGATCTACGACTACCTGACCGAGGAACAAGTGCGTTTGTATCCGGCGGTGGCCTTCGAGGCGGCCGGCAACGATTTGCTGCAACTGGTGGGCGCCGCGACGGGACCGAAGCGCGAATTGAGCGTCTACGAAAAGCAGCTGCAGGGCGACGTCGAGGCGATCATGCTGGTGCGCATACCGCAAGTGCCATCGAGCCGCGTGATGGGATCGAACCCGGTGTTCTCGTTCGACGAATTCATGAAGCGCACGCCGCCCGATCAAAAGGATTGGAAAATCGTGCCGGTCGGACCGCGCCCCTTCCCGGCCGAGCTGCGCGACTCGGCCGCGAAGGTGAGCACGCCAAGTCCGGTGCCGTTGCCGATTGCAGGGATCGCCATGGGCGGCTTGCTGGGTATCGGCGCGCTCATCAAGCGGCGCCGGAAAAAGAGGTAACCCGGGGTCAGTGTCGTAATGGCGGCACTGACCCCGCTTAGTCGAGGGTCTGGCGGAAACGCAGCAGGGCGACCGAGCCGGCCACCAGCATGAACAGCGCAATCGGCCAGGCATGCGGCAGCACTTCCTGGAAGGTGTTCCCTTTCAACATGATGCCGCGCACGATGCGCAGAAAGTGCGTCAGCGGCAGCACTTCGCCGATCGACTGCGCCCACCCGGGCATGCCGCGAAACGGGAACATGAAGCCGGTCAGCAGCATCGAGGGCAAGAAGAAGAAAAACGTCAGTTGCATCGCTTGCAGCTGGGTGCGCGCAATCGTCGAAAACGTGAAGCCGATCGCCAGGTTGGCCGCGATGAACAGGATCAGCAGCGCCGACAGCAGCCACAAGCTGCCCACCATCGGTACGTCGAACATCAAGGTCGCCGCGGTGAGGATCACCGCTACCTGCACGTAGCCGATGCCGATGTAGGGCACGATCTTGCCGACCATGACTTCCAGCGGTGAGACCGGCGTGGCCAGCAGATTTTCCATGGTGCCCCGCTCGCGTTCGCGCGTCATGGCCAGCGATGTCATCATCACCATCGTCATCGTCAGGATCACGCCCATCAGGCCCGGTACGATGTTGTAGCGGGTCACGCCTTCCGGATTGTAGCGGCGCTGGGGGCGGATCTCGAACGGCATTTCCTGCGGCCGCAAATGGGCCAGGGTGCCGGTCAGGTCGCGCCCGATCGCACGCGCCGCAATCGCGTTGACTGCCGCCAGCGCGTTGCCGGTGGCCGCCGGATCGGTGGCGTCGGCCGCCAGCAAAATCACCGGCCGCTCGCCGCGTACCAACTTGCTCGAGAAATCGCCAGGCACAATCAGCACGAACTGCACGTCGCCGCGCGCCAGCAGCGCATCGCCCTCGGCCGCGCCGCCGATCCGCCGCACCACGTTGAAGTATTGCGACGTCTCCAGCGCCGCCACCAGCCCGCGCGAGAAGGTGCTGCGGTCGGCGTCGTGCACTGCCAGCGGCAACTGGCGCACATCACCGTTGATGGCGAAGCCGAACAGGATCAGCTGGACGATCGGAATCCCGACCATCATCCCGAAGGTCAGGCGGTCGCGCCGCACCTGGCGCAGTTCCTTCAGGAACACGGCGATCAAACGACTCCAGCTCATGGCTTCGCCCCTTCAAAATTGTCTTTTTCTTCGAGCATCATGGCGATGAAGACGTCTTCCAGGCTGGTGGTGATCGGTTCGGCGGACAGCCCCGCCAGCGCCGGCTGCGCCATCGCCGCCGCCATCGCGTCGGCAGCGTTGGCACTCACGTGCAAGGTTGCGCCGAACGGCGCCACGGTGCGAATGCCCGGCGCAGTGCGCAAGGCCTTGGCCGCCGCAACGAGCCCTGGACCGGTGAGCGACCAGGTCATCAGCCCGGCGCCGGCCAGCACCTCGGCCACGCTGCCGCGCGCGAGCAGCTTGCCGTAGGCGATATACGCCAGTTGGTGACAGCGCTCCGCTTCGTCCATGTAGTGGGTCGACACCAGCACCGTCATGCCGTCGTCGGCCAGTTCGTGAATTTGGTCCCAAAAGTCGCGCCGCGCCGACGGGTCGACACCGGCTGTCGGCTCGTCCAGCAGCAGCAGTTTGGGATCGTGGATCAGGCAGGCGGCCAGCGCCAGCCGCTGCTTCCAGCCGCCCGACAGCGACCCGGCCAGCTGCGCGCGGCGGCTGTACAGGCCAAGCCGCTCGAGCGTCTCTTTGGTGCGCTGCCGATGGTTGGCCACGCCATACACGCGCGCGAAAAAATCCAGGTTCTCTTCAATGCTCAGGTCTTCATACAGGCCGAACTTCTGCGTCATGTAGCCGACCTGGCGCTTGATCATGCGCGCCTCGGTGCGAATGTCGTAGCCGAGGCAGGTGCCCGTCCCTTCGTCCGGCGTGAGCAGGCCGCACAGCATGCGGATGGTCGTGGTCTTGCCGCTGCCGTTGGGACCCAGGAAGCCATAGATGCGCCCGCGTTCGACGCGCATGTCGACGTGGTCGACCACCATGCGGCCGTCGAAGGACTTGGTCAGCCCGTGGACGTCGATGATGACGTCGGCGTCGTTCACGGCGTCACCGTTACCGGCTGGCCCGGATGCAGCACGCCCGCCTGGCCCGGATTGGGTGTCGCTTCAATCATGAACACCAGCGCGGCGCGGTTTTCCTTGCTGTAGATGAGGGGCGAGGTGTACTCGGCCTGCGGCGAAATGAAGCTGATGCGCGCCGCAATTGGGCCTGCACAGCCGTCGCAGGCGATGCTGGCGGCCTGCCCGAGCTTGAGCTGCCCCAGGCGCTTTTCGGGAACGAAAAAGCGTGCCTTGATGTTCGCCGGCGGCAGCAGCGTCATCACCGGCGCACCGGCCGGCACGAATTCGCCAACCCGGAAGGCGACCTCGGTGACCATGCCCGCGCCCGGCGTGACCTGGGCTTTCTGGTCGAGCCGCCACTGGGCCTGCGCCAGCTGCGCGCGAGCGGCATCGACTTCCTTCGCCGCTCCCGCCACCTGGTCGCTGCGCGCGCCCGATTGCGCCGTGCGCAGGCGCGCCGCGGCCTGTTCCACGCGCGCCTGGTCGGCAGCCAGCGCCGCGCTGGCCTGGTCGAGCCGGGCGCGCGAGATGAACTGATCGGCCACCAGTTTGCGATCGCGTTCGAGGTTGGCGCGCGACAGGGCCCGCGCCGCTTCGGCAGCCTTCATTTCGGCGACGATGGCAGCCAGTTCGTCGCTGCGGGCGCCCTTGCGCAGGTCGGCCAGCACGGCCTCGGAGCGTTCCACGCGGCTTTGCGCTTCCTGCCGCGCACCCGCCTCGCTGGCCTGTCCAAGCACGTAAGCCGGGGCGCCGGCCGCAACGCTGTCGCCGGCGCGCATGTGCAGCTTGACCAGGGTGCCGGCAATGGGCGCGCCAAGCCGCACATACTCGCCCTCGGCGTAGCCGGGGAAGGCGTTGTCAGCGGGCGGGCTGCAGGCGCCGAGCAGCGCCAGCGACAAGGTCAGCGCGATGCGCTTGATCGACTCGGTCGGCTTCATTTTTTTGCTTCCTCGCTGGGGGTCAGGGCGATGCCGCGCAGCGCCAGTGCAATGCGGATTGACAGCGCCTCGGGCGACAGCAGCGCCGTCTGTGCCAGCGCGGCAAACTGGGGTGGCAGCGTGGAGTTGCGCTCGATGGCGCCGCCGGCCACGATCGGTCCGGCGATGGCGCCAAGGATGAAGGGCAGCAGCTGCTGCACCGGCACGTCGACAATGCGGCCCTCGGCCTAGCCCTGCATGACCAGCCGGAGGATGACGCCGACATGGCGCGGCAGGTTCTCGCGCAGGAATTGCAGCGACAGGGGCTCGCCCTGCATCGCTTCGGACACCAGCATCAACAGCATGGCGCGGTTCGCGCGCGCAAAGCTGCCCAGGACGGTGACGGCGGCGCGCAGGGAGTCGATGGCGTCGCCCCCGGCGGCGGCCTGCAGCTGCAGGTCGGCGAACATGCCTTCATACAGTCGCTGAAGTACCACGCGGATGAAGTTGTCCTTGTTTTTGAAGTGGTAGTGGAACATGCCGAGGTTCACACCGGCATGTTCGACCAGCTTGCGCACCGACAGCCCCGCGCACCCGGTCTCGGGTAGCAGGGCCATGCCGGAGGCGATCAATTGATCGTCGATTTTTTGGGAAGGGCGGCTCATGCAAGTTGTTATACGTCCGTATAATAACTTGTCCAGTGCTTATTTCTTGGGCAGTTTTTCCGATTCCAGGCGCTTGTCCAGGTGCACGCGAGCTTCTTCCGCATAGCTGCGGCAGCCCGCCGGGTCGATGAAAGGGTTGGTCCTGACGGTCCTTGCCTTCAATTTTTCCATCACATCGGTAAAGTCAGGATGGTTCGACACCACGACATCGCACTTGAGCGCAGGCTGTCGGCACAGACCATGTTCAGGCAGCGCCCCTGAGGAAACCGCACGCTGTTCGAACTCAAGCAAGACGGTCAAGGCTCTTCCAGATAGACGGTCACACGCACGTGGAAAAATGGAATGGCCGCCCAACGCTTTTCCAGGGTCTCTCCGCTCGACATGCTGATCTCATATGGATAACCATCCATGTGCAGATCGCCGTAACGTTCCCGGGGGCCTGGCTTGAGCGGATAGGAGTCCCATCCGCAGCAGATGAAACGCAGCCGCGGGATCTGCGCAATCTTCACCAGATACGCCTCCGACGCGGCGGCGTGCGCACCGTTGACCCGGTAGCTGCTTTCCAACGCGGCAAGCCCATAAGCGACGACTTTTTTGCATTCGACGAATTGGAGCGATGCGGGCTTCTTGCCGACTTTCGCCAGGAAATCCGCGCACACTGGCAGCGCGCCTTTCACGGCTGGCGAATTGATTTTTGCAGCGTACAGGGGGTCTAAGGTGCAGTGGAACGAAAAACCGGGTTAAGGACGACCACACGGACATTGCATAAAAATCAGTCCGTTATTAATTTCGCGTCTATGTGTCATTTCTGGCTATATCCCGGTTGGCCGCTCTACTCATCACTGGCCGGGTTGCGCAACGGCCGCAGTTCACCCTTGGCTACGGCGTCCGGCACCGAGAACGAATACCGGCCCAGCATGTTGATGTGCTCATGCAGCAGCGGCGACAGCCTTGCCACGTCTTCATCCCTCACCTGAAAGCCATCGGCGCGCAGCTGGGTCAATGCGGCCTCCATGTAGCTCGTGTTCCATAGCACGATCATGTTGAGTACCAGGCCGAGCGCACCGAGCTGGTCTTCCTGCCCTTCGCGGTAGTGCTGCCGCAGCTCGCCGCGTTTGCCGTGGAAGACGGCGCGAGCGACGCTGTGCTGCCCCTCGCCACGGTTAAGCTGGGTCAGCGTGCCCCGGCGCTTGGCTTCGTCATCGATATATGTCAGCGTGTACAAGGTCTTGTCGATGCGGCCGAACTCTGCGATGGCTTGGGCCAGTCTGGTCGGCCGCTCGCCCACTTGGAGCGTGCGCATGATGCCGGCTGCTGGCACCCGGCCCAGCTTGAGCGAGCCGGCCAAGCGCAACATGTCATCCCAATGCGGTTCAATCTTTTGAAGGCTGATATTGTGTCCGATCGAGTAGGGGGCGGAATTGCTCCCGCCGCCCTCTCACACCACCGTACGTGCGGTTCCGCATACGGCGGTTCATT
>JAZKCA010000010.1:0-5515 GCA_040388275.1 Pseudomonadota bacterium
GAGCTCAACCGCAACGCGGTTGAGCTCGTGTCGTAACGGCGGCACTGACCCCGGGTGTACAATCGGATTCGCCTGAATTGACCTTGGATGAAGCAATGAAAAAATTCCTGACTGCCTGTCTTTTCCTGTTCACCTGCCTTGGCGCATCGGCGCAGACCGGTGATGCTGATGCGTCGCTGCGCAAGCAGGTCAACGCCTTCATCGATGAATGGCACGACGATGCCGCCAACGCCCGCCTTGCCTATTTCGACAAGATCGCGCCGCATGGCATCTATATCGGCACCGACAAGACCGAGCTGTGGAATCGCGACCAGTTCAAGGCCTGGGCGCAGCGTGCTTTCGCGAAAAAATCCGCGTGGTCGTTCAAGGCCGTCAAGCGCAACATTTACATGTCGGCCGACAAGAAGTTCATCTGGTTCGACGAGCTGCTCGACACGCAAATGGGCCCGTGCCAGGCCAGCGGCGTGATCCGCAAGACCGACAAGGGCTTCGAGATCGAGCATTATCAATTGTCGATCGCCGTGCCCAATGAAGTGGCGGACAAGGTCACCAAGATGGTTAAGGAACTTGATGCCAAGCCGGTGGCCAAATAGAGTATTCGGATTAATCGGAGCGAGGTAGCTATGGAAAGCGCCACCACGAAGCAGGGCGGGCCAGGGCAGGGACCTGTTACCCGTTTTCGACTGGAGCGAATCGCCAGGATTCGCTCGGTCGACCTGCGTACAGTCGTCCTGGAAGCGCTCGAACAGTATTTGGAGCGCGAGGAAAAAAATGCAGAGTGGAGTCAAGAAGGCGATGATGCTCTCAAACATTTTAATGAGACTGGCTTGCACTTGACCGGTGCTGAGGTCGATGAATGGCTTGCCAGGCTTGAGGAGGGAGACGATGTGGATCCTCCTCCATGTCACATCTGAAATGGACGGATGCTGCTGTACGCGACCTACATCGCGCCTATGCATTTTGGGCTGAAAAAGACAAGCGCGTTGCTCAGGACGCAATCCGTCGAATCCGCGCCGAGATGCGGGCATTGGCCCTGCGACCAGGCCTTGGTCGACCTTTGCATGTTCAGAACCAGCAGCGAAGAGAGTGGATCATTCAATTTGGTAAAACCGGATATATTGCTCAATACGAGATTCACGGGAAGACTATTTTCATTCTGAGAATTAAGCGTCAGCGTGAAAAGCCATTTGAACCAACTTAGGAAAATTCTCAGGTGCAGGATTCCCGCTATATCGGCCGCTTCGCGCCATCCCCCAGCGGCTTGCTGCATCCCGGATCGCTGGTCGCGGCCGTCGCCAGCTACCTTGACGCCAAGGCCCATCACGGCATGTGGCTCGTGCGGATGGAAGACGTCGACGAAGGCCGCGTTGCAGCATGCGCCGCCGAGGCCATTCTCGACCTGCTACCCAGGCTGGGCATGCAATGGGACGGCGACGTGGTGTGGCAAAGCCGGCGCAAACATCTGTACCAGGCCGCGTACGAACGCCTCCAGGCCCATGCCTATCCCTGCGGCTGCAACCGGCGCGAAATCGCCGATTCGCGGCTTGGCCTGGCCCCGGACGGCGCCGCCCTGTATCCGGGCACCTGCCGCGATGGTCTCGCCCCGGGACGCAGCGCGCGCAGCCTGCGCGTGCGCGTGCCTTCCGCCGCCAGCGACGCCGACCTGATCGAGTTTGACGACCGCTACGCCGGCCACGTGCGCCAGCGCCTCGACAGCGAATCAGGCGACTTTGTTCTCAAGCGTGCCGACGGCTACTGGGCCTACCAGCTGGCGGTCGTAGTCGACGATGGCGAACAGGACGTGACCGACGTCGTGCGCGGTGCGGACTTGCTCGATTCCACGCCGCGCCAGATCTACCTGCAACGCTTGTTGGGCCTGCCCACGCCACGCTACCTGCACGTGCCGGTGCTGCGCAACGCGAACGGTGAAAAGCTGTCCAAGCAGACCGGCGCGAATGCAGTCGTGGCGAATGACAGCGCCGCAGCCCTGGCCGCGTTAATGGATGCCGCCCATGCGCTGGGCCTGCAGCCAGGCACGCCAGCGACCCTTGATGCGTTCTGGCGCGCCGCAATACCGGCGTGGGCCGCGCTGCTCGACGCGTTGCCCGCTCAATTACACATGCCTGCGCCGCGCAACAATCCCTAGGCCCGCCAGGCCAACGCCAAGCATCAGCCAGGATGCCGGCTCCGGTACCGCGAGCGCCACCAGGAAGCCGCGAATTTCACCGCCCGGATCATTGGGTGTGTGGATATTCAGGTAGGACTGATTCCCGATGATGCCATTAAGCAGGAAGGTACGGGCCATATCGACCGTGCCGCCGTTGGCGCTGAGGAAGGCAGGGTTATAGGTCGTCGCGTCCGACAGGTTGAACACGCGCTCATACAGGCCAGAACGCACGCCCAGAGGGAAGTCGTTGAACGGCAGGGCAACCGGTGCCGTGCCCGTCAGCGGCGCGGCTGTGCAGCAATGCAGGTGCGCCGCTACCGTATCGCCAAGCAGATCCACGAAAGGCATGCTCAGGCTCATGGTCATGGCAACGTCGTCGATGACGATGGTGGCAAGGCTGGCGCCGGGCGAGGGGTTCGGCGGCGCTTCGGACGGGCCGCTCATGGTCGAGCGATAGCTGGTGGTGACGGCAAAGGCCGCCGAACTGACCAGCATGGTCAGTGCCAGTGCAAGGCTGGATGCGATGCGTTTCATGGTTTTCTCGAATAAATGGGGTTAGAGAAATTCGACCTCGTGCTGCGTCCGACCATGAAATTAGATCATCGATAGGCTTGCGGGTGACGTTCGTTAGGGCGCGGCAAACTAGCGCTTTTTCTGGATTGTGATGTTGCCGTCCGCCTCCAGAAATGCATAGCCCATTTCCTCCATCGTGCAGTCGGCCTCGTGCAGCGCTTCATCCACTTCGGTCCGCGACAGCCGGCATTGCTTGAGGACGGCATCGAACACCTTGCCGTCGCGGCCGAGCAGCACGGGCGAGCCGTCGAGCAAGTCAGACATCTTGCGGCTGTGCGACGACAGGTAGGCGGCCAGCATGTTCAGCGCTACCAGCGTCGCGGCAACGATCAGGCCACCGGAGACCGAATTATCGCCGCCCGTCAACGAATTCGAGACCGATTCGCTCAGTAGCATGACCACCAGCAGGTCGAACGGGGTGAATTGGCCGACCGTGCGCCGGCCCGATACGCGCACCATCAGCAGCAGCACGCAAAACACGATCACGCCGCGGGCAATGAATTCCCACCAGGGAAGGCTTAGGTTGATCATCGATTTCCTCTCGTTTTCATCGTTGTGTTGTTACTTATTGTAAGGAATTCGGCCCACTGCGGGTTTTCGGCAGGCGCCACTTGTACATACAACTTAACATGTGTTAATTTCATGCTTGCATGAAATGCATGCATCATAAAAAAAGGAGACATGAATGAAGTTGTTGTCAGTATTGTTGGGTTTGGCTCTTGCCGCAAACGCACACGCAGGTGTCACGCTGGCGGGCGACACCGTCGATGCAGGGATGTACCGCACGGTCGATACCGGCCGCGGCGTTGGCCGCATCATGGGTTTTGGCCTGGATAACCCGTTCGTCGTCGAGCAGGGCGCGGCCGATCAGAAGCGCTATAGCGTGATCTACTCGCTCGATGTCGACGGCGACCGCTTCGTGATGGATTTCCTCAATACCTTTTCGCTGGCCAACGGAATCGTCTTCCGTCTGACCGACCTGGACTTCAGCAACGGAGCACCATTGCAATCGCTGGTCGTCGATACCAATATGGTCGGCTATGGTCTCACCTACGGCGCTGACTATGTCGAGGTCAAACTGGGGAACGTCTCTGGAACGCGCGATACCTACTTCAGCGGCACCTTCGTCACCGCCGCCGTGGCCGAGGTCCCTGAACCATCATCGATCGCGCTGCTGGGCCTTGGCCTGGCGGGGATCGGCTTTGGCGCACGGCGCCAGCGCAAGGTCCGTCAAGACTAGGCAAGCCAGGTTGTCGGAGGCGTGTCCGGGCTGTACGCACCGGCGCGCAGCCGAATCAGCTGAGCGCCTTTGCGTGCAGCAACTCTCAATCCGCACGGCGGTAGGTCGGGGAACGGGTGGCGCGATCGGGGTATTGGCAAAAACGCCCGATGTCATCCGATTCAGACCGATTCACGCCGATCCCATCCCGAATCGCTGCGCCTTTCATCCGAAAGCGTACGCACCCTGGCCGAACGCCTCCGATTTGGCTGCGAAACTGAACGACGCCGATTTTAAGGCCTCACTTTGTGCGCGCGGATCAGCCATCGTTGAAAATCGTGCATTTATCGGATCATCGCGGCCGCAAATCGGATCGATTCGGATTCCTATCGTACGCGCGCGCGTGCATATCGTATTTGATCGGGTCAAATCGGGCCTTATCGCGCCCCAAGGAGGAAAACCTTGCGCCGCCAGCACCCCGACCCTCAGGTGGCCGCTCCCATTTCGCTTGCCGTTTGGCACCAGCGGCTTGACGGTACTACCAGCAGCGGTTACGAAAAGGAAGACTGGGAAAGCGATATGAACTGCTGCCCCTGCTGTACCGCTTGCCTGCGTAGGGAACCTGCGCGCCGGGCTGAACGTCAGCGGCGCGCGTCGGGGTGGCGTATTTTCCACGCCTGCAGTTGCGCGCGGTAGCGGTCCATGGCTTCTTCATACAGGTCGAACACACAGGGCGTGCAACCGCTGCGGCAGCAATCATTGATGTCGGGCTGAACTGGGGCAACCGGCGCGGGGTCGGGGTCGTTCCAATCCAGTGTCGGATGGCGGATAGTGCGTGGGCGGCTGTCGGTCATGTCCTTGAACTTAAATGACCGGGATCCGAAAGTCCAGCAATACCCGCCGCCGACATCAGTTGACGACGTTGTAGTCGCTCATCTCGAAATACATGCCCTTGCTGTCTTTTTCGCAGGTGCCGCGCATGGTTGCGCCGCGCCGCAGGTGGTAAGTCGCCTTGGTGCCGACCGCCTTGCCCATGCAGGCCTTGTGCGCCGCTTCAGGCACGACCGGCATGGCGGGCGGCTCGGGTGGCGCGGGCGGCGGCGCCATGGGCGGCATCGGCGGCATTGGCGGCGTCGGCGCCATCGGGGCCAGGGGCGCCAGCGGGGCGATCGGCGGCAGCTCTGCCATCGCAGGCAGGGGCGGCACCGGCGGCACCGGCGGGGCGACTCGGCCCCTGCCGCGTTCGGTTGCATGGCTGGCGCCGGCGGCAGCGAACAGGGCGGCACATATGATCAATGGGGCAAGCTTCATTGGTTTCTCCGTGTGGTTGGTTGGCAGATGAAGTCTGGCGCCAGAATGTGGAGAAATCGTGGGCGAAGCTACAAGTCGAAGCGATACCCCAGGCCATACACGGAACCGATCGCGTCGGTGTCGGGCAGCACCGCGGCGATCTTGCGGCGCAGGTTCTTGATGTGGCTGTCGACCGTGCGGTCGGTCACCACGCGATAGTCGTGGTAGAGCTTGATCATCAACTGGTCGCGTGAATACACACGGCC
>JAZKCA010000010.1:5525-64865 GCA_040388275.1 Pseudomonadota bacterium
GGTCACGTCCAGATTGTCCTGGCGCGCCAGGTCCAGCAATTGCGCGCGTGAGAACACCTGCCCGCGCCGTCGCGCCATCCCGGCCAATATGTGAAATTCGCTGGGCGTCAGGTCCAGCGCGTGCCCCAGGATGCTGATGCGCTGGGCCGCTTCGTCAACCAGGCACGGACTCGGTGGCGCGGCGCGCCGCAAAATCACCTTGATGCGCGCCATCAGCTCGCGCGGGCTGAATGGTTTGCACAGGTAGTCGTCGGCCCCGCTTTCCAGGCCGAGCAGGCGGTCGATTTCTTCCACCCGTGCCGTGACCATGATGATCGGCACATCCGAAAATGCGCGCACTGCCTGGCACAGCGCCAGGCCATCGATCCCGGGCAGCATCAGGTCGAGCACCAGCATGTCGGGGACATCCCTTTGCAGCGCGGCCAGCGCCTCGCTGCCGTTGCCGAAGATGGTGGGCTGGTAGCCGCCGGCGCGCGCGTAGTCGGCCACCACGCTGGCCAGTTCCGGCTCGTCCTCGACGATCCAGACGCGCGCGCTCATGCCGGCGCCAGCGGCAAGCGCACCAGTACCTGCAGGCCGCCCAGCGGCGAACGAGCAAACAGCACGCTGCCGCCGCAAGCCGTTGCGATGCGGTGGCACAGCGCCAGGCCCAGGCCGGCGCCGCCGTGTTCGCGGCTGCGCGAGCCCTCTACTCGATAGAAGCGTTCGGCCAGGCGGGGCAGGGTGTCGTCGGGTACACCGGCGCCGCTGTCGTCGATCAGGATATCGACCTCGGTCCCGCCGCAGCGTGCCTGTACCGTCACGCGGGAGCCGCTGCCGCAGTAGCGGATGCAGTTCTCGAAGATATTGGCGAACAGCTGGCGCAGGCGTTCCGGGTCGGCCAGCACGCTGCAGTCGCCGGGTGACTGCGCCGTCTCGATGGACAGGCCCGCAGTACTGATTTTCTCGTCGAAAGCGGCGGCCTGTTCACGCACGATGTGCCACAGGTCGACCTTCTCGTACGGCTCGTCGATCTGGCCCACGTCGGCGCGCGCCAGCGCGTACAACTGGTCGATCAGCGCATTGAGCGACAGCACCTGGCGCAGCATCGCCGCCGTGCCTTCCGGGCTGACCGTGCGCACGCCGTCCTGTAGCGCCTCGAGCTGGGCGCGCAGCACCGACAGCGGGGTGCGCAGCTCATGGGAGGTGTCCGCCACCCACTGGCGGCGCGTCGCCTCGACCTGGTCGAGCTTTTGCGCCAGCTGGTTGAAGCTGTGCGCCAGCTCGCCCAGTTCGTCGCTGCGCGTTTCAGTCAGGCGCGTGTCGTACTTGCCGTCGGCCAGGGCGCGCGCACCATCGGCCAGGCGCAGGATCGGCTTGCGAAAGTGCGCCGCCAGCAGCACTGCGGCCAGCGCGCTGAGCGCGATGCTGGCCACCACGATGATCAAGAGGCTGTTCTTCAATTGCTCGATGAAGGCGGTCGACATGGCGTCGCTGGGCCGCGCCGCCTTGGCCACGACCAGGTGCCCGATCACTTTGCCATCGACTTCGATGGCGCGCCGGGCGCCCGCTTCGTCGCCACCCTGGCGGCCTGCCAGGTAGCGTCCATCGGCGTCGAGCAGGGTCACGCGGTCTTGCAGGCCAAGTTCGTCGACGTTTGCGTTTTCCATTGGCGGGGCGGGCAGGTCCGGCACCGCGGGCGGCGGTAGCGGCGCCACCGGCGCGACCGGTGCGATCGGCGCGATTGGCGCCATCGGTGCCAATGGCGCCAGCGGTGGCGACTGCTCGCCGTCAAGTTCCGGCGGCGGCGCCGGCTCGGCAGGGACAGGTGGCGTTGGCGGTGCCGGCGGTGCCATTGGCGGCGTGCGTTGCAGGCGCGCCAGTTCGGCCGCTACCCAAGGGCCGCGCTGGTCGGCGGCGAGGAAGTCCCAATTCTTGTGCCCACGGTAGCGGCTGGCGAGCGAATGGGACAGCTGATCGAGCCGGTCAAGCTCGATGCTGACGGCGTAGTCGCCGAAGCTGCTCATCACGTTCTGCCGCATCAGCGCGATGGCCGTCACGGCGACGGCCAGGATCGCCAGCAGGACGGAAACGAACAGCCGGTGGCCGATGGAGAATTTCAATGTGGGGACCCGGGCGAACTTGGAGCTGTGAGTGTATCACCAGCACTGTATGGGGCAATTGTGGAGGAATCGTGGGCAGGCCCACGTCGTCCTCGCGCACGCGGGGACCCATGCTGAGCATATTCCGCAGGGGTCCCCGCGTGCGCGAGTACGACGGGGTGCTTTTACGCGCTCCCGCCGCGCTGCCGCACGCATCAGGTTTCGGCCCAGCGCCTGAGCAGGTTGTGATAGTGGCTGGTCAGCGCAACCACCTCTTCGCAGTCGCCGATGCGCGCGCGCAGGCGCTGAATGTTCTGGTCCAGTTCAAACAGCATGCTGCGCAGCGCATCGTCGCGTACCAGGCTCTGGACCCAGAAGAACGAGCATACCCGCACCCCGCGCGTGACCGGTTCGACCTTGTGCACGCTCGACGACGGATACAGGATCATGTCGCCGGCGGGCAGTTTCACTTCGTGGGTGCCATAGGTGTCGCTCACCACCAGTTCGCCGCCGTCATAGTCGTCGGGATCGGCCAGGAACAGCGTGCATGACAGGTCGGTGCGCAGGGCGAGCGGGCTGCCCGCCACATTGCGGATCGCGCCGTCGACATGGGCGCCGTAGTGCTCGCCGCCGGCATAGCTGTTGAACAGCGGCGGCACGCAGCGCAAGGGCAGCGCCGCCGAGTGGTACAGCGGGTTGCGCGCCAGCGCGGCCTGGATCTGCAGCCCCAGTTCCAGCGCCAGCGCCGAACCGTCGGGCAACTGGCGGTTGCGCTTGACCTGTGCGCCTTGCGGGCCCACGGTATCGCGCCCGTCCGTCCAGTCGGCCTGGTCGAGCGCCGCGCGCATTGCTGCTACCTGCTGGAGTGACAGGACTTCAGGGATGTGCAGCAGCATGCGCGTTCTCCGGTCAGAAGCGGAAGTTGGCGGTCAGGCTGGCCGAACGCGGCGCGCCCGGCGTGTAGCGGTAACCGCTCTTGTTGATCGCTGCAATGTAGTCCTTGTCAGCCAGGTTGTACAGGTTGAACTGCAGGTCCAGGTTCTTGCTGACCGTGTAGGAAGCCATCGCGTCCACCACCCAGTAAGCGTCGGCCCAGGCCGGGGTGCCCACGGCGCCGTCGGTGCCGCGCAGCAGTTTGCCCACGTAGCGCGCGCCGCCGCCGATTTTCACGCCCATCGGCAGCGTGTACGAGGTCCACGCGGTGAAGGCATCTTTCGGCGTGTAGGTCAGCGAGTTATTCCCGTTGGCCGTGATCGCCCTGCCGCTTTCGACCGACGTGTCCATGCGGGCATAGCCTGCGCTAACGAGCCAGTTGCGCGACACTTCACCGGTCACGCCCAGTTCCACGCCCTGCACCTGCTTGCGACCGGTCTGGTAGTACAGCAGGTCGACCGGATCCTGTTCAACTTCGTTCTTGACCGTGGTGCGATAGACGGCTGCCGTCACGCTCAGTTTCTGCTTCAGGAAGTCCCACTTGGTGCCCACTTCGGTGGTGGTCGAGGCCTGTGGTTCGTATTTCGGATTGGCGCCGCTGTTGACGTTGGTGGAGAAGGTCAGGTTGGTGCCGGGCGGCTGCTTGGACGTGGCCACCAGCGCATACACGCTGCTGTTGGCGGTCGGCTTGTACAGCGCCGAGACCTTGCCGTTGACCAGCGTGTCCGACAGCGTCAGCTTGGTCGGCACCAGGGAGCCGACCGGCAGGGCCGGAGTGGCATTGGCCGCGGTCTGCAGGGCGACTGCGGCGTAGTCCATGTTGAAATGGTCCATGCGCGCGCCGGCATTGAAGATCCACTTCTCGCCCAGCTTGATGGTGTCGAACAAATACAGGCTCTGGGTGCTGACGCTGGCGTCGGCGCCGGTGCCGTTGCGGGTCAGGTTCAGACCCGTCACCGGGCTGGCCGGGTTCGGCGCGTACACGGACGACGGCGCCAGCGCGCCCAGGCTGGCCGGCAGGTAGCCGATATTGGTCTGCTTTTCCATCGTCAGTTCCAGGCCGCCCACCAGCGTGTGCTTGAGCGCACCCGTTTCCAGGTTGACCGTCGCCACGCTCTGGTTGGTCATGATCTCGTTGGTCTGGTCCTTGACGGTGCGGGAAAGCCGCGCCAGGGTCCAGGTCGCCGGATCGCTCGGTACCGGTGTGCGCAGGTTGGCGGTGGTGGCGGTGAAGGCGGTCAGCAGGTAATCCTGCGAGGTGCGGCCAAAGCGCGCAATGTTCTGCAGCTTCACGGTCGGGCTGAAATCGTGTTCGACCTTGACGGTGAACATGTCGGCCTTGACCCGGTCGTAATCGCTGTTCGAACCGTAGAAGCCGTGCGGGTCGACCTTCTTCGCGCTATTGAGGAAAGTGCGGATAGGATTGGGCGCGGCATCGGGCGCCGTGTAGCCTGGCAGGCCGATGGTCGGCACGCCGCCGTCGGGCGTGTTGTCCTGGTCCACGTGCAGGTAATTGAGGAACACGCGGGTCGGGCCGTTCAAGCCAAACGCGAGCGATGGCGCCAGCGCCCAGCGCTTGTTGTTGACGACGTCGCGCGCCGGGTTGCCGCTGTCCTGGGCCACCGTGTTGAGGCGGAAGGCGATGCCCTTGTCGGCATTGAGCACGTGGTTGACGTCGACCGTCATGCGGCGCTGCTTGGCGCTGCCGAACAGCACGGTGCCGGAGACCGCTTCTTCCAGGTTGCCCTGCTTGGTGACCAGGTTGACCGAACCGGTCGGCGAAGCGCGCCCGTTGTCGGTGCCGGCCGGGCCCTTGAGCACGTCGATCTGGTCGATGTTAAAAATGTCGCGCGAGATCGAGCCGATGTCGCGCACGCCGTCCACGTAGATGCTGGTCGACGAATCGAAGCCGCGCATGTAGATCGCGTCGCCGGTGTTGGAGTTGCCGTTTTCGCCGAGGAAGAAGGCGCCCACGCCGGGCGTGTTGCGCAGCGCTTCGGTCAAGGTGACCGCGCCTTGCTGCTGGATCAGTTCCTTCTTGATGACCGTGACCGACTGCGCCGTGTCGACCAGCTTTTCGGTGTACTTCGGGGACGACGCCTTTTCGGCCTTGAAATCGTTCTCGGCGCTGCCCACGACCTTGATCTCTTCCAGCGTTTGCGCAGCCGCCTGCGGGGCCGCGTGTGCGGCAAACGGGACCACCAGGACGGCTAAAGCGCTGCCAATGTGGCGGCCAAGGGCGTGTTTGCGGGCTGTGATGTAGGCCATTGATTCTCTTTCTTGATGTTGGTTAAGGCTCGCGAGCGCTATCTGTGCAACTGAATGCAAGAAGTGTACTGGAGAGCGACTGTTTTGTAAATAAGAATCGTTATCAATACGATTCGTATTTGAGGTGTCAGTAGACGTCGCGCCGATAGCGTCCGCTCGCGCTGAGCTTGCCGAGGCCGTCCTGGCCCAGCGCTTCCTCCAGGGCGGCGTGCACGTCTGCGGCCATGCCGTGCAGGCTGCCGCACACATAGATGGCGGCGCCGCGCGCCACCCAGTCGCGCAGCGCGTCCGCCTGCTGGGCCAGCGCATGCTGCACATAGCGCAGCGCGGCGCCGTCGCGCGAATAGGTCAGGTCCAGCCGTTCGAGCATGCCGGTCGCCTGCCAGAGCGCAATCTCGGCCTCGCAAAAGGCGTCATGGGCGGCGCTGCGTTCGCCAAACAGCAGCCAGTTGCGGGCCTCGCCGGCATCGACCCGGCTTTTCAGGTGCGCGCGCAAGCCGGCAATGCCGGTGCCGTTGCCGATCAAGATCAGCGGCTGGCCGGCATTCGCGCCGATCCGGAAGCGGCTGTGTTCACGGATGCGCAGCGCCACCGTTTCGCCGAGCTGCGCGTCTATCCCCAGCCAGCCCGAGGCCAGACCGTGGCTGCCGTCGGCGCGCAGGTGCAGCCGCACCAGCAATTCGAGCTGGCCTTCAGAACCGAGCGAGGCGATTGAATACTCGCGCGGAAAATCCGGGTCGCCCGGTGCGCTGACCTGCACCAGGTCGCCCGCTTCCCACTGTGGCAGCGCGCCAGCGATGGGGACCAGGCCGACGCGGTACACCGGCGCGCCGGCGCTGTCCGGATTGAGCAGGCTGCGGCTGGCCAGGCGCCAGCTGGCATAGGCCGGCGCGTTCCAGTCGGGCGCGTCGTCAGTGCCGGCCAGGTGGCTCAGGTGGTGCTGCCATGCGTCCAGCGCGGCCGGTGCGCGGCGGTCGGCCTCGATGCGCGCGAACAGCGGCTGGGCGCCGCGCGCCTGTAACGCAACGTCAAGGCGCCGGCCAAAGCCGCAGAAATGGGTGTAGCTGCTGTCGCCCAGGGCCAGCAGGCCATAGTGCAGCTGGTCCAGCGAAAAGCTGGCGCCGGCCAGCAGGTCCACCACGCGCGCGGCGTTGTCGGGCGCGTCGCCCTCGCCGTAGGTGCTGGCGATGAACAGCATGCGGGTGGCGCCGCGCAGGGCCGCTTCATCGATCTGGTCGAAGCTGGCGCTGCGCGCCGACAGGCCGCCGGTGCGTAAGGTCGCTACCGTCTGCTGCGCCAGGAATTCGCCGGTGCCGGTCTGGCTGGCATAAGCGACCAGCCAGTCGGCCGGCGCGCTCGCGTCACCGGCGCCGCGGCGCGCGCGCAGCAGCACGCACATCAGCGCGTAAGCGGCCACCATCGCCAATGCCATCGCCCAGCGGGCCGGATCGAGGTTCATCATTCGAGCAGGGCGCGAAAGGCGCTGGAACAGGTTTCATCGAGCACGTCGCCGCGCCGCACCAGGAAACGCGCCGCCAGTGCGTGCGTCTCGGCGAATGCCAGTCCCAGCTCGGGACCGAGCACCGACAGCGCGGTCGAGAGGGCGTCGGCGGCCATGCAGTCGGCGTGCAGCACGCTGACCGACGCCACATTGTTGCCGATCGGGTAGCCGCTGCGCGGATCGAGCGTGTGCGGCAAGCGCCGGCCGTCATGCTCAAAAAAGCGCCGGTAGTCGCCCGAAGTGGCCAGCGACAGGCCGTGCAGCGCCACCACGGTGGGCACCCCGGCGCGCGCATCGGGCACGCCTTCGAGTGCCACCCACCACGGCTGGCCGTCGGGTTTGACGCCGGCGCCGCGCAGCTCGCCGCCCACTTCGACCAGGTAGTGGTGCACGCCGCGCGCCTCCAGGCCGCGCGCCAGCTGGTCGACCGCGAAGCCCTTGGCCACCGACGACAGGTCGAGCATCACGCCGCCCGGCTGCAAGGCGCTGCGGGTAGCGCCGTCGAGCTGCACGGCGCGCCAGCCGGGCATGGCCAGCAGGGTGTCGATCTCGGCGCGGGACGGTGCGCTGAAGCCATCCTGGTCGTGACGGTGGCGGGCGCCGAAGCCCCAGCGCTCGACCAGCGCGCCGGCGCAGGGATCGTAGGCGCCGCCGGAGTCGTCCGCCACGCCGAGCGCGTAGCGCAGCACATGAAAGAAATCAAAGGGCAGGCGCACCCACGCACCGGGCGGCGCCGTGTTGAAGCGCGCCAGGTCGGAGTTGTCTTCCCAGTGGCTCATTTGGGCGACGACGTCGTCGAGCAGCGCCTGCAGCGCGGCGGCCGGGCAGGGCGCATCGGGCGCCAGCACGGCCTTGGCCGACCAGCTGGTGCCCATGCTGCGACCCTCAAGCGTGCGCACCACTGCGCCGTGCGGCGGCAGCAGCGGCGACAGCGCCAGAGGAAGCAAGACCCTGCGCATGCGTGCCCTTACTCGGGCAGGACCTCGAGCGTGGCGGCGTAGCTGTAGCGGCGATGGGTGCCGGCGCCTTCCGGTGCGCCCTTGCCCTGGTTGGCCGGATAGGCCGCATTGAGCCAGTACATGCCGGGCGTCGGCAAGGCCACCTCGACTTCGCCCTTGGCGTCGGTGACCAGGCGGATTTCGCCCAGCACGCCGCGGTAGCGCACTCCGCCAGGAATCAGGCTGAACGGGAAGTTCGGCACCGGCTTGCCGTCGAGCAGGAAGCGCCAGCGCGCCGTCTCGCCGCTGCGCAGCTCGGTCGGGCTGGTCAGCGGGATCATTTCCAGACCCACGTTGCTCGGCTTGAGCGCGCCGCTGCTGGCGCGATTGGCGGTGACGAAGGTTTCCAGGCGCGCGTGCGCGTGGGTGGTGCTCAATTCGTCGGCCTTGGCCGGCACTTCCTTGGCGTAGGCTTCGGCCGTGCCGCGGAAACGCTTGGTCTCGCCGCCGACCTTGTAGCTGGCCATCACCGATTGGGTGACCAGGCTGATTTTATAGGTGCCGTTCTTGGCCATCTTCAGGTCGAAGCTGCTGCGCTGCTTGCCCATGTAGGGCGTGGGCGCCGGCGTGGCAATGCCGTCCGGGTCGATGACCATCGCGCCGTCGAGCTTGAGCGCGTTGTGGTCGATATCGAACAGGCCTTCGGAAATGGCGCCGTCGATGGTGACCCAGGCGTCCTTGGCCTCGACCGTGGTCGCCTGCGGATACAGCCAGGGGCGGTGGGCGCTCGCCTGCAGCGCGACGGAGGCCAGCGCGAGCGCCAGCAGGGTGTGTTTCAGGTAGGAGCGGTTCATGATGGGCCTCAAGGAGTGATCTGGAGAGTGACCGCGCCAAGTTCTTCCTTGCCGCGCGCGTTGACGGTTTGCTTGCCCTTGAGCGGCAGCGTGAACGGGACCCGCAGCAGTTCGCGTCCACCCGATTCGCGCGCCGCTTCGATGACCAGTTTGTAGTCGCCGGCGGGCAGCTTGTCGATGCCGTTCCTGGCCGGGCCGAAATTGATGCTTTGCTCGCCCGGGGCGCGCGTGGCGCCGCTGACGCCGTCCATCGGCAACGTCAGGTCGCGCCCGGCCTTGCGCCACCAGGTGCGCATGTCCTTGACCCACTTGGTGCCGCCATTGTCTTTCTTCTTGACGTCGTACAGCACGGCCAGGTTGGCGGCCACGCCCTGGTCGGCGCGCTCGATCCACATCGCCACGTAGGGCTTGTGGTATTCGGCCACGTTCAGTTGCGGGATGTCGAACTTGACGGCCATTTCTGCGCCGACGGCCCAGCTGCTCAGCATGGGGAGGGACAGCGCAAGCGTGTGATGTAGTTTCATAAGTAGGCGATCAGTGGGTAAACAAAAGGGCGAGCAGGACCGGCAGCAAAATGCCGAATCCGATCACGGGCCAGGTGGAAGGGCGGTTGGCCGCGTGCAGCTTCATGATGAAAAATCCGGTAATCGAAAACACCAGGCAGGCCAGCGCGAACAGGTCGATGAACCAGCTCCAGACCGGTCCGCTGTTGCGGCCCTTGTGCAGGTCATTGAGCCAGGAAATGGTGCCGCGGTCGGTCACTTCGAATTCAGTGGCGCCATTGGTGGCGATGCGCAGCCAGGCGTCGCCGCCCGGGCGCGGCAGGGGCACGTAGGCGTCGTCCTCGGTCCATTCGGCTTCCAGAGCGCGCACGTCGATGGGGAACTGCGCGTTGGCCCAGGCCGCCACGTGCGCCGGCAGCGGGGCCTTGGCGTCGGGGTGGGCTGCGGCGAATGCGCGCAGCTCCTGTTGCAGGGCGGCGGGCAGGGTGGCCTTGCGGTTTTCGATGCGCGGCTTCGCTTCGATCTGGGTCGCGTGGTTGAGCGTGAAACCGGTGATGGCGAACAGCAGGATGCCCAGCAAACATAGCGCCGAACTGATCCAGTGCCACTGATGCAGATGCTTGAGCCAGAAGGCGCGGCTGGCGCCGGGTATCTGCTTGCTGGGTGGAGACATCTGGACTTTCGTGGATGAGTAAATGCAAATGATAACGATTATCATTTGGAAGGTCAACTGGAACATTGTAATGTTTTGAAAGTAATATTCTCCTTGTTAATCGTAATGCGAACGATTATCATTCGCATTCACTTTTTCGGCCAGCCTGCGACAGCGCAGCCGGCCTCCACCGTTATGCACCGGGAGAAACCTTTTGTCGTCTTTTATTCGTAGTTGCAAGCATGCCACCGTCGGTCAGCCGCGCCTGACCCAATCCTTGATCGCCGTTGCGGCCCTGAGCGTGCCGTTCGGCGCGCAGGCGCAAGAGAATAAGGAAACCCGGCTCGGCGAGGTGACCGTCACCGCCAGCGCCGAGGCGCCCTACAAGGCCGACAAGGTCTCGTCGCCCAAACTGACCCAGCCGCTGCTCGACACCACCCAGACCATCACCGTGATCAAGAAGGAAGTGATGCAGGAGCAGGGCGCCGCCTCGCTGATGGAGGCGCTGCAAAATACGCCCGGCATCACCTTGCAACTGGGAGAAAACGGCAACACCAGTGCCGGCGACACCTTCCAGATGCGCGGCTTTTCGGCCCAGTCCTCGATTTTTGTGGACGGCATCCGCGACCTGGGCGCGGTGACGCGCGACGTCTTCAATATCGAGCAGATCGAAGTCTCGCGCGGTCCGGCCGGCACCGATGTGGGCCGCGGCGCCGCTTCAGGCTACATCAACCTCGCTTCCAAGCTGCCAACGCAGGAAACGGCGGTGTCCTCCACGGCCGGCTACGACAGCGGCAACCGCAAGCGCATCACCTCCGACGCCAACGTGCTCCTGGGCGACAGCAGCGCCTTCCGTGTCAATTTGATTGCGCAAAAGGGCGGGCAGATGGGCCGCAAGGTCATCGAGAAGCAAACCGCCGGCATCGCGCCATCGCTGGCCTTCGGCCTGGGCACGCCCACCCGCGTGTACCTGTTCTCGCAGCATGTGCGCCAGGACGGCATGCCCGACGGCGGGGTGCCGGCGATCGGCGTCAAAGGCTTCCACAACGCCAATCCGGACGTCGATGCGGCGCCCCGGGTCAGCGGCGAAAACTACTATGGCTACGCCAGCGACTATGAAAAGGTCAATGCCGACATGGCCACCGTGAAGATCGAGCATCAGCTTGGCCCGAAGACCATGCTGACCAATACCAGCCGCTATGGCAAGTCGAAGATCGACCGTATTTTGACCGGCATGAACGCGTTGGGCGCGCCGCTCCTTTCCGCGCCAAACACCTGGACCGTGGCGCGTAGCCGCCAGAGCGTGCTGCAGGAAAATCGGATTCTCGCCAACAGCACCAATGTGGTCAGCGAGTTCGCCACCGGCGGCATCGGGCATACGCTCTCGACGGGCCTGGAATTCCTGTCGGAAGCGCAGTTCACGCCGACCCGCGCTGGCCTGGGCAATATGGGCACGGGCGCGACCACGAATGTGTACAACCCGAAAACTAACGACGTGCTGACCGACTTCAACCCCTTCCTGACCGGCCAGTATACGAAAGGGACGACCACCACGGCGGCGCTGTATGCCTTCGACACGCTCAAGCTGAGCGACAAATGGCAGGTGAATGCCGGCCTGCGCGTTGAGCGCTACAACACCGAGACGAATGCGGCGACCCCCGGCGCGGCGCCGCTGCCGGCCGGCACGCTGATTGGCACCCGCGTCGAGAAATCCGACACCTTGGTTAGCTGGAAGGCCGGCGCGTTGTTCAAACCGACCGCCAACGGCAGCATCTACCTGGCCTATGCGACTTCGCAAACGCCGCCCGGCAGCGCCAACTTCGCGCTGTCCGCCAGCGCGAGCAATCTGAACGCCGCCAGCATGGACCCGCAAAATACCCGCAACCTGGAACTGGGCACCAAGTGGGACCTGATCGAGAAGAAGCTGGCCGTGACCGCAACGGCCTACCGCACCGAGAACCGCAATGAATTCCCGGTGCTGGTCGACGCGGCCACGAATACCTATGAACAGGGCGGCAACCGCCGCGTGCAGGGTGTGGAGCTGGGCGTGGTCGGCCAGATCACGCGGGCCTGGAGCGTCATCGCCGGCATCGCCAGCATGGATGCCACGCTGATTGAAGGCGCCGGCACCAACGTGGCGGGCAGCGCCACGCGCTGGTCGCCGGACCTGAGCGCCAACGCCTGGTCGACCTACAAGCTGAACGACAATTTCAGCGTCGGCGCCGGCGCGCGCTACATGAGCGAACAGCGAAAGGTGATCGCACCGGGCTTCCCGCAAGCGAACGGCGCGCAGGGGATTCCGTCTTACTGGGTGGCCGACGCCGCGCTCAGCTACAAGGTCAGCAAGAATGTGTCCTTGCAATTGAACGTGTACAATTTGTTTAATGAATCCTATATTGCCTCGCTGAATAACGGCGGCTCGCGCGTACTGCTCGGCGTCGAGCGCTCGGCACGGCTGACGGCCAATATCGGGTTCTGACCGTATTCTTGCTTTGGCGGCGCTTGGTGGAAGGCGCTGCGCTTTTCCACCCTACAGTGTGTTCAGACTGTAGGGTGGAAAAGGCGTAGCCGCCTTCCACCATGGCGTCGCTGACAGGCGCCATGCCTTCCTTCTTGATTGAAGGGGGCATGGCGTTTTTTTGGT
Organism: Pseudomonadota bacterium; assembly: GCA_040388275.1. Lineage (GTDB taxonomy): Bacteria > Pseudomonadota > Gammaproteobacteria > Burkholderiales > Burkholderiaceae_D > Telluria_A. Next base: position 17,900 of record JAZKCA010000010.1, read on the forward strand.
TTGTACAGACGCTTTACATGAAGAGTTTCAGATGACATTCGCAACCGCCCAACGTTGTTTCCTTGCCACCCTGGTGTGCGCTTCCCACGGCGCCATGGCGCAAACGCCGGCCGCGCCACCGGCAGGGCCGGTCGTTACCGTGCAGGGCGAACGCCCCGGCAACCGCATCGACCGCCAGGTCTACGACGTCAAGACCGACGCCGCCACCACCAACAGCTCGGCCGCCGACGCGCTGGGCAACGTGCCCTCGGTGACGGTCGACCCGGACGGATCGGTGACCTTGCGCGGCAGCAGCAATGTGCAGATCATGATTGACGGCAAACCGTCGGCCATGCTGCAAGGCGAAGGCCGCGGCGCGGCGCTCAATGCCTTGCCATCGAACGACATCGAATCGATCGAGGTCATCAACAATCCGGGCGCGCAGTTCGGCAACGAGGGCGGCGGCGGCCCGATCCTGAACCTGGTCATGCGGCGTAACCGCACGCCCGGCGGGCTGGGCGTGGTCAATGCGAATGCCGGGCCGCACGGGCGGGTGAACACGGCGCTGTCGGGCAGCTATCAGCAGGGCCGCTTCGGCTTCCAGGGCGGCATCAACTTCCGGCGCGATGGCCGCAACACCGTCGGGCATACCAGCCGCGAGCGCATCGATCCGATTACCGGGGCGGTCAGTGCCAGCAGCCAGGATTCGGTGACGACCGGCTTGAACAATTCGGCGGGCGTGAATGCTGGCCTGACCTACAACCTGGACGACAAGACCGCGCTGGGCGCCCAGTTCAGCGTGATGCGGCGCAGTAACGACCAGCGCGGCAGCGACCAGTACCACAACGCCGCTAGCGGCGCGCTGCCGGCCATCGACTACCTGCGCACCAGCGAACGCGGCGGCGCCAGCGAGAACAGCAGCTGGGGCTTGCGGCTCGACCGCAAGGGCAGCGTGGCGGGCGAGACCTTCAAGATGGACCTGCGCATATCGTCGGCCGACACGAGCGCCGACAGCGCCTACGCCAACACTTACCCGAACGCACCGCAACGCCGCAGCCGCCAGGACAATGCCACCGGCAATACGATCGCCGATTTCACGGGCGACTACGAGCGCCCGGTAGACCAGGGTATCGTCAAGCTGGGCTACAAGCTGTCGGAGCAGCAGAACAGCTTCGACACCATGTATGCCGACATCGATGCGCTGAACGGGGCCTCGGTCGTGAACACGGGCCGCAGCAACCGCTTCCAGGTCGACGAGTCCAACCTGGCGCTGTACGGCTCGTACCAGCGGCGCCTGGACGCGCGCTGGGGCGTGCTGGGCGGCCTGCGGGTCGAGCATACGGCGCTGGACGTGCGCCAGTTCACCAGTGGGGTCGAGAGCAGCAACAGCTACACCCACTGGATTCCCAGCCTGTTCGTCACGTACAAGGCATCGGACAATGCCAATGTGCGGCTGAGCTACGCGCACCGGCTTCGTCGCCCCAATGGCAACGACCTGAACCCGTTCATCGTGTACCGCGACGAGTTCAATGTGTCGGCAGGCAATCCATTGCTGCGTCCATCGCAGTCGGACTCGCTGGAACTGGGCTACGAGACGCGCTTCGGCATTGTCGAGACCAGCTTGCGCGCCTACGTGCGCAAGGAGAGCGACGTCATTTCGGAGCGCAGTTATTTCATCAGCGACACCGTGCTGCTGACCACGCGCGACAACGCCGGCGAGAGCCGCTCGGGCGGGCTGGAGTTTTCACTGAGCGGCAAAGTGAGCCCCGCCTTGTCGTTCAATACCAGCGGCAATCTGGGCCGGGCCGAGCAGCGCAACGTTGACAGCCTGGGCGCGGCGACTTTGCGCAAGAGCACTTCGCTGAGCTTGCGCGGGCGCGTCAATTACCAGCTGACCAAGGCCGACCATGTGCAGTTCGGCGTCCACGCGCAGGGCAAGACCTTGACCGGGCAGGGCTATCGCGAGCCGGCCTCGACCGCCAACCTGAGCCTGCGCCATACGCTGACGCCGCGCCTGAGCCTGGTGATGAACGTGACCGACCTGTTCGATTCGAACAAGACCGTGACCACCATCGATACGCCCCTGCTGCGCGAAACCAGCGAGCGCCGCGCCGACGGCCGCGTGATGTACTTCGGCCTGTCGTACCGGCTTGGCGGCATGACGGCGCCGGCGGGCCGGCAGCCAGGCGAGCGCTGGCAAGGGCGCGAGCGGCCGGGGACGGGCGGCGGGCGGCCGGGGCATGAGCCGGGGCCGGAATAGAGGAAACACTGTGTGAGTGGTGAATCTCGCAGGTGGTGCGAAATGGTATTGTAAATGCGAATCATTCTCATTTATAATGAACTCGTCAATTCGCCCCGCCCATTTCCAAGGAGCTTCCATGCCGCACACGCATTCCGCACCAAACGACGATCCCTGCCATCAACTCGAGATCGCCGACAATTCGGTCGGCCATGTCACCCTGTGCGCCGGCTGCGGACAGGTTCACCTGTCGCTGGCCCATGTCACGCTGCGTTTTACGCCCGAAGCATTTCGCGCGATGGCGCAACTGGCCATCACTGCCCAGGTCCGGCTTGAGCATGTCGGGCAGGCCGGCACGGCGGCAGCCGCGGTCATCGACGCGGCCCGCCACGGCCCCAATTTGCACTAGGCCGCCATGTGCGAGCTCGATGCCAAAACCCCATTGGCGCAACTGTTCGGCGCGCCAGCGACCATTCCCCGGCGCCCGCCGTCGCGCGGGCAGCGCTTGTGGGAACTGCCGCCCAACACGCACTGCCCGGTCATCGGCGTGTGCTTTCCGCTGGGCCTGTTGCGCAAGCTGGTCAACAAGGGCTTGCGCGGACAGACCCTGGCCGACGACTACGAAGTTCACGTCGGCGCAGTGGCCGAGTGCGCGGTGCGCAACCGCATTTCCAAGCTGCTGCAGGATGCGCTCGACCAGCGCTACGCGATTGCGCTGCAACGCTTTCGGGCCGCCGGCGGCGGTGAGCAGGTCTTGCGGATGTGGCGCGAGGCGGTCGGGCAGGGCGACGTGGCCGGCGCTTTCTGGGCCGCGCTGAGCCACCCGGCCAGCAGCTTCCAGGTGCAGGACACGGTGCTGCGCGAAATGCACATGATCCAGCACCAGGCCGGCGCCAGCACCCGCATCGACCATCGGCGCTACCAGGAACTGCAGGACGAGAACCTGGCCATCGGCGCTGAACTGGCGCAACTGCAGCAGCGCCACGCCAGGCTGATGATGGACAAGGCGCGCGAGCTCGATCAACTACAGGAACAACTGGCCGCGCGCGACGGGCGCCTGGCATCGCTGCTGGCGCTGCAGGAACGCCTGCCGCAGCTTGCCGAGCGTGGCAAGCTCGAGGAGCAAGTCGCGCTGGCGTCCCAGCGTCTTGGCGAACGCGATGCGCAAGTGGCCCTGCTACGCCAGCAGTTGGCCGAGGCGACCCTCCCGCCTGCAGCAGTGGACGAACCCGAACCGGCCAGGGAGGCCGCCGCGCCGGTGTTGGCTGAATTGACTGACAAAACAGTCCTGTGCGTGGGTGGGCGCCACGCCAGCGTGGCCAGCTACCGCGGCTTGACCGAGGAGGCGGGCGCGCGCTTTGCCCACCACGACGGCGGCATCGAGCAGGCCGCCGAACTGCTCGAGTCAAGCCTGGCCGCGGCCGACCTGGTGATCTGCCAGACCGGCTGCATCAGCCACCACGCCTATTGGCGCGTGAAGGCCTACTGCAAGCGCACCGGCAAGCGCTGCGTGTATCTCGACAATCCCAGCAAGGCGAGCTTTTCGCGCGGACTGAGGCAGATTGCAATCATTCCGGAAGCGCAGGTCCATCGCTGATAATATTGCGGGGTGGATAACTTTCTGAAAGACGCGCTTGAATTCCCCCTACAGTTCCTCCCAGCCGGCGTTGACCGCGAGCCGCTCTCGATGAACGCGCCGCTGCGCCGGCAAGGCGCGCTGATATGCGCCGCCGTGGCGCTGATTCGTTTCGTGGTGCGCAGGCGCGGAAATTGAACTCGCCCTATAGCCCACCTGCCGCCCGCATCGACGGGGACGTGATCACGCCGGCGGCGCTACGCCGGGATGGGGCTGCGATATTCGCATCTATCCCTCTGTTGCTCCTGATTGTTTTCCAGGGTGTGGCCTTCTACCGGCGGCCGCACGATTACGGATTGCAGGCTTGGGATAGTGCCTTGTTTTTCCTACTGATTGCCATCATTGCTGCCGGCGTCGGATTTGCTTCTGCGGGACGTTGTGCCAAGGCGTCCAAGCTCGGCATTGTTCCGCTGGGGATGGCCGCCGGGGCACTTTGGGCCTTAGGGACCGTCACCGGGCTCGTTTGCCTTGGTAAATTCATGTTCCCTAAATTACCTTGGCCATCGTGGAGTGCCATCGGCATCATGTTCGCCTTCACGGCGCTAGCGATGGTGCCGTTGGCCATCGTCCTATGTGGTTTGGTGCGTCACCACGGGAGGAAAAACGGCTTATCAATATGATACGTTTCGATGCTGGAATTTGGTAAATCTGTATCGCATCAATGTGCCAAGTTATCTGGCGCCAAAAAAAGATGATCCACGACATTTTTTCGGAAGGTGAAACTTGGGATACAATACCGCGTGCTATTCTCACGTGCTGAATAAAGAATCTTACAAGCTGTAAAAGTCCTTCCCCACAACTTGATGTGCAATCCGCTAACCGGTCAGGCCGTGTCGCGGAAGGTTAGATTAACCCGCCAAACTCGCGAAGCGCGAAGAAAGGTGAGCAAGATGATGCAACAATACACCGCCAACTCCTATTTGTTCGGCGGTAACGCGCCCTACGTTGAAGAGTTGTACGAGGCCTACCTCGACAATCCAGGTTCCGTGCCCGACAACTGGCGCGCCTACTTCGACTCCATGCAGAACGTTCCTGCTGTCGACGGCTCCAACAAGCCCGACGTCGTGCATTCGTCCGTCATCGCTTCCTTCGCCGAGCGCGCCAAGGCCGGCCCGATCCGCGTGGTCACCGCCTCGACCGATCCCGACATGGGCCGCAAGCGCGTCGCCGCCACCCAGCTGATCGCCGCTTACCGCTACCTCGGTTCGCAATGGGCCAATCTCGACCCGCTGCAGCGCCAGGAACGCCCGACCATTCCTGAACTCGATCCCGGCTTCTACGGCTTCACCGATGCCGACATGGACATCGTGTTCAACATCAGCAATACCTATTTTGGGCCCGAGACCGCGTCCCTGCGCGACCTGCTCAACATGCTGCGCGATACCTACTGCCGTTCGATCGGCGCCGAGTTCATGTACATCGGCGATCCGGCAGAAAAGCGCTGGCTGCAGGAAAAGCTCGAATCGATCCGCGCCACCCCGAGCTTCTCGGTCGAGAAGAAAAAGCACATCCTCGACCGACTGACCGCGGCCGAAGGCCTGGAACGCTACCTGCACACCAAGTACGTGGGCGCCAAGCGCTTCTCGCTCGAGGGCTCCGAGTCCTTCATCGCCTCGATCGACGAAACGATCCAGCGCGCCGGCGAAAAAGGCGTGCAGGAGATCGTCATCGGCATGGCCCACCGCGGCCGCCTGAACGTGCTGGTCAACACCCTGGGCAAGTCGCCGCAGGAACTGTTCGAAGAATTCGAAGGCAAGCACGGCGACGACCTGCCGTCGGGCGACGTCAAGTACCACCAGGGCTTCTCGAGCGATATCTCGACCGCCGGCGGCCCGGTCCACCTGTCGCTCGCGTTCAACCCGTCGCACCTCGAGATCGTCAACCCGGTCGTTGAAGGTTCGGTCAAGGCGCGCATGGAACGCCGCGGCGACAAGGAAGGCGCGCAAGTGCTGCCGATCCTGGTCCACGGCGACGCCGCATTCGCCGGCCAGGGCGTGGTCATGGAAACGCTGAACCTTGCGCAGACCCGCGGCTACGGCACGGGCGGCACGGTGCACATCGTGATCAACAACCAGATCGGCTTCACCACGTCGGATCCACGCGACGCGCGCTCCACGCTGTACTGCTCCGACGTCGTCAAGATGATCGAAGCGCCCGTACTGCACGTAAACGGCGACGATCCTGAAGCCGTTGTTTTGGCTACCCAGATCGCATTGGATTACCGCCTGCAGTTCCGCAAGGACGTCGTGGTCGACATCATCTGCTACCGCAAGCTCGGTCACAACGAACAGGACACCCCTGCGCTGACCCAGCCGCTGATGTACAAGAAGATCGGCCAGCATCCAGGCACCCGCAAGCTGTACGCGGACAAGCTGATCGCCCAGGGCACGATCCCGGCCGACGGCGGCGACAAGATGGTCTCGGCCTTCCGCGACGCCATGGACGCCGGCAAGCACACGGTCGACCCGGTGCTGTCGAACTTCAAGAACAAGTACGCGGTCGACTGGCTGCCGTTCCTGAACCGCAAATGGACTGACAGTGCCGACACCGCCGTGCCGATGACGGAACTGAAACGCCTGGCCACCCGCATCACCACCGTGCCCGAGGACTTCAAGGTCCACTCGCTGGTCGAAAAAGTGCTGGCCGACCGCGCCTCCATGGGCCGCAGCGAAACCAACCTTGACTGGGGCATGGGCGAGCACCTCGCCTACGCGTCGCTGGTCTCGTCCGGCTACGCGATCCGCCTATCGGGCCAGGACGCCGGCCGCGGTACCTTCACCCACCGCCACGCCGTGCTGCACGACCAGAACCGCGAACGCTGGGATTCGGGCACCTACGTCCCGCTGTGCAATGTGTCCGACAGCCAGGCGCCGTTCACCGTCATCGACTCGGTCCTGTCCGAAGAAGCCGTACTGGCCTTCGAATACGGCTACTCGACCGCCGAGCCGAACACGCTGACCATCTGGGAAGCCCAGTTCGGCGACTTCGCCAACGGCGCACAGGTCGTCATCGACCAATTCATCGCTTCCGGCGAAGTGAAATGGGGCCGCGCTTCGGGCCTGGTCATGATGCTGCCGCACGGTTACGAAGGCCAGGGGCCGGAGCACTCGTCGGCGCGTCCCGAGCGTTTCCTGCAGCTGTGCGCAGACAACAACATGCAAGTGGTCCAGCCGACCACCGGCGCCCAGATCTTCCATCTGCTGCGCCGCCAGATGGTGCGCCAGTTCAGGAAGCCTTTGGTCATCCTCACACCGAAGTCGCTGCTGCGTAACAAGGACGCCAGCTCGCCATTGTCGGAACTGGCCAAGGGCGCGTTCATGACCGTCATCGGCGAGGCCGACGACAAGATCGACGCCAAGAAGGTCAAGCGCGTGATTGCCTGCTCCGGCAAGGTCTACTACGACCTGGTCAACAGCCGCAAAACGCGCGGCGTGACTGACGTCGCCATCATCCGTATCGAGCAGCTGTATCCGTTCCCGCACAAGTCGTTCGCGGCAGAATTGAAGAAGTTTTCGCATGCGACCGAGCTGGTATGGACGCAGGACGAGCCGCAGAATCAGGGACCATGGTTCCAGATCCAGCACAACATCTTCGAGAGCCTCGAATCGGGCCAGCGCCTTGCTTACGCAGGCCGCCCGGCTTCCGCATCGCCTGCCGTCGGTTATGGCGACAAGCACAATGCGCAGCAAAAGGAACTGCTGGACGTGGCTTTCTCGAAGCTCAAGGGCTTCATTCTGACCAAATAGCTCAAAGGCGCCGCGCGAGCCGCGCGGCTCCTGACCAAATAATACTGATTCGCGCCCTGCCACAAGCGGGGCGCCGCTAAAAACAAGATACGGAGTTTCACATGGCACAAATCGAAGTCAAAGTCCCAGTTCTGTCGGAATCGGTCGCCGAAGCGACCCTGCTGGCATGGCATAAAAAAGTCGGCGAGCCTGTTGGCCGCGACGAAAACCTGATTGACATCGAGACCGACAAGGTTGTCCTCGAGCTGCCAGCGCCTGCCGCCGGCGTGATCACCCAGATCCTGAAAGCCGACGGCAGCCTGGTCGTGGCCGGCGAAGTGATCGCCATCATCGACACCGAAGGCACGGCCAAGGTCAGCCCGATGGAAGTGTCGAGCGCGCCGGTGCAAACCGTCGACCCGGTGGCGGCCGCCATCGATACGCTCGCGTCCAAGTCCAGCGTGGCCATGCCAGCTGCGGCCAAGCACCTGGCCGACAACAACATGACCACCGCCGACGTTACCGGCACCGGCAAGGATGGCCGCGTCACCAAGGGCGACGTCCTGGGCGCAGTAGCGGCCGGCGTCAAGCCTGCGGGCCCGGCGCATGCGCCGGGCGCGCCTGTGACTTCGCCTTTAGCACCTGCCGCCAAGCCAGCCTTGCAGCAGGTCGCCGCGCCAGCGATGGCCAACCTGGGCGAGCGCGCCGAAGAACGCGTGCCGATGAGCCGCCTGCGCGCCCGTATCGCCGAGCGCCTGGTGATGTCGCAGTCGACCAACGCCATCCTGACCACGTTCAATGAAGTGAACATGCAGCCGGTGATCGACCTGCGCAACAAGTACAAGGACAAGTTCGAGAAAGAGCACGGCGTCAAGCTGGGCTTCATGTCCTTCTTCGTCAAGGCCGCCGTGGCCGCGCTGAAGAAGTACCCGATCATCAACGCGTCGGTCGACGGCAACGACATCGTCTACCACGGTTACTTCGACATCGGTATCGCTGTCGGTTCGCCGCGCGGCCTGGTGGTGCCTATCCTGCGCAACGCCGACCAGATGTCGATCGCTGAGATCGAAAAGAAGATCGGCGAATTCGGCGTCAAGGCCAAGGAAGGCAAGCTCACGCTGGACGACCTGACCGGTGGCACCTTCTCGATCTCGAACGGCGGCACCTTCGGCTCGATGCTGTCGACTCCGATCATCAACCCGCCGCAGTCGGCCATCCTGGGCGTGCACGCGACCAAGGACCGCGCGGTCGTTGAAAACGGCGTGGTCGTGGTACGCCCGATGAACTACCTGGCCATGTCGTACGACCACCGCATCATCGACGGCCGCGAAGCCGTGCTGGGCCTGGTCACGATGAAAGAAACCCTGGAAGATCCGGCGCGCCTGCTGCTGGACCTGTAATCAAGAGGCCGCGCTGCCAGCAGCGCGTGCCAGCTGAACTTTTTTGAACGGTGACATCATGAATATCTCGGACGAAATCAAGCGATTGCACGAACTGCAGCAAGCCGGCGCGCTCACCGAAGCGGAATTCGAACAGGCCAAGGCCAAGCTGCTGAACGCCTCGGTGGACTTGAACAAGCGCTCGGGCGGCAGCTCCGGCGGCGATGACTTCGGCAGCGAAATCGGCCGCCTGCGCCGTGCCCGCGACGACCGCTGGCTGGGCGGCGTGTGCGGCGGCCTGGGACGCGTTTCGGGCGTCGAGTCGTGGGTATGGCGCCTCGTGTTTGCGCTGTGCTTCTTCTTTGCCGGCTTTGGCGGCCTGATTTATCTGCTGATGTGGATTTTCGTACCAGAAGAATAAAAGGAATACATTAATGAGCACTCCAAAACAATTCGACGTCGTCGTCATCGGCGCCGGTCCTGGCGGTTACATCGCCGCCATCCGCGCCGCGCAGCTGGGCTTTTCGGTCGCCTGCATCGACGAGTGGGCCAACGCCAAGGGCGGTCCCGCTCCTGGCGGCACCTGCACCAACGTCGGTTGCATCCCGTCCAAGGCGCTGCTGCAGTCGTCCGAGTACTTTGAACACGCCGGTCACGGCTTCAAGGAACACGGCATCGACGTCGCCGGTTTGACCCTGAACCTGCCGCAAATGTTGAAGCGCAAGGAAACCGTCGTCAAGCAAAACAACGACGGCATCCTGTTCCTGCTGAAGAAGAACAAGATCGCCTTCTTCCACGGCCGCGGCGCATTCGCCGGCGCCGCCGCAGGCGGCTACACCATCAGCGTGACCGGCCCGACGGCCGACACCCTGAGCGCCAAGCACGTGGTCATCGCCACCGGTTCGAACGCACGCGAACTGCCGGGCGCGCCGTTCGACGAAAAGCTGATCCTGTCGAACACGGGCGCGCTGGCGCTTGATGCTGTGCCGGGGAAGCTGGGCGTGATTGGCGCCGGCGTGATCGGCCTGGAAATGGGCAGCGTTTGGCGCCGCCTGGGCTCCGAAGTGACGGTGCTTGAAGGCTTGCCAACCTTCCTGGGCGCGGTCGACGAGCAGATCGCCAAGGAAGCGAACAAGCTGTTCACCAAGCAGGGCCTGAAGATCAACCTGGGCGTCAAGATCGGCAAAGTCAGCGCCGGCAAGAAGGACGTCACCGTTGAATACCTTGATGCCAAGGGCGAAGCGCAGAAGGCCGTGTTCGACAAGCTGATCATCTCGATCGGCCGCGTGCCGAACACGATTGGCCTGGGCGCCGACGTGGTTGGCCTCAAGCTCGACGAGCGCGGCTTTGTTGTGGTGGACGACGACTGCAAGACCAGCCTGCCGAACGTGTGGGCGGTGGGCGACGTGGTGCGCGGGCCTATGCTGGCGCACAAGGCCGAGGAAGAGGGCGTGGCCGTTGCCGAGCGCATCGCCGGCCAGCACGGCCACACCAACTTCAACACGATCCCTTGGGTGATCTACACCTCGCCGGAAATCGCGTGGGTAGGCCAGACCGAGCAGCAGCTCAAAGCGGCCGGCGTGGCGTACAAGGCCGGCACCTTCCCGTTCATGGCCAATGGCCGTGCACGGGCGCTGGGCGATACGTCGGGCATGGTCAAGTTCCTGGCCGATGCGACCACCGATGAAATTTTGGGCGTGCACATCGTCGGGCCGATGGCGTCCGAGCTGATTTCGGAAGCGGTCGTGGCGATGGAGTTCCGTGCATCGTCGGAAGACATCGCGCGCATCTGCCATGCACACCCATCGCTGTCGGAAGCGACCAAGGAAGCAGCGCTCGCCATCGACAAGCGTTCGCTGAACTTCTAAGTACCATACGTCGTCCTCGCGAAAGCGGGGACCCATACTGAGCAAATTCAGCATGGGCCCCCGCTGTCGCGAGGACGACGTTGATGTTTGTAGTGCCCGTTTTGTTTTCACGATTTCCTTAAGCGCCCATGAACGTCCAAGAGTTCTACCAGCACGCGCTATCCCAACGCGGTTACTCGTCCGACGCGGCGCAGCAGCGCGCGGTCGATCGCCTGCAGCGCGCCTACGAGGAATGGGTTGCCTACCGCGCCCAGCGTTCGTCCAGCTTCAAGCGCCTGATCAACCGCCCGGACGTGCCGCGCGGGGTCTACCTGTGGGGCGGAGTAGGGCGCGGCAAGTCGTTCTTGATGGACAGCTTCTATTCGGTCGTGCCGCTGGTGCGTAAAACGCGCGTGCACTTCCATGAATTCATGCGCGACGTGCACCGCCAGCTCGACGAGCTCAAAGGCGTGTCCGACCCGCTCGACTACGTGGCACGCAACATCGCCAAAAAATACCGCCTGATCTGCTTCGACGAATTCCACGTATCGGACATCGCCGACGCGATGATCCTGTACAACCTGTTGTCGGCCCTGTTCGACAACGGCGTCTCGTTCATCATGACCTCGAACTACGACCCGGACCTGCTGTACCCGGACGGCCTGCACCGCGACCGCATGCTGCCGACCATCGCGCTGCTCAAGGACAAGCTCGACGTGCTGAACGTTGACGCCGGCGTCGACTACCGCAAACGCGTGCTCGAACAGGTCGACAGCTACTACACGCCGCTCTCCGCGGCGGCCGACCAGGCCCTGCGCACCGCCTACGCCCGCATCGCCGAATGCGCCGACGAAGACCCGCACGTGCGCATCGAAGGGCGCGAGATCCACTGCCTGCGGCGCGCCGGCGGCATCATCTGGTTTGACTTCGCCACCCTGTGCGGCGGCCCGCGCTCCCAGAACGACTACCTGGAAATCGCCAGCCGCTTCCATACCGTCGTGCTGTCGGGGATCCCGGCGATGTCGGCCGGCCAGTCGTCGGAAGCGCGCCGCTTCACCTGGCTGATCGACGTGTTCTACGACCACAAGGTCAAGCTGCTGATGTCGGCCGAGGTCCCGCCCGAAGAGTTATACACGCAAGGAATGCTGGCCAATGAGTTCCACCGCACCGTCTCGCGTATCATTGAAATGCAGTCGCGCGACTACATGGAAGCGGAGCGGCGCGGCGCGGCCGAAGCGCTGGCCTGACCCGCATAAAGGATAAAAAATGAAAAAATTGATGGCAATGCTGGTGGCCGTGGCAAGCCTGGCCGGCTGCACCGCCGCGCTGCTGCCGCCCAATGTGGTGCCAGTGGTGGCGAAATCGACCTCGGTAGCGCAGGCCAGCCGCAAGCTGGAACAGGTGGCCATCGCGCGCGCCGCCATCGAGGCGGAATTCGCCGCCAGCGAACAGGTGTGCTACACCAAATTCTTCGTCAATAACTGCCTCGACACTGCCAAGGAAAAGCGCCGCGGCCTGCTGGCCTACCAGAATGCGGTCGAGGACGAGGCCGATTTTTTCCGGCGCAAAGCGACGGTCGACGAGCGCGACCGCGAGGTGGCCAAGGCCGTCAAGGATTTCGAGGCTGAAGAGGCGCGCGCTGCGGCCCAGCCACCGGCGCCACCGCGTGCTGACCCCAAATCGCTGCCGCCTGCGCCCAAGGCGTCGCTGGTGTCGCGCAGCGCCAAGCGCGATGCCAAGCTGGCCGAGCGCGCCGCGCAGGATGCGGCCGACGCACCCAAGCGCGCGGCCAAGGCGAAGGAGTTCGAACAGCGCAAGCTCGACGCCGAAAAGCGCCAGCGCGAGGTGGCGGAAAAGATGGCGGAGAAGGCGGCCAAGGCCGAGGGCAAGTAAGTCCGGTGGGCGGTACATCGCTCTTGCGAAAGCGAGAGCCCATGGCACTGACGATGAATTAAACCGCGCGTCCCATTTTCTGCACCACGTAGTTCTTCACTTCCTTGGGCAGCTTGACGAACTTGATGATCGCCATCGTGCAGTTGTCGCCCTTGTTCTGGGCGCGCTCGATGGCCTTGTTGATCAACATTTCGGATGCCTGGCGCGGCGTGGCCTTGCTGGTCACGGCGCCCAGTTCGGCATCGGTGAAGAAGTGCCACAGGCCGTCGGTGCACAGCAGGAAGGTGTCGCCCGCGCTGACCTGCTCCAGGCTGCCGACGGTCGTGAACGGTTCCTTGCGCGTGTTGCCCAGCACATTGACCAGCAGCTTCGAATGGCGATGGCTCTTGGCCGCTTCCAGCGGCAGGCAGTCGGTGCCGACCAGGTGATCGATGTAGGCGGCGTCGCTGGTGCGGGTTTTGCACTCGCTGCGGTGGAAATGGTACAGGCGTGAATCGCCCACGTGGGCCCATACCGCCTTGCCCTGCGGCGTGATGATCAGCCCGACGAAGCTGGCATGCGCCTCTTCCTCGGTGGTAAAGCCATTCATCTTGATCAGCATATGCGTTTCGAGCACGATCTCGCGCAGCAGCGTGGCCAGGCGTTCGGTGCTCGGATTGTCGCCCGGCTTGAACTGGTCGAACGCGAGCTTGGCCGTGTGCAGCACCTGCTCGGACGCCGTGGCGCCGCCCAGGATGCCGTCCGACAGCACCGCCAGCATGTAGCCGGGCGCGCGCGCGCCGGTAAAGATCGCGGCGCGATCGTTTTGCTGGGGGCGGTTGCCGATGTGTTGTGCTGTACCTGCTTCTAGCTTGTATGGTGTCATAAACGTGTGATGAGTACTGGCTGCGTTACCATAGTGCTTTCCCGGCTGACTATCAATCTATATTGGCGGCAACGTCGGTCTAGATTAAACTATGCACCGGGGAAGCATAATGTTGCAAGTGGAGACTATTTACGTGTCGACATGAATTGTTACCGATTGTAATGCGCTTCCGGCCCTGCACCTATGCCGCCATCGAAATAAAACCGTTCGGAACACCACACCATGACAGATGTTCAAGAAATCCAGCGCCGCCTGATCGAACTCGACGTTGAACATCGGGACCTGGATGCGGTCATAGACATGTTGATTCTGGACGGGCACCACGACCAGCTGCAATTGCGGCGCCTTAAAAAGCGCAAATTGCAGCTGAAAGACCATATTACCCTGTTGAAAATGCAATTGGTGCCGGACGTCCCGGCCTGATCCGTCTTCGCTTCACTGAAACGCCACCTTGACCGATCCTACTCTGGCGCCGGGCGCGCTACCTCACGCCGACAGCGGCGATGCCGACCATCCGGCTGCGCCCGCAGGTAAATATGATGCCGAGCTCGACCGCCTGTTCAGCGCCGGCGGCCCGCTCGCGCCCGCGGTCGGCAGTTTCAGCCCGCGCCGCTCGCAAACCGAGATGGCCAAGGCCATCGCCCAGGCCATTGCCGACCAGAAAACCCTGATCGCCGAGGCCGGCACCGGCACCGGCAAGACCTTCGCCTACCTGGTCCCGGCGCTGCTGTGGGGCGGCAAGACGATTGTCTCGACGGGAACTAAAAATCTTCAGGATCAGTTGTTTCTACGCGACATACCGACCGTGCGCGCCGCCTTGCGAGCCCCGGTCTCGGTGGCGCTGCTCAAGGGGCGCTCGAATTACGTCTGCCACTACCATCTTGAACGGACCCTGCAGAACGGACGCATGACCTCGCGCGACGACGTGGGCCACCTGCGCGAGATTTCGCGCTTCATCAAGATGACCACATCGGGCGACAAGGCCGAGCTGTCCAAGGTGCCCGAAAACGCGCTGATCTGGAACCTGGTCACCTCGACGCGCGACACCTGCATGGGCACCGAGTGCCAGTACTACCAGGATTGCTTCGTCATGAAGGCGCGCCGCGAAGCCCAGCAGGCCGACATCGTGGTGGTCAACCACCACCTGTTCTTCGCCGACGTGGCGCTCAAGGATACCGGCGTGGCCGAGCTGCTGCCGTCGGCCAATACCATCATCTTCGACGAGGCGCACCAGCTGCCCGACACCGCCACCCTGTTCTTCGGCCAGACGGTGTCGACCTCGCAAATACTGGAGCTGTGCCGCGACGTGCTGGCCGAAGGCCTGGCGCACGCGCGCGGCGGCCCGGACTGGGCCAAGGTGGTCACCGCGGTCGAGAAGGCCGCGCGCGACCTGCGCCTGACCTTCCCGCAAGATATCGTGCGCCTGTCGCTGGCGCAGATCATGCCGTCCTCGGACTTCTTCCCCGCCCTCGACACGCTCAAGGAAAAGCTGGCCGCGATGATCGACACGCTCGAAGAAAACGCCGCCCGCGCCGAGACCATCGAGCAGGTGCGGGTGAGGGCGGTGGAACTGGCCGCGTCGCTGGACGGCTGGAAGCAGGACGGCAAAGGGAAAGTGGTCGAGGGCGACCAGGCGGTGCTGTGGGTGGAGGCGTTTTCGTCCTCGCTGCATCTGCACAAGACGCCGCTGTCGATCGCGCCGATCTTCACCAACCAGCGCGAAGGCACGCCGCGCAGCTGGATCTTTACCTCGGCCACGCTGGCGGTCAAGAACGACTTCAAGCATTTCTCGAACCAGATGGGTCTGACCGGCGAAGCATCGCAGACCTGGCCCAGCCCTTTCAACTACGAAGAGCAGGGCTTGCTGTACGTGCCGACCGGCCTGCCGGACCCGAACGCCTTCGGCTATACCGACGCGGTGATCGACGCCGCCTTGCCGTGCATCGAAGCGGCCGGTGGGCGCACCTTTTTCTTGTGCACCACGATCAGGGCCGTCAAGCAGGTCTCCGAACGCCTGCGTGACGAATTTGCCAAGCGCGGACTGGACTACCCTTTGTTCGTGCAGGGCGAGCGTGGACGCACCGAACTGCTCGACTCGTTCCGCAAGGCCGGCAACGGCGTACTCGTTGGCAGCCAGAGTTTCTGGGAAGGCGTGGACGTGCGCGGCGACGCGCTCTCGCTGGTCATCATCGACAAGCTGCCGTTCGCCCCGCCCGACGACCCGGTGCTGGCCGCGCGCATCGAGGTGATGGAAAAGCAGGGCATGAACGGCTTCATGCACCACACGCTGCCCGAAGCGATCATCAATCTGAAGCAGGGCGCCGGGCGCCTGATCCGCGACGAAACCGACCGCGGCGTGCTGATGATCTGCGATCCGCGCCTGATTTCCAAATCGTACGGCAAGCGGGTCTGGCAAAGCTTGCCTTCGTTTAAACGCACCCGCCTCGAAGCGGACGTGGTCGCGTTCTTCAAACCGCAGGAACCACCCCAGGATTAGTCATGACGGCATTCAAATCGGTAGTATTGGCAAGCGCGCTTGCAAGCGCGCTGGCAAGCGCGGTCCTCGCAGGCTTGTCGATGCAGGCCAATGCGGCCGATGCCGTCGCGGCCACGGCCAAGCCTGCGGCCAGTGCGCAGCTGGCCCGTCTGGCCGAGCGCTACTACGAGGAACAGGCCCGCTTCGAGCCCGTGAATTCGACCATATTCGGCGACAACCGCTTCGACGACCTGCTACCGATGACGATGACGCCGGCCGTGCGCGCGCGCCAGTTCGCCATGCTGCACGGGGTGCTCGAAGACCTGATGCGGATCGACCGCAGCAAGCTGTCGGCCGACGACCTGACCACCTTCGACCTGCTCAATATCGAGATGAACAAGCGGCTGCGCTTCGAGCAGCTCAAGGAACACCTGCTGCCGTTGAACCATATGGACAGCCTGCCTGTGGTGCTGGCCAACTGGGGCAGCGGGCAGGGCTCGCAGCCGGTTGCCACGGTGGCCGAATACGAGGCCTACCTGAAGCGCATCGCGGCCCTGCCGGAGTGGATCGACGCGGCGATCGCCAATATGCGCGCCGGCATGAAGGAAAACATCGTGCTGCCGAAGGCGCTCGTGGTGTCGCTGCTGCCGCAGATCAAGGCGCTGGCCGCCGCAGGCAATGACAACAGCGATTTCCTGTCTCCGATCCGGCGCATGCCGGCCAGCTTTACGGCGGGCGAAAAGGGGCGTCTGAAGGGCGCCTACCTGCAGGCGGTGTCGGGCAAGGTGCTGCCGTCGCTGCGCAAGCTGGCCGCGTTCCTCGAGACCGACTACATGCCTGCCGCGCGCGAGACGGCCGGCTGGGGCGCGCTGCCGGGCGGCTCGCAGTGGTATCTGGCCTGGGTGGCCACGCATACCACGACTACCATGTCGCCCGAGGAAATCCACCGTATCGGGCTGGCCGAAATGGCGCGCATCAATGCCGAGATGGTCAAGCTCGGGCCCAAGCTCGGGTATGCCGGCGCGCCGGCAGGCCTGCAACGCTGGCTTGCGCAGCAGCCGCAATACCGTCCGTTCAAGAGCGAGGAAGAGGTGCTCAAGGCATACCGCGACCTGAATGCGCGCATCCTGCCAAAGCTGCCGGCGCTGTTTGCCAGCTTGCCGAAGGCGCCGCTGGAAATCCGTCCCGAGCCGGCGCTGTCGCGCGATACCGCGTCCGACCATTACACGCTGGCCGCGGCCGACGGCTCGCGCCCCGGCATCTTCTGGGCCGTGATACCCGACGCGACCAAGTACGGCAGCACGCGCATGACGTCGTTGTTCCTGCATGAAGGTCATCCTGGGCACCATTTCCAGCTGTCCAAGCAGCAGGAGCTGCCGCTGCCGAAGTTCCGCAAGTTCAGCCTGATCAACGCCTACACGGAGGGCTGGGGACTGTACGCCGAAACGCTGGGCCATGAGCTGGGCCTGTACGACGACCCGAACGCCTACGCCGGCCACCTGCTGCTCGACATGCGGCGCGCCGCGCGCCTGGTGGTCGACACGGGCTTGCACGCCAAAGGCTGGACGCGCGAGCAGACCATCCGCTTCCTGATGGACGAAGTGGGCGACAGCGAGGCCGATGCGCGCAACGCCACCGAGCGCTACATGGCATGGCCGGGGCAGGCGCTGAGCTACAAGATCGGCGCGCTCAAGATCATGGCGCTGCGCCAGCGAGCCGCCGCCGCGCTGGGTCCGACATTCAGTCTGGCGAAATTTCACGACGTGGTGCTGGCGCATGGCGCCTTGCCGCTCGGGCTGCTCGAGACCAAGGTCGACGCCTGGATCGCCGGACAGCGCTAACCCGGGGTCGAAATAATTTCCCTTCGAACGTCAAGACATGATATTTTGAACATTAATGCGGATTGGCAACATTGCCGTACCGCCTTTTTTCAAGGAGTCATGTAATGTTCGACCGTATCAAACGCAGCTTCGAGCTCGTCAAGGCCAGCGCCGCCGTGTTGCGCCAGGACACCCACCTGCTGGTGTTCCCCCTGATCTCGGGCTTTGCCTCGCTGCTCGTGGTGCTGTGTTTCGCGCTGCCGATGTTCGGCCTAAGGGCCTTTGACGGCATGGAAGGCGAGAACGCGATGCTGTACTCGGTCGGTTTCGCGTTCTACGTGGTCCAGTATTTCGTGATTTTCTATTTCAATGTGGCCCTGGTGGGCGCGACCATGATCCGCCTTGACGGCGGCGCACCGACCGTGCGCGATGGTCTGCGCATCGCCAACGGCCGCCTGGGCGCCATTTTCGGCTATGCCGTGATCGCCGCCACCGTCGGCGTAGTGCTGCGCGCGATCCAGGAGCGGGTGGGCTTCCTCGGCCGCATCATCGTCGGCATGCTCGGCGTGGGCTGGACGGTCGCCACCTTCCTGGTGGTGCCGGTGCTGGTGGTGCGCAACAAGGGGCCGATCGACTCGATCAAGGACAGCGCCTCGCTGCTCAAGCAAACCTGGGGCGAGAACGTCATCGGCCAGGTCGGCATGAGCGCCTTCTTCACCTTGCTGTTCTTCGCGCTGATCATCGGCGGCGCCGGCTTGTTCGGCCTGGCCGTGTACAGCGGCAGCGGCGTGCTGATGGTGATGGTCGTAGCGGCGCTGGTGCTGATGCTGCTGGCGGGCTTCCTGGTGCAGGCCGCGCTGTCGGGCATTTACGCCGCCGCCCTGTACCGTTTTGCCGCCAATGGCGAAGCGGGCCTGGGCTTTGACAACAGCGCGCTGCAGGCAGCGTTCCAGCCAAAGTAAGTTCAACCCCGGGGTCAGTGCCGCCATTACGACACGGGCTCAACCGCGTTGCGGTTGAGCCCGTGTCGTAATGGCGGCACTGACCCCGGGTTAATCAGGCCTGCTGTCCCGGCAAGATCACGACTTTGCCCGTCACCTTGCGCGCCGCCATGTCGTTCAAGGCCTTGCCCGCCTCCTCGAGCGAGTAACGCCCTGAAATGAGCGGCTTGATCTTGCCCTCGGCCAGCCATCCCATCAGCTGGCGCATCGCGCCCATGTTCGCCTTCGGTTCGCGCTTGGCGAATTCGCCCCAGAACACGCCCATCAGCGAGGCGCCCTTGAGCAGCGTCAGGTTCAGCGGCAGCTTCGGTATCTCGCCATTGGCAAAGCCGACCACCAGGTAGCGCCCGCGCCAGCCGATCGAGCGGAATGCCGGCTCGGCATACACGCCGCCAACCGGGTCGTAGATCACATCCGGACCCTTGCCGTCGGTGGCGGCCTTGATCGCCTCGCGCAAGTCTTCCGTGCTGTAGTTGATGGTGGCGTCGGCGCCATGCGCGCGGCACACCGCCAGCTTGTCGTCGGTCGAGGCGGCGGCGATCACGCGCGCGCCCAGCGCCTTGCCGATCTCGATCGCGGCCAGCCCCACGCCGCCGGCCGCGCCCAGCACCAGCATGGTCTCGCCCGCTTTCAATGCGGCGCGGTCGACCACCGCGTGGTGCGAGGTGCCGTAGGTGAGGGTGATGGCGGCTGCCGTCTCGAAGTCCATCCCGGGCGGCATGTGCATCAGCGCGTGCGCCGGCACCACGATCTGCTGCGCAAACGCGCCGGTGGCGGTAAACGCGATGACCTTGTCGCCTTCCTTGAAGCTTTCCACGCCGGCGCCGACAGCGCGCACGATGCCCGACAGCTCGCTGCCCGGGGTGAACGGCAGCTCGGGCTTGAACTGGTATTTGCCCTGGATGATCAGGGTGTCAGGAAAGTTGACGCCGGCCGCCTGGATCTCGAGGCGCACCTGGCCGGGACCGGGAACCGGGTCGGGCAATTCTTCCACCACCAGGGTGTCCGGCATTCCCCACGCTTTGCACAGCACGGCTTTCATTGGCGTCTCCAGTATGTTTTATAGGAAATAGTACGACCGTTTTATTATGCCCGGTTTTGCTGCCAACGCCAAGGACGGCTTTGCGCCGCCGCAAGGCGATCAATGACCAGCTTGTTAAAGTCGAAGACGCGAGCGCGCCAGTTAGCATTTTGGAAAGGGAGGCTGAAATGGCAATCCGTTACGGGTGTTTTTTCAGCTATGCACATGGGCGGTTCGAACTGATGAACCGGTTCAAGACAGCTTTGTCGGATGCCATCCGCTGCTACCTGGAACCGTATTTCGACAATGAAGACGAGTTGTTCATTGATACCGAACAGCTTGGCGGCGGCGACGACATCGACCGCCGTATCGCGCGCGCCATGTGCGAAAGCGTGGCCATGATCCTGATCTACACCCCCAAATACGAGGCGCACGGCTATACCCGGCGCGAGTATGCGGCCATGCAGATGCTCGAGCAGGAGCGCGGCGAGTGGTACCCGATGCCGAGCCACCTGATCATTCCAGTGATCATGACCATGCACCCGGCCAAATTGCCGCCGCAAATTACCAATTCCAGCCTGTATGTCGACTTTTCGCACTTCACGATGGCCACCAGCGACCTGAAGTCGAACCCCGATTTTCTGCCGGACATACAAAAAATCGTTGAGCGGATTGTCCTCCATTACCAGTACCAAAAAAACTATACGCCCGTGGGCCATGACTGCAACCAATTCGTGCTCCCCGATGTCCCACCTGAATGGCGCGATGTACCGGATCTGACTTTCCCAAAAAAATAATCTAGGAGCACTAATGGAACTCAAGCGAATTACACTTCCGCCGATAACCGCTCCCGGCGAGGTGACCACGTTTTATTCCTTCGAGAGCGGAACGGCGCGCAGTGTCGCGCTGTCAAACACGGCAGTACTGCTGGCCGGGCGCCACAACGCCACGGTGCCTGTGCTGATGATCGATTGGGACACCGAATCGCCAGGGCTGCATCACCATTTCGGGCGGCACGAAGCCCACCTTGGCCTGCTTGAATATTTCCAGGCATGCAGCGAGCACCTTGCCGTGCTGGGCCGGGGCACACCCAGCGCCGACGACACCGTGCTGGCGCGCCAGGTGCTCGAAGCGGTCGACTGGGAGCTGTACGTCGAGCGGGTCGACGAGAGCCGCCCGCTGTACCTGATGCGCGCCGGCCTGTTCGACGACAGCTACGGCGAGCGCGCCGACCGCATGGACTGGGATGCCCTGTTCGCGGCTTGCCCGGCGCTGTTCCGCTGCTTCGGCGAGCACCTGGCGCGGCGCTTTCGGCATGTGCTGGTCGACGCCCGCAGCGGCCGTTCGGCGGCCGTGAGCATTTGCACCACGCTGTTGCCGGGCAAGCTGGTGACCCTGTTCACGCCCAACCAGCGCAGCCTCGACGGCCTGGCCGGCGCCGTCACGCGCGCCATCGACTACCGTTGCAGCCACGAGGATGAGCAGCGTCCGCTGCTGGTCTATCCCTTGCCGTCGGCAATCGACAGCGCCGACTGCGAACGGCGCATCCAGTGGCGCCGCGGCGATCCGCAGCGCGGCGTAGCCGGCTACCAGCCATTCCTCGAGAAGCTGCTGCGCCGCTGCTACAGCCTGTCGCAGCTCTCGCTTGACAGCTACTTCGACGAAGTCCAGCTGCAGCAGACCAATGCGATGTCGGGCGGCGAACACTTGCCGGCGGTGGCCGCGCACGACGCCGACCGCTTCTCGCTCACCCGCACCTTCGAGTCGCTGCTCGAGTGGCTCGCTGACGGCCGCTTCGCGTGGCAATCGCTGGACGAAGTGCGCCTGTCGGGCGCCATCGCCAGCGCGCGCGCCCAGTGCGGCGACTGCGCCGCCGACAGCGCAGAGGCCGAGCCGACCGGCGCGGCCTCGCTGGCGCGCGACCTGAACCATCTTGGCGAACTGTATCGCACGCAAAAGCGCTTCGAGCAGGCGCTCGACTGCTTCGAAGAAAGCCTGGCATTGCGCCAGCGCGTGCTGGGCGACGAGCACCGCGACACCCGCGGCAGCCGCGCCAACCTGGCCGGCCTGCTGCGCGATACCGGCAAGCTGCCCGAGGCCAGTTTCCTGCACGAGCTGCTGTACGAAGACTGCTACCGCCTGCTCGGCGCCGACCATCCCGATACGCTGGCGGCGCGCTCGGCGCTGGCCGCGACCCTGGCCACCCTGGGTGAATTCGAACGCGCGCTGTCGCTGCACGAACAGGTCATCGAGGCCTGCGAGCGCCTGTTCGGTCCCACCTGCGCCAGAACGCTCGACAGCCTGGCCGGGCAGGCGCAAACCCTGGCCCGGCGCGGCGAATTTTCACGCGCGCGCATGGTCTTCGAGCGCGTGCTCGAAGGGCGCGAACGGCTGCTCGGCAGCGAGCACGGCGACACGCTGCGCTGCGCCCATCAATTGGCCGCGCTGCTGTGCGAAATGGGCGACCTGAGCCATGCGCGCAAATTGCAGGAAGGGGTCGTCGCCGCGCGCGACCGCCACCTTGGCAACGACCATCCGCTCACGCTCGAGGCGCGCGCGCAGCTCGCTGAAATCCTGGCCGGGCAGAGCGACATCGACGGCGTGCGCGCGGTGCTCGAAGCCCTGGCGGCGGGGCGCGAGCGCAGCCTGGGCGCCGAACATCCCGATACCCTGTCGATCCAGCTCAAGCTGGCCTCCATGCTCAGCGACCAGGGCGAGCTCGACGCCGCCCGGCGCCTGCAGCAGCAGCTGGTCAGCCTGCACGAACGGGTGCACGGGATCGACGACCTGCAAACGCTCAACAGCAAAAAGGCGCTGGCCACGACCCTGTCGCGCCAGGGGCACAGCCTGGACGCGCGCAAGCTCGAGGAAACAGTGCTGCAGGGCAGTGCGCGCCTGATCAACCAGCATGGCATGGCGTCCGGCCCGCACGATTCGCACGCCGGCGCGCTCGGCTTGCGCGCCGCCATCCTCGACGGGCGCGACAGCGTGGGGCAGGCCGAGACCCTGGGCCACAAGCTGGCCCAGTTGCAGCAGCTGATCGACAACCGCAGCGAACGCGAATCGCGCGAGCTGGCCGACAGCCTGCGCAAGTCGGTGCTGCGGCCGAGCGCGGCCAACCCCTTGCGCCGGCGCGGCGTGGCCCTGATCAAGCAGGTGTATCTGCGTGACAACGACAAAGATGCCTTATTGTCATTTACACAGGATGAAGTATCGTCGCTGCAAGAGGCGCTGATGGAAGCGGCAGCCGGGAGGCCGGTGACGACCTAGCCGCCAGAAAATCTTACGGCCGGGAGAGCGATGCAACCGTTGCTTCAGGTAAAATCGCGGCATGAGAATTCTTATCAGTAATGACGACGGCTATCTCGCGCCCGGCCTGAACGCCCTGGCCGACGCACTCGCATCGATTGCCGAGATCGTCGTGGTCGCGCCCGACAGCAACCGCTCGGGCGCCTCCAATTCCCTGTCGCTCGACCGGCCGCTGTCGGTCCAGCAGGCAGCCAATGGTTTCTATTTTGTTAACGGAACGCCCACCGACTGCGTGCACGTGGCGCTCACGGGCATGCTCGACTACCGGCCCGACCTGGTGGTCTCCGGCATCAACAATGGCCAGAACATGGGGGACGACACCCTGTATTCGGGCACCGTGGCCGCCGCCACCGAGGGTTATCTGTTCGGCATCCCGGCGATTGCCTTCTCGCAAGTCGCGCATGGCTGGGAACACATCGATGCGGCCGCCAGGCTGGCGCGCGATATCGTGCTGCGCCGCTTCGACGCGCTGCCGTCGCCCTACCTGCTGAACGTGAACATTCCGAATTTGCCGTACGAGGCGCTGGGCGCGATTCGCGCCACCCGGCTGGGCCGGCGCCACCAGGCCGAGCCGGTGATCCGTGCCCAGGATCCGCGCGGCCGCGAAATTTTCTGGATCGGCCCGCCCGGCGCCTGCCTCGACGCGGGCGAGGGCACCGACTTCCACGCCACCGCGCAGGGTGAAGTGTCGATCACGCCGCTGCAGATCGACCTGACCCACAAGACCCAGCTCGCCATCCTGGCGCGGAGCCTGGCATGAAAGACAAGCGCAGCACCTTCCCCTTGCCGCTGTCGTCGGTCACGGGCAAGGACAAGGACGGCAAAAGCGCCGCCTACTCGCCGGCCAAGGTGTTCACCCCGCAAACCGCGACCCGCAATGTCGCCCACACCACCGTGATCAAGCCGTATGTGACGCCGGCCAGGGTGGCCTCGCCATCGAAGTCGCACAGCGACGCCCTGGCGCGCGCCCAGCCGGCCCCGCTGCAGGTGCCGCGCGGCGACCTGATGGTGTCCGAAGCGATCCGGCGCGCCATGGTCACGCGGGTCCACAAGCAGGGCGTGCAAGACCAGCTGGTGCTGGGCGCGCTCGAAGCGGTGCCGCGCCACCGCTTCATCGACGAAGCGCTGTCGGCCCAGGCGTATATCGACGCCTCGCTGCCGATCGGCCATAGCCAGACGATTTCCCAGCCCTACATCGTGGGCCGCATGATCGAAGTGATGCGCAACGGCGGCGTGCTGGCCAACGTGCTCGAGATCGGCACCGGCTGCGGCTACCAGGCCGCGGTGCTGTCGTGCGTGGCGCGCCAGGTGTATTCGATCGAACGGATCAAGCCGCTGCACGAGCTGGCCAAGAACAATTTGCGGGCCCTGCGGATCCCCAATCTGCGCTTGCACTACGGAGATGGTATGCTTGGCCTGCCGCAGGCCGCCCCGTTTGACGGTATTATCCTGGCCGCGGCCGGTCTCGAGGTGCCGCAGGCACTGCTGGAGCAGCTCACCATCGGAGGCCGCCTGGTGGCGCCCGTGGGCGCCCGCGTCCAGCACTTGCAACTGATTACGCGCACTGGCAAGTCCGAATGGATGAGCGAGACCCTGGAGGGCTGCCATTTCGTACCCTTGCGTCCTGGCACGGTCTGATCCCGCGCCCACGACTACCTACACATGATGAGAATGAATCGAACAAGCCAACTCTGTCTGCTGACCCTCACCCTCGGTTTGCTTAGCGCCTGCAGCAGCAATCTGCGCCAGGCCCCCGTTGTCGAACGTAGCGCCGTTGCCGAATCCCGCCCCGTGCCTGCGGCCGAGCCGAAGGACGAACGTTCCTCGTACACCGTCAAGCGCGGCGACACCCTGATCGGCATCGCCCTCGATTACGGCCAGAACTACCGCGACCTGGCGGCCTGGAACAACCTGGCCAATCCGAACGACATCAAGGTCGACCAGGTGCTGCGCGTGGCGCCGCCCGAGCAGGCTACCGGGGTGCAGACCATGGCGGTGACGATGCCGCCGGAAGCGAAGCCAGTGGCGCCGCCGGTGCCGAAAAAAACCGCGCCAAAGGCGGAAAAGCGGCCGTATTCCGAAGCCGCCCTGGCCGAGTTGCACAAAAACGAGAACGGTAACGGCAAACCTGAGGTCAAACCGGCTGACAAGCCGGAGGCGCCGGTAGTGGCCGTCGCCAGGCCGGCCCCGGCCGCGGCCGGGATCGCCGCCGGCAGCATGGTGACCGCCACCGACGACGACAAGATGAGCTGGATGTGGCCGTCGAACGGCAAGATCGTTGCCACTTTCGACGAAGGAAAGAACAAGGGGATCGATATCGCGGGCCGCGCCGGCCAGCACGTGATGGCGGCCGGTTCGGGAAAAGTCATGTATGCCGGTAGCGGCATCCGCGGATATGGTAATCTGGTGATTGTGAAGCACAGCAATAGCTTGTTGTCGGCGTATGCCCACAACCGCAGCATCACCGTCAAGGAAGGCGAGACCGTCAACAAGGGCCAGGTCATCGCCGAGATGGGCGATTCGGATTCCGAATCGGTCAAACTGCATTTTGAGATCCGCCAGCAGGGCAAGCCGGTTGATCCCTCGAGGTTCCTGCCCAACCGTTAATACGTTTGCCCGGCTTCAGGGTCGCTCATGACACATTCGCCGCACCAGCTCGATGACGACGCCGCTTCGGAAGATTTTCCGGACGAGCCGATGGACGAGGCAGTCATCGAAGCGGAAGAGTCGGGCGACTCCGACAGCGCGCCGGCAGTCGGCGTGGTGCTCGCCAGCGTCGACGAACTCAAGAAGGTGCTGGCCGCCGAACTGTCGACCGACACCACCCAGCACTATCTGAACCAGATCGGCACCCGCGCGCTGCTGACCGCGACCCAGGAAGTCCATTTCGCCACCCTGGCCAAGGCTGGCGATTTCCCCGCCCGCCAGACCATGATCGAACACAATCTGCGTTTGGTGGTGTCGATCGCCAAGCATTACATCAACCGCGGCGTGGTGCTGCTCGACATGATCGAGGAAGGCAACATCGGCCTGATGCGGGCGATCGACAAGTTCGAGCCCGAGCGCGGTTTCCGTTTCTCCACCTACGCCACCTGGTGGATCCGCCAGAGCATCGAACGGGCCATCATGAACCAGGCCCGCACCGTGCGCCTGCCGGTGCACATGGTGCGCGAGCTGAACCAGATCCTGCGCGCCAAATACCATTTGGAAGCCCAGCACCACGACGGCAAGGACGCCAGCGCCGAGGACATCGCCCACCTGGTCGGGCGCCCGGTCGAGGAAGTGCAAGACATCCTGGCGCTGTCCGAGCACGCCACCTCGCTCGACGCCCCGCTCGACAACGATCCCCAATCGAGCCTGATGGACATGCTGCCGGGCGACGCCGAGGATAGCCCCGACGCTCGCGCCGAACAGCACGAAATGACCTTGCTGGTGCGCGACTGGCTCACGCGGTTGCCCGACAAGCAGCGCATCGTGATCATGCGCCGTTTCGGGCTCGACAACGACGACCCCGCCACCCTCGAAACGCTGGCCGAGGAAATGGGCGTCACGCGCGAGCGGGTGCGCCAGATCCAGCAGGAAGCGCTGGTCAAGCTCAAGCGTGCCATGGCCGCCCGTGGCGTCGTGCGGGATTCGCTGTTATGATTCGCGCGGGCTGAAACGCAGCGCGTCCCCCTCCTGTTTTCCCTTTTTTGACCTCATTTCCGCGCTGTTGGCGCGTTTTTCGCTATGCACGACACCATCATCGACATCAAATCCCTCGACATGGACGCCCGCGGCGTCGGCCACCTCGCCAATGAGGACGGCTCGCCGGGCAAGGTGATTTTTGTCGAAGGCGCCTTGCCGGGCGAGAAAGTGAGCTTCCTGACCTTCAAGAAAAAGAAAAACTGGGAAGCGGCGCGCATGACCGAACTGCACCGCGCCTCGTCGATGCGGGTCACGCCGAAATGCCAGCACTTCGACTACTGCGGCGGCTGCTCGATGCAGCACCTCGAGCCATCGGCCCAGGTCGCGATGAAGCAGCGCGTGCTCGAAGACAACCTGTGGCACATCAGCAAGGTCAAGGCCGAAAACATCATGCGCCCGATGTACGGGCCGACCTGGGGCTATCGCTACCGCGCGCGCCTGTCGGTGCGGCACGTGGTCAAGAAGGGCACGGTGCTGGTCGGCTTCCATGAAAAGCGCTCGGCCTTCGTGGCCGACATCAGCGACTGCAAAATTTTGCCGCCGCACGTGGCCGCCATGCTGATGCCGCTGCGCGCGCTGGTCGGCGCGCTGTCGATCTACGACCAGATGCCGCAGATTGAAGTGGCGGTCGGCGAAGAGACCACCGCGATGGTGCTGCGGATCATGGCGCCCTTGACGGCGGCCGATGAAACCATCCTGAAGGCCTTCGCCGACCAGTGGAACATCCAGTGGTGGCTGCAAACGAAGGGGCCGGAAACGGCGGCGCCGTTCTACCCGCTGGACAAGGAACTGTTCTACACCTTGCCGGAATTCGGCGTGAAGATGCCGTTCAAGCCGGTCGATTTCACCCAGGTCAATCACCACATCAACCGGGTGCTGGTGCACAAGGCGCTGCAGTTGCTCGACGTGCAGCCGCAAGACCGCGTGGCCGACCTGTTCTGCGGCCTGGGCAATTTCACCTTGCCGCTGGCGACGCTGGGCAGGGAAGTGGTCGGCATCGAAGGCAGCACCACCCTGACCGAGCGCGCGCTGGCCAATGCCAAAGCGAATGGCTTGTCGGACAAGACCACCTTCTCGACCCGCAACCTGTTCGATGTGACGACCGAGGACCTGGTCGCGCTGGGCAAGTTCGACCGCATGCTGATCGACCCGCCGCGCGACGGCGCCATGGCGCTGGTGCAGGCGCTGGCCGGCCTGAAGGCCAGCCATCCAGAGATGCTGCCTTCGCGCATCGTGTACGTGTCGTGCAGCCCGTCCACCCTGGCGCGCGACGCCGGCATCCTCACCCACGAAGCCGGCTATGTGCTGAAAAAGGCCGGTGTGGTCAATATGTTCCCGCATACCTCGCATGTGGAATCGATGGCGGTGTTCGAACTTGATCACACGTAAGCGATAGGGCATACTTCGCACTCATTGCACATTTGTCAATGGAGCGGCCGCAGGCGGGCCGCGCAAACCCGGAATCACCCCATCGACGAGGCACACGTGAGCAGCAATCCCTATTCCGCCCCCCAGGCCAGTCTCCAAGTCCAGGCCGAGGCTTCCCCGCCCATCTGGAATCCCGGCGCCGCCACCGCATGGAGCCTGCTGTTTACGCCGATTTTCGGCGCCTGGGTTCACATGAAAAATTGGGAAGCGCTGGGTAAGCCGAAAGAAGCGGCAACCGCGCAGCGCTGGTTGATCGGCAACGTGCTATTCCTCGTCGTTCTGATCGGCCTGACCATGTGGATGCCGCAATCGTCGGCGGTCGGTTTCCTTGGGCGTTTTGGCGGGTTTATCGTGTTGATGGTCTGGTATGCCATGAGCGGCAAGGACCAGATCGAGTTCGTCACCTACGGCTACGGCAAGCAATATGTGCGGCGCGGCTGGGGCAAGCCCATCGCGTACGGCATTCTGGCCTACATCGTTCTGTTCTTTGTTGCGGCCATTTTTGGTATCATTTTGGCTGCAGCGGCCGGCAAGATATAAGCGAACCTCCCCTGGAAGGACTTCTATGGCTGAGAACAAGACCCAACCCACCGAGCTGAGTGTCGAGGCCTATCTGTCGGCGATTGGCGACGAGGGACGGCGCAATGATTGCCGCGCGATCGCGGCGCTAATGGCGAAGATCACCAAGGCGCAGCCGGTGATGTGGGGCACCAGCATCGTCGGCTTCGACAGCTACCACTACACCTACGCCAGCGGCCGGGAAGGCGATGCCTGTGCCACCGGCTTCTCGTCGCGCAAGGGGGACATCAGCGTCTACCTGTGCGGCGGCGGCCCCAGGCAGGAGGAATTGCTGGCGCTGCTGGGCAGGCACAAGATGGGCAAGGCTTGCCTGTACATCCGCAAGCTCGCCGACATCGACATGGCCATTCTGGAGCGCCTGATCGTTGACTCGGTGGCGGAAATCAAGCGGCTGTATGCTTGATTTTTTCTGTTCCTGTGCGAAGCAGATCGCTGCGGGCTTGCTGCTGGCAAGCTTGTGCGGCATGGCCCCGGCCCTTGCCGACGACACACCCTACAGCAAGGGGATGCGGGCCTATGGCGCGAAAGACTTCGCGGCGGCGCGCAAGGAGTGGGCGCAATCGCTGGCCGAAGGCGGCCCCGACGAAGCGCTGAACAACCTGGGATTCTTGTACTACCACGGCCTTGGCGGCGACGCGCGCCCGGGCAAGGCCGTCGCATTGTGGCGCAAAGGCGCGGCGCTGGCCGTATCGGAGTCGCAGCTGCATTTGGGCCAGGCCTTGGAAGCGGGGAAGGGCGTTGATCGAAACCTGGTCGCCGCCTATGCCTGGTATCGTTGCAGCGTCGCCACTGCCGGCAAGCTCAGTCGCAACGATCGAGCCGAAGCGTCCATCGAAAAGGATGCGATTGCGGCGCTGGCGAAGCTGGCCGCGACGATGTCCGCTGCCGAGCGCGAGGCCGGTGGGCGCTTCGCCTTGACCTTGATTGCGAAGTATTCCGAACCGCTCTCGATGGTACCGTGAACTGCAGCGGGCGCTGCATAAAAATATTGCACGTCAGGTAAGGCATATCCTATGATTCCGCCTGTCACGAACCCTTCGATTGCACCCATGATAGTCACACCTGCATTCCGGCCGTTTCGATACCGCGCTGTTCATCGGTGCATTGCCGCCGGGCCAATATCATTTTTCATCCTTCGACGATACCAAGACCAACAAGACGCTCGACGTGAGCGAAGCTGGACCATGTTGCGCGAGGAGAGCGCCGCCAGGGATTCCTGGCTTGATGTGAACTCCTTCTAGATGTGGAAGACGGGCGCCGGCTTCGCTTACAGCATGTCGCACGGTCCCTTGCATTACCTGGATCTGTCTACCAAGCAATGGACCGAACGCCCGACTACGGAAAAACATTGCATCATTGCCTTGTCGACGGATCCCGCTGGCGCGCTCGGTTTGCTCACAACGCCGGCGAAAGGACTCGGCGGCAGATATGCCGAATCCCTATATTTCAAAGGACCAGGCAGCGAGCTGGCAGCCGGTCAAGGTGCCATTCAAGACCAAGTTTTTTCCGGTGCTGCAGACGCCCGACGGGACCTTGTTGATGCAAGGCGGATTGATGGGTCCGAATGAATTGCACTTGAGCAAGGATAGCGGGGAAACCTGGAGTCTGCACGGCAGCTACGTAAAGGGGAGGCAACTGCTTCCGCTCAAGTCAGGTGAGTTACTCGAAGTTGACACGGGACTGTTCGGCATTTTTACCATTCGCCGTTCGGCGGATTTTGGCAAGACCTGGGAAGTTGAATACAGCAACTTCGCCAGGCGCGCTTACGATGCGCAAAAGAAGTGATGATGTTGGGTGCTTTCGCTAGTCAATTCACAGGAGCCATCATGTTAAAACGCGCTTTACTGATTATATGCAGCCTGCTGGTCGTGGCGCCGCACGCGGCCCAGGCACAGGCCAGCCCGGTGGTGCAGGTCTACGACGCCGAGCTGGCGAAGTCGCTGGGCGGAAATGACAACGGCATGCGCAGCTACGTGCTCGTGATCCTCAAGACCGGCCCGCGCAAGATGCCCGACGGGCCGGCCCGCACGGAAATGTTCAAAGGCCATTTCGCCAACATCAACCGCCTCGCGCTGGAAAAGAAGCTGGCTGTGGCCGGCCCGCTCGATGGCGTCGACGGCTGGCGCGGCGTGTTCGTCATCGCGACCGCCGACATGGACGAAGCCAAAAAACTGGTCGAAACCGACCCCGTCATCATCAACGGCGAAATGGTGGCCGAGTATCACAAGTTCTTCAGCTCCGCCGGCCTGATGATGGTCAATGACGTGCACGGCAAGATACTGAAGAAGTAAGGCGCGACCATGAACTCACATGCACCCTCGCGGCACCGTCTCATCCTGCGCTTGATCCCGCTGCTGGTGCTGATTGCTTGCATCCTTGCGGGCGGTACACATGTCTGGCGGTACCTGCAAGTTGACCGGTGCCTCGACAATGGTGGGCGGTGGCTGTCCGACACGAGAGAATGCGAGTACTAATATCCCCATGTCAGCTTGTTGCTCCTGCACGTTCATGGCAGGAAGCTGGGCGATTCCGTTACCTTTGTTATCCCTTGTAAAGCGTCCCATGCATCCACGCACCAAAGTGTTCAACACCATCGCAGTGATCTGGAGCGCCGCCGCCGGCGCCGTCGTCCTCATGGTCCAGCCCTTCGTCACGGCGACGCCGTCAAGTCCGCCGCAGGCCGATGCGGCCCGCCTCGAAGCCCACGTCAAGAAGCTGTCGGTCGAGCTGTACCCGCGCAGCTTCGAGCAGTTCGATCACCTTGAAAGCGCGGCGCAGTATATTACCGAGCAACTCAAGGCCAGCGGCGCGACCGTGTCGATACAGGAAGTGAAGGTCCAGGAAGCGAGCTACAAGAACATCGTCGCCAGGTTCGGACCGGCGCAAGGTCCGGTCATGGTCGTCGGCGCGCACTACGATAGCTATGGCAACACCGCGATGCCTAATAATGACAAAGGCTATACGCCGGCCTCCCACACGCCGGGCGCCGACGATAACGCCAGCGGTGTGGCCGGCCTGCTCGAACTGGCGCGCCTGCTGGGGCAAACGCCGCAGGCGCGGCCCATCGAGCTCGTCGCGTTCACGCTGGAAGAGCCGCCCAATTTCCGTTCCCAGAACATGGGCAGCGTGTGGCATGCGAAGTCGCTCAAGGCGGCCGGACGCGAGGTGCGCCTGATGCTGTCGCTGGAAATGATCGGCTTTTTCAGCGATGCGCCGGGCAGCCAGTCGTATGCGGTTCCCGCCATGTCCCATCTGTATTCGGACCGCGGCAACTTCGTGGCGCTCGTCGGCAAGTTCGGCGGCTTCGGGCAAACGCGCGCGGTCAAGGCCCTGATGGCGGGCGCGACCGACCTGCCGGTGTATTCGATCAACGCCCCGCGCGTCCTGCAGGGCATCGACTACTCGGACCACCGCAGCTACTGGGCCGAGGGCTATCCGGCGCTGATGGTGACCGACACCGCCTTCCTGCGCAACGCCAATTATCACAAGGCGGGCGACACCTGGGACAAGCTCGATTATTCGCGGATGGCCAAAGTGGTGCGGGCGGTGCATGCGGTAAGCCAGCAGTACTGACCAATAGCGGCGCTTGTCGTTCACATCGGGGTCAGACCTCTATTCGTTGAAAATAGACATGAAAATCGATACTAGCCCCTGGGTGTTGATTTATTCGTGTATAGAAATGCAGCGAATAGAGGTCTGACCCCGATGGTGCAACAAATTGAGGTTTGCAGTACGGACGAAAAAAAGCCGACCCGCAGGTCGGCTTTCTCGTATGCGGCGCTCGATCAGTCGCGGCTGCCGCCCAGGCCCAGCAGGGACAGCATGTTCGAGAAGATCACATACACGTCGATGAACAACATCATCGCGGCGCGAATGTAATTGGTTTCGCCGCCATTGATGACCTTCTGGACGTCGTACAGGATCCAGGCCGAGAAAATGCCGATGGCCAACACCGAAATCACGATGTGCAGCATCGGGATGCTGAACAGGATGGCGACGACGCTCGCCAGGATCAGCGCGATGGTGGCGGCCCCCAGGAATTTGCCCATCACCGAGAAATCGCGCTTGCTGACAGTGGCGATGGTCGCCATCACCGCCAGCACCGATGCGGTGCCGCCGAAGGCCATCATGATCAGGGTGCCGCCGTTTTGCATGTGCAAGGTGTGCGTCAGCAGCGGGGTGAGCCACAAGCCGAGGCAGAAGGTGAACAGGAACAGCACGCCGATGCCGTTGGCCGAATCCTTGGTCTTTTCAATGGCATACATGAAGCCATACATCACGCCCAGGAATACGACCAGGCCCAGGATGCCGCGTGGCATGGGAACGTTGTACTTTACACCAATCATCGCGCCCAGCACGCTGGGGATCATGGCCAGCGCGAGCAGCCAATAGGTGTTGCGCATGACCTTGTGACGGACGTCCTGGCTCGATATGGCCGGGACGTATTCTTTATCGAAACTGACTGACATGCTTGCCTCCAAGGGTGGTAATGCTTCCAAAAGAATAGCACGACGGGCAAAAAACGCGCAAAATCACTAATGCCCGCCCTGCATTTGATGGCGCCACTCTACCACTTCCCCGTCTTTGGGTGCAATATCGCTGCCCGAAAGGTGATATATGGTAAAATCGAAGGTTGATTGAGTCTTCTAGCTCGACACTAAACCTTTCTTTTTATTGGAGTTTTTACAAATGGCAATCGAACGCACCCTGTCGATCATCAAACCAGACGCAGTTGCAAAAAATGTAATCGGCCAGATCTACAGCCGTTTCGAAGGCGCTGGCCTGAAAATCGTTGCAGCCCGCATGACGCAATTGTCGCGCGAACAGGCTGAAGGCTTCTACGCTGCCCACAAAGAGCGCGGTTTCTTCAAGGACCTGGTCGACTTCATGGTCTCCGGCCCTGTCATGATCCAGGCCCTGGAAGGCGAAAACGCTGTCCTGGCCCACCGTGACCTGATGGGCGCGACCGATCCGAAGAAAGCTGAAAAAGGCACGATCCGCGCCGATT
This sequence comes from Pseudomonadota bacterium, assembly GCA_040388275.1. Taxonomy (GTDB): domain Bacteria; phylum Pseudomonadota; class Gammaproteobacteria; order Burkholderiales; family Burkholderiaceae_D; genus Telluria_A. The sequence continues at coordinate 51,792 of JAZKCA010000010.1, forward strand.
TCGCCGATTCCATCGATGCCAACGCCGTGCACGGTTCGGACGCTGTCGATGCTGCAAAAGTAGAAATCGCTTACTTCTTCCCAGAAGTGAAGTAATTAGCAACAAGGTGGGGGCGCCTTCCCTTGGCGCCTCTCACTGCCGCCGTTGCCTCCTGCGCGAGCGCGCGCCAACGGCTTTTTGGAATATAGAATATGAACACGCTCACCAACCTGCTGGACTTCGATCCTGCGCAACTTGTCGCCTATTGCGCCGACTTGGGTGAGAAGCCGTTCCGCGCCAAGCAATTGCAGCGCTGGATCCACCAGTTCGGCGCCAGCGACTTCGATGCCATGACCGACCTGGCCAAGTCGCTGCGCGACAAGCTGGCCACGCGCGCCGAAGTGCGCGCCCCGGCCGTCATCAGCGACCACACCTCGACCGACGGCACGCGCAAGTGGCTGGTCGACGTCGGCAACGGCAATGCGGTCGAAACCGTGTTCATTCCCGAAGAAAACCGCGGCACGCTGTGCATCTCGACCCAGGCCGGTTGCGCCGTCAACTGCCGCTTTTGCTCGACCGGCAAGCAGGGCTTCAACCGCAACCTGTCGGTGTCCGAGATCATCGGCCAGCTGTGGATGGCCGAATTCGAACTGCGCCGCACCAAGGGCATCGAGCCCGGCCCCAAGGGCGAACGCCAGATCACCAACGTCGTCATGATGGGCATGGGCGAGCCGCTGCTCAACTTCGAGCCGACCGTCACCGCCCTCAAGCTCATGCTCGACGATAACGCCTACGGCCTGTCGCGCCGCCGCGTCACGCTCTCGACCTCCGGCGTGGTGCCGATGATGGACAAGCTGTCGCAGGAAGTGCCGGTCGCGCTGGCGGTCTCGCTGCACGCCTCGAACGACCCGCTGCGCGATTCGCTGGTGCCGCTGAATAAAAAATACCCGCTGCGCGAGCTGATGGCCGCCTGCAGACGCTACCTCGAATTCGCCCCGCGCGACTTCATCACCTTCGAATACTGCATGCTCGACGGCGTCAACGACAGCGACGAGAACGCGCGCGAACTGGTCGCCCTGGTGCTCGACCGCCAGGTTGGTGTATCGTGCAAATTCAATTTGATTCCGTTTAATCCATTCCCGGAGTCGGGTCTGCTGCGCTCGAAGAATCCGCGCATCAAGGCCTTCGCCCAGGTGTTGATGGATGCCGGCATCGTGACCACAATTCGTAAGACTCGGGGCGACGATATCGACGCCGCATGCGGCCAGCTGGCCGGTGAAGTACAAGACCGCACTCGTGTGCAGGAGCGTATGGAAAAAATGGCCGAATACCAGAAAAAATTTGGCGCCGATTTCGGGCGCATCGTGGAGATTCCTTCTTGAAGGCCGGTCTGACCTGCCTGCTGGGGTGTCTGCTGGCCGGCGCGCTGTCGGCCTGCGGCACGGCGAGCGCGCCAGCATTGGTGACCCCCGGTACCGGCGCGCTGCAAGGCAGCACCACCGAACTGAAAACCGCCTCCGACCAGACGCCGGAAGAAAAGCGCGCCTGGATCCGCCTGCAGCTGGCGATCGACTACTACAAGGAGGGCAACTACGACGTGGCGCTCGACGAAGTCAAGAAGGCGCTGGGCGCCCGGCCCGACTATCCCGAAGCCTATGGCGTGCGCGCGCTGATCTATACGAACATGGGCGAAATGGCGCTGGCCGAGGAAAACTACCAGCATGCGCTGCGCCTGGCGCCGCGCAACCCCGATATCAGCAATAACTACGGCACCTTCCTGTGCAAGGTTGGCCGCGGCACGCTGGCGATGCCGTACTTCGACGCCGCGCTCAACAACCGCATGTACCAGGCGCCGGCAAGGGCCATGGTCAACGCCGGCGACTGCGCGCTGAAATTGAAGAATTACACGCTCGCCGAGCGCTACCTGCTCGATGCGATGCGCTACGAACCCGAGTTACCGACTATCCACGCCGGCCTGGCGCGGGTCTATTTCGCGCGGCGCGATTACGCGCGCGCCGGAACTTTTATCAACCGCCTGACGGAACTGGCCAAGCCGGAAACCCTGCCCGCCGACGTGCTGTGGCTGGCGATCCGGATCGAGCGCAAGCTCGGCGAGCAAGGTCTGGAGACTAGCCTGGCGACCCAGTTGCGCCGGCGTCACCCGACTTCGCCCGAGTTTGCTGCGTTCCAGCGCGGTGCTTTTGATGAGTGAGACAGGAACGAACATGAGTGCAGAGTGGGCAGACCAGCCGGTGCCGGATAACGACGGCATTCCGGGAAAAACCCTTGCGGCCCAACGCGAAGCGATGGGCTGGACAGTAGAACAGGTAGCCGACCAGCTCAAGCTGGCGGTGCGCCAGGTGGTCGCGCTGGAACAGGGCGACTACGCCAATTTGCCAGGGCCGGCCGTGGTGCGCGGCTTCGTGCGCGCTTACGCCAAGGTCGTCAAGCTGGACGCCGCGCCCCTGGTGGCGCAGATCGCGCTGGCCACGCCGGCCGCCAGCGACGCCACCTCCACCACGGTGCGGCGCGACAAGCCGGCCTCGTTTTCGCAGGTACGCTTTCCGACCAACGGCAAGCGCGCCAGCAAGTTCCCGTTCGTCCTGGTCGGCGCCGTGCTGCTGGTGGCCGGCGGGATTGGTGCGGCATGGTATGCGGGCGTGATCCCGGCCTCGCTGCTGGGCCGCGGCGCGGTCGCCGTCCAGGCGCCGGCCGCGTCGAGCGGGTCGACCGGGTCGACCGGGTCGACCGGGTCGACCGGGTCGACCGACTCGCAGCTGACCGTGTTGCCGGCCCCGATACAGGACAAACCGGTCGCCGGCCTGCCTGACCCGGCCGCCGCCAAGCCGGCCGAAGCGCTGCCGCCCGTGATCAGCAATGCCGTGCCGCTCATTTCGGTGCCGCCGCCAACGCCTGGCGGTGCGCCCAATCCCGGCGCCGGCTCGCCGGCCGGGATCACGCCTGCCGGGGTAGCGCCGGTCGCCGTCGCGCCGCCTGCTGCTCCTGTTGCTGCTGCCGGCGCCGGTGCCGACGCGCTCGTGCTCAACGTGCGTGAATCGTCATGGGTCGAAGTGCGTCCCGCCAAGGGCCGCCCGCTGTTCTCCGGCCTGGTCAAGGGCGGCACCACCGAAACGGTCAAGGTAACCGAACCGGTGACCCTGATCATCGGCAAACCGAGCGCGGTTGACGCCACCTTGCGCGGCGCGCCGCTGACCTTGCCGGCAGTCCCAGGCGGCCGGGTCGCCCGCATCAACATCCAGTAACAGGTCTTCGTTCATGTCTTCTTCGAATTTGGCGATTCCGTCCGGCCCCATGGGGCGCCGCGTCAGCCGCAGCGTGCTGGTGTCCCACGGCGAGCGCAAGGTATGGGTAGGCGGCGACGCCCCCGTGGTGGTGCAGTCGATGACCAACACCGACACCGCCGACGTGATCGGCACCGCGATCCAGGTCAAGGAGCTGGCGCGCGCCGGCTCCGAGATGGTGCGCATCACGGTCGACCGCCCGGAAGCGGCAGCGGCCGTGGTCCTGATCCGCGAACAGCTCGACAAGATGGACATCGACGTGCCGCTGGTGGGCGACTTCCATTACAACGGCCACACCCTGCTGCGCGATTATCCCGACTGCGCCCGCGCGCTGTCGAAGTACCGCATCAACCCGGGCAATGTGGGGCAGGGCGCCAAGCGCGACACCCAGTTCGCCCAGATGATCGAGATGGCGGCCAACTACGGCAAGCCGGTGCGCATCGGCGTCAACTGGGGCAGCCTGGACCAGGCGCTGCTGGCGCGCATCATGGACGAAAACGCCTCGCGTGCCGAGCCGTGGAGCGCGCAGGCGGTCATGTACGAAGCCCTGATCACGTCGGCGATTGAAAACGCGGTGCGGGCCGAGGAACTGGGCCTGGGCCGCGACCAGATTATTTTGTCGTGCAAGGTGTCGGGCGTGCAGGACCTGATCGCGGTGTACCGCGAACTGGCGCGCCGCTGCGACTATCCGCTGCACCTGGGCCTGACCGAAGCCGGCATGGGCAGCAAGGGCATCGTCGCCTCGACAGCGGCGCTGTCGGTGCTGCTGCAGGAAGGCATCGGCGACACGATCCGCATTTCGCTCACGCCCGAACCGGGCGGCGACCGCACCCGCGAAGTGATCGTGGCGCAGGAGATTTTGCAGACCATGGGCCTGCGCAAATTCGCGCCCATGGTGATCGCCTGCCCGGGTTGCGGTCGCACCACCTCGACCACCTTCCAGGAGTTGGCCGACGACATCCAGACCTATCTGCGCGATCAGATGCCGGAATGGAAAAAGTTGTACCCGGGCGTGGAGGGCATGAACGTGGCCGTGATGGGCTGCATCGTCAACGGTCCCGGTGAATCGAAGCACGCCAATATCGGCATCAGCCTGCCGGGCACGGGCGAATCGCCCGCCGCGCCGGTGTTTGTCGATGGCCAGAAGTTCGTGACCCTGCGCGGCGAGAAAATCGTCGAGGAATTCCAGCAGATCGTCCTGAACTACGTACAAAAGAATTACAGTAAAAGCGGAGCCGCCGTCATTCCCGCGTAGGCTGGAATCCATAGCACCTCTGCTCACAGGTGCTATGGCCCCCCGCCTGCGCGGGGGCGACGTTTTGGAGTTGACTATAAAAATTGAAACACATGTCCAAGCCTGAAAAAATCACCGCCGTCAAAGGCATGAACGACATCCTGCCGGCCGACGCACCGCTGTGGGAGCTGTTCGAAAACACCGTGCACTCGGTCCTGAAAAGCTACGGCTTCCAGAAGATCGTGACCCCGATCGTCGAAGACACGGCGCTGTTCAAGCGCGCCATCGGCGCGGTGACCGACATCGTCGAAAAGGAAATGTACTCGTTCACCGATTCGATGAACGGCGACGCCCTGACCCTGCGCCCTGAAGGCACGGCCGGCGTGGTGCGCGCGGTGATCGAACACAATCTCGTCTACGAAGGTCCGAAGCGGGTCTGGTACAAGGGCCCGATGTTCCGCCACGAGCGCCCGCAGCGCGGCCGCTACCGCCAGTTCTTCCAGGTCGGCGCCGAGGCGATCGGCTTCACCGGTCCGGACATCGACGCCGAGCTGATCATGCTGTGCCGCCGCCTGTGGGACGACCTGGGCCTGGAAAACATCCGCCTCGAGCTGAACTCGATCGGCGACGCCGCCGAGCGCCAGCGCCACCGCGCCGACCTGATCGCCTATTTCGAAGCGAATATCGACCAGCTCGACAACGAGGCCAGGAACCGCCTGCACGCCAATCCGCTGCGCATCCTCGACACCAAGAATCCCGCTATGCAGGACCTGGTGAACAAGGCGCCGAAGCTGCTCGACTACCTGGAAGCCGAGTCGGTCGCCCACTTTGATGGCGTCAAGCGCATCCTCGACCACAACAACATCCCGTACACGGTCAACCCGCGCCTGGTGCGCGGCCTGGACTACTACAACCGCACCGTGTTCGAATGGGTCACCGATGCGCTGGGCTCCCAGGGCACGGTGTGCGCGGGTGGGCGCTACGATCCTTTGATCGAATCGTTCGGCGGCAAGCCGACCCCGGCGGTCGGCTTTGCGATGGGCATCGAACGCCTGATCGAACTGATGAAGATGGCCGGCGAAGCTGCCGAACCGTCCAGCTGCGACGTCTACATGGTGCACCAGGGCGAGGCGGCCCAGATGCAGGCCTTCGTGCTGGCCGAACGAATTCGCGATGCCGGCCTCGATGTTGTGCTACATTGCGCGGCTGCGAGCGGCCCTGGCAGCTTCAAGAGCCAGATGAAAAAGGCCGACGGCAGCGGCGCGGCGTTCGCGGTGATGCTGGGCGACGATGAAATCGCCAGCAACAGCGCCACCGTCAAGGCCTTGCGCGAGAGCGACGCCGACAAGCAGCAGGCCAGCGTGCCGTTCGACGGCGTGGTCGACTATCTGGTGGACCAGATCGTCGGCGACGACCATGACCACGACCACGTGCATTACCATCACTAAGCAGTTTTTGAACCCTTAACTACGACAAGACAAGACAATGGCATACGATCTCGAAGAACAAGAACAAATCGCCGACCTGAAGGCGTTCTGGAAAAAATTCGGCGACCTGATTACCTGGGTGCTGATCATCGCGCTGGGCTCCTACGCGGGCTATGTGTACTGGAACAACCGCCAGGCCTCGCAGGCTGCCGAAGCATCGGCCCTGTACGACCAGCTGCAGGCCGCCATGGTGGCCAAGGACAACGCCAAGGCGCAGCGCGTCGCCGCCGACGTCGAATCGAAGTACGAGGGCAGCAGCTACGCGCCGATGAGCGCCCTGGCTGCGGCCAAGAGCGCGTTCGACGCGGGCGACCTGAAAACCGCCAAAGCTCAGCTTAACTGGGCCATCGCGCATGGCAACGACGAATACCAGTCGATCGCCAAACTGCGCCTGGCCGGTGTGCTGCTCGACGAAAAGGCGTACGATGAAGGCCTCAAGCTGCTGGCAACGACGTTCCTGCCGCAGTTCGCAGGCAGTGTCGCCGACCGCAAGGGCGACATTCTGGTAGCACAGAACAAGGTCGTCGAAGCGCGCGCCGCCTACCAGGCGGCACTCGTTGCGATGGGCGAAAAAAATCCGGGCCGCCAGTTGGTGCAGCTCAAGCTCGAAGCGATCGGCGGTACCGTAGCGGCGCCCAAGGCTGCCGCTTAAACCGTTGATTTCGATGCGGCCCGTCAGGCTCCCAAGGGCCTGACGGGCCGTATGCGCTATCCTCTACCCGTCATAGAACAAGGTTAAACACTATGCGTATTACCCAGAAGCTCGTCGGAGCAGGCATGCTGGCCCTGATGGCAGCTTGCTCGACCCTCAATTCGATCAACCCGTTCGCTTCCAAGTCGAAGGGCAACGAGCCTGCGCCGCTGGCCGAGCTCAAGGGCACGATGGCGGTTCGCACCGCCTGGAAGCTCGACATGGGCAAGTCCAACAGCTACATCTTCAGCCCGGCCATGGTCGGCAACACCTTGGTGCTCGCTGGCGCCAACGGCTCGCTGGCGCGGGTTGACGCGGCCAGCGGACGCGAACTGTGGCGCATCAAGGCCCCGACCGGCCTGACCGCCGGCGTTGGCTCGGACGGCACCACCATCGTGGTGGGCGGCGACAAGGGCGGCGTGCTGGCATTCAGCATGGACGGCAAGCTGCTGTGGACCACCCAGGCCTCGAGCGAGGTACTGTCCTCGCCGGTGGTGGGGCAGGGCATCGTGGTGGTGCGTTCGATCGACAACCGCATCGTCGGCCTGGACGCCAAGTCCGGCGCCCAGAAGTGGACCGTGCAGCGCATCTCGCCGCCGCTGACCCTGCGCAATGCGCCGGGCATGGTCGTGGTCGACAAGGAAGTCATCATCGCCCAGCCGGGCGGCAAGCTGCTGGCCCTGACCCTGGCCACCGGCGCGGCGCGCTGGGAAGTGGCGGTCGGCGAGGCGCGCGGCGCCACCGAACTGGAACGCGTGACCGACATCGGCGGCGCGCCGGTGCTGTTCGAAACCGACGTGTGCGCGGTGGCCTACCAGGGCCGCGTAGGCTGCTTCGACGTCGCCACCGGCTCGCCGAAGTGGACCAAGCCGCTCTCGTCGGACGTGGGCGTGTCGGTTGACCAGCGCTTCGTGTTCGCCGTCGACGACAAGGACGCGATCTCGGCCTTCAGCCGCGAAGGCGGCGCCAGCGTCTGGAAGAACGACAAGCTGAACTACCGCAACCTGTCGACGCCGGTCTCCTACGGCCGCGCCGTCGCGGTCGGCGACTACCAGGGTTACATCCATTTTCTGTCACGGGAAAATGGCGCTTTCTTAGCTCGTGCCGCAACCGACGGGAGTGCGATCGCCGCGCCGCCGCTGGTGGCCGGTTCGAATCTGATTTTTCAAACACAATCTGGGACAGTGACCGCCATCGCGGTCGAATAAAAACACCATGAAGCCGGTAATAGCATTAGTTGGTCGCCCCAACGTCGGGAAATCGACATTATTCAATCGCCTCACCCGCTCGCGCGACGCGCTGGTGGCCGATCTGCCTGGCCTGACGCGCGATCGCCACTACGGCGAAGGCCGCATCGGCGAGCGCCCCTTCCTGGTCATCGATACGGGCGGTTTCGAGCCCGTGGCCAAGGAAGGCATCATGTTCCAGATGGCCCTGCAAACCAAGCAGGCCGTGGCCGAAGCCGACGTCGTCGTCTTCATCGTCGACGGCCGCCAGGGCCTGACCCCGCACGACAAGACCATCGTCGACTTCCTGCGCAAGTCGGGCCGCAAGGTCATGCTGGTGGTGAACAAGGGCGAGGGCATGAAATACAGCTCCGTCGTGGCCGAATTCTATGAGCTCGGCATGGGCGACCCGTACGTGATTTCGGCCGCCCACGGCGACGGCGTCGTCGACCTGGTCGAGGAAGCGCTCAACGAAGCGTTCGCCTCGCGCCCGGACGAGCCGGAAGAACTCGAAAAGGCCGACCGCGGCATCAAGATCGCCATCGTCGGCCGTCCCAACGTGGGCAAGTCGACCCTGATCAATACCCTGGTCGGCGAAGAGCGCGTGATCGCCTTCGACATGCCGGGCACCACGCGCGATTCGATCGAAGTGCCGTTCGAGCGCGAAGGCAAGAAATACACGCTGATCGACACGGCCGGCATCCGCCGCCGCGGCAAGGTGTTCGAAGCGATCGAGAAGTTCTCGGTCGTCAAGACGCTGCAGTCGATCTCGGAAGCGAACGTCGTCATCTTGCTGCTCGACGCACAGCAGGACATCTCGGAGCAGGACGCGCACATCGCCGGCTTCATCCTCGAGTCCGGCCGTGCACTGGTGGTGGCCGTCAACAAGTGGGATGGCCTGCAGTCGGACCAGCGCGATGAAATCAAGATCGACCTCGACCGCAAGCTCGACTTCCTGTCGTTCGCCAAGACCCATTTCATCTCGGCCCTGAAGTCGCAAGGCATCGCGCCGATGATGAAGTCGGTCGACGCCGCCTACGCCGCCGCCACCGCCGACCTGTCCACGCCGCGCCTGACGCGCGCGCTGATCGAAGCGGTTGAAAAGCAGGAGCCGCGCCGGCATGGCTCGATCCGCCCGAAAATGCGTTATGCTCACCAGGGCGGCCAGAACCCGCCGATCATCGTTATCCACGGCAATGCCCTGAATGCGATCGGCGAGCCTTACAAACGTTACCTGGAGAAGCATTTCCGCGACACGTTTAACCTGGTGGGAACGCCGCTGCGCATTGAACTGCGCATGGGCAAGAATCCTTTCGCCAAGGGCGCTAAGTAAAGTCGCTTAAGCCCTGTCTAACGACAGGATTCGGCAAAACAGGTTACAGTAGCTCAACGACATCATTCGCCTTTTAAGAATGCGGTCGAGGGCACTTGAAAACAAGCGAGTCGCCTCCAATTCTTACCTACAACAACATCACGGAGCTGTCATGAGCAACAAAGGGCAACTGTTACAAGACCCATTCCTTAATGCCTTGCGCAAGGAGCATGTTCCGGTCTCGATCTACCTGGTCAACGGCATCAAGCTGCAAGGACACATCGAGTCCTTCGACCAATACGTGGTACTGCTGCGTAACACGGTCACCCAAATGGTGTACAAGCATGCCATCTCCACCGTGGTACCGGCACGCGCCGTCAATCTCAATCTTGATCCTGAAGCCGAGTAATCCCATGGCCGTGACGGCTCTGGCGGGAGGCGTATGCGCGCAGCATTAGTCGGCATCGATTTCGGCGCCGGCGATTTCAATGCGAGCGTGGAAGAGCTGTCCCTGCTCGCCCAGTCCGCAGGCGCCGTCCCGATCACCACCATCACCGCCAAGCGTTCCAGTCCCGATGCCGCCTACTTCGTGGGCAGCGGCAAGGCCGATGAAATCGGCCAGGCCTGCCTCGACCAGAACATCGACATCGTCATCTTCAACCATGCGCTGTCGCCGGCCCAGCAGCGCAACCTCGAAAAACGCATCAATATCCGCGTGCTCGACCGCACCAGCCTGATCCTCGACATCTTCGCGCAGCGCGCCAAGAGCCACGAGGGCAAGCTGCAGGTCGAGCTGGCGCAGCTGCAGCATCTGGCCACGCGCCTGATCCGCGGCTGGACCCACCTGGAACGGCAAAAGGGCGGTATCGGCCTGCGCGGTCCGGGCGAAACCCAGCTCGAGACCGACCGCCGCCTGATCGGCGAGCGCGTCAAGGCCTTGCGCGCGCGCCTGGCCAAGCTGCGCAAGCAGCACGAAACCCAGCGCCGCGCGCGCGGAAAAAGCCATACCTTCTCGGTCTCGCTGGTCGGCTACACCAATGCCGGCAAGTCGACCCTGTTCAACGCGCTGACCAAGGCCGGCGTGTACGTGGCCAACCAGCTGTTCGCCACGCTCGACACCACCAGCCGCCGGGTCTACCTGGGCGAAAACGTGGGCAACGTGGTGTTCTCCGACACCGTCGGCTTCGTGCGCGAACTGCCGCACCAGCTGGTGGCGGCGTTTCGCGCCACGCTCGAGGAGACCATCCACGCCGACCTGCTGCTGCACGTGGTCGACGCGGCCAGCCCGGTGCGCATGGAACAGATCGAACAGGTCAACCTGGTGCTCAAGGAAATCGGGGCCGACCATATTCCCCAGATCCTGGTCTGGAACAAGATCGACGCGGCCGGCCTCGAGCCTGCCGTGGAACGCGATGAATATGATAAGATCAGCCGCGTTTTTATCAGCGCCCATACCGGCGCCGGGCTCGATCTGCTGCGCGAGTCGGTGGTCGACATGGCCCGCGCCGCACCCGGTCTGACCCATTTGTACGAAGAGCAGGACGATGCCGAACCGGACTATGCGCAAGACGCACAGCCGGCCGAAATTCAAACCTCCACCATTGTCGGATCACGATAGATGCTTGCTTCATTACTCAACCGCTTCGGCATCACCTTGCCGTCGACAGCGCGCTCCGGCTACCAGAGCGACGGCGCACCCAAGGCCCAGGACAGCAAACGGCCGGGCGAAGGCCCGCCCGACCTCGACCAGATGTGGCGCGACTTCAATGCGCGCCTGAACCGCCTGTTCGGCGCCAAAAATAACGGCGACTCGGGCGGCCCGGGCGGCTTTCGGGCCGACAGCAAGGGCGCCGGCGTCACCGTCATGCTGATTGCCATCATCATCGGCATGATCTGGCTCGCCAGCGGCACCTTCATCGTCCAGGAGGGCCACCGCGCGGTGGTCACCACCTTCGGCCAGCCGAACATGGAAACGGCCGGGCCGGGCTTGAACTGGCGCTGGCCGGCGCCGTTTCAGGCGCACGAGACGGTCAACGTGTCGCAGGTGCGGACCCAGGAAATCGGCTACCGCGGCACCGTGCGCTCGAAAGACCTGAAGGAAGCGCTGATGCTGACCGACGATGAAAACATCATCGACATCCAGTTCGCCGTCCAGTACACGCTGAAAGACCCGATCGCCTGGGTCTTCAACAACCGCGAGTCCGACGAGACCATCCGCCAGGTGGCCGAAACGGCGATCCGCGAAGTCGTCGGCAAGAGCAAGATGGACTTCGTCCTTTACGAGGGACGCGAAAAAGTCGCCTTCGACACCCAGAAGCTGATGCAGGAAATTGTGGATCGCTACAAGCTCGGCGCCATCGTCACCAACGTCACCATGCAGGGCGTGCAGCCGCCGGAGCAGGTGCAGGGCGCCTTTGACGATGCCGTCAAGGCTGGCCAGGACCGGGCCCGCGCCCGCAACGAAGGCGAAGCCTATGCCAACAACGTGATCCCGCGCGCACGCGGCGACGCGGTGCGCCTGACGCAGGACGCCGAAGCCTACAAATCGATGGTGGTCGAGAACGCGACCGGTAACGCCTCGCGCTTCACCCAGGTGGTGGCCGAGTACCAGAAGGCCCCGGCCATCACGCGCGATCGCATGTACCTCGACACGATGCAGCAGATCTTCACCAGCGCGAGCAAGGTCATGATCGACGCCAAGGCCAACAACAGCATGTTGTACCTGCCGCTCGACAAGCTGATCGCGCAAACCGCCGCCAACGACGCCGCAGTCGGCGCCAAATCGGGGCCGGTACAAGTGCCGATGCCGGCCGAACTGCTGCCGCCAATCGAACAGGTGCGCCAGCGCGACAACCGCAGCCGCGAAGCTTCACGTGACCGGGAGATCCGCTAATGAACCGCATCATCATGACGTTCGTCGTCGGCTTCATCGGCCTGATGATCCTGTCGTCCACCATGTTCGTGGTCGACCAAAAACACTATGCGATCCTGTTCTCGCTCGGCAAAGCCGGCGACCAGATCAGCAAGCCGGGCCTGTACTTCAAGCTGCCGCTGGTGCAGAACGTGGTCTACCTCGACAAGCGCATCCTGACGCTCGATACACCCGACGCCGACCGCTTCATCACCGCCGAAAAGAAGAACATCCTGGTCGACGCCTACGTCAAATGGCGCATCATCAATCCGAAGCTGTACTACGTCAGCTTCAGCGGCGCCGACGAGGGCAGGGCGCGTGACCGGTTGGCGCAGATCGTCAAGGCCGCGCTGAACGACGAAATCACCAAGCGCACCGTGCGCGAAGTCATTTCCGGCGAACGCGGCAAGGTAATGCAGGCGATCCAGCAGAAAGTCGTGGCCGAAGCGGCTCCGATCGGGATCGAGATCGTCGACGTGCGCCTCAAGCGGGTCGATTATGTCGAGCAGATCAACGCCTCGGTGTACGACCGCATGAAGGCCGAGCGCGTGCGCGTGGCCAACGAGCTGCGTTCGACCGGTTCGGCCGAATCGGAAAAGATCCGCGCCGACGCCGACCGCCAGCGCACCGTGATTCTGGCTGAAGCGTTCCGCGATGCTGAAAAAACCAAGGGCGAGGGCGATGCCAAGGCCTCGGCGATCTACGCCGACGCGTTCGGCAAGAACGCCGAGTTCTACAAGTTCTACCGTTCGCTGGAAGCTTACCGCGCCACCTTCAAGAGCCACGGCGACGTGATGGTGCTCGATTCCGGCTCGGAGTTTTTCAAATATTTCCGCAGTCCCGGCGGCAGCGCCGCCGCCCCCGCAGCGAAGAAGTAACAACCCCGGGGTCAGTGCCGCCATTACGACACGGGCTCAACCGCAACGCGGTTG
>JAZKCA010000011.1:0-78587 GCA_040388275.1 Pseudomonadota bacterium
TGCACACCAACAGCGCGCCCGAATCGATCGTGCGCCTGCTCGACATGGGCATGGATCCGTTCAACTTCGCCGACGCCCTGCTCGGCATCCTAGCGCAGCGACTGGCCAAGCGCCTGTGTTCGACCTGCAAGGCGGCCTACCATCCGGACCAGGCCGAGATCGAGCTGATGCTCACCGAATTTTGCGCCGAACTGCTGGCCACCGAAGCCTTCCTGGCCGACGCCGCGGCCGGGCGCGCGGCCGTGCTCGATGGCTGGAAAAAACGCTACACGGATGCGAGCGGCAAGTTCACCCTGTACCGGGCGGTTGGCTGCGCCGAGTGCAACAAGGGCTACAAGGGAAGGGTTGGCCTACACGAACTGATGATCGGCACCGACAAGGTCAAGAAGCTGCTGCAGGAGCACAGCCGCGTGGCGCAGCTGCTGGCCGCCGCGCTCGAGGATGGCATGCTGACCTTGAAAATGGATGGCATCGAGAAGGTGTTGTCAGGTATAACCGACATCAAGATGGTGCGCCAGGTCTGCATCAAGTAAGCCTGCGCGAGGCGGCGCTACATATCCCACTCGACGCGCGGCTCGCCGTAGCCGTCGATGGCGGCGAACATCGTGGTCACCAGCGCGCGCTCGCGCTCCGTCAGTTCCGGGCGCCACGCTTCGAACAGCAGGATCACGCGCGTCTGGTCGCTGGTATTCCAGGCTTCGTGTTCGATGGTGTCGTCAAATACCCAGGCTTTGCCCTCGACCCATTCGCGCTTCTCGTTGCCCACCCGCAGAAAGCAGCCGGGCGGCACGATCAGCGGCAGGTGGCAGATCATGCGGGTATTGAGCACGCCGGTGTGCGCCGGAATGTGCGCACCGGGGCGCAGCAGCGAAAACAGCACCGACGGCGAACGCCCCGGCACGCTCGACAGCGGTACGTCGGCCAGCGCGGCCAGGGTGCGCGGGCAGCGCGCCGCGTTCTCGGCCATGAACTCGCCGTTCTTCCATAAATAGAAGGCGCTCCAGTCCGGATTGTTGATCAGGCCACCCTGGTTCAGGGTCGGCACACCGGCCTCGTTTTGCACGTACGGTTCAAAGGCGCCGTCTTCGCGCAGGATGTCCATCAACTCGGCGCGGATGTCGGCGGCCGCCGCTTCCACCCGGTCCAGCCAGGCGAAATCGTCGCGTTCGAAATACTGAATGTTCGGCAAACCGGGAAAGTAAAAGAAGCGCGGACTTTGCACGTACACTTCTTTTTTCCGGAGCAGCAGGTCGAGCGACTGCGCGAAGCGACGCGATTCCCGCCCGTCGTCCAGCCCGGCCGCGGCCAGCTGTTCGACCAGATGGGCGGCGAATTTGTCGGCGTGCTGGGCGATCATCGCTTGCGCGCGCCCCAGTTCCGCATGCATGTCGGCAGGCATCTGCTGCGGCGCCGGGGCGGCTTTCAGCGCGGCCTTGTAAAAGGCGGTGGCGCCGCGGCCATCGCCGGACGAGGTCAGCAGGTCGGCCTTGAGCAGCAGCGAATACACATTCGCCGGTTTGATGGCCAGCGCGCGCTCGACCGCAATCAACGCGGGAGCGTACTCGCCCATGGCGCCGCAGGCTTGCGCCAGGCAGTGAAAGATCGAGGCGTCGGCAAGGCCGGCCGCCGTCAGCTGTTCGAACAAGGCGCGTGCGCCGGCGGCGTCGCCCGCGCGCAATTTATCGATCGCTGCGTGCGCCACGGAGCGGGCGTCTGGTGAGGTCGTCGGCATGATGTATGTATGGTATTGACGCCGGGAATGGTATCATGTTCATAAGATACAAACAGGAAATTATGATGACTTTCGCGTCCTGTTTGACGCGCGCGCGCCGGGGCGCTACCCTGTCGATCCGTCCGCCCTTTCCGGCCCCTCCATGCTGCAAGCGCTCCCCTTCCCGACCCGCGTTGAATGCCCGCCAGGCCTGTGCGTGTGCGAGCGCGAGCGCCTGCTGGCCGACCCGCAGGCCGACACCCGGATCCTGATGCTGACCCGCGAGCAGGAAAAGAAACTGCTCGAGCGCATAGAACGCATCGACAGCTATGCGCAGCTCCAGCATGTGGGCAAGCTGATGTTCGACCAGCTCGGCATCGCACTAAGCATCGCCCCTGCGGCGCTCGAAGTGCGCACCGTGCGCGGGCTGGCGATCGGGCTCGGCGAGCTGCCCGGCCTGTGCCGCAAGACCCGGCAGGCGATCCCGGCCGCCATCCGGCGCTGCCTCGAACAGCATCCCGAGATCGTCTACGCCATCCTCGACGCGCACGATCTGTTCGGCCAAAACTAGTTTCTTCCGACCCCGGTTTGCCCGCCGGTTCTCGTGATCGATATCAAGGTAAATTGCCATAATTACCACATTATGGCAGTACCAATTTGATCACGAGGGTGAGACCCGCATGGCATCCCCAAGCAAGTACGACGGCCTTGTGTTCGATGCGGCGCTGTCGGCGCCGCAACTGGAGCTTGCCGCCCGCACCGCGCGCGCGCGGCAGGTCCATCTGGAAGACATCCTGCTCAGCGAATGCAAGGTGTCGAGCATGCAGATCGGCGCGGCGCTGGCGCGCTACTTCAACGTGCCGTACGAGCCGTACCGGGAGGGACGCATCAAGCCGGTCTTCCTGCTGAAAAACCTCAAGGCGCAGTACGTCGAGGAAAACCAGTGGCTGCCGCTGGACGAGGATCGCAACGGCCTGCTGGTGCTGGCGCTCGACCCCGAGAAAATCAAGGCGACCCGCATCGTCAACCAGGTGTTCCCCAAGTCGACCGTGGCCTACTGCGTGACCACGCGCATCGAATTCAAGCGCACCATGGACCAGTATTTCGGCACCAGCGCGCGCAGCGATGGCAGTTCTTTGCGCGAGCTGTTGTCCGGCATGGACGAGGAAGACGCCAGCGCCGATACCGGGCAAGTGTCGGAAGCGGTCGAGACCGAACTGGTCAAGCTGGTCAACAAAGTCATCATGGACGCCTACCGCCAGGGCGTGTCGGACATCCACATCGAGCCGCTGCCGGGAAACGGGCGCACCGGCATCCGGTTTCGCAAAGATGGCGCGCTGGTGCCCTACGTCGACATCCCGGCCGGCTACCGCAATGCGCTGGTGGCGCGCGTGAAGATCATGTGCGACCTCGACACCTCCGAGCGGCGCAAGCCGCAAGACGGCAAGATCAAATTCCTCAAATACGGACCGCTCGACATCGAACTGCGGGTGGCCACGATTCCATCGACCGGCGGAGTCGAAGACGTCGTCATGCGCATCCTGGCCGCCGGCGACGCCATCCCGCTCGACAAGCTGGGCGTGCTGCCGCGCACGCTGGAGCGCCTGCGCCAGACGGTGGACAAGCCCTACGGCCTGTTCTTCGTGTGCGGGCCGACCGGCTCGGGCAAGACCACTACCTTGCACTCGGTGCTGAACTACCTGAACACGCCCGAGACCAAGATCTGGACTGCCGAGGACCCGGTCGAGATCACCCAAAAGGGTTTGCGCCAGGTGCAGGTGAACCGCAAGGCGGGGCTCGACTTCGCCACCGTAATGCGCGCTTTCCTGCGCGCCGACCCGGACGTGATCATGGTGGGCGAAATGCGCGACAAGGAAACCGTGGGCATCGGCATCGAGGCGTCGCTGACCGGCCACCTGGTGTTCGCCACCCTGCACACCAACAGCGCGCCGGAATCGATCGTGCGCCTGCTCGACATGGGCATGGACCCATTCAACTTCGCCGACGCCCTGCTTGGCATCCTGGCGCAGCGCCTGGCCAAGCGCCTGTGCAAGCTGTGCAAGGTGGCTTACCACCCGGCCAGCGACGAAGTTGGGCAGCTGCTCACCGAGTACTGCGTCGAGCTGCTCAACACCGCGCAGTTCGCCAGCGATCCGGAAGGGGCGCGCGCGCACGTGTTGGCCGGCTGGATCGCGCGCTATGCCGACGCCGAAGGCCGCTTCACGCTGTACCGGCCGTTAGGCTGCCTGGAGTGCAACAAGGGCTATAACGGCCGCCTGGGCCTGCACGAGCTGATGATCGGCACCGACCAGGTCAAGCGACTGCTGCAGGAGCACGCCAGGGTGGCGGCGCTGCTGGCGGCGGCGCTCGAAGATGGCATGCTGACGCTGAAGATGGATGGCATCGAAAAGGTGTTGCAGGGCCTGCTCGACATGCGCACCGTGCGCCAGGTGTGCATCAAATAGCAAAACCCGGGGTCAGTGCCTCCATTACGACACGAGCTCAGTCGCAAAGCGGCTGAGCTCGTGTCGTAATGGAGGCACTGACCCCGGGTTTTACATGATCTTGGTGCCGATATACCACGCGACTGCCGACATGAACGCCGCCGCGGGAATCGTCAGGAACCAGGCCCACACGATCGTGCCGGCCACGCCCCAGCGCACCGCCGACATCTTCTGCGCCGAACCGACGCCGACGATCGCGCCGGTAATGGTGTGCGTGGTCGATACCGGAATGCCCAGGTAGCTCGACATCAGCAAGGTGATTGCGCCGCCGGTCTCGGCGCAAAAGCCGCCCACCGGTTTGAGCTTGGTGATCTTCTGGCCCATGGTCTTGACGATGCGCCAGCCGCCGAACAGGGTGCCGAAGCTGATCATGGCGTAGCAGGCGATGATCGCCCACTGCGGCGGCGAGGTCGCATCCTTGGCCAGGTGGCCCGAGGCGATCAGCAGCATCCAGATGATCCCCAGCGTCTTCTGGGCGTCGTTGCCGCCGTGGCCCAGGCTGTAGCCGGCAGCGGAAATGAGCTGCAGGCGGCGGAACCAGGTATCGACCTTGCGCGGCGTCGAGCGCACGAACAACCACGACACAAGCAGCATCATGATCGACCCCAGTATGAAGCCGAGCAAAGGCGCAATGACGATGAAAGCGACAATCATCATCAGGCCGCCGGGGATGAGCGCGCCCGTGCCTGCCTTGGCCACCGCCGCGCCAACCAGGCCGCCGATCAGCGCGTGCGACGAGGACGACGGAATGCCGTAATACCAGGTGATCAAATTCCACACGATGGCGCCAACCAGCGCGCCGAAAATAACGTACTGGTCGATGACCTCGGGATGGATGGTGCCCTTGCCGATTGCGCTGGCCACCTTCAGGCCGACCACGAAGATCGCCACGAAGTTGAACACCGCCGCCATCGCCACTGCCGTCTGCGGCTTCAATACGCCGGTCGAGACTACGGTGGCGATCGCGTTGGCGGCATCGTGGAAGCCGTTCATGAAGTCGAAAATCAGTGCCAGGCCGATCAACAGCGCAAGCACGTAGATACTGATTTGCAGGTTATTCATGTTTTACGCGTTTTCGACGATGATGCCTTCGATGATGTTCGCCACGTCTTCGCAGCGGTCGGTCACCGTTTCGAGGATCTCGTAGATGGCTTTGAGCTTGATCAGGTTGCGCACGTCCGGCTCGTCGCGGAACAGTTTGGACATCGCCGCGCGCATCACGTGGTCGGCGTCGGACTCGAGGCGGTCGATCTCTTCGCAGATGGCGACGATCTTTTGCGAGTTGTCCATATTGTGCAGCAGCGCCACGGCCGCCTGCACTTTTTCGCAGCACGCCAGGCACAGTTCGGCCAGGCGCTTCGCTTCCGGCGTGACCGCCTTCAGGTCGTACAGCGACACGGTCTGGGCCGCGTCTTCCATCAGGTCCAGGATGTCGTCCATGCGCGTGATCAGCTTGTGGATATCGTCTCGGTCGATCGGCGTGATGAAGGTCTTGTGCAGCATGTCGACCGTCGCGTAGGTGATCTTGTCGGCTTCCTTTTCGATCGCCTCGATCGCGTGGGTGCGGATCTCCAGGTCGTCGAAATTGGTCATCAGGCCCACCATTTCGTGGGCACCCTTGACGCACAGGTCGGCGTGCTGGTTGAACAGGTCAAAGAACTTGCCCTCGGTGGGCATCAAACGTCCAAACATGGCTTTCTCCGTAAAGCTGGTGATACTGCTGAAGGCCGCCGGTTGTGCCGGCGGCATTGTGATTAGTCGCCCTGGTAAAGGGCCAGGCTACCGCTGTAATTGCCGAACTTGGTGTACTGTCCGATCCAGGTCAGTCGTACCGAACCGATCGGACCGTTACGCTGCTTGCCGATGATGATCTCGGCCGTGCCCTTGTCGGGCGAATCCGGGTTGTACACCTCATCGCGGTACAGGAAGATGATGACGTCGGCATCCTGCTCGATTGCGCCGGACTCGCGCAAGTCGGACATGATGGGACGCTTGTTGGGGCGCTGCTCGAGCGAGCGGTTCAGCTGGGACAGGGCGATCACGGGGCAATGCAGCTCCTTGGCCAGGCCTTTCAGGCTACGCGAAATCTCGGAAATCTCCGAGGCGCGGTTGTCGCCCGGCTGGCTGCCGGTCATGAGCTGGATGTAGTCGATGATGATCAGGCCAAGCTTGCCGCACTGGCGCGACAGGCGGCGCGAGCGCGCGCGCAGCTCGATCGGATTGAGCGCCGGCGTCTCGTCGATATACAGCTGCGCTTCATTCATTTTCTGGATCGCGTGGGTCAGGCGCGGCCAGTCTTCGTCGTTCAGGCGGCCAGTGCGCAGGCGGTGCTGGTCGAGTTGGCCGACCGAACCGAGCATACGCATGGCCAGCTGGGTGCCGCCCATCTCCATCGAGAAGATCGCGACAGGCAGGCCCGCTTCGATCGCCACGTTCTCGCCGATATTGACCGAGAACGCGGTCTTGCCCATCGATGGACGGCCGGCCACGATCACCAGGTCGCCCGGCTGCAGGCCGGACGTCATGCGGTCAAGGTCGATGAAGCCGGTCGGCACACCGGTAATTTCGCTCTGGTTGTCGCGGCTATAGAGTTCGTCGATGCGCTCGACCACTTGCGTGAGCAGCGGCTGGATCGGCAGCCAGCCCTGCGAGCCGCGCGAACCCTGTTCGGCGATCGCGAAGATCTTCGACTCGGCTTCGTCGAGCATCTGCTTGACTTCCTTGCCCTGCGGGTTGAACGCGTTGCCGGAAATTTCGTCGGCCACCGTGATCAATTTGCGCAGGATGCCGCGGTCGCGCACGATCTCGGCGTAGCGCCGGATGTTCGCCGCCGACGGCGTGTTTTGCGCCATCGCGTTCAGGTATTGCAAGCCGCCCACGTCGTCGGCCTTGGCCATGTTCGACAGCGCCTCGAACACGGTGATCACGTCGGCCGGTTTGGACGCGTTGATCAGCTTGACGATCTGTTCGAAGATGATGCGGTGGTCATAGCGGTAAAAATCGTCCGCATGCATCATGTCGGCAATACGGTCGAACGCGGCGTTATCGCGCAGCAATCCACCGATGACAGACTGTTCTGCTTCGATGGAATGGGGCGGGATGCGGAGCGCGTCGAGTTGCGGATCGGATGGTGCGTTCATGGCGCGAATTATACCTGCTTCGGGTCAACAGCCGAAATTTTTGGCGAGTTTTGGACGTAAAAAAAGCCGGGAAGACCCGGCTTTTTTGTCCTGCTGGTAAAAGCAGCTTAAGCGGCTTCGCCAACCACGGCGATGGTGATTTCAACGACGACATCGGTGTGCAGCGCTACTGCAACAGCGTGGTCGCCCGTCGTCTTCAGCGGGCCGGTAGGCATGCGGACTTGCGCTTTTTCAACAGCGAAACCTTGCTTCGTCAACGCTTCAGCGATGTCGAAGTTGGTGACCGAACCGAACAGACGGCCATCGACGCCCGCTTTTTGCGAGATCGAGATGGTCATGCCGCTCAGCTTTTCGCCTTCAGCCTGGGAAGCGGCCAGCTTGACGGCTGCAGCTTTTTCCAGTTCAGCGCGCTTGACTTCGAATTCAGCCACTGCCGAAGCGGTAGCACGACGCGCCATGCGTTGCGGGATCAGGAAGTTACGTGCGTAACCGTCTTTGACTTTGACCACGTCGCCCAGGTTACCGACGTTCACGACTTTTTCTAACAGAATGATTTGCATATGATTCTCCTTTATTCTGCCAGCGATTAAGCGTGGTGCAGATCGGTGTAAGGCAGCAGCGCGAGGTAGCGTGCGCGCTTGATGGCGGTGTCAACCTGGCGCTGGTAGTGCGCCTTGGTACCGGTCAGGCGTGCTGGCATGATCTTGCCGTTTTCCTGGACGAAGTCTTTCAGGGTGTCGACGTCTTTGTAGTCGACTTGTTCTACGTTCGCTGCCGTGAAGCGGCAAAACTTCTTACGCTTGAACAGTGGGTTCTGTTGTTTGCGCTTTTCTTTAAGCTTGAGCTTGTTCTTGTCGAATTTTTTACCGAATGCCATTTGAGGCTCCTGTATCTAAAAGTGTGACGACGCTTAGGCGGCGGCACTGAAATCAATGATGTGAAACACCAGGCTTTTGCTGCTGCGGTTCTTCTTGGCCAAAAATCCCGTGAACTGATGCGCGGCCCCTAGTTCGGCCTGGCTGAATCGTCCTGAAATTTCCCCTGCGGCGAACGCAGGAATTTCAAACTCGACCAGCCTGGCGGCCCCTGCTTCCATCTGCTGCGAACTGTGCATCAGAGTGGCGGACACAACCGGTACGCCGGCTGGGGTGTAGCGCAATACGTCGCGCTCGCAAATCAGGGCTACGAACTGGAGTTGATTCACCGAGGTAAATGCAATTCGTGTTCAGGACTTCCGTACAAAAAATTACGCTGCTGCTGGAGCTGGAGCTGGTGCTGCGGCAGGAGCCGGAGCTTCCGAGCGGTGGCTCTTGGCTGCGTCTTCACGTTGTACCGATTTCATCATCGGCGACGGCGTGGTTTCAGCCTTCTTCATACGAACGGTGAGGTGACGCAGCACGGCATCATTGAATTTGAAAGCGGTTTCGAGATCAACCAGGGTCTCGTTGTCGCATTCGATATTCATGCAGATGTAGTGAGCTTTTGGCAGTTTGTTGATCGAGTAAGCCATCTGACGACGGCCCCAATCTTCAACACGGTGAACGGAACCGCCGCGCGTGGATACGCTGGCTTTGTAACGTTCGATCATCGCCGGGACTTGCTCGCTTTGGTCCGGGTGGACGATAAAGACGATTTCATAATGACGCATGCATAACTCCTTAGGGACGTTTAAACAGATGCCCACCTCGGCGTCAAGACGAGTGTGGGAAGGGAAAGCCGGCAATTATAGCGTGAAACTGCGCATGCTGGCAATCCCTGTGTTGTCCGGGCAGCTATGGGATGAAATCGAAGTCGATGAGTTGTTCTTTTGAATATGGCAGTTCGCTGGGAAAGACCGGCTTCGCCAATCCGGTCTCCTTGACGGCTTGCCTCAGGGAGCGCTGGTATTCCAGCTCCGCGGATGACTGCACGTGACGCGCCAGGCTGGGGCTCTGCTCGATAAGCCGGTCAAGGGCATTTCGCTGGGTACAGATGGTGTGTATCCAGCTGTTCGACTTGTGCGCCGGCTGGAACTCACATTTGAGCAAGTGCGCAATAAGCACCGCCAACCTCGTTCGCAGAGCCTTCCGACGGCTGTTCACGATGTACTCCAGTTCGTCGAGCAGGTTGTCGAGATCCAGCTGGCCGAACTGTCGCTCGCGCATAAGTTCGATCTGATGCTCAAGCCACAGGACGAAGTCGTCCTCGAGTTCAGGCGGCGAAAGGGCTACGGGATTCATATTTGCCTCACTATTGAGCTGGTTCGACACGTCAAACTGCAAATAATTCAGGCAAACCGCATTTAATTCTTGCATTAGGCGAAATACTGTACAAAAATACAGTCTGTTCATACAAACAGCCCTCAAACACCGATGATCAAGCTCACGCCACGTCAAGAACAAATCCTCAACCTGATCAGGGACGCGATCGACAACACGGGCTTTCCTCCGACCCGCGCCGAAATCGCCAATGAATTGGGATTCAAATCGGCCAACGCGGCCGAGGAGCACCTGCAGGCGCTGGCGCGCAAGGGCGCGATCGAAATTTCGCCGGGCACCTCGCGCGGCATCCGCCTGATCGGCGCCAGCCTCGACGTCATCCCGCTGGTGCCGCCAACGCTGATGATGTCGCTGCCGCTGGTCGGGCGCGTGGCAGCCGGCTCGCCCATCCTGGCGCAGGAACATGTGGAAGCGACCTACAGCGTGGATCCGGCGATGTTCTCGGCCAAGCCCGACTTCCTGCTGAAGGTGAAGGGCTGGTCGATGCGCGACGCCGGCATCATGGACGGCGACTTGCTGGCGGTAAAAAAGGTGGATAGCGCCAAGAATGGCCAGATCGTGGTCGCCCGTATCGGGGACGACGTAACCGTGAAGCGCTACAAGAAGACCGGCAACATCATTGAACTGCTGCCTGAAAACCCGGACTTCAAGGTCATCCGGGTCGACCCCGAGGTCGACGAGTTCGCACTCGAAGGCCTGGCGGTCGGCTTAATGCGCAGCTGGCACTAAGTTATTTCTTGCGAATGGACTTGCCCTTGGCTTCGTCGACGATACGGTTGTTCTCCAACACATAGGTATCGGTCGCTTCGCGCCAGGCGCTCAAGTCCGCCAGGAACAGCTTGGACGACACGCGCGCCTCTTCGGTGATGCGTGAATACACGCCTGCAAGATAGGCGGTCGCCTTGTCGTTTTCTTCCTTGGTCATCAAGTCAGCGATGTCCTTCGGAATGCGCTTGGTCAGCGGATTGGCGTCGTTCAGGTTCACCACGAACGCGTTATAGCAATTTTTCCAGGCTTCGATCTTGACACCCATGGCCTCGATCTCATCGTTCTGCTTGGAGATCGCGGGCACGCGCGGCGTAGGGCAGCGATACTGCCCGCTCTTCAAATCGGCGCCATCGTATTTCGAGATCCAGTATTCAATGTCCGCCTTGCGCACTTCGCGCTGCTTCATCATCTCGAGCGCGGCGATGGAGGTCTTGTTGCCCTTGGAAGCCGATTTCTTGAACCAGGATTCCGCCTTGGCAAGGTCGACCGCGCCGGCGTCGCCGTACAAATACATTTCACCCACATGCAACTGGGCCTCGGCATTGCCGCCGTTGGCCAGCTTGGTGTACATCTGCAGCGCCTGGGGATAGGATTTTTTGGCGAACAAGGCGTTCGCATCGGCCAGGTCATCGGCGTACACGGCGCTACTGAGCAGCAAGGACAGGCAAAACAGGGTTTTCTTCATTTTCGGGGTCTTTTGAACTGGGTCGATGCGAGATCATAACTGGAATGGCGCCCATCGTTCAACGAGCTTCATCCGCGCCTGGCGGTCCGTCGCAAAAAAGCGGGGTTTCGTCGGTTTTTAGTCGCAAAGCAATCCTGACTGCCGTAAAGTTGTGCATACGCATCGATACCCCAGGATTGCACCATGTTCAGACACCGTTTCGCTACCCTCCTCCTTCTGCTGGGCGCCGCTGCCGCACAGACCGGCGATGGCAAGGGCAACCAGTACAAAGTCAGCTTCAATGCCGATGCGAGCCGCGTGCACGTGGACGCCAACGTATGGGTCGAAGGCAATGAACTGGCGCTGTTCGGCGTCGACCGTACGGAACAATTGAAAAACGGCCAGGCCGAGTTCCTGGAAAATATCGTGCTGAGCGACAGCGCCGGCAAGCCGGTCGCGCTGACCGACAAGGGTGAAGGCGAATACCTGGTGATTGGCGACCGGCGGCTGAGCCTGAGCTACGACGTGCGGCTCGAGCACGGCAAGTTCACGTGGCCAGCTGGCGCCGAGGAAGTATCGTACCGCACCGACGAAGGCGTGATGGCAACCGGGAACGCGCTGTTTCTGGTACCAGGGGTCAAGATGGATGGGCCGATCGACGTCAGCTTCGCCATGCCGCCCGGCTGGACCGCGCAAACGCCGTGGCGCGCTTCAGGCGCGGCCAACGCCTTCACCGTGCAAAGCCGGCGCGAACTGGTGAACAATGCGCTGTACTTCGGATGGCGCGTAACGGCCTGGTCGACCACGCCTACCTGATGCAGTGGCTGGAAAATTTGGCGCGCGGCCAGATGGTGGCGCGCATGGGACTGGGGCTCAACGGCGCCGTGCAGGCGGCCGCCAAGGACAAGCACAAGAACTGGCTGCTGGTGTATGGCGGCGGCAGCGTGGCGGCACTGGCGATGGACGTGGATGCGGCGCGCCAGTGGCGGCAAGCGCGGGCTACCGGACGTGATGACGGCGCTGTATGCGGAGTTTGGCGTGGCCGGCAAACGCTTTGGGCATGATGACATCGTGCGCGTGGCGAAGCAGGTCAGCGGCGTGGATGTGGGACCGCAGCTGCAACGGATCGTGCAAAGCGAAACGATGCCGGACCAGCACGGCAGCTTTGCGGCGATCGGACTGCAGCTGGAGCAATATCCGCTGCTGGAGACCTTCCTGTTGCCAGATCCGAAGGCAAGGCCGGCAGCGCGCCAGCGATTCAATGCAATTTTCGGCAAGGCAGTCAGCCGATAGTTGCCGCCATTACGACACGGGCTCATCTGCTTTCCCCATGTAGCTGGGTCATTGCTTCCTTTTTCCCGAGGATTTGCTATACAGTCAAGGACATGACAAAAATACTCATGACCTTGTTTCTGATGACGCTCCTTGGCGCTTGCTACACACCGCCATCTGAACGTAAGTTCAGTGCGGAAGTACAGGCACTATTGGACGCGGAACCGGACAACGGTGAGGGCCGCCTTTACATCGCTGAACTTGCCGATGCCATCCGCAAGGCAGATCGCATTGTCGTCACCGAGCATGCGTACGAATATGACGGCGTGGATCCGTACATCGATGGAAAGCCGGAACCAAAAGCCCATGACATCTTTGTCTACTCCTCGAAGGAGCTGACGTCGAGCGAACGGGCATCTTTCATGCAGAAAGTCAGCAACTTGGCGCCAAAAACCGAGTCTGCTTTCGCGGCGTGCATATTTGAACCGCGCCACACTGTGACGTTTTATCAGGCCGGCAAGCAAACCAGCGCACTGCGCATCTGTTTTCACTGCGGTGATATCAAATGGGATGGGAGCAGAAACACCCAACCTTCGTCACTATTACCCGCGCTGGGCAAGCTGATTGCCAGCATAGGCATGAAAGAAGAGCGGGACTGGCGTGCATTAGCCCTGGCGCGCATTCAACGCAACTAATTCCGGCATGGGCGTATGCCGCCCACGCTCTCAGTTACAGCGCGGCCTTGAAGTCTTCCAGCAGGTCGGCCGTGTCTTCAATCCCGACCGACACGCGGATCAGGGATTCGGCGATACCCATGCTGGCGCGCCGCTCGGCGCCCATCTCGAAAAAGATGGTATGCGCTACCGGAATGACCAGGGTGCGCGTGTCGCCCAGGTTACTGGCCGCAATCGCGATGTTCAAGCGATTCAGGTAATCGAAGCAATCGATCCCCTCCTTCAACTCAAAACTGAACAACGCTCCATACGCCCGAAACAGCTCGCTCGACATCGCGTGCTGCGGATGCGACTTCAAGCCCGGGTAATGCACCGCTGCGACCCGCTCGTCCGCTTCGAGCATGGTCGCCAGCGCCAGCGCATTGCCGGACGCGCGCTCCATGCGCAGCGCCAGCGTCTCGGCGCCTACCGCGATGTGGTGCGCCGCTTCCGGCCCCAGCGAGGCGCCAAAGTCGCGCAGCGCCTTGGCCCGCAGTTGCACCATGCCCCACATGGCAGGTGGATTTTTTTTGTAGTTGGCCGCGATGTTCGGATACGCGCTCCAGTCGTATTCGCCGGTATCGGTCAGGCTGCCGCCGAGCGCGATGCCATGCCCGCCAATCGACTTGGTCAAGGCATTGACCACCAGCCCCGCACCGACCGATTTCGGACGGAACAGATACGGCGTGGTCATCGTGTTATCGACCACGTACAAGATGCCGCGCTCCTTGCACAGCTGCCCGATGCGCGCCAGATCGGCCACCTGGGTGCGCGGATTGGCGATCGTCTCGACGAACACGATGCGCGTTTCGGCCGTCAATGCCGCTTCCACGTTGGCCACGTCGGTAGCGTCCACGAAAGCGACGCCCACGCCCTGCCCCGCCACCGTCTGCCACAGGCTGTTGGTGTTCCCGAACAAGAACGACGACGACACCACATGGTCGCCCGCCTTCAGCAGCGCCTGGAATACGGCGCCAATCGCGCCCATGCCGGTGGCAAAGCACAGGGTCGCCAGGCCGTCTTCCATGCGCGTGATCTTGTCCTCGAGCGCGGAAATGGTCGGATTGCCCTGGCGCCCGTAGCGAAAGCCCGGCTCCTTGCCCTGGAAGACGGACGCCAGCTGGCGCGCATCCTTGTAGCCGAACGCGACCGAGGTGTGGACCGGCTTGTGCAGCGAGCCATGCTCGACCGGTTTTTGCCGGTCGCTGTGCAGGATGGTCGTGGTGAAGCCGTAGTTCTTCTTCTCGCTCATGTGTCCCCTACTCGGCGTTGGCCAGGTTCAGGTTCAGCTGGGTGCGGGCCGCGTCTTCGGCCGGCGCGTCCTTCGGATGATGGCGGGCGTACTCAAGTTCGTTCAGGTAGTCCGCGGTCACGTCGCCGGTCACGTAGACACCGTCGAAGCACGACGCCTCGAAGTTCTTCAGCTGGGGATTGACGTCGGAGATCGACCGCTTGAGCGCGTCGACATCCTGGTACACCAGGGCGTCGGCCGTGATTTCACGGCACACTTCCTCGGTGCTGCGGCCATAGGCGATCAGTTCGTCGCGGGTCGGCATGTCGATCCCGTACACGTTCGGGAACAGCACCGGCGGCGCGGCCGAAGCGAAAAATACATTGCGGGCGCCCGCCTCGCGCGCCATCTGGACGATCTCGCGGCTGGTGGTGCCGCGCACGATCGAGTCGTCCACCAGCAGCACGTTCTTGCCCTTGAATTCGGAGCCGATCGCGTTGAGCTTCTGGCGCACCGACTTGCGGCGGATCGCCTGCCCCGGCATCAAAAAGGTACGGCCGATGTAGCGGTTCTTGATGAAGCCTTCGCGGTACTCGATGTCCAGTTTCAAAGCCAGCTGGATCGCGGCGGGACGCGAGGAGTCCGGAATCGGCATGACGACGTCGATATCGCCCGCCTGGAACTGCTTGCGCACCTTGTCGGCCAGGTACTCGCCCATTTTCAGGCGCGTGGCGTAGACCGAGGCGCCGTCCAGGATCGAATCGGGGCGCGCCAGGTACACGTACTCGAAAGCGCAGGGATTGAGCGAAGGATTGTCGGCGCACTGGCGCTCGTGCAACTGGCCGTCGTTGTCGATGAAGACCGCTTCGCCCGGTGCGATGTCGCGCAGGAAGCGGAAACCCATGCCTTCGAGCGCCACCGATTCGCTGGCCACCAGGTATTCGTTGCCCTGCTCGGTCTCGTTGATGCCGATGCACAGCGGACGGATGCCGAAGGGGTCGCGGAAAGCCAGCAGGCCGTGGCCCGCAATCTGGGCTACCACGGCGTAGGCGCCGCGCACACGGCGGTGCACCGCTGCGGTGGCCTTGAAAATCGTATCCGGGTCGAGCGTGAAGCCGGTGGTCGACTCCTGGATTTCGTGGGCCAGCACGTTGAGCAACACCTCGGAATCGGAATCGGTGTTGATGTGGCGGCGGTCGTTGCGGAACATCTCCTTCTTCAACTGCGCCTGATTGGTCAGGTTGCCGTTGTGCGCGAGCGTGATGCCGAACGGCGCGTTGACGTAGAACGGCTGCGCTTCTTCTTCGCTCGACGATCCGGCCGTCGGATAGCGGCAATGCCCGATGCCCGAATTGCCCTGCAGCGAACGCATATTGCGCGTGCGGAAAACGTCACGCACCAGGCCGTTGGCCTTGTGCATGGAAAACATGCTGCTATGACTGGTTGCAATGCCCGCCGCGTCTTGACCGCGATGCTGCAACAGCAGCAAGGCATCATACAAGAGCTGGTTGACGGGATTATGCGAGACGACGCCGACGATGCCACACATGGTGCGCTCCTAGAGACTGGTACTGCTGATTTAAGAATTCTGTTAAAAGTTCACGTGCCGCGACAGGGACCCGGGCAGGAACGGTTTCACCGTCCGCACACCGGTTTCGGCGATCGGGCTGAACATCGCCTGGGTCCAGAACGCCTGCTTCGGCAGGTCGGTCATGCCGGCCACGATCACGGCGGCCAGGACGATGACCACGCCGCGCGCCAGGCCGAACAGGCCGCCGAGGCCGCGGTCGGCCAGGCTCAGCCCGCTCGACTTGATCAGCGCGTCGACCGCCATCATCAGCAGGCCCATCAGGAGGCGCACACCGATGAACAAGGCCACGAAAGCGACGATCAGACGCACGATCTCGCCGGGAATCATATTCGGCAGCAAGGGCGCCAGTTGCGCCCCATACATATTGGCGACGACGAAGGCGACGATCCAGCTCACCAGCGACAGTATTTCCTTGACCAGGCCGCGCAGGGTGCTGATGACAATCGACGCGATCAGGATAAACAGTAGCAAATAATCGAAAATCGTCACGCCGCGCAAGTCCTGTCTGTCATGTCTACGAGTTCGGTACCACGGCGCCGCTCAAGCCCAGCTTGCCCAGCTTGGCGCGTATGGTTTCGCCTTCGTCCTTGCTGAACGGTCCGACGCGAACGCGGATCAGCTCGCCGGACTTGCCGCTACCCTTCTGGGTGAACGAGGGAATGCCGGCCGCCTTCAGCTTGCCTTGCAGTTCGTTGACTTTTTCCTGGCTGGCCAGCGCGGCAACCTGCACGATGTATTTCTGGCTGGATGGCGCCGTTGCTGGCTTGTCTTCCAGGATGGCCAGCGCGCGTGCGGCATCGGCCTTGGGCGCCGGGGTGGCCGCTTTCTCCGGCGCTTTCTCGGGCGCCTTCGGTTCCGGTTTCTTCAGTTCGGGCTTGACGCTGGCGACCTTGACTTCGGCCACGTCGCGCGGCGCCGGCACAACCGGGGCTACCGGCACAGGTGCCACTTTGGGCGGGGCGACAATTTCTTCGCGCCGGTCGAGCGACTCGGCCGCGGCAACCGGCACCGGCACGCGCTGCGGCCCCGCCTTGTCGCGCGCGGGGATGCGGAAATCGATGTCGGTGGCCAGCGGCTTGGGTTCGGCGTCGAGGACCATCGGCAGCCCGACCGCCACGGCCAGCGCCAGCGCGATGGCGCCCACCAGGCGGCGGCGCGCGCGTTTCTTTTCAGGCAAAACGGGATCGGCGGCGGCGCGCTTGGCGGCGGGCTCACCCGCGTTCGAGGCGCGCTTGGCGCGGGCACGGGCGCCAACGGCGGCGTCGTCATCGTCGTCGCGGGAGTGATAGCCGCGATCCGTGCTTTCTTGCTTGTTTTTATTGAGGAAAGAGAACAAGCCCATGCGTTTATCTTTAGTGGTGTGAGGTTTTTCGGGCTGCCATCACACCGGCGACGGTGTAGAAGGAACCAAAGACCACAATTCTATCATTCTCCCCGGCTCGGCTCATTGCATTTGCAAATGCGGCGGCCGGATCGGGGAAGCCGGCGACCGAGCGTTCGCCCGGTTTGGCGTCGCCCGCAGGCAAGGCGGCAAGCCGCTCGGCCAGGCCGGCGGCGTCGGCCGAGCGCGCCGACGGCAAATCGGCCACGCACCAGTGGTCGACATACGGCGCCATCGGACTGATAACGCCATCGATATCCTTGTCCTGCATGATGCCGAACACGGCGTAGGTATAGGGATGGAAACCCATGTTGCCAAGGTTTTGCGCCAGCGCCGACGCCGCGTGCGGGTTATGCGCCACGTCCAGGATCACGGTCGGGCGGCCCGGCAAGACCTGGAAGCGCCCCGGCAGCTCGACCACCACCAGCCCGGTGCGCACGTCCTGCGCGCCCACCGGCAGCTCCAGACGCAGCACTTCGAGCGCGGCCAGCGCGGCCGAGGCGTTGAGCAGCTGATTGGCGCCGCGCAGGCTCGGATAGGCCAGCGAATTGCGTCGCAGTTCGCGCCCGCCGTAGTTCCATTGCTGCTTGTCGCCCGAATAATTGAAGTCGCGTCCCAGCAGCCACAGGTCGGCGCCTATCGCCTCGGCGTGCGCCACCAGCGAGCTTGGGGGCACCGGATCGCTGCAGATGGCCGCCTTGCCCGGGCGGAAAATGCCGGCCTTTTCAAAGCCGATCTTTTCGCGCGTGTCGCCCAGGTAGTCGGTATGGTCGATGTCGACCGAGGTGACGATGGCGACGTCGGCGTCGATCACGTTGACCGCGTCGAGGCGCCCGCCCAGGCCTACTTCCAGGATCGCCACGTCCAGCTTGGCGCCGGCCAGCAGGTGCATGATGGCCAGGGTGGTGAACTCGAAATAGGTCAGGTCGGTGTCGCCGCGCTGCGCTTCGACCGCGTCGAAGCTGGCCACCAGGGCCGCGTCGCTGGCCAGGTCGCCGTTGATGCGGGCGCGCTCGTTAAAGTCGAGGAAGTGCGGCTTGATGTACAGGCCCACCTTGTAGCCGGCGCGCAGCAGGATCGCTTCGAGCATGGCGCAGGTCGAGCCCTTGCCGTTGGTGCCGGCCACCATGATGACGGGGCAGGCGAATTGCAGCGCAAGGCGCTCCTTGACGGCGCGCACGCGGTCCAGGCCCATGTCGATGTGGACTTCAGCATGGCGCGATTCGAGCAGCGCCAGCCAGGCGGGCAAGGTGGTGGGGAGAGTGGACATGAAGGGAGCCGAAAAAGATAATGGCGGCTCCATGGTGGAAGGCGGACTTCGCCTTTTTCCGCCACGTGCCGCCCGGGTACGACGAATTAAGCGATGACTTCGACAGCCTGATCCTGCAGCAGCGCCAGCAAACGCGCGATCTCTTCGCGCATCTTGCGGCGGTCCACGATCATGTCGACCGCGCCCTTGGTCACCAGGAACTCGGCGCGCTGGAAGCCTTCAGGGAGCTTTTCGCGCACGGTGTTTTCGATCACGCGCGGGCCGGCAAAGCCGATCAGCGCCTTCGGTTCGGCAATCACGACGTCGCCCATGAAGGCGAACGAGGCCGACACGCCACCCATGGTCGGGTCGGTCAGCACGCTGATGAAGGGCAGCTTTTTCTCGGACAGCTTGGTCAGCATGGCGGTCGTCTTGGCCATCTGCATCAGCGACAGCAAGCCTTCCTGCATGCGCGCGCCGCCAGTAGCGGTGATGCACACGAACGGCACCTTTTGCTCGAGCGCGACCTGGGCGCCGCGCACGAAGCGCTCGCCCACGACCGAGCCCATCGAGCCGCCCATGAATTCGAATTCGAAACACGCCACCACCACCGGCAGGCTCATGATGGAGCCGCCGAGCACGATCAGCGCATCGGTCTCGCCGGTCGCTTCCATCGCCGCCTTGAGGCGGTCAGGGTATTTCTTGCTGTCCTTGAACTTGAGCGTGTCGACCGGCAAAGTTTCCTGGCCGATTTCGTAGCGTCCGCCTTCGTCCAGCAGGCCGTCGAGGCGGGCACGGGCGCGGATGCGCATGTGGTGGCTGCACTTCGGGCACACGTGCAGGTTCGACTCGAGATCGGTACGGTACAGCACGGCTTCGCACGACGGGCACTTGACCCACAGCCCTTCAGGCATGGTCTTGCGGGCGGCAGCGTCGGAGCGCTGAATGCGGGGGGGCAGCAGTTTTTCTAACCAACTCATACATTCTCCTTCTGCGGCAATCTTCAGTGGTCGGTAGTTTAGCGGGTAAGGTCGTGCTTGTCGAACACTAAGGTCGAAAACTTGCCTTTGAAGCACTATTTTTCGAAAGCAATGGGGAGGCTGGCGTCGACCGCGCGCCACCGCAGTGTAGCGCGGCGCCGCACATCGCGGCGCGCCGATAGGAGGGAAATGGCGCCGACGGCAACGCTGCCGCCAGGCCTGTGCCGCTGACTTAGTTGACTTCGGTGGTGGTGAACTCGAAGCCGCCCATTTTGGACGCGACCATGTTGTAGATCCAGGCGCCCAGCAAGGTGAACAGGAAACCGAACACCGCGTACAGGATCGGGAAGATCAGCATCATGGCGATGCCCAATCCCGGCGACGCCGAAAACATCGTGCCCAGGCCCATGATCACCAGGAATGGCAGCGACAGGACGAAGTAAAGTGCAGCCATGACTTTGGCTGACTGGAGCATGGAGACGCTGGTGATCTGTTTTTTCATGAGGCCATTCTTTCGAAGAATTATTGATCGGTTTGCAATACCCGCCCAATGTAGCCGAAAGCGATCTCCTTAGATAGCAAAATATGCATACCAGCTTGGCCGTACGTCGACTCAGTCCTTGTGCGGCACGAAGATGAGCGGGCCGCCGGTGCCGACGGCATGCTTGTTCATGTCGCCCCAATATTTGCAGTAGTCATAGCGTTCGTTCCAGGCGGCCTGGATCACATTCGGCCCGATCAGCTTGATCTGCTCGTCCGTCGTGGCCCAGTCCTTGGCGCGGCAGGCGAACTTGGCGTAATTATTCCGGTTCCAGCTGTCCGGATAATCCTTCATCAAGACCATGAAACCGGCCTTCATGCGCGGCCAGTCGGTCTGCCCGTCCGCGAACATGTCGACGCTCTGGCCCGACCAATGCAGGCGCGCGTACATGCCCTGTCCCAGCTTCGGTGCAGTGGCCTTGACGGTTTCCTCGACAAAGGTCTGGAATAGTTCGGGCGAGCCATCAGGTGCGGCCGTAGAACGCGCCCTTGGTGAAGTAGTAATCCAGGTAATACGGAAAGGCGGCGGTGGCCCTGGCGTACAGCTTGTCGAAGCGCGCGCGCTCCCAGCCGTCGGACAGCGCGATATTGAGCATCGCCTGGTACCACTGGGGATCGACCCGGGCCACCGCCGCGATCTTGTCAAGCTTGCCCTGGGCGCTCGCGTAGCTGCCTTCCCGCGCATTCCACACTTGCGACATATCGAGCATCGCCAGCGCAAGGGCCGCAGCGCCAGGATCGCGCGATTGCTTGCCCCACTGGAGCAACTGGGCCCGCCGCTTCGGCCAGACTGCGTCGTCGGCAATGCGCTCGCAGCGCACCCTGGAAACGGCCAGCCCCGCATAAAAGCCCATCAGATTCGGCTGGCCGTCCGATGCCAGCGAATCGGCACGCCGATATTGGCTCACCAGCGCGTCGAGGCCTTTATAGTCCTTCTTGTCGAGCAGCGCCTCGGCCGCTTCGCCGACGATGTCGAGGCTGCGCTTGGCCTCAGGGCCGCCACAGGCAAGGGCGGGGCCGACTGCGCACAGCAGCAACAGGGCGCCGGAAAGCGCGGAGAGTGTCAGTTTTTTCATGGCGGCCGTTTATGCGGCGTCGAGCGCGCTGCGGATGCCGGCCACGAACACTCTGACCGCCTCGACCGCATGCTCCTTCGGGTTGGCTTCGATTTCCTGGATGATGCGGCTGCCGATGACGACCGCGTCGGCCACCTGCGCCAGCGCCCTGGCGGTGGCGCCGTCGCGGATGCCGAAGCCGACGCCGATCGGCAGCTTGACGTGCTCGCGGATCGCGGCCACGCGGCGCGCCACCTCGTCGGTGTCGATATTGCCGGCCCCGGTGACGCCCTTGAGCGACACATAGTAGGAAAAACCGCTGCCGACCTTGGCCACCTGCGCGATGCGCGCCGGGGTCGAGGTCGGCGCCAGCAGGAAGATCAGGTCCAGCCCGGCGCCCTGCATGGCGCCGGCAAATTGTTCGCATTCTTCGGGCGGGTAGTCGACGACGATGGCGCCGTCGGCGCCAGCTGCTTTCGCCGCGGCGATGAAAGCCTGCGTGCCCATGCGTTCGATCGGGTTGGCGTAGCCCATCAGCACCACCGGGGTGGACTGGTTGGTTTCGCGGAACTGGCGCACGTATTCGAGCACGTCGCGGGTCGAGATGCCGAAGGCGAGCGCGCGTTCGCAGGCGCGCTGGATGACCGGGCCTTCGGCCATCGGGTCGGAAAACGGCACGCCCAGTTCAAGGACGTCGGCGCCGCCGGCCACCATGGCGTGCATCAGCGGCACGGTCATCTCGGGGCCGGGGTCGCCGGCGGTGATGAAGGTGACCAGGCCGGTCTTGTTGCTGGCCGCGAGGGCGGCGAAAGTGGGAGCGATTCGGGACATGGGAGGCTTTCTAAAAGTGAATGGGAGTTGGCGCGTTCAGCACTGCATCAGCTGAAGTCCAGGCCCATTCGCTCGGCCACGGTGTGCATGTCCTTGTCGCCGCGGCCCGACAGGTTGACCAGGATGATCTGGTCGGCCGGCAGCGTGGCGGCCAGCTTGGCGGCGTAGGCCAGCGCGTGCGACGATTCGAGCGCCGGGATGATGCCTTCGATGTGGCAGCAGTCGTGGAAGGCCGCCAGCGCCTCCTCGTCCGTCACCGACACGTACTGGGCGCGCGCGCTATCCTTCAGCCAGGCGTGCTCCGGTCCCACGCCGGGGTAGTCCAGGCCGGCCGAGACCGAATGGGTCTCGATGATCTGGCCGTGTTCATCCTGCAGCAGATAGGTGCGGTTGCCGTGCAGGACACCCGGGAAGCCGGCCGTCAGCGAGGCCGAATGCTTGCCCGAGTCGAGGCCTTCGCCGGCCGCCTCGACGCCAATCAGCTTGACATGTTTCTCGTCGATGTAGGGATAGAAGATGCCCATCGCGTTCGAGCCGCCGCCGATGCAGGCGAGTACGTAGTCGGGCTGGCGCCCGGTCAGTTCCGGCATCTGCACCAGGCATTCCTCGCCGATCACCGACTGGAAGTCGCGCACCATCATCGGGTACGGATGCGGGCCGGCCACGGTGCCGATGATGTAGAAGGTGTTTTCGATATTCGTGACCCAGTCGCGCATCGCTTCGTTGAGCGCGTCCTTGAGCGTCTTCGAGCCCGATTCGACCGGCACCACGGTCGCGCCCAGCAGCTTCATGCGGTACACGTTCTGGGCCTGGCGCTTGACGTCTTCGCTGCCCATGTAGACCACGCACGCGAGCCCGAAGCGGGCGCAGATGGTGGCCGTGGCCACGCCGTGCTGGCCGGCCCCGGTCTCGGCGATGATGCGGGTCTTGCCCATGCGCCGCGCCAGCAATGCCTGGCCGATCACATTGTTGATCTTGTGCGCGCCGGTGTGGTTCAGGTCTTCGCGCTTGAAGAAAATCTGCGCCCCGCCCTGCTGCTGCGACCAGCGCTTGGCGTGGTATACCGGCGACGGGCGACCGACGAAGTGTTTCAGCTCGTAGCGGAATTCATCGAGGAATACCGGGTCGTGGCTGTACTGCTCGTAGGCGGCGCACAGCTCGGCCAGCGCATGGCTGAGCGTTTCAGCGACAAAGGCGCCGCCGTACTGGCCGAAATGGCCGCGCGCGTCGGGGAAATTGTATTCGGGAGTCTTGAACAGGGGGGCGGCCGGGGCGCGCTCAGGTGAATTTTTCATGGTCGGTCTCGTTTTGTATGATGGTGTCTGCTGCCCGCACCGCCGCCACGAAGGCGGCGATCTTGCGGGCGTCCTTGATTCCTTTGTCGCGTTCGACACCGCTGCTGATGTCGACCGCATAGGGGCGTACGCCGGCCACCGCTTCAGTGGCGTTTTGTACGCTCAAGCCACCACTTAAAACGACCCGAGGCGCGAGTTCTTTTGGAATGAGAGACCAATCAAAGACCTTTCCTGCTCCACCGTAAGCGTCGACATACGTGTCGAGCAACAGGCCTGAAAACAGGCGGCTGGCGGAGCGGTAATGATGTTCGTATTCTAACAAATCGGCAGCGCTTGTGTCAGGCTTGACGCGAAAGACCCGCATGAACGGGCGGTTCACGGCGCCGGCGATGCTGGCGCACTGCGCCGCCGTTTCGTCGCCATGGAACTGGAGCTGGGCGAACGGCGCCACGGCGGCCACCGCCAGCACCGCGTCCACGCTGGCATTGACGAACAGCGCCACCGTGCTGACAAAGGGCGGCACGGCGGCCATCAGTGCCCCGGCGTCGCTGGCGCTGACGTAGCGCGGGCTTTTCGGATAAAACACGAAGCCGAGCGCGTCGGCGCCACAGGCAACGGCGGCGCGGACGTCCTCGGGGCGGGTCAGCCCGCAAATCTTGATGCGTGTGCGATGCAAGGTCAGAACCAGGGCAAGGGGCTGCTCGCGTCTTGCGGCAGGCCCCATTTGGGATCGTAATCGATTTTGGCCAGGTACAGGCCATCGGGCATGAAGGTGGGCGCGGCGTCGTTGCGGTCGCGCCCTTCGAGCACGTCCTTGAGCCAGGCCGGGCTGTGCCGGCCCTGCCCCACGTAGATCAGCGAGCCGATCAGGTTGCGCACCATGTGGTGCAGGAAGGCGCTGGCGCGCAAGGTGAACACGATCGCTTCGCCGTGGCGCGCCACGCTGACCTGGTGCATTTGCTTGACCGGCGTCCTGGCCTGGCACTGGGACGAGCGGAAGGCCGAAAAATCGTGGGTGCCGACCAGGCATTGCGCCGCTTCGCGCATCAGCTCGACGTCGAGCGGGCGGAAGGTCCAGCCGGCGCGCCCGACCAGCAGGGGCGAGCGCACCGGATTGTTGTACAGGACGTAGTGATAGGTGCGCGCGAAGGCGGCAAAGCGGGCGTGGAATTCCTGGCCCGACAGTTGCGGCAGTTCGTAGGCCCAGCGCACCGCGACCGAGTCGGGCAAAAAGGCGTTAACGCCCCTGACCCACGACTGCATGTCGCGCGTCAATTCGGTGTCGAAATGGATGACCTGTTCGAGGGCGTGCACACCGGTATCGGTGCGGCCCGCGCAGGTGGTGGACAGC
The DNA here is from genome assembly GCA_040388275.1 of Pseudomonadota bacterium. Lineage (GTDB taxonomy): Bacteria > Pseudomonadota > Gammaproteobacteria > Burkholderiales > Burkholderiaceae_D > Telluria_A. Next base: position 24,535 of record JAZKCA010000011.1, read on the forward strand.
GCGATGCGCGCAAATTTTTCCAGCGCGATTTCGAGACGGTCCTGGACGGTGTTTCTGTCTGGCTGCTTCTGGTACCCGTTCCAGGCGGTACCGTCGTACTGGACCCCAAGTGCTATCCGTTTCAATGGCTGTCCAGTACGCTCATCAGATTCAGGCAAGCTTGGCGCGCATCTCGTTTGCCTTGCCGACCTGGTCGCTGCTGCCGCCCTTGATGACTTCGTCGAGCAGTTCGCGCGCACCTTCCTTGTCGCCGATTTCCTGGTAGGCGATGGCCAGGTCCAGCTTGGTCTCCATCTCCATGTGGACTGCCGACTGGTCGCCGGAATCCATCACCATCGTATTGGCGAAGTTGTCGTTCCCGGCGCCATCCATCGGCGGCAGGTCAAGGTCGATGCTGGTCATGTCGAACTGCGGCGCTGCCGCTGGTGCCGCAACAGGTGCCGACGGAATGTCGAAGGCGCTGGCCAGGTCGCCCATGCCGGCCAAGTCGTTCTTGCCGCTGGCTGCATATTCGGCCGTGAAGTCGTTGCTGGCAACGTCGAGGTCGAGGTCGTCCAGCGCCTTGGTCTGGGTTGCCGCAGGGGCAGCGGCGACCGGAGCGTCGAAGTCCATATTGAAGGCCATGTCGAGCGCCTCTTCAGCCTTGGCCGCTGCCGGTGCTGGCGCCGCCGCGCCAGGCAGCGAGAAGTCCATATTGCCCACGTCGGCAGCAGCCGGAGCTGCAGCTGGCGCGACCGGCTCGAAACTGAGCCCGCCCAGGTCGAAGTCGAGCGTCTGTTCTTCGGCTGCCTTGGCTACCGGCGCTTCGCGTGGCAGCGCGGTCGCATCGGTCATGTCCAGATCGGTCGGCACGTCTTCCAGCACGGCCGTCTTGGCCAGTACCACGGGCGCCACGACCGCGGCAGCGGCGGCCGGGATGATGGTCGATGGACCGGAATTCGCGGCGCTTGCGTACAGCGGATTGAGCGGATCGATCGCCAGGCCCAGCGCGGCTGCCTGTGCCCATTCGTCGCCCTGGCCCTTGGTCAGGCTGTACATGTCGGTGGCCTGGGTTTCGAAGGAACGCAGGTCCTTGCGGGCGGCGTAGATTTCGAGCAGCTTGAGGCGGACCGGATAGCGTTCCGGATGGGTGCGCAAGGCTTCCTTGAGGATTTCCTCGGCCTGGGCGTCGCGGCCGTAGGCGATGTAGACATCGGCTTCGGCGACCGGGTCGACTTCATTGGTGTCGAGCTGGCTGGCCGACGGTGCGAAGCTGGAGTTGAACACGCTGTTGCTGGTGTCCACGCTCTGGCCGCCGGTTTCGGCGAACAGCGAGTGCGCCTGGTCGGTCGGCGCGCCGAGGATCGACGGCTCGCTCGACATCGACGAGGCCTTCTTGCGCCCGCGCGTGAGCGCAAACGCCACCAGGCCACCGATGACCGCCAGGGCGGCCACGATCAGCATCAGGTTTTCCTTGAGCATGTCGAGGATACCTGGCTCGGCAGGCGGTTCGGCTTTCTTCACGACGGCGATCTTGGCCGCAGGTGCGGCGACCGGCGCTGGCGTCGGTACGGCGACCACTGGCGGCGTCACGACCGGCGCCGAAGCGACCACCGGAGCAGGCGTGGCAACCGGCGCCACCACGGGCGCAGGGGTGGCCACTGGCGCCACCACAGGCGCCGGCTTGGCCAGCGTGGCGACCGTGGCCGGCTTGCCGGTGGCAACCGGTGCGACAGGCGGAACCGGGATCGGCTTCTGGCCCGCGACCGGCGGCACCTTGGCGGCAGCGTCGGCGGCAGCCTTGTTCTTGATGACCATCAGCTTTTCCAGCTCGCTGACGTTGCGCTCGAGTTCCTTGACGCGGGCGGTGGCGTCGGCCAGGGCTTTTTCCTTGGCGATGCGCTCTTCGGCGGCCGCGGCGGTCTTGCCATTGGCGTCGTTTGGCGCGGTGGCCTTGGACAGCTTGAGCTGATCCTTCGATTCATTGGCCGGCGTGCGGCGCTCTTCGACCTTGGCGATGATCTTGCCGCCGGTGCTCTGGCTCGCCGCAGGCGCCTTGTCCGGCGTGGTCGTGGCGACCTGGCCGGCCAGCTTGTTGCGGTAGGCGCTGAAGTCGGCCGCGTGGGCCACAACAACACCGCGCGCTTCGGCCGAATTGGTGCCGGCGATGGCGCCGCTGTCGGGAACCGACAGGATCTGGCCCGACTTGAGGCGGTTCATATTGTTGCCGGCGAATGCGTCCGGATTGGCGCGGTACAGCGCCACCAGCATCATGTCGAGCGATACTTCGACCGGCTTGAGGCGGGCCGCGATCTTGGTCAGCGTGTCGCCGGCCTTGACCTTGTATTCGGACGCGCCTTCGCCGCGCGGCTGCGGCGCCGGCTTGTCGGCAGCGGCAGCGGGCGTGGCCTGTGCCGGCACGCGGGTGGCGGTGTACTTGGTGCTGCCCTTGGACACATCGACCGGCGCGGTGACCTGGGCCGATTGCGCGCTGCGCATTTCGACCGGATCGAGCAGGAAGGTGTATTCGCGCACCAGCTTGCCTCCACTCCAGCTCAGTTCAAGCAGCATGTCGACGAACGGTTCGTTGACCGGCTGCGTCGATGTGATCTTGATGAACTGGCGCGTGCCGCGCTGTTCGACCGCGAAACGCAGCGATAGCAGGGCCGGATTGAAATCGATGTTCGCGACACGGAAGGCGTTGACCGGGGCCAATTTGGCCATCAGGCCGTCGGCTTCGGCGGCCGACACGGAGGTCAGTTCGATTTCCGCATTGAGGGGCTGCCCGAGCGCGGACAGCACGGTTAGTTTGCCAAGCCCTGCCGCATAAGCGGAAGAGGACAAAAACACTGCGCTGGCGACCGCGCCGGAAAGTGTTTTCAAGGCGAACGAGGTAATCTTGGAGCGAGTGTTTAAACGCATAGTTGGGGGCATTATGAGTTGACTGGGGAGAAAGCTGGTTTCCCGGAGGTCTCAACATATCATCATGCTCTGGAGCATGCAAGCTTTTGGATGATAAGTAGGGCCTAAGTCCCTGTAAACGCGCAATTTGCTGGATTCTTTAGCATAGGGGCCACAACTTGTGGTCGCAGCCCGGGGTGCACAAAAAACAATTGCGCTGCGCTCATAGAAACTTACTTATCTAATATGATACGCAGCATGCGGCGCAGCGGCTCGGCCGCGCCCCACAATAGCTGGTCGCCGACGGTGAAGGCGGACAGGTATTCGCCGCCCATCGCCATCTTGCGCAAACGGCCCACCGGAATGGTCAGGCTGCCGGTCACGGCGGCCGGCGAGAGGTCGCGCATCGACGCTTCGCGCGTGTTCGGCACCACCTTCACCCACTGGTTGTTGGCGGCGATGATGTCGTTGATCTCGTCGAGCGGCACATCCTTTTTCAGCTTGATGGTCAGCGCCTGCGAGTGGCAGCGCATGGCGCCCACGCGTACGCACAGGCCGTCGACCGGGATTTCGGTGCTGCCGAAGGCGGCGCCCAGGCCCAGGATCTTGTTGGTTTCGGCGCCGGCCTTCCATTCTTCCTTCGACTGGCCGTTGCCCAGGTCCTTGTCGATCCAGGGAATCAGGTTGCCGGCCAGCGGCACGCCGAACTGCTTGGTTTCATCAGCCGACATGCCATGCTGGGTGGCCAGCACGGCGCGGTCGATCTCGAGGATGGCGGCGGCCGGGTTGTCGAGCAAGTGCTTGACCGAGCTGTTGATGGTGCCGAACTGGGTCAGCAGCTCGCGCATGTGCTGGGCGCCGCCGCCCGACGCCGCCTGGTAGGTCATCGAGCTCATCCAGTCGACCAGCTTGTGTTCGAACAGGCCGCCCAGGCCCATCAGCATGCACGAGACGGTGCAGTTGCCGCCGATGTAGTTCTTCACGCCGCGCGTCATGGCGTTCTTGATGACGTCGAGGTTGACCGGGTCGAGCACGATGACGGCGTCGTCGTTCATGCGCAGGGTCGAGGCGGCGTCGATCCAGTAGCCGTTCCAGCCGTTTGCTCTCAGCTTGGGGAAGACCTCGCTGGTGTAGTCGCCGCCCTGGCAGGAAATGATGATCTCGCACTTCGACAGCTCGGTGATGTCGCCCGCGTCTTTCAGCGTGGTCTCATTGTTCGCCATGGCCGGGGCCTTGCCGCCCGCGTTCGAGGTCGTGAAGAACACCGGTTCGATGTGGGCGAAATCGCCCTCGTCCTGCATGCGCTGCATCAGGACCGAACCGACCATGCCGCGCCAACCTACCAAGCCAACTAGTTTCATCATGCTCTCTCTATATAGTCAAAATTTTCTACGTAGTGCTTATCCCAGCGCTTTTACCACCGCGTTGCCCATCTCTTCGGTGCTGACCTTCTGCGTACCGGCTTCGTAAATATCGGCGGTGCGCAATCCCTGCGCCAGTACTTTTTTTACGGCGGTCTCGATCCGGTCCGCCTGCTCCGCCTTGTTGAACGTAAAGCGCAGCATCATCGCCGCCGACAAAATCGTGGCCAGCGGATTGGCGATGCCCTTGCCTGCGATATCGGGCGCCGAACCATGCGACGGCTCGTACAGCCCCTTGCTGCTGGCGTCTAGCGAGGCCGACGGCAGCATCCCGATCGAGCCGGTCAGCATGGCCGCGCAATCGGACAGAATGTCGCCGAACATATTCCCGGTGACCATGACGTCGAATTTTTTAGGCGCGCGCACCAGCTGCATGGCCGCGTTGTCCACATACATGTGATCCAGCGCGACGTCCTTGAATTCCTTATGCACGTCGCTGACGATATCGCGCCAGAACTGGCCCGTCTCGAGCACATTGGCCTTGTCCACGCTGGTGACGCGCCGGCTGCGCTTTTGCGCGGCCTGGAAGGCCACGTGCGCGATGCGGCGGATCTCGGTTTCGGCGTAGCGCATCGTGTCGAAGCCTTCGCGCTCGCCCTTGAACGGGCCGTCCGGGCACTCGCGCACGCCGCGCGGCTTGCCGAAATAGATGTCGCCGGTCAGCTCGCGGATGATCAGGATGTCCAGGCCGGCGACCACTTCGGGCTTGAGCGTGGAGGCGCCCGCCAGTTCCGGGTACAGGATGGCCGGGCGCAGGTTGGCGAACAGAGCGAGCTCGCGGCGCAGACCCAGGATCGCCTGTTCCGGGCGCAGCGCGCGCTCGAGCGTGTCGTACTGGTAGTCGCCCACGGCGCCGAACAGCACCGCGTCGGCGCTCTTGGCCAGCGCCAGCGTGGCCGGCGGCAGCGGGTGGCCGTGGGCCGCGTAGCCGGCGCCGCCGACGGCGGCGCTTTCAAGTTCGAATGGTTCGCCCAGGACGTTCAGCACCTTGACTGCCTGCGCCATGATTTCGGGACCGATGCCGTCGCCCGGCAAGATTGCGATTTTCATTGTTGCTCTTCTGTTAGATGACGTTGGCGAGCCATGGCTGGGCGGCCAGGTGGCGTTCTTCGAATTCACGGATCTGGCCGGCGTGGCGCAAGGTCAGGCCGATGTCGTCCAGGCCGTTGATCAGGCAGTATTTACGGAACTGGTCGATGTCGAACTGGTAGGCCAGGCTGCCGTTGGAGGTGGCGATGCGCTGCTGCTCCAGGTCGACCACGAGGCGGAAACCCGGGAAGGCCTTGACCTCGTTGAACAGGTGGTCGATCTGCGCCTCGGGCAGCACGATCGGCAGCAGGCCGCTCTTGTAGCAGTTATTGAAAAAGATGTCGGCGAAGCTGGGCGCGATGATGGCGCGAAAACCGTACTGGTCGAGCGCCCACGGCGCGTGTTCGCGCGAAGAGCCGCAGCCGAAGTTCTTGCGGGTGAGCAGGATCGACGCGCCCTGGTAGCGCGCCTCGTTGAGCACGAAATCGGGATTGAGCGGACGGCCGCTATTGTCCTTGCCCGGTTCGCCGTGGTCGAGATAGCGCCACTCGTCGAACAGGTTGGGGCCAAATCCCGTGCGGTGGATCGACTTGAGGAACTGCTTCGGAATGATGGCGTCGGTGTCGACATTGGCGCGGTCGAGCGGCGCCACCAGTCCTTCGTATATCGTAAATTTTTCCATGGTCCCCGACGCGGACCACAGGCCCGCGTTCCTTGTTAGCGCAGTGTGCGTACGTCGACGAAATGGCCGGCAATCCCGGCCGCAGCGGCCATGGCCGGCGAGACCAGGTGGGTGCGCCCGCCCTGCCCCTGGCGGCCTTCAAAATTGCGGTTCGAAGTCGAGGCGCAGCGTTCGCCCGGCTCGAGCCGGTCGGCGTTCATGGCCAGGCACATCGAGCAGCCCGGCTCGCGCCATTCGAAGCCGGCGTCCCGGAAGATCTGGTCCAGTCCCTCGCGCTCGGCCTGGTCCTTGACCAGTCCCGAACCGGGCACCACCAGCGCCAGGCGCACGTTCGACGCGCGCTGCTTGCCGCGCACGACGGCGGCGGCGGCGCGCAGATCCTCGATGCGCGAATTGGTGCACGAGCCGATGAAGACCTTGTCGATGCGGATGTCGGCCATCGGCGTATTCGGCTGCAGGCCCATGTAGAGCAGCGCCTTTTCCATCGCGTCGCGCCGCACCGGGTCTTTTTCGTGGTCGGGGTCGGGCACGCGGCCGTCGATCGCGGTCACCATTTCGGGCGAGGTGCCCCAGGTCACCTGCGGCTTGACCTCTTGGGCATTGAGCGTGACGACCATGTCGAACTGGGCGCCGGCGTCCGAGTGCAGCGTGCGCCAGTAGTCGAGCGCGCGGTCCCAGTGCGGACCGGCGGGCGAGTACGGGCGGCCCTTGACGTAATTGATGGTGGTCTCGTCGACGGCAATCATGCCGGCGCGCGCGCCCGCTTCGATTGCCATATTACAGACCGTCATGCGCCCTTCCATCGACAGCGAACGGATGGTGGAGCCGCCAAATTCGATGGCGTAGCCGGTGCCGCCGGCGGTGCCGATCTTGCCGATCACGGCCAGCACGATGTCCTTGGCGGTCACGCCGGCCGGCAGTGCGCCGTCGACCTGGACCAGCATGGCTTTCGATTTCTTGGCCAGCAGGGTCTGGGTGGCCAGCACGTGTTCGACCTCGGAAGTGCCGATGCCGTGCGCCAGACAGCCGAAGGCGCCGTGGGTGGAGGTATGCGAGTCGCCGCACACCACCGTCATGCCCGGCAGGGTCGCACCCTGCTCCGGCCCGATCACGTGCACGATGCCCTGGCGCTTGTCGTTCATGTTGAAGTAGGTCAGGCCGTAGCTCTTGGCGTTGGCGTCGAGCGTTTCCACCTGCAGGCGCGAAGTGGGATCTAGAATGCCGTCCTTGCGGTCGGTGGTCGGCACGTTGTGGTCGGCCACGGCCAGGTTGGCCGAGGTGCGCCACAGCGCGCGCCCGGCGGCGCGCAGGCCGTCGAAGGCTTGCGGGCTGGTCACTTCATGGACCAGGTGGCGGTCGATGTACAGCACCGTGGTGCCATCCTCGTCGGCACGGACCACGTGCGATTCCCAGAGTTTGTCGTAGAGCGTTTTTATCATGTTGGATGGTGTCAGCGACTGCATGAATCGAATAGCGCATTCGATTATGCCATATTTGTGCACTGCGGTAGTCGGACCACCATCTTGATACTTTTACCGTTTTTGATACACATTTACTGAAGTTTATTCGAAATATGTATCATGCTGACAAACGATCGCTCGTTTGTCCGCTTTCTCAGTTCAGCTTGAACGAGGTCAGGAAGTCCTCGGCCAGCGCTTCACCGGCCGCGTCGTGGGTGGTCACGACAGCGACCATGATGATCTTGGCGCCGACGATAATGAAGCGCACCGCGCGCATCATGTTCAGGGGCAGCGCAACGCGCACCTCGCGCCCCTTCATGCCGTTGAGCAGAATGGTCGTGGACGACATCAGCGTGCCGTCGCTGCCCACCAGCGACGCCTGCATGGCCTCGATGGTGCCGACGTGGTCGAGGGTGCCGCGCCCGAGATCCATGGTCTGCACAATGTAGACGCCTTGCTGGGAGGCCAACTGGTACATCTGGCTCACGCCCATGGCCTGCGCCTGCGGCGGCATCGGCACCAATTCCGGTTCGCCCGGCATGTCGACCGAGAAGCTGCCGTCGGCCGGCATGAAGGTCACGCTCTTGTGCGCCTGGCCGCTTGCGGCGCCAAACCCCATCTGGTTGCCGAAGCCGCCCGGCGACTTCGCCATCTTGGCCGGGCCGGCCACCATGCCCACCTGGAGCACGATGAACAGGATCGCCCCCAGCTTGACCAGGTTCGAATTTTCGCCCGGCGGCTCGCCGAAGTCGTTGTCGTCCGGCGTGCCCGGCACCAGGCAGTAGAACACCATCATGGCCAGCCAGCCGATCCCCAGCACCGCCGCCATCAGCAGCGGCATGCGAAAGATGCCGGCCAGGACCGCCGCGCCCAGGTAGTACAGGATCCACTTGCCGCTGATGTTGGCGTCGTGCAGGCGCAGCACCAGCAGGCGCAGGCCGAGCCACATCGTGACGAAAAAGGCCAGCACCAGCATCGTGATGCCGGCCACTTTATTTTTCGGCATCACCACCGCCGCCAGGATGGCCGCGGCCGCCAATGGCAGGTACACCGGGAACGAATAGGCGAGCGCCTGCAAGCGCGTGATGCGTCCGCGCAGCGACAGGCCGAACACCCCCGGCGACTCGGACGATTCGTCCTCGAACGGCGTGCCGTTGCTGCGCAGCGGCATGCGCGCCTCGATGGCGGCGCTGGCCAGAATGTCGACGCGGCTGAGCAGCCACTTGTACAACTGGCGGTGCTGTTCGAAGGCGGCGGCCGGCGCGCGCACCGTGATCGCGGCCACGGTGCCGTCGATCCAGATGCAGGCGAGCAGGTAGCGGCTTGGGAAATCGTCGCCCGGGAAGGTGCCGGCAAATTCGGTGACCATGCCCTTGACGCGGTCGCGCCAGCCTTCGCCGTCGATGGTGTACGACTCGCCGTCCTGGACCAGGTAGCGCATGTCGTGCTGGACCAGCGCCATGCGCATGCCGTTCCACTGCATCAGGGACATGCCGGGACGGTGCATGCCTGACGCGTCGATCACGCTGCCGCTGGCGTCGTCGATGAATTTGAGCCCCTTGTTGTTCTTGATTTCGCGCCAGGCCGCCGGCACGAAAAATTCGAGGCCGACGGAAGCGAGCGACACGCTGCGCGGCTTGAGCGCGGCGACGTCGAGCACGCCCACCTGGTTGCGGCGCACCGGGTCGGCCACCAGCGCAGGCTCCGGGACCGGCTTGGCGATCGCGACCGGGGCCGGCGCCGCTGGTGCTTCGGCGGCGGCGGGCATATCGAGCGGCACGAAGCCGCCGGCGGCCTCGCGCGCCTTGGCCGCTGCCCTGGCCTGGGATGCTTCAATACCCTTCTTGAGCCAGTCGACGCGGTCCTTGGCGATACTAAAAGCGCTGCCCGACAGGGCCACCAGGATGGCCGCTTCGGCCTGCATCAGGCGCACCACATCGGCCCCGGTCAGCGTGGCCAGGGTGGCGCCGGGATGGGCCGCAAGGCGCTCGCGCACTTCGGAAATCGTCACCGCCGGACCGCCCTCATGGGCGCCGGGCGCCACGTGCAGGGTCAGTTTTTTCGGGTCAATGTCGGCCGTCCCCAGCACCGGCACGAAAAACCGGGTATTGACGAATTTTTTCCATGCTGGCGTGATCGAGCCCGCAGCCTGGGCGGCAGCGAGGACCTGTTCGAACGTTTCCGAAGTCATTTGTTAACAGCTTTCACTAAAGTTGCTTCAAAAAAAGTAGGCTGCATGGTGACATGTAATGACAGGCAAGACAATCTGAAATTCCCGATTGCCATAAAAACAACGCTCAGATGTGCAAACGCCGCCCGGGGTTCAGCCCGGGCGGCGCAGGGAGGCGGCTCAGGCGGCGACTTTGAGGGTGCTGCGGCAGCCTTCCATCAGGAACGACAGGCCCACCACCAGCACCAGTTCGCCCTCGGCGGAACGGGCTGTGCCGGTGATGCCTTCGACCGCGATGGCGGTCATCGGCTTGATGACCAGGTCGGCGGTGCCGTCGACCGCCGCCACCGCCAGGATATAGGGCTGGGGGGCGTTGACGACGATGCCGACTTTTTCGGAGCACGCTTCGTAGCCGAGCGCGCCGGCCAGCGAGCGCACCGGCAAAGGCCGCCCCTGGTCCTTGAGGACCGGCGCGCCGCCCACGTTCATGAAGGTATCGGGCAGCTCGACCACCCGCTGCACCACCGCCATCGGCAGCGCCAGCATGGCGCCGGAGGTCGATACCAGCATGGTCGGCACGATCGACAGTTCGATCGGCAGACGGATCGCGAACTTGGTGCCGAAACCGAGTTCGGACTCGATATGGATGGCGCCACGGTTTTTTTCGACCGCGGTTTTCACCACGTCCATGCCGACCCCGCGTCCCGACACCGAGGACGCCACGTCCTTGGTCGAAAAGCCCGGCAGGAACACCAACTGGTAGGCTTCCTCGTCGGACGGCGCGCCGCTGTCGTTGATCAAGCCTTTTTCCTGCGCCTTTTTGCGCAGGCGCACCGGGTCCATGCCCTTGCCGTCGTCCTGCAGCACGATCATCACGCTATTGGCTTCCTGCCAGGCCTTGAGCGAAATGAAGGCCTTGGCCGGCTTGCCGGCGGCGAGCCGGTCTTCGGGCGACTCGACCCCGTGGTCGAGGGCATTACGCAGCATGTGCACCAGCGGGTCGTACAGGCTGTCGACGACCACGCGGTCGACTTCGGTCTCGGCCCCTTCGATGGTCAGCTCGACGTCCTTGCCCAGGTCCTTGGCCAGTTCGCGCACCAGGCGCGGGAATTTCTGGAACAGGCGCCCGACCGGCTGCATGCGGGTCGCCAGTGTGGCGCGCTGCAGCTCGGCCGAATAGCGCGAGGCGCGTTCCAGCGTTTCGGTCAGGGTCGTCATCAAGGCCGCGGCCTGGCCTTCGAATTTGAATTGCAGCAGCCGTTCAAGCAGCACGGCGGCCTGGTTGGCTGCCTGCACCGACTCGCCCGCCACTTCCAGCAGCGCGTCGAGCTTGACGGCGTCGACCCGGATGCTGTCTTCCTTGGCCGGGGCCGAGGCGGCGCGAAACTCCTGGACTTTCTCTTCGCGCCGGTCGACGCCCTCGGCCACGCCGGCGCGCGCGGCGGCGGCCGCCAGCGAACCCTCGGACGGGGCGGAAGGATCGGCCGCCAGCGCCACCACCGGGGCATTGGCCGGAACATAGGTCCCCGGCGGCACCACGGCCATGAACATCGCTTCCCAATCGAGGCCGTCGGCGCCGGGCGCCATCGCGGCGCGCGCCGGCGCTGCGGGCGCAGCGGCTGCAAGCGGCTTGGCGGGGGCGGCCTTGGGGGCCGGGGCATCGCCCTTGCCTTCGATGGCATTGACCAGGATGCGCTCGAGCGAGTCGGGCATCGAGGCCAGTTGTTCGGGCAAGGCGCCGTTGGACAGGTCGGTGAGCTGGTCGGCCACGAAGCCGGACGCCTGCAGCGCGGCCTCGATCGCGATCGGGGTCACGGGCGCGGCGCCGGTGCGCAGCGCATCGAACAGATTTTCGGTCAGGTGGCAGGCCGCGACCAGGGCCGGCAAGTTCATGAACCCGGCCCCGCCCTTGATCGTGTGGAAGGAGCGGAACACCGCGTTCAGCGTCTCCTTGTTGTTGGGGTCGCGTTCGAGCCGCAACAAGTGTTCTTCAACGTTGACCGCAAGATCCATCGCCTCGACGACGAAATCCTTGAGCATATCGTCCATTAGAATCCCAGGTCGGCTAAGAGGTCGTCAACATTGTCCTGGTCGAGCGCGACCGACGGCAGGGCCGGGCCGGACATCAGGGCTGGCTTGGCCTGCAGTTTTTCGCGCACCGCAGGCGGGGCGTTGTCGCGCAACAGCTCGGCCAGCTCGTGCTCGACGGTCTTGGTGATGGTCACCACTTTCTTGATCAGCTGGCCCGTGATGTCCTGGAAATCCTGGGCCATCATGATATCGAGCAGGCGCGCCTTTTCGGCTTCGGTGGCCTCGCCCACGGCCTGGGCGAAGGAACGGGCGTCGCCGGCGAGGGCCTTGAACTGGTCGATACTGAGCTTGCCGGCGAACAGGTCGGCCCAGCGCACTTCCATGTCCTTGGCTTTCTTCGACAACAAGTCCTGGGCCGGCATGCCCTCGTCGAGCGTGTTGAGCACCTTGTTGGCGGCCTGTTCGGTCAGGCTGGCCACGTACTCGAGCCGGTCCTGGGCGTCGGTGATCTGGTTCGACGCTTCGCTCAGCGCCTTGTCGTAGCCCAGCTCGCGCAGCGAATCGTGCAGCAGGCGCACGATGCCGCCCAGGCGCTCGAACATCGGCTTGTCGGCGGCGCTGCCGTCGGCGCCCTCCTCGTCAACCGGCGCTTCGCTGGCCGCGGCCGGCTCCGGCTCGGCACGGGTGGCGGCAACCTGGTCGAACAGCGCTTCCAGGTCATCGGCGGCCGGGGCAGCCGGTTTGGCAGCGGGTTTGGCAACCTGCGTGGTTTCACGTTGCGCGGACACTTCATCGAACAGTGCGTCGAAATCATCAGCGGCGTCGGTCATATCCCTGCATCTCCATGTGGTATCGCAATAGTGTTAAGAGTTCCGTGTGCCGTGCGAGTTTTGGGCAGAGCGTGATGTGCAGCAATTTTGGGGCGGCGTTTCTTCGAGTTTAGCAGTGCTGACAGCCCTTGGTAAATCAGTGTGCATCTTCTAGTCTGTATACAGGGACGAAAATTGCGAGGCCGACAATCAAAATGCAGGGTTTTGATCCAACACCTGTTGTATTTTGTAATCTTACCATCGGGAACGACCAGAAAATTGGGTTCCATGGCAATAAAAGCCCGCGCGAACCACTGTCTTTACGCGCCCTCGGCTTGAGCCAGATCAAACACTTGCGTTTTATCAATGGTCTTCGGCGGGGGAACACGGGAAAATACCAACTGAGAAAAGGGATGACCATGTACAAGAAAGTTCTCATCACGACGGATGGCTCGGCCGTTTCGCGCCACACCGCTTGCGCCGGCGTTGAATTCGCGCGCCAAATGGGGGCGCAGGTGCTGGCCCTGTACGTGGCGCCCACCTACCAGTATCCGGTGGCGGTGGAAATCATCCCGCCGTCCTACCCCACCGAAGAGGAATATGCAGCGCGCATGCGCGACGTGGGCGCCGGGCACACCGACGCCATCGTGCGCGCCGCGCAGGCCGCGGGACTGGCGGTCGAGGCCATGACGGCCTTCGCCGACGGCCCGGCGCTGAAAATCGTCGGCGTGGCCGAGGCCGAAGGCTGCGACCTGATCTTCATGGGCTCGCACGGGCGCAGCGGCTGGGGCCAGCTGTTGCTGGGCAGCGTCACCAACAAGGTCTTGTCGCACACCACCCGCCCGGTCCTGGTGCACCGCCTCGTCAAGGAACCGGCTAGCTAGCAAATTTGCTGATTGCGCGCGCGGCGATTTCCCCGTACCCTTCGCCTCGCGCACGTTCAGTAACTTTTTAACATTAACTTTCGGTTGAAAAACCGGCGACCGGATTGCACACTTATGATACGAATTGTCATTGCGGACGACCACACGATCATGCGCGAAGGGCTCAAGCGCATTCTCGACGGCGCACTCGACATCGATATCGTGGGCGAGGCCATCAACGGCTTTGAAGTGCTGTCCCATGTGCGCCAGGGCGGCTTCGACCTGCTGCTGCTCGACCTGTCGATGCCGGGACGCAGCGGCGTCGACCTGATCCGCCAGATCAAGAGCGAGGCGCCCAAGCTGGCCATCCTGATCCTCACCATGCACGAGGAAGAACAGTACGCGGTGCGGGCCATCCGCGCCGGCGCGCAGGGCTACCTGACCAAGGAAAGCGCGGGTACGCAGCTGGTGGGGGCGATCCGCAAGGTGGCCTCGGGACGGCCCTACATCAGCACCGAAGTGGCCGAGCAGCTGGCGCTGAACATCATGACGCCCAACGAGCAATTGCTGCACAAGCAGTTGTCGGACCGCGAGTTCGAAGTGTTTTCGCTGCTGGTGGGCGGCAAGTCGATCACCGAGATCGCCAACAGCCTGCACCTGTCGGTGAAAACGGTGAGTACCCACAAGACGCGCATCATGCAAAAAATGGGCATGACCTCGCTGTCGGAAATGGTGCAGTACGCCGTGGCGCACCGCCTGTTATCGCCGTTCAAATCATGAGCCAAAAGTTTTAGACAGAAGTGCCACGTTTTCGTGCCGAGAAACGTCAATCGAGGTCATCAATTCTCAGCAGTAATCCGCGTCGCCCTCCCCGCCTTCTGCGCCCGCTCCCCCTATGAGGTTAGCCGCTTTGCATAGGATTCGTCCTACAAAGCCGCGCCCTGTCCTACTCCCAGATTCAGCGTTCGCTGATATCAATGCCAGACTCGAGTTGGCATACTCAATCCAACGATTCGGGCTTTCCTGCGGTGAAAAAGAAAGACGCAAGCTAATCCCAGCCGTGCTGTTCCATCACTTTTGAAGCTCCGGTCGCGGCATTCCTGATCGTTGTTACAGAGCCTGATTGCCGCAGCTTGAAACCCAAAGATTTCTTCACCTGGAGATGAGCATGCTGACCACGCCAACGTCCGATAACCGCCCCACCAACTCGTCGACCATGCATTCGTCGCCGATGGAAGCAGGCCGCCAACGCCAGGGCCGCCTCTGGTCCAACCTCAAGGAAGTGTGCGACCTGCTGCACATTACCGCCGCCGTCTCGGTCAACACCGAAGAGCTGCTGTTCCAGCACGTGCAGTTCAAGACCGGGCAGCGCGTGCACACCATCGGCCAGGCCTTCGACACCTTGTACATCGTCAATTCCGGCTTCCTCAAAACCGTGCTGATCGACGAATTCGGCAACGAGCAGGTGCTCAGCTTCCCGATGAAGGGCGACATGCTCGGCGTCGACGGCATCCACACCCGCCACTACGCGTCCGAAGCGGTGGCCCTGTCCGACTGCGACCTGATCTTGCTGCCGTTCAAAAAACTCACCGCGCTCGGCCGCGTCCACCTCGAACTCGAAAACGTCATGTACGGCGTCATGAGCCGCGAGCTGGTGCGCGAGCAAGCCATGATCGGCATGCTGGGCGCGCTGTCGGCCGAAGCCCGCGTGGCGCGCTTCCTGGTGTCGCTGGCCGACCGCTTCGCCGCGATGGGTTACTCGAGCAAGCTGTTCAACCTGCGCATGACGCGCCACGAAATCGGCAGCTACCTGGGCCTGACGCTGGAAACGGTCAGCCGCACCTTGTCGGCGTTCAATGAAATCGGCCTGATCACGGTTGACCAGCGCACCATCGGCATCAAGGATGCGGAAGCGCTGAAAACCTTGCGCCGCCTGCCACCGTCGCGTTCGCGCGCCAAGCAAAGCGTCGCTGCCGCCAAGGCCAAAGCCGAGCTTGAGCAACCAGGCGACGACCAGGTGCTGGCCACGACCATCGTCTGAACCTTGTTTCCCACGTAAAAACGGCGCCCGCGGGCGCCGTTTTTTTATTGCAGAAAACGATTACGAGGCGTCGCGTTCTAGCACACCACTGTTGATTTTCACTTTTTCACCAACGCGCAGGCCTGGATCGTTTTCATACGTCACGGTCTGGGTGCCACCGTTGGTGAAACGGATCACCACTTCATAGTGGTTGGTACGCTTGGCATTGCGTTCGATATTGCGGCCGATATAGGCGCCGCCGAGCGCGCCGGCAATTTGTGCCGCGGTCTTGCCGCTGCCCTTGCCGACCTGACTGCCGATGGCAGCACCGACCACGCCGCCGCCGATGGCGCCGAGGTAGTTGCCTTCGCCGTCAACCTGGACCACGTTGATCGCTTCGACCACCGCGCAGTTGGTGCAATAACGCACCACGCGTGGCGGGTTCGATGGGGAGCTGGCCAGCAGCAGCGGCTTGTTCAACTTGGCCGTGGCCACGCGGTTGCCGATGCGCATATTGGCGGTGACGACGCTGTTCGGCACGATGCGGTCGGAACGGCGGATGATGTATTCGCCGCTGTACTCGCCCGGTTTGACTTCAGGCAGGAAGAACACGCCGCGCGTGCCGTCGATCGACATGTCGACCTTGGCGCCCGGGGTGCCGTAGACCATGAAGTTCAATTCATTGCCGGCCGTCAGGGCGTCGTCGCCGCGCACATCGAAGCGTTCGATGCGCGGTGCGTCGGCCATGGCGTAATCGCGCTCGTCACGACGGTCGCCGCGGCGCGCGCCTGGCTGGCGCTGCACCGATTCGGACAGCACGCCGCTGGTCACGAGGTTGCCCACGCGCAGGTTGGCGGTCACCGCGCTGCTGGCGGTGATGCGGTCGCGCGTGCCGATGACATAAGTGCCTTCATATTGGCCAGGATCGGTTTCGGTCAGGGCCAGGTTACGGGTGGCGCCCCGGATGCTCAGGTTGGCGCGCCCGCCCGGGGTGCCGTACAGCTTGAATTCGAGTTCGGCGCCCGGCACCAGGCGGCGTACTTCATCAACTTCGAAGCCGCGGATGCGCGGGGCGGCCACGACCGACGTGGTGGCGTATTGCTGCGCCTGCGCCGGGGCGCTGGCGAGGGTGATGGAAAACAGTGGAACAACGGCCATCAGCCCGGTGAATAGTTTTTGTGAGGTTTTGATGATGTTCTCCTTGGGTGGTTGTACAGGGTTGTCGGATGTTTCCGACCTACCACGACAAGGTACGCTGGCAACAAGGGCTGGTCGGTACGTTAGCGTACAGAGTGCACGGCCTCGCCGGAGCTGACCCAGACCCGATCCCCGCTCGCGGGAGCGAGCACGAAGCCGCCCGTGAAGGCGCCGAACGATGGCAGGATCATGCGCCCCGGCCCGGCGATAAAGCATGGCAGGCGCAGGCTGTCGTGGCCGCTGGCGAGCACGTAGACCGGGTGCACATGGCCAGCCAGAACATAGCCCGCGGCAACAATGTCGGGATGGTGGCACAAGGCGAACGGCGCCACCGCGAACGGTTCATCGACGACCTCGATGCCGAGCGCAGCGGACGGATCGCCCGCGTGCAGGTCGTGGTTGCCGCGCACCAGCACCAGACGCAGGTCGGGACGAGCCCGGCGCCAGGCCAGCAGGGCCGCCAGGGTGGCTGTCGCGTGGGCGGCGCGCGCATGCAGAAAGTCGCCCAGGAACACGATCTGGCGCGTATCGTGCCGCGCCGTCAGGTCGTCGAGCAGGTCCAGGTTTTGCGTGGTCGTGCCGCGCGGGACCGGCACTCCCTGGGCGCGGAACGAGGCGGCCTTGCCAAAGTGAATGTCGGCCACCACCAGCATTTTTTCGCGCGGCCAGTACACCGCCTTTTCCGGCAGCAGCAACAGCTCTTCGCCGGCGATGCGCACCTTCATGGCGTGGCCGCCTTTTCCAGTTCGCGCAGCATGCGCGCGACCCGGTCCGAGAGCTTTTCGGTGCTCAGTTTTTCGCGGAAGCGCTCGACCATCAAGGCAAAGCCGAACGGCGTGGCGCGCGCGACTTCGCAAAACGCCAGCGAGCGCGCACGCAGCGCGGCCAGGGTATCGCGCAGGCGCGTCAGTTCGAGTTCCTGTTCCAGCACTTCGCGCTGGGCCTGCGTCAGCAGCAAGTTGCCGGCATCGTGCTTGCGAAACACCTCGAAGAACAGCGACGACGAGGCCTGCACCTGGCGCGCGCTCTTGGGCTGGCCCGGGTAGCCCTGGAACACCAGGCCGGCGATGCGCGCCACTTCGCGAAAGCGCTGCTGCGACAACTGGGTCGCGTTCAGGCTCTCGAGTACATCCTCGAGCAGGCGTTCGCTGGAAAACAGGGTCGGCAAGACCGCTCGCCAGGCCACCGGTTCGGCCGCCAGCAGTTCGAAGCCGTAGTCGTTGATCGCGATGGAAAACGTGATCGGCTGGCGCCGCCCGACCCGGTAGGCGAACAGCGAGGCCAGTCCCATGTGCACCGAGCGGCCTGCAAACGGATACATGAACAGGTGATGGCCCTCGCGGCTCGCCAGGCTTTCAATGACCAGCGTGTCGTTGGTGGGCAGGGCCGACCAGCGCTGCTGGATCTCCAGCAGCGGCCGAATGGCCTGCATTTCGGGGCCGTCGAACTGGCCAAGCGAAGCCAGTCGCAATTGTTCAAGCGCGGCGTGCGCCAGCTCGGACGACATCGGCATCTTTGCGCCCTGCCAGCGCGACACCGCACCGCGCGCACCGGTGGCGCGCTTGACGAAGGCCGTCATTTCATGGAGCCGGACAAATTCCAGGATGCGCCCGCCGAACAGGAAATGGTCGCCCGCCTTCAGGCGCGCAATGAACGATTCCTCGACGCTGCCCAGCCGTCCCCCGCTCATATACTTCACCTGCACCGAGGCGTCCGAGACGATGGTGCCGATGCCCATCCGGTGGCGCCGGCCCAGCGCCGGGCTGGGCACCCTGAACACGCCGTCCGGGTCGGCCACCACGCGCTGGTACTCGGGATAGGCCACCAGGCTCTGGCCGCCGCGCGCTACGAAGTCGAGCGCCCATTGCCACTCTTCCCAGCCCAGCGCGCGGTACGACCAGGCGCTGCGCACTTCCCGGTACAGCGTTTCGGACTGGAAGCCGCCGCCCAGCGCCACCGTGACCAGGTGCTGCACCAGCACGTCGAACGGTTTGTTGGGCACCAGGCGCGCCTCGATCCGGCGCGCTGCGACCGCCTGTCTGGCGCCGGCCGCCTCGAGGATTTCCAGGCTGTGGGTCGGCACCAGCGTCACGCGCGAGACGCGGCCAGGCGCGTGGCCGCTGCGCCCGGCGCGCTGCAGCAGGCGCGCGATGCCCTTGGCGCTGCCGATCTGCAGCACCCGCTCGACCGGCAGGAAATCGACACCCAGGTCCAGGCTGGCGGTGCAGACCACCGCCTTCAGTTCACCCTTTTTCAAGCCCGCCTCCACCCATTCGCGCACCTCGCGGTCGAGCGAACCGTGGTGCAGCGCGATCACGCCGGCCCAGTCGGGACGCGCTTCCAGGATGTTCTGGTACCACAGCTCGGACTGCGAGCGGGTGTTGGTAAACACCAGGGTGGCGTTGTGCGCGGCGATTTCGGCGATCACCGGCTGCAGCATCGCCATGCCCAGGTGCCCGCCCCACGGAAAGCGCGACACATTGGCGGGAATGAGCGAATCGACCAGGATCCGCTTGCGCGTATCGCCCTCGACCAGCACGCCCTGGCTAGGGCCCAGCAGCACCTCCTGCGCCTGCGCCAGGTTGCCCATGGTGGCCGACAGGCCCCACACCAGCAGGCCGGGCCGCCAGTGGCGCAGGCGCGCCAGCGCCAGCTGCACCTGCACCCCGCGCTTGCTGCCCATCAGTTCATGCCACTCGTCGATGACGATCATGTCCAGCTGTGAAAACTGGTCAGCAGCCGCCGCGTGCGACAGCAGCAGCGACAGGCTCTCGGGCGTGGTGATCAAGACCGACGGCAAGCGCCTGGCCTGGCGCGCCCGCTCCGCCGCGCTGGTGTCGCCGGTGCGCGCGCCGATGGTCCACGCGGGCGCCAGAACAGCGCCGGATGCTTCGAGCGCGCGCTGGGTGTCGGCCGCCAGCGCGCGCATCGGCGTGATCCACAGCACGCGCAGGCCGCCGGCCTTGGGCTGGCGCGCACCGCGCAGCAAGGCGGCGAACCACACCGCATAGGTCTTGCCCGCGCCGGTATTGGCGTGCAGCAGGCCCGATCGTCCTGCCAGCGCGGCCTTCCATACGGCGCGCTGGAAAGGAAAGACCTTCCAGCCGCGCTCGGCGAACCAGGCGTCGAGCGCGGCCGCCATGGCGCTCTTGCTCATGGACCAGCCGCAGCGAGCAAGCCCTTGAGCGTGGCGAGCGAATCGGCGTCGTCGATGGCCTTGTCGTCGCGCCGCCGCAGGATGCGCGGAAAGCGCACTGCGATGCCCGCCTTGTGCCGGGTCGAGCGGGCGATGCCTTCGAAGCCGATCTCGAACACCATGGTGGGTTTGACCGAGCGCACCGGGCCGAATTTTTCAATCGTGGTTTTGCGGATCGCATTGTCGACCACGGCAATTTCGGCGTCCGTCAAGCCCGAGTAAGCTTTCGCGAACGGCACCAGCTTGCGCTCGCCGTCATCGTCGTCGTCCCAGACCGCGAAGGTGTAGTCGGTGTAGAGCGAGGCGCGCCGCCCGTGCCCGGCCTGCGCGTAGATCAACACCGCATCGATGGTGTAGGGATCGATCTTCCATTTCCACCAGGTGCCCACGTCCTTGGTGCGGCCCACGCCATACTGCGCCTCCTTCGCTTTGAGCATCATGCCCTCGACGCCGCGCTCGCGCGATTCTGTGCGGATGGCGGCCAGCTCCTGCCAGCTTGACGCGGCGATCAGCGGCGACAGCTTGAGCTGCGACCTGGCGGTGGCCGCGACCAGCGCCTCGAGCAGCACGCGGCGCTCGCGCTGGGGCAGCGCGCGCAGATCCACGCCCTCCTCTTCGAGCAGGTCGTAGGCGACCAGCACGGCCGGCAGCTCGGCCAGCATCTTGCTCGAGATGGTCTTGCGGCCGATGCGCTTTTGCAGGTCGGCGAACGGCGCGGGTGCATCATTGGCCGACCAGATCAGCACTTCGCCGTCGATCACCGTGCCCTCGGGCAGCGGCAGTGCGGCCAGTTCGGGAAAACGCTCGGTGATCAGGTCCTCGCCGCGTGACCACAGATAGTTCTGGCCGCCGCGGCGCACCAGCTGGGCGCGGATGCCGTCGTACTTCCACTCGGCCTGCCAAGCCTGCAGCGCGCCGATCGCCTCCGGCTCGCCCTGCAGCTGGTGGGCCAGGAAGAAGGGATAGGGCTGGCCGCCACGCAGCTGGTGCTCGGTGTCGGACGGCGGCGCGATCAATTGCAGGAAGCCGGCTGCGGTCGGGCGCACGCTGCCGTCGGTCCAGCCCATCAGGCGCTGCGCAACCAGTTTGCTGTCGACGCCGCCCAGCGCCGCCAGCGCGCGCGTGACCAGCAGCTTCGACACCCCGACCCGGAATCCCCCGCCGATCAGCTTGGCCAGCAGGAAGCGCTCGCGCCAGTCCAGCTGATCCCAGTAGCCGAACAGCGCGGCCCGGATGGCGCCGGGGTCGGCCCCGCGCAAGGGCCCGATCCGCTCCTGCATCCATGTGGCCAGGCCGATGTCGCTGCGCTGGCGCGCCGGCGGCAGGATGTGGGCGATGGTCTCGGCCAGGTCCCCCACCGCCTGGTAGCACTCCTCGAACAGCCACTCGTCCAGGCCCGCGTACTCGATCGCATACTGGCGCAGCAATTTGGACGGCACCGCCTGGCGCGGCTTGCCGCCGGCCAGGAAGTACACGGCCCACGCCGCGTTTTCCGGCGCGGCGCTGCCGAAGTAGGCCTGCAAGGCCTCGAGCTTGCGCTTGGTCGCGGTGGTCTCGTCGAGCTCCGCGTACAGGCGCGCAAATTCACGCATCGCCGGCCTCCACCTCGTCGTCAGTGCCGTATTCGGTGGCAAAGCCCGATGCGTCCAGCCCGATCTGGCGCAGCCAGCGCACCATCACGGGAATCGAACCGTGCGTGACGATCACGCGCGGCGCTCCGGTGGCGTGGATCGCCGTCATCAGGCCCGGCCAGTCGGCGTGGTCCGACAGCACGAAGCCGCGGTCCACGCCGCGCCGCCGGCGCGCGCCGCGCAGCTGCATCCAGCCGCTGGCGAAGGCGTCGCTGTAGTCGCCGAAGCGTTTCATCCAGGGCGAGCCGGCCGCCGACGGCGGCGCGATCACGAGCGCGCGTTTCAGGTCGGCCTTGTCGACCTCGGTCACCATGCGGGTCGGCGGCAGCGCCACGCCGGCCGCGCGATAGACCCGGTTCAGCGGTTCGGCCGCGCCGTGGCAGACAATCGGGCCAATCGAAGGATCAAGGCCGGACAGGATGCGCTGGGCCTTGCCGAAAGCGTAAGCGAACACCACGCTGCAGCGCCCTTCCTCGGCGTTCTTGCGCCACCAGGCATTGAGGTCGTCGAAGATGTCCTGCTCCGGCTGCCAGCGGTAGATCGGCAGGCCGAAGGTGGACTCGGTGATGAAGGTGTCGCAGCGCACCGGTTCGAACGGCGCGCAGGTGCGGTCCGCCTCGACCTTGTAGTCGCCCGAGGCGACCCACACTTCGCCGCGGTGCGCCATGCGCACCTGTGCCGAGCCGAGCACATGGCCGGCCGGATGCAGCGAGATCGTCACGCCGTTGTGCACCACGGTCGCGCCGTATTCAAGACCGTCGATGTCGATCTCGCCCAGGCGCGAACGCAGCACGCCGACCCCGGCGGCGCTGGCCAGATAGTGGCCGTGGCCCACGCGCGCGTGGTCGCCGTGCGCGTGCGTGATGACGGCGCGTTCGACCGGCTGCCAGGGATCGATGTAGAACTGGCCGGGCACGCAGTACAGGCCCTCCTTGCGCACCACCACCATGTCGCCCATGGCTGCCCCCTCAGACAGCTTCGACGAAGTCGGCCAGGAAGGTGCGGGTGCTGGCGTCGGGGAAGACGATGGTCACCTGATCGCCGGCCACGCCGACCACCGAACCGATGTCGAACTTGGGCACCCTGACCTTCGCGCCCGGCGCGAACTGCGGACCGCTCGGCGCCGGAGCCGCGCGCTCGAATTCGTCGTCGCGGATCTCGATCTGGGCCACCTGCGGCGGGTTCAGGCAGTTGTCGCAGCGGCAGCACTTCTCGAAGCCGGGGGTGTCGTCGGCGAAGTAGTCAAGCAGCACGCGCCAGCGGCAAAAACCGCTGACCGCGTACGCGACCATCTGTTCGAGCGCCTCGCGGTCGCGCTCCTGTTTGCGCGCGTAGACCTGGGCCAGCTGCTCGAACAGGTCCGCGTTCGATTTGGCGCTGCCGGGCAGGTATTCGAGCTTGCGGTTCTGGCGCAGCAGCTTGCCGTCCTTGAGCAGCTTGAGGCAGACCTTCAGCGTGGACGCAGCCAGCTCCGGAGCCGCCTGCGCGATCCTGCTACCCGGCACGCTGCCCTCGGCGGCCAGGCCGCACACCAGTTGGTGCAGCATGGTCAGGTCGTTCGCACCCGGATAGTGCCGGACCAGGAAAAACTGCTGCAGCCGCTTGTCATCGTGAAAATGCAGCAGGGTGCATTCGGCGTCCTGGCCGTCGCGTCCTGCGCGGCCCGACTCCTGGTAGTAGGCTTCGAGATTGGCCGGGATCTGCAGGTGGATCACGAAGCGGGTATCGGGCTTGTCGATGCCCATCCCGAAAGCGTTGGTGGCCACCATCACACGCCGCTCGCCGGCCATGAACTGGTCCTGGCTGGCCTTGCGTTCGGCCGCCGCCAGCTTGCCGTGGTACAGGGTGGCGCTCTCGCCGCCATCCTGCAGCACCTGCAGCATTTCCTCGGCCGCCTTGACGGTGGCCGTGTAGACGATGCCCACGCCCTGCGCGGCGCGCACCAGCTCCAGGGCGCGCGCGTAGCGCTCTTCGTTGCTGGTGACCTGGACCACCCGGTAATGCAGATTCGGACGGTAGATGCCGGTATTGACGACCTGCATGCGCGGGCGTCCCAGCTGCCTGGCGATGTCGGCCACCACGTCTTCGGTGGCGGTGGCGGTCAGCGCCAGCACGGGCGGCTTGCCCAGCGCGTCGATGGCGCCCGCCAGCTCGAGGTAGGCGGGGCGGAAGTCGTGGCCCCAGTGCGAGATGCAGTGCGCTTCGTCGATCACGACCAGCGCCACTCGAATCTTGCGCAGCTCGGCCAGGAAGTCGGGACTGGACAGGCGTTCAGGGGTGCAGAACACAATCTCGTGCACGGTATTGCGAATGCCCTCGATGGCTTGCGTTTCTTCCTCGCGGCTCAAGCTGCTGTTGACCTGGGTGGCGCGGATCCCGAGCGCCTCGAGCTTTTCGAGCTGGTCCTTCATCAGCGAAATGAGGGGCGACACCACGACCGTGGTGCCGTCCAGCAGGCGCGCGGGAATCTGGTAGCACAGCGACTTGCCGGCGCCGGTGGGCATGATGGCCAGCGTGTCGCGCCCGTCGAGGACGCTGTCGATCACTTGTTGTTGTCCGTCTCGCAAGCGTGCGACGCCAAAGACTTCGCGCAGCAGCCGCGCAATTGTATTTCGCCGCGCCGCGAGGGCGCCGCGATGCATCAGGATGGGATCGTGGGTGGTCATAACACGACTGTATGCCGCACAATTGAAGGCCGCCATAGGACAGCGCCTACAAATGCCGTAGGAGAACAGCAGTTGCCACGACGGCGAGCCAAGCTCCTACATGGGGGCGGACGGTTGACCGATACTAGGCGGGCAGAACAGCATCTATGATGGCGTCATACGCTGATAAAACCCAAAACCTGTTTTGTTGCCCGCTGGAGAACACCATGATGCGCCTCTTCCCCCTTACCTGGGCCGCCCTGCACCTGGGACTGGCCAGCGCCGCCACCTATTTGCTGGTATCGACCGACGTGCTGGCCGACGCCGCACTGTTCCTGATCCGCTAAGCGATCCCGCTCAGTTCGACGCCGCGATCACTTGCGAAGCGGCGTTGACGACGGCGGCGATACGCCCCACGTCGCGCAGCTGCGCCGACGACATCCCTTCCTTGCGCAACAGTTCAAAATGCGACTTCACGCAGAAGTGGCATTTGCCGACGATGGACGCCGACAGCGCGTACATTTCGAAGCGCCGCTTGTCCACTCCGCCGTTGGTCGCATACGCATTCATGCGCAGCTGGGCCGGCTGGCTCTTGAGGTCGGCGTCGTCGGCCATCTCCAGGTAGGGATACCAGACATTGTTCATGCCCATCAGGGCCGAGGCCGTCATGGCGGCATTGCTTTCCTCGGGCGACAACGCGCCGCTGGCCAGGATGATGTCGATGAGCTTGCGGCTTTTCGCCGCGAACGCCGCTGCCAGTGCAACGCCGACCGCATCGTTGCCCTCCAGGCTGGAGCGGGCGATGGTGCCGTCGATGTTCAGGCGGATATCCTTGGCGTAGTCGGGAATCAACTCTTTAATCGAATTTAAGAATTCCATTGTTAAATCCTATGATATCAGGGTTTAAAAACCCGCCGAAGCGGGTTGGTGGAGCACCGTGTTACAGCGTTTCGCCGCCCACGCTGCGGTTGCAAGGACACAGTTCGTCCGTTTGCAGGCCGTCGAGGATGCGCAGGATTTCCGACGGGTTGCGCCCGACGTTCAGGTTGTTGACCGACACGTGCTGGATGGTGTTGTCCGGATCGACGATGAAGGTCGCGCGCAGGGCAACGCCGGCGCTCTTGTCGCGGATGCCGAGCATGTCGACCAGCGAACCGGTCGCGTCGCCGAAGGAGTAGTGGTTCAGGCCGGTCAAGTCCTTGTGCTCGCGGCGCCATGCCAGCTTGCAGAATTCATTGTCGGTCGAACCGCCCATCAGGACGGCGTCGCGGTCCTTCAGGTCGTTGTTCAGCTTGGCGAACTCGACGATTTCAGTCGGGCACACGAAGGTGAAGTCTTTCGGATAGAAATAGATGACTTTCCATTTGCCGGGGAACGAGGATTCCGTGATGGTCTCGAAAGCGGAAACGCCGTTCTCTTCATGGTTGTTGAAGCCTGGCTTGGCGGCCGGGACGCTAAACGGTTCTAATTTTTCGCCTACAGTTTTCATGTGTGTATCCTTGCGTGGTGTGGAAAATGATGCCAGACCCGTAGTATAGAACTATTAAAAATATAGATGAAATAGTATTTCACTAAACGTGCGATAGCCTGCCTTTACTTCGCTCCGACGCTGCCCGGCAAATTAGAGTATTCCTGTCAATATGGCGCCGCAGCCCATGGTACGCTGGGCGACCTCGACCTACCAGGATTGCCGAATGAGCCTGCCAAACAATGTAACCCAGCCGCTCGCCGCGGTCAGCGACGCCACGGAAGCTGCGCCGGCGCAGATGCAAGCCGTGTTCGAGAGCCAGCTGGAGACGGCGCTGCGCTGGCGCCAGTCGAGCGCCAGGGAGCGCCTGGCCCGCATCACGCGCCTGCGCGACGCGATGATGGCGCGCCGTGAGCAGTTCTATGCCGCCTTCGCCCAGGATTACCGCAAGTCGCCGGCCGAGGTCGAAGCGTCCGAATTTTTGCCCGTGATGGAAGAGGTACGCCACGCGCGCGGCCTGCTCAAGCGCTGGATGAAGCCAACCCGGATGTGGCCGACCACGACCATGCTGGGCACCTCGGCCTGGGTCCAGTACCAGCCGCGCGGCCGCGTCTTGATCGTGGCGCCGTGGAACTACCCGCTCAGCCTGTGTTTCGGGCCGCTGGTGTCGGCCCTCGCCGCCGGCAACACGGTGATCATCAAGCCGTCCGAGATGATGCCGGCGGTGTCGGCCCTGATGGCGGCCATCGTCGCCGAAGTGTTTCCGGCCACCGAAGTGGCCTTGTTCGAAGGCGCCGCAGCCACCTCCACCGCGCTGCTGGCGATGCCGTTCGACCATATCTTCTTTACCGGCTCGCCGGCAGTCGGCAAGATCGTCATGACGGCCGCCGCCAAACACCTGACCAGCGTCACGCT
Source organism: Pseudomonadota bacterium (assembly GCA_040388275.1). Classification (GTDB taxonomy): domain Bacteria; phylum Pseudomonadota; class Gammaproteobacteria; order Burkholderiales; family Burkholderiaceae_D; genus Telluria_A. The sequence continues at coordinate 50,952 of JAZKCA010000011.1, forward strand.
CGAGCTGGGCGGCAAGTCGCCGACCATCATCGATGCCAGCGCCAACCTGCGCCTGGCCGCCGAAACGGTCATGTGGGGCAAGTTCATCAACAATGGCCAAACCTGCGTCGCGCCCGACACCCTGTACGTCCACGAATCGGTCAAGGCCGCCTTCATCGACGAATGCAAGACCGTGCTGCAGGCGCGCTACGGCAGCACGCCGGAGGCGCAGAAACAGAGCCCGGACCTGACCCGCATCGTCAACCTGCGCCACACGCGGCGCGTGGCGGCGCTGCTGTCGGACGCCGTGGCCAAGGGCGCCCAGGTGCACATCGGCGGCCAGGTGGACGAGCAGGCTTGCTACATCGCCCCCACCCTGCTCGACAACGTCGCGCCCGACAGCAGCATCCTGCAAGAAGAAATTTTCGGGCCATTGCTGCCGATCATCAGTTTCACCGACCTGGACCAGGTGATCGCCGCCATCAATGCCGCGCCCAAGCCGCTGGCCCTGTATATCTGGAGCCGCACCCAGCAGCATATCGACAAGGTGCTCACGCGCACCAGTTCGGGCGGCGCCTGCGTCAACCATTGCGTGGCGCAGTTCGCCCACGGCAACCTGCCTTTTGGCGGCGTCAACAATTCGGGCATCGGCAATGCGCACGGGGCTTACGGCTTCAAGGCGTTTTCGCACGAGCGCGGCGTGCTGCGCTCGTCGCCGCTGATGTTGATCAAGATGTTTTTCCCGCCGTACACCAGGAACCGCACCTTGCTGATCCGTAAAACGGTCGACATGTTGCGCCTGCCGATGCTGTAAATCGGCAAGACGAAAAAAAGCCGCCGGGCTGCGAGGCCCGGCGGCTTTTTCATGCTTGCAGCAAATTACTTGTTGCGGGTACCGACTACTTCGACCGTCACGCGACGGTTCTTGGCGCGGCCTTCTGCAGTCTTGTTGTCTGCAACCGGCTGGGACTCGCCCTTGCCTTCGGTGTAGACGCGCGATGCATCGACGCCCTTGGACACGATGTAAGCCTTGACGGCTTCAGCGCGGCGCAGCGACAGTTTCTGGTTGTAGGCGTCCGAACCGACCGAATCGGTATGGCCGACAGTGACCATCACTTCGGTGTTCATGCCTTGCAGTTTCATCAGCAGGTCGTCCAGCGCAGCTTTGCCTTCGGACTTGACGACGGCCTTGTCGAAGTCGAACAGCGCTTCGGCGGCGAACGACACTTTTTCCGACGTCGGCACTGGCGCTGGCGCTGGCGCCGGCATTGGCGCCGGTGCCGGTGCCGGGGCCGCTTCCACGACTGGCTCGGCAGGCGCCGGGGCGACGTAGACTGGCGCCGCTTTTGGACGGCCCAGCTTGTAGACCAGGCCAAGGCTGATCATGTCGACGTCGCCACGGTTGCCGATGGCATCGTTGAGGCGGTAGCGTTCGACTTCGCCGCGCATGGCCAGCGCTTCGCTCAGCTTGAGCTCCAGGCCGAGGCCGGCGCGCAGGCCTGCCTTGTTTTCATTGCGCTTGGGACCGGTCACGGCGTTCAGGCGGTTGCCCGTGAACTCGGTGGTGGTCTTGGCGTAGTTCACGCCAACACGGCCGAGCAGCGACAGGCGCTGGCCCATCGGCACTTGTCCGACCAGGTCCAGGTTGACGCCCCGAAAGCCGGCGGTGGCGTTGAGCGAACCGTCGGTCGTGGTGGCCTTGAAACCGAACTTGCCCAGGTCGAACAAACCGGCTTCGACCGACAGGTAACGATTCAGCTGCTTGCCGATGAAGAAGCGGGCGCCGACGTTGCGGGTGTCTTCGTCGTAGTTGGTGACGGTCGAACCGTTGCCGGCCAGCGCTGCCTTGATGCGCGCTTCGTCGATGTTGGCCTTGGCCACGCCGACGTTGCCGCCGACGTACCAAGCGTGGTTGGCCCAGTCCGGATTGACGAAAGGTTCGTCAGCGGCCTGCGCCACCTGGCTGGCCAGCAAGGCGCAGCTGATTGCGGTGAGTGCGCCTACGTTTTTGATAAGTTTCATGGTCTGCTTTCTGAGTAGGTGGCGTGGCTTATTTGACGATGACGTTGTTGCGCAGCGTGACGGCGGCAGCCGAGAGCACGCGGCCGGTCAGCAAGGTCGTGTTGTCGCCGACCGTGATCGCGGCGGACTGGCCCAGGATCGAACCGAGGAAGGCGCCATTCGCACCGAGCGTGGTCGGACCGGTAGGGATCCAGAACACTTCGCTGGCCGACGCGCCGCCGGCAACGGCAACGATGCCGTTCGCGCTGGTGTCGAGGGTCGACGCGGTGCGGAAGATATACACGCCGGGGCCGTTCATGATGAAGGTGCCGGTCAAGGTGATGGCGCCAGCGTAGCAATACACGCCCGGTGTCAGGATCTTGCCGCCCAGGTCGATGCCGGCAGCCGAGCTGACGGTGCAGGCACGGCCGTTGGCATTGGTGATCGCGACTTGCAGGTCAGCCAGGCCGAGGGCGAGGATGGCGCCGGACTTGAAGTTGGCCCAGCCGGCGGTTTGCACCGGATCGACCGTTTGCGATGGCGAACCGACGTCGCCGGAAACCAGGGTCAGGCCACCGGCATTGTTGGTGATCGAGGTACCGGCCAGGACTGCGAAACGGCCAGCGCCACCCATTGGTACGGTGCCTGGCAGTGGTGGAACGACTGGCGGGATCACCGGTGGGACTGGCGGGCCAGGCGGCACGACAACGACGGCGTTGACGGTCAGTACGGCATTGCCGGTAACGCCAGCCGAGGTCGCGCTAATGATGGTGTTGCCCGGAATCAGGCCAGTGGCCAGGCCGGTCGGCGCAATGGTCGCCACCAGCGGGGAAGCGGAATTCCACACAGGCGAGGCGATCACGGCGCTGGTGCCGTTCGAGTAGTTCCCGGTCGCGACGAACTGCTGCGTCGCGCCGACGAAGATGCTCGGGGTGGCGGGGGTGACCGCAATGTTCACCAGGGTCGGCGCGATCACGCTCAGGTTGGCCGAACCGGCCTTGCCGCCGAACGAGGCGTTGATCTGCGCGCTGCCGACGGTCAGGCCGGTGGCCAGGCCGGTGGCCGCGCCGACGCTGCCGACGAGCGGCGAGCCGGAGGTCCAGGCCGCGCTGGTGGTGACCACGTGCGAGGAGCCGTCCGCGTAGTTGGCGGTGGCGGTATATTGTTGGGTTAAGCCGATCTGCACCGTGGCCGTGGCCGGGGTCACCGCCACGCTGACGAGGGCCGCCGCTGGCAGGCCGAGGATAGGATCGCGGCCCTGGTCGCCGCCGCCGCCGCAGGCGGTCAGGAACGAGGTGAGCAGGATGCCTGCGGCGCAAACTAGCGTTCTGGTACTTTTAAAGACGTTCATCGTGGTTCCTTCGCGTGGGGTACGCATGGTTGTGCTGCCAAGACCTCCACTATTCCTTTTTGAACCTTTGTTATCCGTTCGGAAGCGTACATAGGGTCTTGAATCGGAGAAATATTTTTAGAAAATGCAACACACGTGCAATTTGTTTACGCGAAGCACCCCGGGGTGTCGACGAAAAAAAACCGCCGGACCCAGGGGGCCGGCGGCTTTTTCGTTGCGTGAAGCTGATTACTTGTTGACGGTACGGGTACCGACAACTTCAACCGTTACGCGACGGTTCTTGGCGCGGCCTTCTGCAGTCTTGTTGTCTGCAACTGGCTGGGACTCGCCCTTGCCTTCGGTGTAGACGCGCGATGCATCGACGCCTTTGGACACGATGTACGCCTTGACAGCTTCAGCGCGACGCAGCGACAGTTTCTGGTTGTAAGCGTCCGAACCGACCGAATCGGTATGGCCGACAGTAACCATCACTTCGGTGTTCATGCCTTGCAGTTTCATCAGCAGGTCGTCCAGAGCAGCTTTACCTTCTGCTTTAACGACGGCCTTGTCGAAGTCGAACAGGGCTTCAGCGGCGAACGAGACTTTTTCCGAGGTCGGCACTGGCGCTGGCGCCGGTGCTGGCATTGGAGCAGGCGCTGGTGCTGGCGCGGCTTCTACGACTGGCTCAACTGGTGCCGGAGCGACGTAGACTGGCTGTGCTTTTGGACGACCGAGCTTGTAGACCAGGCCGAGCGAGACCAGGTCAACGTTAGCTTTGGTGCGGAGGCGGTCGTCGAGGCGGTTACGCTCGTATTCAGCGCGCATGGCCAGCGCTTCGGTGAATTTGAATTCCAGACCCAGGCCGACGCGGCCGTGCAGTTCGTTATCCGAACCGCTGCGTGGCGTGCCGCTGTAGCGGGTGCCGCTGAAGTTGGTGTTGGTCTTGGTGTAAGCCACACCCAGACGGGTGAAGAAACCAAAACGCTCGGTCAGTGGCAACAGCGTGACCAGGTCAATGGCAACGCCTTTGTAGCCCAGTTGGGTGGCGAAAGAGCCGGCGGCGTTGGTATTGCGGAAACCGGTATCGCCGAGGTCGAAGTAAGTACCTTCAACCGAGAAGTGACGGTTCAGTTGCTTACCGATCAGCAGCTTGTAAGCGGTATCCGATTCGTCGAACGCCTGGGTCAGGATAGGGGTGCCCGAGAAAGCGGCGTTCGCCGCTGCATTGTTGATGTTCACGCGGCTCTGGCCGATCGACGCGCCGATGTAGGTCGCGTGGTTAGCCCAGTCCGGGTTCACGAATTGTTGTGCGCTTGCGGCCTGAGCCATCAGAACGGCTGCAGCTGCAACTGCGGTCATCGATACAACTTTTTTTGTCAATTTCATGTTTTTCTCTCGCTTGTTGGTTTTTGGGGATGGCTCGCTAGGACTGATCTAATTCATAGCAGAGTACATATTATTCCTTCTTATCAACTAAAGCTCAGTTCGTTACCGAACATAACGATTTGTTCATTTGTCGATTTCGCAAAAATACAACACTTTATTTTCAAATATGTTGTTTGTACCCCTTGAAGCGCCAGCGCTGCACACTTCTTACGACATATCAGCTTCCGAACACAGCCGTGAGACTTGCGGCCGAATCATACCAAATAGATCCGTATCGCATGGGGCGACACCCCAAAACGGCCGATGCGAACCGATTGCGGCGCCGTTTCACGCTGCCGTAACGACAACATTAGCAGGAAAACCCGGCGTGCGCCCTTGCCGCGCGCAGCCGTGTCACCCTGCGACCGAGAAATGGAAGCTGGACGAGCTTGCGTATTTGTCGCCAGGCATGAGTATCGTGCCGGGAAACGCCGGCTGATTGGGCGAATCGGGGAAATGTTGCGGCTCAAGGCAAAAGCCGCTGCGCCAGCCGTAGCGCCGCCCCTTGCCCTCCAGTTTGCCATCGAGAAAATTACCGCTGTAGAACTGGACGCCGGGCTCCTGCGTGAACAATTCCAGCACCCGGCCCGAGCGCGGCGCGTACACGCGCGCCGCCAGCGTGGCCACACCGGGGGCCGCCCGGTCCAGCACAAAATTGTGGTCGTAGCCGCCGGCCCTGCGCAATTGCTCGTGGTCGTGCCCGATTTGTTCGCCGATCCGGCGTGCGCGGCGAAAATCAAAGGGCGTGCCGGCCACCGGGGCCAGCTCGCCGGTCGGGATCAGGGTCGCGTCGACCGGCAGATAGCGCTGCGCGTTCAAGCGCAGCTGGTGCGCAAGGATATCGCCGCCCGCCTCCAGGTTGAAGTAGGAATGCTGGGTCAGGTTGACCGGCGTGGGCCTGTCCGTGGTAGCCGCAAAGCTCAGCAGCAGCCGGTTGTCCGGCGCCAGCCGGTAGTCGGCGCTCACGTCCAGCGCGCCGGGGTAACCCTGCTCGCCGTCGGCGCTGCGGTGTTCCAGCCGCAGGCCCACCGCGTCGTTGTGGCGGTAGGGCGTGGCCTGCCACAGCACCTTGTGAAAACCGCCCGGGCCGCCGTGCAGGTGGTGCCCCCCGTGATTGACCGGCAGCTGGAACTGGCGCTCGCCGAGATGGAAGCGGCCGGCCCGCACCCGGTTGGCGCAGCGACCAATCAGCGCGCCGAAATACGGCGAGTCACCGGCATACGGCGCCACGCTGTCGAAGCCCAGCACAATGTCGGCCAGACGGCCATCGCGGTCGGGGGCATGCAGCTCGGTGATGATGCCGCCGAAGTCAGTGATCTTGACGACCAGGCTGCCATTGACGAGCGTGTACAAGGTGGCCTCGCGGCCGTCGGGAAGCACGCCGAAAGGCGATGCGGTAATGGTGGCTTGCAATGTGAACCTCGTGACACGGGCTGGACGTCCTACATCGACAGCCTGCGTGGAGGAAAGTTCCGGCTAGATCCTTTTCCAGAACAGCAAGGTCCCGGTCAAGCCGCCGTGCGGTTTGAGCGCATAGTCGGGGATCTCCCCGGCCAGCGTAAAGCCCAGGCGCTGATACAGGCGGGCGGCGCCGCCGTCGCTGGCGGTATCGAGCACCAGCAAGGTCTTGCCGTGCGCGCCAGCGACTTGTTCGGCGCGCCGCATCAGGGCCGCGGCCGTGCCGCGACCGCGCAGCGCGGGACGCGTCATCAGCTTGGCGATTTCGGCGCGGTGTGGCTGGTTGGGCGGAAAATCGAGCAGCACGGTGACGGTGCCGGCCAGCAGTTCGCCGTCCCAGGCGCCGAGCACGATACGCTCGCCGCGCGCGCCAGCGTCCAGTGCCTGTTCCCAGAAGGCCAGCGCGGTCGGCAGCGCCAGCGGATGCATGAAGCTGACCGAGCCGCCGGCGGCGACCACCTCGACCAGCAGCTCGGCCAGCATGCCGCAGGTGGGCGCCGTGGCGGTCAGCGGCACGATGCGCAGCGCGCTCATTCAGCTACGCGCCAGCAGCACCAGGTAGCTGCATGGCAGCGTGCCCGGGTTGGCGAACATGACGTCGGACGGGGCGCCGAACGCGAGGCAGTCGCCGGGCGCGAGCAGGTGTTGCTGGCCGCCCTCGGTCAGCGCCAGCGCGCCCGCCTGCAGCCAGACCGCCTGGCGGATGTGCGCGTACGAGCTGGCCGGCAGGCACACCTGCTGGCCCGCCGGCAGTTCCACCTGCACCAGTTCCAGCGGATGGTCGGCCCGGGCCAGTATCTGGCGCCGCAGGTAGCCGGTGGCGGGATCGCGCCATTCGGGCTGCGCGGCCGCGCGCGTGACGCGGTCGCTGTCGGCGCCCTCTTCGGCGCGCAGCAGCAGGCCGGCCAGGGTCAGGTCGAAGGCGGCGGCCAGGCGTACCAGGATCACTGCCGTCGGACTGGCCTCGGCGCGCTCGATCTTGCTGATGGTGGCTTTCGACACCGCCGAACGCTCGGCCAGTTCGGCCAGCGACCAGCCGCGCGCGTCGCGCTCGAGGCGGATGCGGGCAGCGATCTGCAGGCCAATCTCATCTACTTTAGTATCCATTGATCCAGTATAGTGGACGCTCGCCCCGAACGCAAGCGGGGTGGCGCGCAATGCGACCACCGCGCAACCGGCGCCGTCAGGCAGTACGCGCCGCCCTTGCTGCGGCGTGCCAGCGCCAGGCCGGTCAAGCCCAGGCCCAGCAACGCGATCGCGGTCGGCCCAGGGATATTCGCGCTCAGCGCGATGTGGTCCAGGTCGATGCCGGCGGGGCCGGTCCAGTAGCGCGGGATGAAATTGTCAAATTCGAGCTGGACGGTCTGGCCCGCGTGCGCGGCAAGGAAGGCGCTGATGTCGAACGAATGGGCGGTCCAGGCCTGTCCTCATGTATTCTATCGGCACCGTCAACCGTTGCCAGGATCGCCATGTCACCGTTCGCCTTTCGCACTTCGCTGCGCGTCACCGCCCTCGCCGCCTGCCTGCTGGCCGGGTCCGCCAACGCCGCTGCGGTCGCCCCCGTTCATCCTGTCGTGGCCGTCACCCCGGCCCCGCTCAAGAAGCAGATCGATCACCTGGCCGCCGCCTTCCACCATGCGCGCGCCAGCTTCGATCCTTTGCTGTTTGCCACCGCCAACGGCGACCCGCGTTACAACGACCAGCTCGGACTGTCCATCTCGCCCAAGCGCCGCGCCGCGCAGTTCGCGCTGTATCGCCAGATGCAAAAGCGGCTGGCGTCGATTCCGCGCCATCGCCTGTCGGACAAGGACGCCCTCACGCACGAGCTGCTGGTCTATGAGCTCTCCAGCGTGCTTGCCCTGTCGGTCTTTCCCGACCACCTGCTGCCGCTGAACCATTTCGACCACGTGCCGGGCACCCTGGCCAATTACGCCAGCGGCACCGGTTCGCAGCCGCTCGCCACCTTCAAGCAGCAGCAGGATTACCTGCGCCGCCTGGAGCAGTTGCCGGCCTGGATCGACCAGGCCATCGCCAACATGAAAGTCGGCGTACGCGTCGGTATCGTGCAGCCGAAGACCATCATCAACGCGATGCTGCCCCAGTTCAAACAGCTGCGCAGCGATACGGTCGAAGCGAACATCTTTTACTCGCCGGTCAAGAACTTTCCGGCCACGTTTTCGCCAGCCGAAAAAGAACAGCTCACCAGCGCTTACCGCGACACCGTCGGCAAGAAGCTGATGCCTGCGCTCGAACGCCTGGCGCAGTACCTCGAGAAAGACTACCTGCCGGCCGGCCGCGCCACCAGCGGCTGGGACGGGCTGCCTAACGGCGCCGCCTGGTACCAGGCGCAGGTGAACGACCGCACCACGCTCATGCTCACCCCTGGCCAGATTCACGAAACAGGCTTGCAGGAAGTGACGCGCATCCAGCAGCAGTGGGTGGCGCTGGGACCGAAGCTCGGCTACACGGGCGCGCCCAACGAGCTGCCGCAGTGGGTCACGGCGCAGTCCAAATTCAAGTCGTTCAGCACCGAAGCCGAGGTCCTCAAAGCCTATCTGGCGATCGATGCGAAGGTCAAGACCAAGCTGCCCGCGATGTTCACCCTGCTGCCGAAAGCGCAGATCGAACTGCAGCTCGAGCCTGAACTGACGCGCGCGAGCGCCTCCGACCATTACACGCCGCCGGCGGCCGACGGTTCGCATCCGGGCGTTTTCTGGGCGGTCGTGAACGATCCCAAGGACTACAGCCGCACCGGCATGGTGACCCTGTTCCTGCACGAAGGCCAGCCGGGCCACCACCTGCACGCGGCGCTGCTCAAGGAGCTCGACGTGCCCGACTTCCGCAAGTTCAGCACGGAAAACCCGAACAGCGCGGCCTATACCGAAGGCTGGGCCCTGTACAGCGAAACGCTGGGACACGATATGGGGCTGTTCGACGATCCCGAATCCTACTTCGGGCATCTGAACGCGGAACTGATGCGCGCAGTGCGCCTGGTGGTCGATACCGGGATCCATTCCAAGGGCTGGACCCGCGAGCAGGCTATCGCCTACATGGCCAAGGCGCTCGGCTGGAAGGAAGCGCGCGCCAGAAACCAGATCGAACGCTACATGGTGTGGCCGGCGCAGGCGCTGGCCTACAAGACCGGTTCGCTGAAGATCCTGGAACTGCGCGATCGCGCCCGCAAGGCGCTGGGCGACAAGTTCACGCTGCCGGCGTTCCATGCGGTGGTGATCGGGGATGGGACCTTGCCGCTGTCCTTACTCGAGGCGCGGGTTGACAAGTGGATCGCTGCGACCAAGTAAAAATGGGGCACCGCGGGGGCGCCGAGCCCTGCGGTGACCCATGTCCGTTACACCCTCACCGGCGAAAACGCCATCTCGCCAACCACGGTATTCCACTGCCGCACGCGATAGCCCGTGACCAGTCCATTGGTCACATACGGATCTGCCTTCGCAAACTTCTCCGCCACCTCAGGCGACTCGCCCTGGAACATCAGCACCGCCATATCGGCCGGATCCTGCAGCGCGCCGGCGACGACGATCTCGCCGCGCTCCTGCGCCGCCCATGCCAGTTTCAAATGCTCGTTGCGGAACTCGGCGCGGCGCGCCAGGTAGTCGTCAGCCAGGTCGTAACACAGCAAATAATGCATGCAAGCTCCTAAAGAAAGCGGTCCAGTATCCGGCGCGTGTGCTTGTCGATGGTGTACATGTCGCGGATCAAAAAATTGATGCCGTGGTTGTCCGCCACCAGCAGCGACGCCGCGCCGATGCGGCGGATATCCTCTTCGCCCTTGAGCGTAAACTCGGTGTCGCCGCGGTCGGTCTTGACGAACCAGGTGCACGGGGTGGCGTAGCTGCTGACGTCTTTCACGTGCAGGATCTCGGGCATGAACTCGCGCCCTTCCAGCTCGTCCTGGACCAGGTTGCGCACCTGCAGCGGCAAGGCGCCCAGGTCGTCGATCCAGCCCACTTCCTTGCCGTCGCCCAGCACCATCGAGATGCCCTTGTCCGGCGCCTGGACCGGAAACGCGCGCACCGGCACAACGCTCTCGTGCACCTCGCCCTCGGCGGTGGTCAGGATGAGTTTGCCGAAGCTGTTGCGGCTCAGTTGAAAATTCGTGCTGGCCATCTTATTCCCCGTCCTTGTCGTCCATGTCCGTATCGACGTTGCGCGCCTGCGCTTCGTAGAGGCGGAAATAGGCGCCTTCGCGCGCCATCAGCTCGTCGTGGCTGCCCTCTTCCATCACTACACCGCGGTCGAGCACCACCAGGCGGTCGGCCCGGTGCAGGGTCGACAAGCGGTGCGCAATGGCGATCGTGGTGCGGCCCTGCACCAGGTTGTCGAGCGCCTTCTGGATTTCTTTTTCGGTCTCCGAGTCGACCGACGACGTGGCCTCGTCCATGATCAGGATGCGCGGGTCGATCAGCAGCGCGCGCGCGATCGAGATGCGCTGGCGCTCGCCGCCCGACAGACCTTGCCCGCGTTCGCCCACCATCGAGTCGTAACCCTGCGGCATGCGCAGGATGAATTCGTGCGCGTGCGCGGCGCGCGCCGACGCGATGATGTCTTCGCGCGTCGCTTCCGGTTTGCCATAGGCGATGTTCTCGGCAATCGTCCCGAAGAACAGGAACGGCTCCTGCAGCACCAGGCCGATATTGCTGCGGTAGTCCGAAATGGCGAACGAGCGAATGTCGACGCCGTCAAGCAGGATCGCGCCTTCGCTCACATCGTAAAAGCGGCAGATCAGGTTGACCAGCGTGCTCTTGCCCGAGCCGCTGTGGCCGACCAGGCCGACGAATTCACCGGCCTTGATATTGAGCGTAATGCCGCGATTGACGGCCCGGTTCCCGTAACGGAAACCCACTTCGCGCAGGTCGATGCGCCCTTCGATCTTGTCCAGCTTGACCGGGTTGGCCGGTTCAGGCACGCTCGAGACGTGGTCCAGGATATCGAAAATGCGCTTGGTGGCCGACGCCGTCTTCTGCGTCACCGACACGATCCGGCTCATCGAATCGAGCCTGCCGTAAAAGCGGGCGCTATAGGTAATGAACAGCGTCAGCGTGCCCACCGTGATATCGCCCTTGGACACCTGCCAGATACCGAAAACCCATACCACCAGCAAACCGAGCTCGGTCAGGAACGACACCGTCGGCGAAAAAATCGACCATACCTTGTTAAGCTTGTCATTGGCTGCCAGGTTATGCCGGTTCGCCTCGCGAAAGCGCGTCGCTTCGCGCTTTTCCTGGGCAAACGCCTTCACTACCCGCACGCCGGGAATGGTATCGGCCAGTACATTGGTCACTTCGCCCCACACGCGGTCGATCTTTTCAAAGCCGGTACGCAAACGGTCGCGCACGATGTGGATGGTCCAGGCGATGAACGGCAGGGGCGCGAGCGTGATCACGGCCAGCATCGCATCTTCCCGGATCAGGATCACGCCGGTAATGACGATCATCAGGACGTCGGATGCAAAGTCGAGCAGGTGCAGCGAGAGGTACACGCAAATGCGGTCACTGCCGCTGCCGATACGCGACATCAGGTCGCCGGTGCGCTTGCCGCCGAAAAATTCGAGCGAGAGCTTCATCAGATGCTCGTAGGTGGCCGAGCGCAGGTCGGCGCCCATGCGTTCCGAGATCAGCGCCAGCACATAGGTTTTCCACCATCCCAGCACATAGGCCAGCAAGGCCGCGCCCAGCAGGCCGGACATGTACATCCATACCAGGCCGGTGTCGACTGCCTTCTTGTTCTGGAACGGGATCAGCACGTTATCCATCAGCGGCTTGGTCAGGTACGGCGGAATCATGTGCGCGCAGGTGCTGGCCAGCATCAGGAAAAAGCCCAGCGCCAGCTCGCCGCGGTACGGTTTGGCGAAACGCCACAGGCGGAACAGGGTCCAGGTCGACGGCGGCGTGTACAGCACCTTGGTGCAGATCGGGCACTCGTCCTGGTCCGGCTCGAGCGGCGCCTTGCAGCTCGGGCAAATGTTTTGTTCGAGCGCGCGCACCGGCTGGCCCGACACATGGCTTTCCAGCTGTTCGCGGAACTGGTCGAGCAGGCGGATCGCGTGCAGGTTCTGGCCCAGCGTGAATCGCCAGTTGGCCAGCCGTCCCTGCTCATCGACCAGTTCCAGGTGTCCCACGCCGGCATGGTCGTGGTGGGTCAGCTTCAGGCCGGGCCGGTAGCTCCAGTGGCGCCAGGTGCTCTCGCCGGGCGCGCGCGCCAGCAGGCGGCTACCCGTGACGACCAGAATGCCCTTCTTGAAACGCAATCGCGCATCGAGGTCAACCTCCACGCTGCTCAAGACGTTTTCCCCCGATGCAAGTTCTTTCTCCACCTCAGCTTGCCACTGTTCCGGCAAGGAAGTCGGCTGTGGCGCGGATAGCGGTTGAGAAATAAGTTGTGTAGATGTCATCGTGTAGGGAAAAATGGGACAGTTGATGGCCTGAACTTAACGGAATCCAGACTGGCAGAAATCGGTTTGGCGCGGTAAGCTTCGGTAGGGCAAGTATACAACATGATGGGCTGCAAGAAGCCGCCATCAGGATCGTTAGGCGTCAACAACGCCAGGCTTTATTATCAAGAAATCATAAATGACAAAGAAGAAAGCAATCGATTTTCTCCGCGTGACCCAATTGCGTGGGCCGAACATCTGGACCTATCGCCCCGTGATCGAAGCGTGGCTGGACATCGGCGCGCTCGAAGATTTTCCGTCCAATACCCTGCCCGGCCTGTACGAACGCCTGGTGGCCTGGTTGCCGGGGATGATAGAGCACCGCTGCGGCGTGGGCGAGCGCGGCGGCTTCCTCGAGCGCCTCAAGGAGGGCACCTGGTCGGGCCACATCCTCGAACACGTGGTGCTCGAACTGCAAAACCTGGCCGGCATGCGCACCGGATTCGGCAAAACGCGTTCGACCGGCGACATCGGCGTCTACAAGATGGCCTTCCGCACGCGCCAGCCTGAAGTGGGCATGGCCGCACTGAACACCGGGCGCGAACTGCTGATGGCCGCCATCAACGACACCCCGTTCGACCTGGCCGCCGCCGTCGCCGCGCTCAAGGAGCTGGTCGATGAACACTGCCTCGGCCCGTCCACCGCACACATCGTCGAAGCGGCCACCGAGCGCAAGATTCCGCATATCCGCCTCACCGACGGCAACCTGGTGCAGCTTGGCCACGGCGCCGCGCAGCGCCGCATCTGGACCGCCGAGACCGACCGCACCAGCGCGATCGCCGAGAGCATCGCCAGCGACAAGGACCTGACCAAGACGCTGCTGCAAGCATGCGGCGTGCCGGTCCCGGAAGGCTCGCTCGTGCGCAGCGCGGACGAAGCTTGGGAAGAAGCGCAGGACATCGGCCTGCCGGTCGTGGTCAAGCCGTACGACGGCAACCACGGACGCGGCGTCTCGCTCAACCTGATGACCCAGGCCGACGTGGAAGCGGCCTACCACCTGGCCGCGCGCAAGGGCGACAGCGAGAGCGTGCTGGTCGAGCGTTACATCACCGGCGACGAACACCGCCTGCTGGTGGTCGGGCGCCACGTGGTGGCCGCCGCCAAGGGCGAGTCGCTGTGGGTCACCGGCGACGGCGTGGGCAACGTCATCGACCTGGTCGAGTCCCAGATCAACACCGACCCGCGCCGCGGCACCGGCGAAGATTCGCCACTGAATGCGCTGGCGCCCGAAAAAGGCGCCGAGATCATCCTCGAACTGGAACGCCAGGGCATGACCGCGTATTCGGTCCCGCTGGCCGGCCAGAAAGTGCTGATCCAGCCGAACGGCAACGTCGCTTTCGACGTCACCGACAATATCCATCCCTCGGTTGCCCATGCGGCGGCCCTGGCCGCGCGCGTGGTGGGCCTGGACATCGCTGGGGTCGACCTGGTGGCCGAAGATATTTCGCGTCCGCTCGAAGAGCAGCGCGGCGCCATCATCGAAGTGAACGCCAGCCCGGGCCTGCTGGCCCATTTGAAACCGGCTTCGGGCGAACCGCGCCCGGTAGGCACGGCGATTGTCGCCCACCTGTTCGGGCAGGCCGAGAACGGCCGCATCCCGATCGTCGGCATCACCGGTTCGCAAGGCACCAGCCTGATCGCGCGCCTGGTTGGCGCACTGGTGCACCTGACCGGCAAGCACACCGGCGTGGTCAGCTCGGAAGGCCTGTTCCTCGACCAGCGCCTGGTGTCAAGCGTGGACGCGATCAACTGGGAAGCGGGCCAGCGCCTGCTGATCAACCGCACCGTGCAAGCTGCCGTCTTCGAGAGCAATGCGCGCATGATCCTCACCGACGGCCTTGCCTACGACAAGTGCTCGGTCGGCGTGGTCACCGACATGGACGGTCACGAAGTGCTCGGCGAGTACTACATCACCGATGCCGACGGCATGGCCAATGTGGTGCGCACCCAGGTCGACGTGATCCTGCCGGACGGCGTGGCCGTGCTCAACGGATCGAATCCAGCAGTCGTGGAACTGGCCGAACTGTGCGACGGCGAAGTGATTTTCTATGCCGCCGATCCGGCCCTGCCATTGATCGTCGCGCACCGCGCCGCCGGCAAGCGCGCCGTGATCCTGCGCGACGGTAAAGTGGTGCTGGCCGACGGCAGCCGCGAAACCGCCCTGGTGAGCCTGACGTCGCTGAAAGCGGGCGCCGGTAGCGATTCGGACAGCCTGCTGGCCGCGGTTGCCGCCACCTGGGCGCTGGGCGTACCGGCCGACCTGATCGGCGCCGGCCTGAGGACGTTCGACCCGCAAGCGAACAAAGCGAAACACTAATAACACTGCACCTGGCGACGGTTCGCCGGGCTGCCTCATAGGATGAACGGTTTATGGAAGTATCTCGCGTACGCGCCCTGCGTGGCCCCAATTTGTGGAGCCACCATACCTCGGTAGAGGCGATTGTCGCCTGCACCGCCGAGGAAAGCTGTGTCGGCGCCATGCCAGGTTTCGAAGACCGCCTGCGCGCGCGCTTCCCCGAAATGAGCCCGCTGCAGCCGCTGGGCCACAACGACACCATCCCGATGGCGCACGTGCTGGAACTGGCCGCGCTGGGCCTGCAGGCGCAAGCTGGCTGCCCCGTCACCTTCAGTCGCACCACCGCCACGCTCGAGGAAGGCATCTTCCAGGTCGTCGTCGAATACTCCGAGGAAGCCGTCGGCAAGCGCGCCATGCAGCTGGCCTCCCAGCTGTGCGCGGCCGCCGCCGCCGATACCGCCTTCGACCTCCCCGCCGCCCTGCTCGAACTGCGCGACCTTGACGAAGACGTGCGCCTGGGGCCGTCGACCGGCGCCATCGTGCAGGCGGCGGTAGCGCGCAACATCCCGTTCCGGCGCCTGACCAACGGCAGTCTGGTCGCCTTCGGCTGGGGCAGCCGCCAGCGCAAGATCCAGGCCGCCGAGATCGACAGCACCGGCGCGATCGCCGAAGCCATCGCCCAGGACAAGGAACTGACCAAGAAACTGCTGCATGCAGCCGGCGTGCCGGTGCCCATGGGCCGCGTGGTGCTCGATCAGGACGACGCCTGGGCCACCGCGCTCGAGATCGGCCTGCCGGTCGTGATCAAGCCGAAGGACGGCAACCAGGGCAAGGGCGTGACGGTCAACGTCAGCACGCGCGCGCAGCTTGACGCCGGCTACCTCGCCGCCTCCGAGTTCCGCGACGACATCCTGGTCGAGCGCTACCTGCCCGGCAACGACTTCCGCCTGCTCGTGATCGGCAACAAGCTGATCGCGGCGGCCCGGCGCGATCCGCCCATCGTCGTCGGCGACGGTGTTTCCACCGTGCGCCAGCTGGTCGACCAGGTCAACCTGGACCCGCGCCGCGGCAACGGCCACGCCACTTCGCTGACCAAGATCCGCTTCGACGACATCGCCCTGGCCAGCCTGGCCAAGCAAGGCTACGTGGCCGAATCGGTCGCGCCCAAGGGCGTGCGCGTCATCCTGCGCAACAACGCCAACCTCTCCACCGGCGGCTCGGCCACCGACGTCACCGACGACGTGCACCCTGAAGTGGCGCTGCGCGCCATCGCGGCCGCGCACATGGTGGGGCTGGACATCTGCGGCGTCGACCTGGTGTGCGACAGCGTCCTCCAGCCGATTGAAGAACAGAACGGCGGCATCGTCGAAGTGAACGCGGCACCCGGCCTGCGCATGCACCTGTCGCCGTCGTTCGGCAAGGGCCGCGCGGTGGGCGAGGCGATCGTCTCGTCGCTGTTCGCCGACGGCGACGACGGCCGCATTCCGGTCGTAGCCGTCACCGGCACCAACGGCAAGACCACCACGGTGCGCCTGATCGCGCACTTGCTCACGGCCGCCGGCCTGCGCACCGGCATGACCAATACCGACGGCGTGTACATCGAAGGGCGCCGCATCGACAGCGGCGACTGCAGCGGCCCGCGCAGCGCGCGCAACGTGCTGCTGCACCCCGACGTCGACGCCGCCGTATTCGAAACCGCGCGCGGCGGCATGCTGCGCGAAGGCCTGGCCTTCGACCGCTGCCAGGTCGCCGTGGTGACCAACATCGGCTCGGGCGACCATCTTGGCCTGAACTACATCACCACCCTGGAAGACCTGGCGGTATTGAAACGCGTGATCGTCCAGAACGTGGCCGACAAGGGCGTGGCGGTACTCAACGCCACCGACCCGATCGTGGCGGCCATGGCCAAAAACTGCCGCGGCAGCGTCACCTTCTTTGCCGCCGACGGCGAGCATCCGCTGATGTCGACCCACCGCGCGCAGGGACAGCGCGTGGTCTTCGTTGAAGACGGCATGCTGGTCGCCGCGCAGGGAAAGACCGAACTGAAAGTCGCCCTCTCCGAAGTGCCGATCACGCGCAACGGCAGCATCGGCTTCCAGGTCGAGAACGTGATGGCGTCGGTGGCCGCAGCATGGGCCGTGGGCACCACGTGGGAAAGCATCTGCGCGGGCCTCAAATCGTTCGCCAACGAGAGCGACAACGCGCCGGGGCGCTTCAACGTGTTCAGCTATCGCGGCGCGACCGTGATCGCCGACTACGGCCACAATCCGGACGCCATCCTGGCGCTGGTGAGCGCCGTCGAAAGCATGCCGGCCAAGCGGCGCTCGGTCGTCATCAGCGGCGCCGGCGACCGGCGCGACGTGGATATCCGCCAGCAGACCGAGATCCTCGGAGCGGCCTTCGACGACGTGCTGCTGTACCAGGACCAGTGCCAGCGCGGCCGCGCCGACGGCGAGGTTGTGGGCCTGCTGCGCCAGGGCCTGACGGGCGCCAGCCGCACCACCCATGTGGACGAGATCAACGGCGAGTTCGTCGCCATCGATACGGCGCTGGCGCGTTTGAGCGAAGGCGACCTGTGCCTGATTTTGATCGACCAGGTCGAGGAAGCGCTGGCCCACATCGCGGCGCGCATCGCGCAGGGATAACCCGGGCCGAAAAAAATGCCGCTCATCGAGCGGCATTTTTTCATCCCAGCCGGTTCAGATTCTTCTTCACCCGCCCATCGCGCCTGGTGCGCACCGGCCGCCCTGACAGGATGCCGCTGTAGCCGCCCAGGCAGCCGCCGACGCTGATCGTATCGCCGTCGATATTGAAGAAGCACACGTCCTTGCTATGATCGCTTCCGCGCACCTTGACCACCGACACCACGCGCCGCAGCTGCCCTCCAAGCTCGATATAGCGCTGCATGATGATGGCATCGGCCAGGAAGGCATTGCCGTAGGAGCTGAAACGCAGCATCTCGTAGCGGTCTTCCAGTTCGGCCGTCATCATCACGGTGGCCCCCATCCCCGTCAGCACCGCCACCAGGCGGTACAGCGACTCGCGGAAGTTGTCGCGGAAAATGGACGACAAGGCCAGCTCGAAACCGGACAGCGAATCGATCACCACGCGCTTGGCGCCGGTGGTCTTGATCATGGTGACCAGGTCGTGCAGGATCTCGTCGATCGACAGGTCGAGCGTGCGGGTATTGATGACGCTGACATCGCCCGCCTCGACCAGCTTGTTCAGCTTGTGGCTGAGCAGCTGGTTCGGGCTCTTCTCGAACGCGGCAATGACACCCTTCTCGCCCAGGCGCGCGCCCTCGGCCAAAAACTCCGTGGTCAGGATGGTCTTGCCGGAGCCGGAAGGCCCCACCAGCAGCACCGAGTAGCCGGCCGGGATCCCGCCGCCCATCATCGCATCGAGTTCCGGCACGCCCATCGACAGCCGTTCGGTGGCGCCATAACGCAGCCCCTCGCTCTCGGGGCCCTGCAGCACGGCGCGCGGGAACACGTGCACGCCGCTATCGTCGATGCGGAAGGTATGCGCTCCCAGTTTCTGCGAGCCGCCGCGCATCTTGACCACCTGGATCTTGCGCACCATCGAGTCGCCGCGCACCAGCTGCGACACCCACAGGATGCCGTCGGCCACGGTGAACACCGGCCCCGATTCCATCTCCGGCTGCAGGTACTCGCCAATGAGGAAGGTGGTGGCCTGCCAGCTGGTCATCTGCATGCCCAGTTGCTGGATAAAGTACTGCAAAGCGGCCGCGCCCTGGTCGTTCGAACGCGCCGAATGCACCACCGAGCGGAACGAATCGACGAACACCAGGCTCGGTTCGAACTCCTGCACCTCATCGGTGATGCGCGCCAGCACACGGTCGAAATCACCGTCGACCATATCGGCGGCGAGGTTGACGAAGCGGATCGAGTTGTCCAGCTTTTCGAAGTCGAAAAAGCCGAACTGCTGCTGGTAGCGCAGCATCTTCAGGGGCGGTTCGCCCAGCACGGTAAAGAAGATCGCGCGGCAAGCCGGGGTCGCCATCGAGAACATCATCTGATGCGCGAGCGTGGTCTTGCCGCTGCCGGGCGTGCCTGCAATCAGGTTGAACGAGAACTCGGGAACGCCGCCGCCCATCAGTTCATCGAACCCCGGTATGCCGGTCACCAACCGCTTGATATGTACTCGCTTACCCATTTTGCTGCTCCTTGCTGATTTTTCCGGCGTGCGCGCGACCGAGTGCGTTTTTTAAAATGAGCTTCGTCAGATGCGCCCCGACCAACAAGGTCAGAATGTCCACAAAGGTGGTAAACAACAGGGTGCTGGCAGCCTGGATCTCGGCCGGATCCTGGCCCTGGAAGCACTGCCGCAACAGTTCAAATTCGGGATCGGCGGGACGGGCACGCGGATCAAACTGCAGCCACGGATAATCGTTGCCGACGCGGCGGGCGGTGCGGAACAGCAGCGACTCGAACCCGTCTTCACCGATGATGTTGCTCAGCGAATTGGCGAGGATCTGCAGCAGTTCGATGCTCACATCAGTGCACGTTTCGGCTGGCCCTGAAAGGACGCGCTCGATAATTTCGCGCGGTAGTTCGTCGTCTGTTGCCATAATTACCTGCGGATATGAATTCAAATTTCAGTTCGGATACGACCTGTCGCGGGACTATCAACATCGGCAAGCAGGTGTCGACGGAATGATAGCACCCGCGTAAAGATTGCTGGTGCGTCATTCGACGTGAGAACTGGTAGTCACAGCCACGGCATACGACGCCCTTCCGAATCAATTTCCCGCTATTTTAAATCTTGGTATCCATCAGACGCCACAAAAACTACCAACTGTCCATTCAACTTGCGTAAAACCAACCATTAGTTACCAGCAGGATGAAACCTTTGCGGGATAATGATTACCTGTTCTCATGACGGCTTCCCATGATCCATTCCCATGCGCCCGATGTTGCCGCCGTTCAGCGCATCGCGTCGATCCCCGCCATCCTCGCCACCGTTGCCCACATCACCGGGCTGCGTTATACGTGCATTGCGCGGGTCACTCCCGAGTCGTGGACTGCCTGCGCCGTGCTGGACCAACTGGGAACCGGACTGCGGCCCAACGACTCGCTCGACATCAACAGCACACTGTGCGGCCAGGTCCGCGCCACCGGCCAGGCGCTGGTGATCGATGCGGTCAGCGACGACCCGGATGTGCGCGACCACCCCGCCCCTGCCCTGCACGGCTTCGACAGCTTCATTTCAGTACCGATCCGGCGCCAGAATGGCGAATACTTCGGCACCCTGAGCGGCAACGATCCCTTGCCAAGAAATTTGTCGGGCACGGCCGCGCTGGCCTCGATGACCCTGTTTGCGGAACTCATTTCCCAACAGCTCACTTCGCAGCAAGTGCTCGAAGAAACCCAGGTCGAGCTGCTCGACGCGCGCGCCACCGCCGAGCTGCGCGAGCAATTCATTGCCGTGCTCGGACATGACCTGCGCAACCCGCTCGGCACGATCATCGCCGGCGCCGACCTGATGCTACTGAGCCT
The DNA here is from genome assembly GCA_040388275.1 of Pseudomonadota bacterium. Classification (GTDB taxonomy): domain Bacteria; phylum Pseudomonadota; class Gammaproteobacteria; order Burkholderiales; family Burkholderiaceae_D; genus Telluria_A. The sequence goes on from JAZKCA010000011.1 coordinate 71,411, forward strand.
GGGCAATGAAGAGCGCCTGACCATTCTCGCAAAGCTGGTCATCGGCAGCGGCAAGCGCATGGCCGCGCTGGTGGACGACGTGGTCGACCTCACGCGCGGCAAGATGGGCGGCGGCATCCCCCTGCACCTGGAGCCCGAGGACAAGCTGTGCGCCACGCTGGCGCAAGTGGTGGACGAACTGCGCAGCACTCACCCCACGCGCGAGATCCGCCTTGAAACCTGCGACCTCGGCACCGTGCTGTGCGATGCTGCGCGCCTGGGTCAGCTGTGCTCGAATCTGCTCAAGAACGCGCTGGTCTACGGCGACCAGAACAAACCGGTCGGCGTGGCCGCCTCCATCGTCGACGATGTGCTCGAACTGGCCGTGACCAACCACGGTCCCGGCATGTCGGCCGACACAATGGCGCACCTGTTCAAGCCCTACTGGCGGGCCGCCACCAAGAGTCCGCACGAGGGACTCGGTCTGGGCCTGTTCATCGTCGGCGAAATCGCCCGCTCGCACGGCGGCGAGATGACCGTCAGTTCATCCGAAGACCTGACCACGTTTTTGTTCCGGATGCCCTGCAAGCGCAGCGCGGCCTAGCGCGCATCAAGGCGCACCCGCCATGCGCCGTAATCCCGCTGCCGACACGACCTCGATAAAGCCGTATCCCAGTGCGATCACGCCATCGTTGACCAGTTCGCGCAATTGCTTGGACAAGGTCTGGCGGCTCATCCCCAGCATCATCGCCAGCCCCTCCTGCGACACCGGCACGCGCGCGCGCATCTGCGGCATGCCGGCCGCATCGCCGTGCGAGAGCAATAGCAATCGGCGGGCGACGCGGGCGCGGGCCGAACGCAGGGTCGCATCCTCGACGATGCCGTACAACAGGCGGATGCGTCCGGCCAGCAGCGCTGCAATGGCGCGCGCAAAGACCGCCTGCTCCATCAAGGCATCGAAATGCACGCGCGGCAGCAACAGCACCTCCACCTTGCCCAGCGCGGTCGCATCGTGCGTGCGCGGCTGATGGTCGATCAGGGAAATCTCGCCGAACCAGATGCCCGCCTCGAGCACCGCCAGGATAGCCTCGCGGCCATCTTCGCGCAGCGACGACGTCTTCAGCGCGCCGCTGGTGAGCGCGTACAGGCCGGACGGCGGATCGCCCTGGCGGAACAGCATCTCGCCCGGCTGCAGGCGCTGCAGCTCGGCCTGGCCGACCATCGTCTCGCGTATGGCCTGCGGCAGGGCCGCGAACCAGGGGTTGGCGGACAACTGCGCAAGCAAGGCTTTGGCATGGGTCATGAATTTTCCGTGAAATGTAAAGAATTTGACAGTTGACCATTGTAGACCGCGCTACTGTGAACGCTTGCACAACAAGGAGACAAGCATGGATTTTCCCTCGCTCAAGGGCATTGTCAGCGCCGAAGAATGGCAGGCGCGGGTCGACCTGGCCGCCTGCTACCGTTTGGTGGCCATGCACGGCTGGAGCGACCTGGTGTTCACCCACATCAGCGCGCGCATTCCCGGGCCCGAGCACCACTTCCTGATCAACCCCTACGGCCTGATGTTCGACGAGATCACGGCCTCGTCGCTGGTGAAGGTGGACCAGCACTGCAACAAGGTGATCGACTCGCCGTTCCCGGTCAATCCGGCCGGCTTCGTGATCCACAGCGCGGTGCACGAGGCGCGCGAGGACGTGCAATGCGTGCTGCACACGCATACTCGCGCCGGCGTCGCGGTGAGCGCGCAACGCTGCGGCGTGCTGCCGATCTCGCAGCAATCGACGTTTGTGCTGTCGTCGCTGGCGTATCACGATTACGAAGGGGTCGCCTTCCGCGACGAGGAAAAGCCGCGCCTGCAGGCCGACCTGGGCGAGGCCACCTTCCTGGTGCTGCGCAACCACGGCCTGCTGGTGGCCGCGCGCAGCATCGCCGACTGCTTCCTGGCGATGTATACGTTCGAATCGGCGTGCCAGATCCAGCTGGCGGCGCAGGCCGGGGGCGAACTGGTGCAGGTCGATCCGCGCATCGTCAAGGGCGTGGCTGAAGCTGCGCGGGTGCAAACGGGCGGCATGGGCGGGGCCTTCGTGTGGCCATCGCTGATCCGCAAGCTCGACAAGCTCGATCCTGGCTACGCGACCTGACGCCTAGCGCAGGCGGGGCTTCTTCCTTTTCTTCACGGGAATAGACTCCTCTTGCCTGGGCTTGGTCGACGGTGGCGGCGCCAGCGGCAGCGGGAATCCCAGGAAGATCATCACCAGGAAAATCGGCAAGAGGCAAAAGAACAGTGGCCTCTTCCAATTGAGCTTTTGTTTCATCATCGCCAACAGATGGCGCCAAAGCACAGCAAAGCAAGCCCCATCGGGGTCAGACCTCTATTCCTTACCTTCGAGCATTTATGTACGGGTCGCAGTCAGGAGCCTCGGCGTCAATCCTTACCGTCGAGCATTTAGCAAGGAATAGAGGTCTGACCCCGATGGAGGAACATTTCTGTCAGGAGACGCGCGATTGGATGCGGCGCAGCTGGGCGGCCTGGTAGGCGCCGAAGGCGCCGTCGAACAGGCAGCGGATCAGGGGGTCGTCCACGATGTCCGCGTCGGCGATTTCTGCTTCGGTCGCGGCGTCGAAGCGGATTTCGTTGATGCGCATGTACATCGAGGTCAGCGATTCACCCAGCTCCAGTGCGGCATAGATTTTTGACTCCGGTATTTCGGTGGTCCACCCGAGCGCTTCGTCGCTGTCAGCGACACGCTCTATCCGGTCGCCCTCGATCCGGTAGCAAAAATGCGTGCCCTTGCCGTCGTGGTCGTACACCGACAGACGCCATATCCGCTTCTTTTCGAAGTAACTCCCTTCCGGCAGTTCCATGTCGCGGTAGGTGTCGGGCAATCCCGTTTCGCAGTAGTGCCTGACCCGGACCGCCTGCGCCGCCGTCAGCGCCGGAAAGCGCGCCGCTATCTCGGCCGTCGGCGGCCATGGCGCATCGTTGCGGTAGACGTAGTCGACGTCCTGCTCGCCCACCGGCAGCACCCAGGCCAGCGGCGCGGCAGCCTGCAGGGACTCGCTGTCGAGCGTCACCGAGACCGACGGGTTGAGCCGCACCACGCGCGCCGCCGGCAAGGCCGCTTCCACCTCTTGCTGGAACTGGCGATACGTGACCGGGAAAAACGCGTGGTTATACCAGGACCACGATTCCTGCAAAAACTGGCAGGAACTCGGCACCACGTAACGCGGGTTGACGGTGCGCAGCTGCTCGATCCAGTCGGCCGGCAGGCACGCTGGCGCAGGCGCGGCGCGCGACGGTGACAGCACCTCGATCTCACGCATCGTCTGGAACGGCCACAGCACCATGTCCCAGCGCGCTTGCTTTGCCAGCAGGTCCAGCGCCGCCGGGGCGATCCAGGAGTCGACGACGTTCAGTACATTCAGCCCCGCGGCCTTAATCTGGAACATCGAGTCGACGTCCGCATCGAGCGCCTCGCGTGGGATCACTTCGAACGGGCCGACCAGCACGGGCGCGTCGACATGCAAACGCCGCACGTCGCCAAAGCCAAGCTCCCTGACCATGGCGAACAGTTCGTCGAACAGGCAGTAAATGTAGATCGGCGTGTGCCGCTCGATCAGGTCCAGGCTCTCGAGCGAGCAGTGGTCGTCGTGGAAATGGGAGATGAAGACCGCGTCCCATGCCAGCTCGCGTATCTGTTCACAGTCGAAGCGGACATCGGGAAAGGCGTGGCAATTGCGGCTGAAAGGATTTTCAAAAATCGGGTCGAACGCGATACGCGTGTCGCCGCACTCGAAAACATAACCCGCGTGAAGGATCCTGGATATTTTCAGTGTCATGGCCACCATTTTAACCGACCGCGGCACGTGCGACTTCGTTGCTCGGAGGCAAAGTTATTTTTACAACAGGCCGAAAAGCGGAAAATAATGTGTAGTAATATTACACTCAGGGTATCCCCTTCTTGCCAGCGGACGTCACAAAAACGAATTATCAAGGACAAGGCGCCGCTCGCCACACTACTCTTCAAGGAGTCGCATATGCGTATTTCACGTAGTATTACTTCACATCTACGGCTATTCGTCGCTGCCGGCGTCAGCGCCGTCCTGCTTGCCGCTTGCGGCGGCGGCAGCGAACAAGCCGTCCAGGTCAGCACCAATAAAACCGCCGCCAGCGTCACCGTGGCGGTAGCAGCCCAGGCCCCCGCCACCATGCGCATGCACTTCCGGCGCGCCCAGCACGACGAAGCGCAGTGGGGCGTCTATTCCTGGTGGGGTCCCGTCCATCCAAGTTCGGCCTGGATTACCGACCGCTTCATGATGATCGGCAGCGACGCCTTCGGCGGCTACGTCGACATCCCCATCGATACCGGCAAAGGCAGCATCTGGTTCCTCATCACCGACGGCTTCGGCAATAAAAACTGCGGCAACGACCAGGGCATCGATTTCGCCGCCGATATCGCCACCAATGGCCAGCAGGTCTGGATGCTGGAAGGCGACTGCCGGATTTATTCGAGCCAGCCTGCCATCTCCTTCGGCAACCTGGGCGAAGCGAAGGCCCACTGGCTATCGGCTGGCACCGTGGTCTGGCCGGGCACGCCGGGCGCCGGCAGCTACAAGCTGTATTACGCGGCCAATGGCGGCCTCGGTTCGGCGCCAGGCGGCGTCACCGGCGCCGACGGCAGCATCGACCTGGCCATCAGCGGCGCCCTCGCGCCGGCCCTCGCCGTCAAGTTTCCGCACCTGGCCGGCGCCACATCGCTGACCCTGTCGGGCGCGGATGTCGCATCCCTCGCCGCCAAAGTGAGCGGCCAGTTCGCCATCGCCCAGTTTGACGGCGCCGGCAAACTGGTCCAGGTCACGTCGCTGCAAACGAACGGCATGCTCGATTCGCTGTACGCGGCAAATGCCGCCAACAGCAAGCTCGGTGCGACCTTCGACGCCGCCGGCGTGCCAACCTTCCGCCTGTGGGCGCCGACCGCCAAGGCAGTGTCGCTGAATGTGTATGCCAGCGCCGACGCAGCGGCCGCCAGCAGCGTTGCCATGAACAGGGATGGCGCCAGCGGGGTCTGGTCGTACACCGCGCCGGACGCCGCATGGACCAACCACGCCTACTATACCTACACGGTGAACGTGCTCTCGCGCTGGGCCGCCAATGGCGTGGTCAGCAACGTGGTCACCGATCCGTATTCGCTCAGCCTGAATGCCAACGGCCAGCGCAGCTTCGTCGCCAACCTTGACAGCGACGCACTCAAGCCATCCGGCTGGGACGGCCACGAGATCCCGAAGCTCGACCACCCGACCGATATCTCCCTGTACGAACTGCAGGTACGCGACTTCAGCGCCGCCGATACTAGCGTGCCGCCGGCCCACCGTGGCAAGTTCATGGCCTTCACCGACCTCGAATCGAACGGCATGCGCCACCTGCGTGCGCTGCAAAAAGCCGGCATGACGCACATCCACCTGCTGCCTAGTTTCGACATCGCCAGCGTCAACGAGACCGGCTGCAGCACGCCCGACATTCCCGACGCGCCGGCCAACTCCAGCGCCCAGCAGGCGGCAGTGGCGGCCAGCGACAACAGCGACTGCTTCAACTGGGGCTACGATCCGGTCCACTACACTGCCCCCGAAGGCAGCTTTTCGACCAATGCCAACGATGGCATGACGCGCGTGCGCGAGTTCCGCTCCATGGTCAAGTCGCTGCACGGGCAAGGCCTGCGCGTGGTGATGGACGTGGTCTACAACCACACCAGCGGTTCGCAGCAAGGCCCGTTGTCGGTGCTCGACAAGATCGTCCCCACCTACTACTACCGCCTGAACGCCAGCGGCGGCATCACCAACGACAGCTGCTGCGCCGATACTGCCGCCGAGAACGCGATGATGGCCAAGCTGATGATCGATTCGGTCTCCACCTGGGCCAGGGACTACAAGGTCGACAGCTTCCGCTTCGACATCATGGGAATGGCGCCGCTGGCGGTCATTACAAAGCTCAAGGCCGACGTCGACCAGGCCGCCGGACGCGACATCTATCTGTACGGCGAGGCATGGAACTTCGGAGTGGTGGCCAACGATGCGCGCTTCGTCCAGGCGCGCCAGTCGAATATGTTCGGCAGCGGCGTCGGTTCCTTCAACGACCGCTTGCGCGATGCCGTGCGGGGCGGCGGCTGCTGCGACAGCGGCGCCTCGCTGATCAGCCAGCAGGGCTTCATCAACGGCGCCTACCTTGACCCGAGCGCGAGCAGCACCCAGTCCAAGGACGACCTGCTGCGCCTGGGCGACCTGGTGAAAGTGGGCCTGTCGGGCACCCTGCGCGACTACAGCTTCACCGACCGTTTCGGCGCCGTGCGCAAGAATTCCGAGATCGATTACTTCGGCCAGCGCGCCGGCTTCGCCGCCAGCCCGCAGGAAACCATCAACTACGTCGAAGCGCACGACAACCAGACCCTGTTCGACCTGAACGCCTACAAGCTGCCGGCGTCGACCAGCCTGGCCGACCGCGTGCGGGTGCAGAACCTGGGCGCGGCGATCAACATGCTGTCGCAGGGCGTGCCCTTCTTCCACGCCGGCCAGGAAATCCTGCGCTCCAAATCGATGGACCGCGACAGCTACAACGCCGGCGACTGGTTCAACAAGCTCGATTACACCTACCAGTCGAATAATTTCGGCGTGGGCTTGCCGATGCAGGGCGTCAACGGCGCCAACTGGGACCTGATGTCGCCGATCCTGGCCAACCCGCTGATCAAGCCGGGCAGCGCTGCCATCATCTCGGCGCGCGACACCTTCCTCGACTTGCTGGAAATTCGCGCCGACAGTTCGCTGTTCCGCCTGCGCAGCGCGCAGGATGTGATCGAGCGGGTCAAGTTCCACAACACGGGCCCGCAGCAGGTGCCCGGCCTGATCGCGATGAGCATCAATGGCGCCAATTACAAGCATGCGAAATACTCGCGGGTGACGGTGTTCTTCAACGTCGACAAGCAGGCGCTCGACATCACCATCCCCGAGCTGAAGTCGAAAATGCTGGCGCTCCACCACGTGCAGCGCAAGTCGACCAGCGATGAACTGGCGAAGACGGCGACCTACAACCGCAGCAGCGGCGCCTTCCGCATCCCGCCGCGCAGCACGGTGGTGTTCGTGGAAACGGCGCCGGTAAAAATGGACTTCTAAGTCAAACCCGGGGTCAGTGCCTACATTACGACAC
>JAZKCA010000012.1:0-11321 GCA_040388275.1 Pseudomonadota bacterium
TGTCGGGTGAGTAGAGGACTTGCACCTCCAAGTAAGTGCGCCCTGCCGGGCGCACGATATAGAATTGAGCAGGCCGTAGTCGGCCTTCGGGTCGATCCGCCAGAAGCGGGTTCCGCCGACATCAGCCAGGCGTGGGCTGAATCGGTATCCAGGCAAACGGAACAGCCCGAATGCCACATCGCTGTAGGCGCCCGTGTCCGTCATTATCTGCGTCGGCTGAAGGTCGGTCTGCTGTTCCAGGACCACGGCCAGCAAAACCAGGCTGTCGCGCAGCGTGCCCGGCACCGTGATGTCGTTCAGCCCGGAAAACTGGTTCGAGATCAGGTTGTACCAGGTCACGCCGCGTCCGACGCCGAAGTATTTCGGATTCGGCCCGGAATGCACTGATCGCACCGGCACCACGAACCGCATGCCGTCGGCCGACGCGACCTCGCCGCCGCCCCACACGCTGGCCAGCGCCGAACGGCTCTGCGCTGCCACCAGCAAGGTGTTCGCCGCCGTGATGGTGTCGTCGCGCAGGTAGTTCTGATCCACCCAGGACAACCTGTCTCGCTTGAGCGCCGGCACGTCGCCGCGAATCAACGGCTCCGGACCGGTGTTGCAAGCTTCGGCCATCAGGACCGCACAGATACTCACATGCAGATCCGAAGCGCGCGCGGTGCGCTCCGATATGTGGGTGAAGGCGTCCGTAAATCGTGTGCGGGCGGCAATCTCCAGGATCAGTTCCGGCAGATCTACGCGCGGCAGCATGCCCATGACCTTGGCGCGCAGCGCGATCAGCGACGCAGGCTCATCCATCTTGTCCAGTGGGCTGAGCACCAGATCTTGTTTGTCGCCCACCTTCTCGAACCGCACTGCAGGGTTGTCGGGCAACCTGGCTGCGACAGCGCGGTAGGTGCGGTCCAGCTCATCGGCCAGGGCGGTCAATGTCGGCCCCGGTACCGCCGACATCCCAAGCGTGCGGCAAATGATCGGGCGAGTGGATTCCCATTCGGCGCTATCGAACAGGCCGGCGCGCGGATCGGCGTAACGCCAACTCGGGGCCACGAACACATCACGCCGGCGCAGCGCGATACGCAATTCGGACCAAACGCAGAAAGTGTAAGCGTGGAAATCGATGGCGTCATCCTCACGCAGCACATGGCGTTGCCACGGCCTCGTGATGATGTCGCGCGGCGCGTCGTTACCGGGACGCTTCACCGTCATGTTGGCGCGAAGCCAGGCGAATGCGGCGATGAACGGCTCTCCTGCGGCATCCGCGCCAAACTGAATGTGTTCGGCCAGCGCGGGCAGGAAGCGCCGCACGGTCTTGTACTTGGCATCCAGCTCCTGGTAGTACACATTGTCGGTCGGTCGGATCAGATTATTGACGCCGGAAAGGGCCAGCGCGAGTGCGTCCGGCGAAATTTGCGCGAACAACTGTTTGCGCAGTTCGGCATCCGGCACAGTGTCGTCCAGCAGCAATTGGCAGGCGCTGGCGAGCGTGGCCGCCGCTTCGTCTAGGTCTTTGAGCGATCGGAGGCGCGATTTTCTGTCGGCCTTCACGGCGTCACCGAAAAGCTCTCGCAGGATGACTTCGAGCACTTCCAGGGCGTCATCCTGTGCCGAGGCTTCGAGGCAGTGCACGAACGCGACCAGCGTGGCCAGGCGGCGCAGCACCGGCAGGCGCATGATCGCGCTGGCTTTGGCGGCGCCGGCGAACCGGGCCAGCGCCGCAACCCGCGTGGCGGGGATGCGCGTGGCGGCCGGCAACCGGATGCCAAGTTCACGGACGGCTTGCAGTCGCATCAGCGCCAGGCTCATTGATCGGCTGCTAGCCACTACCGGCCCGGTACGCAGGCGGTCAAGCGGCGAGTTCCGCGTGCCGCCGGAAGAGATAAGGAGGCCTTCCAGGCGCGTTTGCTGGTCCAGGCTAATCCCATTGCCAAGCGAGCGCCATAAGCGCTCCTCGACGCGGCTGCGTAAGCGCGCAACGTACCGTTCGAGCGTCGTGCAGCCTGGCAGCAGCACCTTGTGCGTCACCAGCCATGTCGTGGCCCGCTCGAACAGCACGCTTGGCCGGTCGGTGCCGGTCCAGCAAAGGGCGTACAGCCACCGGGTCAGGCGGAAGGCGATCAGGGGTTCCGTGAATTCGACATAGCCATAGGATGCGCGAATCTCCGTCGCGTGCTGCCAGCGCTGCTCGCCGGCACTACAGGCGCTCGCCTTGTCCAGCGCCTCAATGCGCAGCTGCTTGGCCAGCGTCCGCAGCACGAGCTGGGGCACGGCCAGCGGGTCTTCCAGAAACGTACCTAGGTAACGCACCGTCCCGAGCTGGACGGCGAAGCCCAGCCGATTGTGCGCGCCGCGCTTCTCTGCGATCAGTGCATGGTCGGTGTCGTCTAAGTGAAAATACCGGGCGAGATCATGAGACGACGGCGGGCCAACGAAGCGGCCGTAGTTTTCACGTTGGTCGGTGGAGAGAAAGCTGACTGGCATCACTTAACCTACTGAGCTGGGACTGTCATATTGCGGGAATCCAGCCCCGTCGCCGAATACCGGCTTCGATGCATATCAAGCATAAACACGACGCCTCCTAGTGATCATGGCGGTGATGGATGTCCGGATAATGCGGATGGGCGTGCCTGAGAGGCGCATGGCGGTGCGGGTGCGCGTGTGGCTCGCGACCGTCCCAGTCAAAATTATGTTCGTGTTGGTAATGGCTGTCATGGCTATGTTCATGCACATGCTCCATCGTCGCATGCGCGTGTTCGTGTTCATGGGTTTCCGTCAGGTGAAGCCAGATGCCGCCGACCATCAGTGCCGCAGCCGCCCAGAACAAGGGACCGGACGCGTCGCCCAGCATCACCAGCGAAATGGCCGCACCGACAAACGGCGCTGCCGAAAAATAGGCGCCTGTGCGCGCGGTGCCGAGATGGCGCAGAGCCAGGACGAACATGACCAGGCTCAGGCCATAGCCGCAAAAGCCGACCAAGCCGGCCGCCAGGATCGTGCGCGAGTCCGGCAGCAGGAATCCCATGGTCAGGGCGATCGACAGATTGACTGCCCCCGCCACCAGGCCCTTGATGCCGGCAATCTGGAGCGGATCGCTGGCCGACACCTTGCGCGTGAGGTTGTTGTCAATCGCCCAGCACAGGCAGGCGCCAATAATCGCCAGCGCGCCCCACGGCACGCCCAGCACCGGAATCTGCTCCCACGACAGCAACGCGCCGGCAACAACGATCAACAGCATGCCGATGAAGATGCTGCGGTCAAAGTTTTCCTTGAAAACGAACCATGCTAGCATGGCGGTCAGCACGCCTTCCATGTTGAGCAGCAACGAGGCCGCCGACGCGGGCGTCAACGTCAGACCGACCATCAGTAGCATGGGGCCCGCGACCCCGCCGGCGGCGATGGCCCCGCCCAGCCAGGGCAAATCCGGCGCGGTCAGCGCCACCGGTTTGTCTTGGCCGCCGCGTTGCACCACGGCGCGGACAAGGTAACAGGCCAGTAGGCCGATGCCGCTGCCTAGGTACAGCAAGCCGGCCAGCGCAACGGGTGCCACATGACCAACCAGCGTCTTGGAAAAAGAGGTACTGGCGCCGAACAGCGCAGCTGCCAGCAAGGCATACACAACACCCTTGTGGATGCCGGGTTCCTTGATTTCGGTGTTGTCCATCGAAGACTTTCTAAAATTGCGACGCTGGCCGTGGCGATTGGGCAGCCCGCCGGCTTGCCCAACTCTTATTTTCGAACGGCGACCGCTGTTGCGCATACAACAAGTCGCGCTCGCGTTTTGGTTTACTTCACGACAAAGTCCTCGGTTACAACATTTTGGTCCGAGAACGTGATGGTCGCGCGTGCGCGGACGCCGGGGATCATCTTGGTGGGCGTACTGGTTTCCATCGCATTATTGCCCGCCGAGCGCAGCGTGACTTCCTGCTTGGCCTTACCGCGAACGAGAAGCAGCTTGCCGGTAGCGCCGATGGTCGGCACCTTCTCGCCTCGGCTCGTAACATAGATCGTCGCACCATCCTTCTTGTTGACCATGTCCAGCGTAAAGCGCGGCGTTGGCGCTTCGTCATGCTCGGGATGGGCCATCGCGCCGCTTGTCAAGGACAGGCCCATTATTAACGTCATCAGTATGCTCAGTTTTTTCATATCATTCTCCTTTGAACGCGGCGAATTTGATGGCCTCACCGCCATAGCCCTTTTCATCTATTTCTTGAAAATGTCGGTATAAAAACCGCTTGCGTGCAACACCACCGTTACCGGGGCCGCCGTCTTGTTCTTCCAATACCAGCCATGTACGCCGGTAAAGGGCGCGATCAGCGATCCGCTGGACTGGTTGACGCCTTTTTCCTCGATAAAGCTTTCGAACTCGTCGTTCCTGGCGTTGACCGGCTCGCCGTGGAAATCGTGGTTGAGCAGCTCGCCGTTGGTGGTCTTCCACGAATAGATCAATGTTGCGCCTTTGGCCAGATGGGTCTTGACCTCGAGGCCATTGCCTGGCGCCAGCGTCACTTCCTGAGTATCCGCGCGGTAGGCAACACTCTGCCGGGCGGCGATCGTCAAGGCGCGCACTTCGCCCGGCGCCGACACGGTCGATCCTTTCGGCCCCGGAGTGCCAGGGCCGGTAGCGGCAGTGGCCGCTGGTTTATGCAAGGCCGTCAGGCCGAGCGCCTTGCCGGCGCCGGTCGGATCGATGCCGTATTCGGCAGGCAGCACGGCCACGGCCAGGATGACGCCGGCGGCGGCCAGTGCGATCAGCACGCCGCGCACCAGGTCTTTCAGTGGCGTCCGGACGGACGCGACGGTTGGTGGTTGTGACATTGAATTACTCCTATTGACTGAGAAAGCCGGTGAATTGAAAGCCCGCCAGCACGAAGCCGGCAGTCATCAGGACGACATTGCTGGCGACGACGTGGCGCGCGAAGCTGGCCGTCGTGCGCCAGTAGCGCATGGCGATGAGGATCATGGCCAGCGCGAACAACTGGCCGATTTCGACGCCGACGTTAAACGCGATGATGTTCGGGATCAGTCCCTCGGGCGACAGTGAAAAATCCTGCAGCTTGGTGGCCAGGCCGAGGCCGTGAGCGAATCCGAACACGAGCACGCTCGCCTTCTTGTTCGGCTGCACGCCGAACACGGTCAGGAAGCCGCCCAGGTTGTCGAAGGCGCGGTAGACGATCGACAGACCGATGATCGCGTCGACCAGGTAGGCGTTGATGTGCCAGCCGTTGAGAACGCCCATCAGCAGCGTGGTGCTGTGGCCGACCGCAAACAGTGTGACGTACAGGCCGATGTCCTTCATCCGGTACAGGAAGAAGATCACGCCGCACAGGAACAGCAGATGGTCGTAGCCGGTCACCATGTGCTTGGCGCCCAGGTACATGAATGGCAAGATCTGCACGCCGGTGGTTCCTTTCAGGAAGCCCTTGTCGGAGTCCGACACGCCGTGCGCCAGCGCCGCTGCCGTGGCAACGCTCAGCAAGACGGCGAGCAGCCAGCGGTGCCAGGCAATCGGCCCTCGATTCAAAAATGTCATATATCGTCCTTTACGCTGGAAGTGGGAAAGTTGCTGGCTTGCGCTGGCGGCGCCGCAGCACCATGCCGCTGATGGCCGGCAGAATGAACAGCGTCAAGATGGTTGAAGTGATCAGGCCGCCGATGACGACGGTTGCCAGGGGCTTCTGCACTTCGGCGCCGGTGCCGGTCGCGATCGCCATCGGCACGAAGCCCAGCGACGCCACCAGCGCGGTCATCAGTACTGGCCGCAAACGCTCCATTGCGCCGTCGATCACGGCCGTGGCCGCGTCAACGCCGTCGGCCAGGCGCTTGTTGATGGCCGAGATCAATACCAGGCCGTTGAGCACCGCCACGCCCGACACCGCGATAAATCCGACAGCGGCCGAGATCGAGAATGGCATGCCGCGCAGGATCAGGGCGAACACGCCGCCGGCCAGGGCCAACGGCACCGCCGTCAGGACAGTGGCGGTCAGCATCGCATTGCCGATCGCCAGATACAGCGAGGCGGCGATCAGGATGAAGCACACGGGAACGATGATCGCCAGCCGTTCGATGGCCGCGCGCAGGTTCTGGAATTGCCCACCCCATTCCATCCACGAGCCGGGCGCGAGTCTTACTTCCTTCGCCAGGCGCGCCTGCGCCTCATCGACGTAGCCGCCCAAATCGCGCCCGACGACGTTCGCTTCGACATAAATCCGACGCTTGCCGTTGTCCCGGCTCACTTCGTTCAACCCCTGTGTAAAGCGGAACTGGACCAGCTGGCGTAGCGGTATCGAGGCGCGCGCCTGTTCGCCCGAGGCCGGCAGCATCACTGGCAGCGCGCCCAGTTCATCAAGATTGTTGCGCAGCTCGGTCGGCAGGCGGACGACGATGTCGAAGCGGCGGTCACCCTCGAAAATCTGTCCGGCCGAGCGGCCCGCCAATGCGGTCGAGACAGTATCGGCCACTTCCTTGACGGTCAGGCCGTAGCGCGCGATCGCGGCGCGCTCAAAAACGATATCGAAGGTCGGAAAACCTTCGGTCTGCGCCACGCGCACGTCGGCCGCGCCAGGAACATTGCGCAGCACCGCCGCAACAGCCCTGGCGCTGTCGGCCATCTGGTCCAGGTCGTCACCGTAGATCTTGACGGCGACATCACTACGCACCCCGCCGATCAACTCGTTGAAGCGCATTTCGATCGGTTGAGTCACGTCGTAGTTGTTGCCGACCAGGTTGGCTGTTTTTGCGCGTATCCGCTCGATCACCTGCTCTTTGGTCGTCACGCCTGCGGGCCACTCGCTTTTCGGCTTGAGGATAATGTAGTTGTCCGAGGCGTTGGGCGGCATCGGATCGGCGGCCAGGCTGGCTGTGCCGGCTTTCGAGTACACGGTTTTGACTTCCGGCAGGGTCAGCACGGCGAGCTCGAGCGGCAGGTCGAGCGCCAGCGACTGGTCGATCGAGGTCGACGGGATGCGCACCGAGGACAGGTTCAGGTTCTGCTCATCCAGGGTCGGCATGAACTCCCTGCCGACGAAGGCAGACGCAACCGCTGCCAGTATCAGAACGCCCAGGCCTGCGCCGATGAAGGGCAGCGGCCGCGCCACCGCGCGCCGCAACCATGGCTCGTAGCGGCGCTTGGTGCCGACGATGACCTTGACCTCCTGCTCGGCCACATGGTCGTTCATCAACACGGCGATGAGCGCTGGCACGAACGTGATCGACAGCACGAATGCCGAGCCCAGGGCCAGCATCAGCGTGATGACCATCGGCGAGAACATTTTTCCTTCCACACCCTGGAAAGTCAGGCAAGGCAGGAATACCAGGAAGATGACTAATTGGCCGTAGATGGTCGGGCGCAGCATTTCACGCGACGAAGCCACCACTTCCTCCAGCCGCTCCTTGAGAACCAGTGTGCGGCGCTCCTGATGCTGGCGTTCTGCCAGCCGGCGCAGGGTGCTCTCGACGATGATCACGGCCCCGTCGATGATCAGGCCAAAATCCAGCGCGCCTAGGCTCATCAGGTTGCCTGAAATGCCGAGTGAATTCATGCCGATCGCGCTCATCAAGAGAGAAAGGGGAATGACCAGTGCCGCGATCAGCGCGGCGCGCCAATTGCCCAGCAACGCAAACAGGATGACGATGACCAGCAGCGCCCCTTCCGCAAGGTTCGTAGCAACCGTCGAAATCGTGGCCACCACCAGTTGCGAACGATCCAGGGTTGGCACCACGGTAATGCCCGCCGGCAGCGTCTTGCCAATGTCTTTCAGCTTCTCGCCAACGGCGTGGGCAACTGTCCGGCTGTTGGCACCTACCAGCATCAGGGCGCTGCCAACCACCGTCTCGTAGCCGTCGCGGCTGGCGGCCCCGGCGCGCAGCTCGCCGCCGACGTTGACGTTCGCTACCTGCGCCACGGTGACGGGCACGCCGCTGCGGGTGGCCACGACCGCACTGGCGATCTCGTCCTGGGTGCGGATGCGGCCATCGGCGCGCACCAGGTAGGACTCGCCGGAGCGGCGAATGTAGTTGGCGCCGACCGACACGTTTGCTTCTTCCAGCGTGCGTGCCAGCCCCGCGAAGGAAATGCCTTGCGCGGCCATTTTCGCCGGATCCGGCTCGACCACGTATTGCTTCACATACCCGCCCAGCGAGTCGACGTCCGCCACACCCGGCGTCGTGCGCAGTTGGGGACGGATGATCCAGTCCTGCACCGTGCGAAGGTAGGCGACCCTGGCGACGTTGTCGGTCAGGTGTTCGCCCTGGTCGGTCAGGAAGCTGCCGTTGGCTTGCCAGCCCGGCTTGCCGTCCTTGCGCGGCGCGCCCTTGCCATCGGGATGAACAAACTCGACGCTGTAGTGAAACACCTCGCCCAGGCCGGTCGACACCGGGCCCATCTGCGGCTCTGCCCCTTCCGGCAAGTCCGGCCGCGCCCGTGCTAGGCGCTCGGCCACCTGCTGGCGCATGAAGTACAGGTTGGCGCTTTCCTTGAAGATCGCGGTGACCTGACTGAAACCGTTGCGCGAGAAGGAACGCACGTTTTCCACGCCGTCGAGGCCGGCCAGCGCCGTCTCGATCGGGAACGTCACGCGCTTTTCAATTTCGACCGGACTCAAGGTCGGCACTACGGTATTGATCTGGACCTGCTTGTTGGTGATGTCCGGGGTGACGTCGATCGGCAGCAGGTTCAATTGCCAGGCGCCGAAGATCGCCACCACAAGCGTCAGGAACAATATGAGCCAGCGCGAACGGACCGAGCCGGTGAGTATGGAATCAATCATCATTCGTCCTTGGCGCTCTTGATCAAGTCCGCCTTGACCAGGAAGGCGTTGCGGGTGGCGACCAGTTCGCCGGCACACACGCCCGAGACGATCTGCGCCACGCCGCGGCTGCGGATGCCGACCAGCACCGGCTGAACGCGGAAACCGTCCTTGGTCCGCACGAACAACACGTCGTGACCGTCCACGTTCTGGACCGCATCATCGGGAACGACCATGCCGGCCGCGCCGTTCTTGACATGTAGGCGCGCTTGAACGCCTTCGCCCGTCACCAGTTCGCGTGCCGACGACACCGGCGTCAAGACCACGGTTGCAGCGCGCGTGCTGCCGCTAACGGTCGGCGTCACCGAGCGCACCGTGGCGGCAACTGGGGTACCCCCGGCGGCGATGATGGTTGCCTTGTCACCAATAGTGACGCGGCTGATGTCGGCCGCCGGCAGCGACGCCTCGACCTGCAACTTGCCGTCGCCGGCTACGCGGAATAGTTCCGTCTGCGGCTGGACGTAGCCACCGAGCGTGGCCGTCTGTGCTGTGATCCGGCCGGTGATCGGGCTGACCACGGACACCGATTTGCCATCAGCGGACACATGGGCCGCGATCGCCACCGACGAGGCGCGTTGTGCCTCTGTCTGGGCCACGGCCAGTGCCGATTGTGCGGCCTCCATTTCTTGGCGGGGGGTGACGCCCTGGGAGAACAGGCTGGTTTCGCGCGCGAAAGTCTTGCGGGCCAAGTCCGCCTTGGCGTTCGCAACGTTGCGATCGGCCGCCATGGTGGCCGCTTCCAGGCTGTCCACTTGCGCCAGTGCTTCGCCGGCGCGCACGGTGTCGCCCAGTTGGCGGTTGACGCGCGTGATGCTGCCCGACGCGCGCGCGACAATCACCGCCTCGCTATTGGGCGGCGCCACAACCGTGCCGGCAGTCAGGATTTCGGCTTCGAGGCCACCGCTACTGACGGGCTCGACGGCAATCTTGGCGGCTGCCAGATACTCGGCCGGGATCTTGACTTCAGGTGCGGCGCTCTCGCCTGCTGCGGGCGCTGCCGGCGCAGAGGCAGCTACCTTCGAAAGCGACGCTGCCGCTGGCTGATTCTTTGCTGCCAGCAGGTGCGCGGCGCCAAATCCAAGCGCGGCGGCGATGGCGGCGGCTCCGGCAACGACGGGCCAGTTTGGACGACGTTGTTGTTCGATCATGGTGTTTCTCCAAATACGTTGCGGCCTTCGGCCATGGAAAGGGTGGCGAGCGCGCGCACGCCGGCCAGGCGGGCCTCGATGAGGAGCGCCTTCGCTTCGGACAGGGCGCGCCGGATCGCCAGCAGCTCTACCAGGGCGGTCTTGCCGGCTTCATACCCGACGCGGCCAAGCCGGTAAGCGTCGGCAGCGGCTGCCTCGCCTTGCTCGGCGGCCTGCAGCCGCTTGTCCGACGCCAGTACCTGCGCCACGGCCGAGCGGTGCAGCGCCAGGGCCTCCAGGCGGGCCGCATCGACGCGCATGGCCGCGCCGGCGGCGCGCTCCCTTGCCGCTTCGACGCCAGCCTGGTTGCGGTCAAACAGGGGAATGCTGGCCGAAATACCAATGGTCACCGCTTTCTCGCTGGACCAGCCAAAGCGGCGCATGCCGACGCTCACGCCAACGTCTGGCATAACTTTTTTCTGCTCCATCCGCACTTGTGCGGTGATGGCGTCGCGTTCGGCGGCGGCGCTGGCCAGCGCGGGCGCGCGGTCCGGCGTCCAGCCGGCCTGTGCTGGTGTAGCGGCGACCGTGGACAGGAATGGGTGGTCGATATGAGTAAAGGGCTCGGTGGCGCCGACCAGGGCGGACAGCCGTCCCAGCGCCTCGGTGGCATCGGCGGCGGCCGTTTGCACCGCTGCGTGAGCGGCGGCGGCGCTGGCACGGGCCTGCGCCACGCGCAATTCCGCTTCCCGGCCGGCTTTCACCAAGGCCTGCGCCGCGCGCAGGTCGTCGTCGGCCCGCGCGGATTCGGCATCCGCGACTTCCTTGCGCTGCTGCATGGCCTCGGCCGTCCCATAGGCGAGCGCCAGTTGCCCGACGAACGCCAAGCGGACCTGCCGTCCGCGCGCCTCGGCGGCATCAAACTTGCGCTGTTCGGCCTCGATGCGCGCGGCGCGCTTGCCGCCGACTTCGAAGACTTGGGTGACCGCGTAAGTATCCTGGCGCTGGCTGACCCCGCCTGATGTAGGAGCGCCAAGGTTCTCGGTCGTCGCGCTCAGAGTGGGATTGAGCCAGGCGCCGGCCTGGCGAACTTCGGCACCCGCAGCGCGGACGTTGGCGCCTTGTTCGATCAATTGCGGCGCCGCCGTTTGTGCCTGGCGGAGTAGCGCGGCGAAGGATGGCGTCTCTGCCGCCTGGGTCGGCGACAGGGCCGATATCAGGCTCAGCGCCAGGATTGCGCGATGGAACGGCCGCAAGCCGATTGCGGTAATGCGTTGGCGAACGGTTGCGTCCGCCGGACGGCCACGCGACGATGCGCGTGAGCGTACAGAAATTTTGTGCATGAAAGCCCCTGCAGGATTGAACTGGAATGGCAAGCAGCGGGCGCGACGCG
>JAZKCA010000013.1:0-20423 GCA_040388275.1 Pseudomonadota bacterium
AAACGCCGATTACCGCGAACTTCCGCGAAGGTCTGAACGTGTTGCAGTACTTCATTTCGACCCACGGCGCTCGTAAAGGTCTGGCCGATACGGCACTGAAAACGGCAAACTCGGGTTACCTGACGCGTCGTCTGGTCGACGTGACCCAGGATCTGGTTGTGATCGAAGATGATTGCGGTACCACCAACGGCGCGCTGATGAAGGCGATGGTCGAAGGCGGTGAAGTGATCGAGCCCTTGCGCGACCGTATCCTCGGCCGTGTGAACGTGCATGACATCGTCAATCCTGAATCGCAGGAAACGCTGTACGAAGCTGGCACCCTGCTCGACGAAGACATGGTCGAAGAAATCGAACGCCTGTCGATCGACGAAGTCAAGGTCCGCACGCCACTCACTTGCGACACGCGCTTCGGCCTGTGCGCCAAGTGCTACGGCCGCGACCTGGGCCGCGGCTCGATGGTCAACTCCGGCGAAGCTGTTGGTGTTGTTGCAGCACAGTCGATTGGTGAGCCTGGTACCCAGCTGACCATGCGTACCTTCCACATCGGTGGTGCGGCATCGCGTGCAGCAGTGGCATCGTCGGTGGAAGCGAAGTCGAACGGTACCATCCGTTTCACCGCGACCATGCGTTACGTAACGAACGGCAAGGGTTCGCAGATCGTCATCAGCCGTTCCGGCGAAGTGCTGATCACCGACGACCATGGTCGTGAGCGCGAGCGTCATAAAGTGCCGTACGGCGCAACCCTGATTGTCAAGGACGGCAACGTCATCAAGGCCGGTACGGCCCTGGCAACCTGGGATCCGCTGACCCGTCCGATCATTACCGAGTACGCTGGTACCGTGCGCTTCGAGAACGTCGAAGAAGGCGTTACCGTGGCGCGCCAGGTCGATGATGTGACCGGCCTGTCGACCTTGGTGGCGATCGATGCAAAACGTCGCGGTTCGCTGACCAAAACGCTGCGTCCGCAGGTAAAACTGCTCAACGACGTCAACGAAGAAGTCAAGATCGCCGGCACCGAACACTCGGTGGCGATCGGCTTCCAGGTCGGCGCGCTGATCATGGTCAAAGACGGTCAATCGGTATCGGTCGGCGAAGTGCTGGCACGTATCCCGACCGAATCGCAGAAGACGCGCGACATTACCGGTGGTCTGCCACGGGTTGCCGAGCTGTTCGAAGCGCGTTCGCCGAAGGATGCCGGTATGCTGGCTGAAGTGACCGGTACGGTTGCATTCGGTAAAGAGACCAAGGGCAAGCAGCGTCTGGAAATCACGGACATGGACGGTAACAAGCACGAGTTCCTGATCACCAAGGACAAGCAAGTGCTGGTCCACGACGGCCAGGTAGTGAACAAGGGCGAGATGATCGTGGACGGCCCGGCCGATCCGCAGGACATTCTGCGTTTGCTCGGTATCGAAGCGCTGGCGCGTTATATCGTTGACGAAGTGCAGGACGTGTACCGTCTGCAGGGCGTGAAGATTAACGACAAGCACATCGAAGTGATCGTGCGCCAGATGCTGCGCCGCGTTCAGATCGTGGAAGCTGGCGATGCGAACTACATCGTTGGTGAACAGGTCGAGCGTTCGGAACTGCTGGACGAAAACGACCGCGTCTCTGCCGCCGGCAAGATCCCTGCAACGTACGAAAACGTACTGCTGGGTATTACCAAGGCATCGCTGTCGACCGATTCGTTCATCTCGGCCGCATCGTTCCAGGAGACCACCCGTGTTCTGACGGAAGCTGCGATCATGGGCAAGCGCGATTCGCTGCGCGGCCTGAAGGAAAACGTCATCGTCGGCCGCCTGATTCCTGGCGGTACCGGTCTGGCCTTCCATCGCGCCAAGAAGGAAAAAGAAGCGTGGGAAGTCGAAGAGCGCAAGGCACTGCTCGACGCGGAGAAAGCATCGATGTCAGCTGACCTGCAATCGCTGGAAGACAGCACCGCGATGCAACAGCACGGCGGCGACGAAGCGTAAGTTTCGTTATCCCCAAATGAAAACGGCACCGCAGAGAAATCCCGGTGCCGTTTTTTATTTGTGATTGTGCAAGGGGATTTGGGTGTAGCATTTGGGAACGTTTTTCTGACGTGGAGAAGTCGGACATGAGCATCAACACGCTGGCTGTTTGGCATGAAATCGTAAAGTCGCGCAATCCAAAGGATCTTGAATTACTTCTCGCCGATAAGGTCGTCTTCCACTCGCCGGTCGTTCATGCGCCGCAGCTTGGAAAGGCGATCACAATTCAGTACCTCTCGGCTGCATTTCACGTCTTTTTTAACGAGTCCTTCAAGTATCTTCGCGAAGTGGCCGGCCCGGCCGACGCGGTGCTCGAATTCCAAGTTGAGATCGACGCAGTCATGGTCAACGGTGTCGATATGCTCAAGTGGGACGCGGAGGGCAAGATCGTCGAATTCAAGGTCATGATCCGGCCACTCCAGGCAATCAACCTGATTCATCAAAAAATGGCTGCAATGCTGCAGTCTAAACAGGCGAGGGAAAATGGCCAGTGACGGCGAAGCGCCCGACGCGCACTGCCCGCGTGCCTGCCTTCGCATTTTTAGGGCACCGTCCGTGTTCTTGTTACCATCGCCATTTGGCGCCCCGTCAAGCACAGCACCACTTCATGTTCGCATTGCCGCAGCCATCGGCGCTCTGGCTCACCTATCTTATTTCGGAATTGCTGCTGCCCGTTGCGATGTGCCTAGGCCAGATGGCCGCCAATCGACACGCAGCCAACACAGGCAAAGACGTCTGAGGCGTCGTCAGCGCGGCCGCCACAGCCACCGACATGTTCCTGATTTCATACCCGTAATCTCGTCGTTCGTCGCAAATGAAATTGCCTTCGTCTACCTGCTGCTACGATCCGTTCATTGAATTTCTGAACGCGTAACTTTAAGGGTGGGACATGACATCATATTTAGCAATTGCAGGACTTGCCCTGCTCGACCTGTGGCTCGCCATGCCGGCGGCGCTGACGCTCAAACTGCAACCCGAACTGGCCGCCTTGCTGATCGCAAGTACGTCTTCGCTCGGCGTGGTCCTCGCCATTTATTTCTCCGGCGCGCTGCGCACGCGCTTCGCCGCCAAGTTCGGCAAGGAAAGCTACCTTGGCGGCCGCACGGCGAAGTACATGGACAAATATGGAACGACCGGCATCGGCTTGCTCGCCCCGGTGGTGCTGGGCCCTATCCTCACCTGCATCTGCGCCATTGCCTTGGGCGCCAAGCCACGGCAATTGGCACTTTCTACCGTGACTGGGGTAGTGCTGTGGTCATTCGTGATTTACCTGCTGCTGGCATTTGATGTCATTAAGTCCGCTGCAGTTTGAACCTGGCTTAATGTATTGATGCTTGGTAACTCGTCGGTCTGCTCCGTGATGCCGCCATGTCGAGAAACTTTACACGATTATAAGCAACATAAAATTTGATCAACATATTCAATAGCTTATAAACTGGCAAGGTTATTGCTAGTTGGAATGGAACCTTCTTCCATTTCCAGGAGCTGTCATGAACGCAATCAAACGTAGCCTTTTCGCCCTCGCGATCAGCATTGGCGCCATCGCCGGAGCCCAGGCCGCACCTTTGACGATTACCGCAGGTACCCTGCTGGGCGTCGATGCAAATTCCCGCCAGCTCATTGAATATACCTTCGGCGGCTCGATCAACGAATCGCTGGGGCTCAGCGGCACCTTTTCCACACTGGTTGGCGTCGAAGTTCTCGGCAGCTCGGTGTATGTGATGGGCGTGGGCGGCGATATCGGCTTGGTCGACCTCAACACGGGCGCGGTGACCTTCCTGTTCAACGGCGGCGGCAACGAGGGCCTGGGTGGCCGCGGCGGCAATCTGCTGATCTCGAATTTCAGTGGCACGGTCAATGAATATACAGTCGGCGGCTCCCTCGTGGGCAGCTTCGTTGTGGCCGCGGGCGGCACCGGCATCGACGGTGTCGGAACCGGCTTCATGGTGGCCAATTACAGCGATGCCAATGTGCGCACCTACGATGCTGCCGGCGCCATGATCGGCTCCTTCAGTACCGGCCTGAGTGCCAATGAGATTTCCGGTTCGGCCTTCGACAGCGGTGCGGGCACTTACTGGATCAGCACCGGTTTCGGCCGTGACGACATTCGCAACTACACCAGCACGGGTGTATTGCTCTCCAGCTTCGGCGCTCAAGCGAGCTGGATCAATGGCCTGGACGTGATCAGCTCGGGCGAACGCCCAGTGCCGGAGCCTGCATCCCTGGCGCTGTTTGGCCTGGCATGTGCTGCACTGGCGACTAGCCGCCGCCGCAAGGCAAAGTAAGACCGCGATGGGCGCAGGCGGCGTCCGCGCCAAGAACAACGGCACCTTCGGGTGCCGTTTTTAATACGATGTCACTTTCGAACAGGCAATGGCGACTTAAACGAGTCCACCCAAGGCACGACGTTCACAACACCCCGCCGCGGCAGGGCCTGGCTGGCCTTCGCGACGGTCTGGTCGAGGCGTCTCAGCTTTGGCAGCCACCCTGGCTTAACGCGATCCGCGCCACGTCCATCGGACATCTTGTCCTGGGCCAGGGCTTCCAGTGGGGCGACGTGCTTGTCTACACCTGCGGCGTGGCGATCGGCGTCCTTGCCGAGCGCGCATTTGCACGCGCTTGAAACGGATCTACTTGCGCTCGGGCGCCGGCACCAGCATGGCCGCGTTGATCGTCTCGACAATCTGGGGCAGGGTCGACTCGCCATAGCCCCGGTGAATCTCGATGATCTTGCCATCGCGGCCAATGATGACCAGGTGCGGAATACCTTTCACGCCGTAGGCGATGGAGCCGCGCTTGTCCTGGTCGTGGGTTTGGGTCAGGGTCAGGGTGGTCATGGCGCGCGAGACTTCCCGAAATCTCTCGCGCGACTCCGTATTCACCATAATGACTTGCACATTGTCCTTGGCCACTTTTTGCAGACCTTCCAGGATGGGCAATTCTTTCAGGCAGTAGCCGCACCATGTGGCCCAGAATGAAATCACGACGACTTTTCCTGAAGCGTCCTTGAGTTTCGGCCAGTCCCCGTTCAAGGTCCTGCCGAACTCTTCAGGCGCAGGATCGCCGGCAACCGGGAGCGCGGCTACCGCGCTGCCAGCAAGGAAGAGCGACATGAGGAAAATCGCGAAGTTGTGACGAGTTGGCATGAGGTAAGGAGGCAAGACCTGCGGTGGGGAAATGAGGCGTCTTGCGTACCTCGAATGATTTTTTGATAACTGCCACGAGTCTAACCGCAGTCCCCCTCCTTGACAAGCAGGGGCCCGGCTTACAATAAATCCATTGCCAATGTAGAAAGCCCGTATGCGTTTGCTCTTCCTGAGTTTGCTGCTGTGTTTGGCCGGCTGTGCTACCACCGAGCCCGCAGCTTACCCGTACCGCGCCTATCTGCCGCCCGGCTACGACGCCAACCCGGCGGCAAACTATCCGCTGATCCTGTTCCTGCACGGCGCCAATCCCAGCCTTCCTGCCGAATCGACGATCCCCGATGTCGTCCACGCGCAGCTTGGACTGCCTTTCATTGTGCTTGCACCGCGGTCCAATGAAGAGTGGTCGGCAGCGCGGCTGGAGCTGGTGCTGGCCGAAGTGGAAAAGCAATACCGCATCGATCCCCGGCGCCGTTATCTGACCGGACTGAGCATGGGCGCACGCGGCGCGGCCAATCTTGGCTCACGCTTGCCAAGCCATTTCGCGGCCCTTGTGCTCATTGCCGGCGCTGGCGATCCGGCAAGGGCATGCGACCTGAAACAAGTGCCGGTGCGCTTGATCCACAACCGGCGCGACAAGATCGTCCGGCTCGACGTGTCCGAGAAATACCGGAAGGCCCTGGACCGTTGCGACGGGCGCGTCACCCTGTCGGTCAATGAAACGCTGTTGCCCGGCCAGTGGGACCACGATGCCTGGAGCGGCGCCTACGCATCTGCTGAACTCTATCGGTGGTTGCTGAAGCAGGAAACCAGACCGTAAGCGTTGGTTAAGTCTTCGACACCATACTGCGCCAATGACACCACATTGCCGACCTGCATGACGCTGCACGTTGCGGGCGTGCTCTGCTGGCCGAAGCGCGGGATGGACACGGCCGGCCCCGCGCGCGCGCGGCAGATGGAGATTGCTTTCGTCAAGCTCGCACCTGCGCTGGCACCTGCGCCTGCAGGAACGCAGCCGGTACCGCCTCGCCAGCGACCCTTGCGGCCTTCCACCCGGGCCATCCGCCTGATTGCGGCTCCTCCCGCGCCCATGGAAGCGGTGGCGCCGGAGGAGACGCCCGCCGCGCCACAAAAAAGCGCCGAAGACATTCTGGCGCAAGCGAAGCGCGATGTCGGAAAAATCGACAGGGACTTGCGCAAGGCGAGCCTGGACATGGCCCTGCGCAATCTCGTCATCGGCCCCACCAGGAGCGAGCTGCTGATCGGCGCAGCCTTCAAGGAGCGCGGGCCGCCGCGCATCGTTGAAGAGGTGATGAGCGATGGCCGGCGCCGCAGCCGCGTTGGCAATTCATGCGCGGTGATGGAGTCGAATGGCCTGGTGGGCGCGCGGGATGTTTTCCGGGACGGTGTCAAGACCAAGTGGAGCCGCTGCTAGCGGCCACGCTCCTCGCGTTCCCGAACCAGCACCATCTGACAGACGCCTTTGATGGTTTCTCCGCGCCGGTTCGTCATCTCGACCGCGGTGCCGGCCGCTTTGCCTTTGCAAGCCTCGAGCGCCTCTGGCGGAGGTCCGCGGTGCTTGGGCCGGTCCGCTTGTTCGCCTGGATGGGCGAAGGCACTGGCGCACAGCAGCAAGGCAAGAACTGGGAGGATTTTCATGGTTGACCTTTCAGGTTGGAGTGAAAGCATCATCTCAGCAGATTGTGGAGCAATTCTGAATTTCCCGGGACAGGCAAAGAAAAGCCGCCCGGCGCAAGCGGGGCGGCGCTGTGCAGCGGTGTGAATTACTTGGCGCTGGCGCGCACCTTTCCAAATGCATCGCCCGCTTTCCAGGCCGGCATCTTGGGCGTATCGGCGATCATGCGGCCGAGGTTCAGCGTGAACTGGGCCTGCTGCACCATGCCCGACAAGTCCCAGCTCGCATCGTATTCATCCGTCACCTGGTGGTAGCGCGCGCCGTACGCGGCGGCCTTGGCCTTGCCCGCTTCGAGGTCCTTCACATAGTCCTTGCCGCCCTTGATCGAGAACGCCGGAATGCCCGCTTTCGCGAAGCTGAAATGGTCGCTGCGGAAGTAGCCGCCTGCCAGGTCGGGCTGGCCCGGGCTGATCGCCAGCCCCATCGACTTGGCGGTCGCCGCCGCCATCGCGCCCAGTTCGGTGCGTTCGCTGCCGGAGGTGCCCACGTCCTTTGCCGCGCCGACGAAGTTGAGGCTGTCGAGGTTCAGGTTGGCAGCCGTTTTCGCCGCCGGCCACAGCGGGCTCGATGCGTAGGCCGCGCTGCCCAGCAGGCCTTGTTCTTCGGCGGCCACCCACAGGAACATCTGGCTGCGTTTGGCGGGCGCCTTGACCGCTTCCTGCGCCATCGCCAGCAGGCCCGCGGTGCCGGAGCCATTGTCGACCGAGCCGTTGTAGATGCTGTCGGCGGCGTCGCCTTGCTTGCCCAGGTGGTCCCAGTGCGCGCTGTAGATCACCACTTCGTCCTTGAGCGCGGGATCGGTGCCCGGCACCACGCCGGCCACGTTGAACTGCTCGATGGTGCGCACGGCCGCTTTCATGTCGCCCTTGACGCGCGCGCCCAGCGCTACCGCCTTGAAGCCCTTGAGCTCGGCCGCGGCGCGCAAGGCGTCGAGGTCCTGGCCGCCTGCCTTGAACAGGGCGCGCGCGCTGGCATCGGTCATCCAGCCTTCCATGCCGGCGCCCAGCGCGCCCTGCGCCAGCTGGAAGCGCTCGCTCATCCAGCTGTTCTGGACCACGCTCCAGCCGTACGATGCCGAGGCGTCGGTGTGAATCAGCAGCACCCCGGCAGCGCCCTGGCGCGCCGCTTCTTCGAATTTGTAGGTCCAGCGGCCGTAGTAGGTCAGGCCCTTGCCGCCGAAGCGCCCCGGCTCGGCCGCGGTCGGCATCGGGTCGTTCACCAGCGCCACCACGATCTTGCCCTTGACGTCCAGGCCCTTGTAGTCGTCCCAGCCCTCTTCGGCCGCGCTGATGCCGTAGCCGACAAAGACCATCTCGGCGTCGAAGCTATGCGCGGCCTTGGCGTCGCCCGGTCCCCACACCCAGTCCTTGCCGAACGTCAGCGCCAGCGGCTTGCCGCCGGCAACAATGGCCACGCTGCTGACGTCCGGTGTCGCCTTCACACCCGCAATGCTGACCGGCTGACGGAAGCTGGCGCCATTCGCCGGTTTCAGTCCGATGGCGAGCGCCTGCGATTCGAGGTAGGCAACGGTCAGGTCGCCGCCGCGCTGGCCGGTGCCACGCCCTTCGAGCAGGTCGCTCGACAGGAAGGCCAGGTGCGCGCGCAAGGGCGCTTCCTTGACCGTGGCCGCGGTTTTGGCAGCCATGGCTGCATGGGCGGGGAAGGCGAGGGCCAGGCTGGTGGCCAGGGCGGAAAGCATTGTGTGCATGGGTTCCCGATACGAGGTGAGGGTGGATAAAAAGAGTTACAGCGATTTGAGTTCGAATACGCGCCGCTTGCCGCTGTCGATTTCGGCCTGCGCCTGGCGGAAGGCGGGAATGCTGTTGAACAGTTTGTCGAAGCTGCCATCCTTGATCGCGATGCGCAGGCCGCGCTCGACGCGCATGCCCAGCGCGGCGTTCTCGCGGCTGACGAAAAAATAAAAGGGGACCGGATAATGCAGGAAAATGGTCTGCTCGATCGCCAGTTTTTCCCTGGCGTTGGCGCGCTGTTCGTGGACGGCTTCGTACACGCCGCGCGGCATGTAGTCGAAGCGTTTTGCGCGCAGCATCGGGAACAGGTATTCGTAGGCGATCGAGGTGACAACCGGGATGCCGTTGGCGCGCAGGATATCGGTCGACGGCCAGTTCACGCCGGCGCCGGCCTTCAGTTCGCGCAACTGGTCGATGTTGCGGATCGCCTTGAAGCGCTCGCTGTCTTCGGCCCTGATCAGGAACAGGCGGTAGTCGTTCAGGTGGCGCAGCAGCGACACGCGCACTGGCCACAGTTCGGTTTCGCGCTGGCGGTTCGAGCCATCCCACATCACGTTGATGATGCCGTTGTTGCGCAGTTCGGTCGCCTGGCGCGGGCTGGTCAGGTTCTGGGTGATTTGCACAATCTCGAACGGGCCTTCGTCGCGGGTTTTTTCCAGCGCCAGACGCAGCACCTTGGGAAAATAAACCGCGTGTCCCATCGAGCTGGGATGCAGGCCGGGCGTGACCACGCGCAGCATAGGCTGCTCCCTGGCCATGACCGGTGCGGCTAACGCGAGCAGTGCGGCAAACAGATAATAAAAACGAAACATGGGGTCGCGCCGTGGATTACCGAAGCCACATAGTAACCCAGCGCCTGCGGTTTTCCGCCGCCTACCTGAACACCAGCATATCGGACGAAATCGTCATCGCGCCGAGCTGCGCGGGCCCGGACCACGCCCCGCCAGGCAGGCCCGGAATGCGCTCCTCGATGCTGACCCTGGCCGCGCTGCCGGACGACAGGTCGAGATCGAAGCGGCGCTCGCGCGCGCCGCCCCCGTGCAGGCTGAGCGACCACCAGCGGGTGCGTTTGCCGGCCAGGGCCTTGCCATCGAGGCGCGCGGCCAGTACCTGCGCCCCTTCCACGTTCAGTTCAATCGTGGGCGCCTTGTTCTGCGAACGCAGCGTGAACGAAATCCGGCGCCGCTGGCCGTCGTCGTCGTCACGCAGCACCGCCACCTCGGGAAACGCGACTTTGCGAACCGGGGCGGGCGCCAGCAGTTTCTGGTCGCGCACCCACCAGGCTTTCCAGCTGGAGGCGTCGTTCAAATAAGTCATCTGTCCGGCTGGCGCATGGTGCGGGCTGGCGCCCAGGACGGCGCCCGCGCACACGAGCAGCAGCAGCGGCGCCAGGAAGCGGCGCCGCATCGCCGCCAGCAGCATCGTGCCCAGGCCCAGCATGGCCGATAGCGCCACCATCAGCAGGCCGCTGCGGGCGGCGCTGAACAAGGTGGCGAGCTGCTGCAGCAGCGGGGCAAACAGCAGCACCGCCGGCGCCATGCCGGCCACCAGGATGGCGATGCGCAGCGCATGGGGCAGGGCGGCGACGCGCGGCAGCTGCAGCACGCCGCAGGCGAGCAAGGTGCTGATCAGCGGCCACGCCAGCAGGTAGGTCGCGCCGGGCATGGCCCAGCTGGCGGCGGCCAGCGCCAGTACCAGCACCAGCAGCGCGCCCAGCGTCGTGGCCTGGGTCCCGATGGTCTTGTGCAGGAGGCGTTGCAGTTCGATGAACAGGGCGATGCCCAGCGCAACGTAGGCCAGCAGATACCAGCTGCCCTGCCCGGGGACGCCCTTCCACAGGATGGCCGCGGTCATCGCCAGCGCGAACACCAGCACCATGAAGCACATGGCGCCGACAACCATCATGCGCACTTCCATGCCGGTGTGCTTGACTGCCAGGCAGCAGGCCAGGAAAAACATGAAGCACACCAGGCGCGTGATCGCCCACACATGGTCGGCCGTGTAGTGCACCTGGCCGACCAGAGGCAGCGCGAAGTGCACCTCGTCGGCGCTGCCGATATAAGCGAGCGGCAGGTTGCCGAAATGCCGGGTCAGGGCCAGCATGGTCTCGCCGGCATGCTGCAGGCTGGCCTGGGCCGCGCGCGGTGACAGGTCGGCACCGTCTTCGATATTGGCAAAGCGCATTCCGGCCGGGCCAACCCGGTCCAGCGGTCCGCCTGCCAGCAAGGCGGGCGTGTGGCGCGCCACCAGCGACAAGGCCGAGGTGCCGGCTGCAAGCGGCGCCGCTTCCAGCCAGCCGGCCACCAGCTTGCCATTGCCGCCGCGGGTGCCGGTCAGCAGCAGTGGTCCGCTGTCGCCGGCCGCGTCGAACTGCAGCACCAGGCCCACATCCCCGGCCCACGGATGCTGCCCGGCGAAGGCGCGCGCGCCCAGCGTGCCGGATTGCTCGCCGTCGGCAAACAGGAAGATCACATCGTTGGCCAGCGGCGCCCCGTGCTGGAGCGCGCGCAGGGTTTCCAGCATGGCGGCGATCGGCGTGCCGGCATCGGGCTGCTCGCTGTCGTAGTGGGTCGCGATCAGCAGGGCGGGGCGCTGTGCGTGGTCGGGCGCGCTGCCCGGTTTGCGCACCAGGATGTTGTTGGCCACGCCCAGGCTAATGTGGTATTCGCCGGCCATGCCGGTCCGGCTCGACTGCGCGCTGGCAATTTGGACCTGCGGGTCCAGTTCCAGCGACTGCAGGCGTTCGACGATGTACTGGCGCGCACGCGCGTTGGCGTCGCTGGCGATCGGGCGCGGCGCCTGGCCCAAAAATTTCAGGACCGGCAATGCGCGCGACGCGGCGAAGGCTGTGGCGGGGGCGTCCGCGCCCAGCGGTTCGCTAACCCTGGCCGGCCGCAAGGCCAGCCAGGCAATCAGCACCAGTGCCAGCAGGGCTGCCATGGCCACCAGGACGCTGGATTTCTCCCGCATGGGCTTGTAAAACTGCATCCGCGCTTCAGTCGAGCGACCAGACGTAGGCGATCTGGCCCCAGGCAGGTTCAGCGACGCCGTTGGTGGCGGCCGGCTTGAACTTGCACAGGCTCAGCGCCGATGCCGCAGCCCGGTCCAGGTCCTTGAAGCCGCTGCTGTTCTTGATCTTGTAGTCGGCCACCTTGCCGTCCACGCCGATCAGCAAGGCCAGGGTCACCGTGCCGCTGTCGCCGTTGCGCACTGCGCGCGCCGGGTAGTCGGGGCGGGCGCAGTCGCCGGCGTTGGCCAGCGCCGGCGTGTATACCGACGGCTTCGTGGCGACCATCTTTGCCGGCCCCTCGACGATGCCGGTGTCCTTGCCAACCGGATCGCCTGTCGGCACCGGGCCAGGTGGCAGGACCTTCGCGACCACGGTGTCCGGCGGGGTCGAGGTCGGGATGACGGGCGGCTCCGGAATCCAGATCTTCGGCTCCACCTTCTTGGTGCTGGTGTCCACTTCCACCTTTTCGATCTTCTTGACCGGCGGCAAAGGCTGATACACCGGATCGGCCATGACGACCGTAGGAGGTGGCGCGGTCATCTTCATGTTGATCAGGGCCAGCGCAACCCCGACGTGCAATGCGGTAACAATGGCGATTTTGGTGGCTTTGCTTCCGCCGTCCTGGTAGGTAGTCGAGGCACGCATGGAGATCTCCTTGGTTATGAAGACGAATTATTCTTCGCTATGGAGTAAATATATGCCATTGCATAGCAAAAGAAAAGCTATTTGATAGTAGTTTTTTCTGCCTGTTGTTTTTGCCAACACCGCTGCCGCCGTCGCCGGACGTAAAAACGCCCCGCCTGGCAAATACCGGGCGGGGCGTGTTTGAAGCTGGGCTGGCTTAGTTGAGCGTCCAGACGTAGGCGATCTTGCCCCAGCCTGCCGCTGCCGCGCCATTCGCCATGGCTGGCTTGAAGGTGCACAGGCTCAGTGCCGACTGGGCGGCGCGGTCAAGTTCCTTGGAACCACTCGAACGCTGCACCTTCGACTCGCTGACCTTGCCATCGACGCCAATCAGCAGCGCCAGCGCAACGGTGCCGGTCTCGCCATTGCGGGCGGCCTTGGCAGGATAGGCGGGCGTGGCGCAGCTGCCGGCATCGGCCACGGCATTGAACATGCTGCCGGTATTGGCGCTGGCCGGCGCCGGCTCTGGCGTAGCGGGGCCGGGATCGGCGGCGGGCTGCGTCTCGGTAGTGGCCTGGATCGCGACCTCGGTCGGTTGTTGCGGGACTTCCACTTCCACCACGGGAGCGACGACTTTCGGCTGCGTCACGGGCTTTTGCTGTGGTTGCGGCGGTTCCGGCGCCGGCGGCGGCGGTTTCGGCGCTTCCAGAGTCAGCATCACCATGTCTTCGACCACCTTGGGCAAGGTGAAGGACTTGCTGTTCATGTTGTGGACCAGTGCGGCGCCAACGGCCAGGTGCAGGGCGGTGACAATCGCAATTTTGGTAAATTTGCTACCACTTCCGTCACGGACGTCTGAAAAATGCATGGTGTTCTCCTTGTTTTTGGTGCCCAATGCTTCGCCTGAGGCTGAAGCCGGGCCGGATTTTCGCATCCGCTCGACGTTGGATTGCTATTCACTAGCAATTTAAATGGGTATTGATGGCAATATGGCTTGCCGAATGCTCGTCGCAGGGGCGGATGGCTGTTGCCAGCCCTTGATGGCGGGGCGCTCGCATCGCGCTCCGATGTGTGAAATAATCTCATGGTCGTTACGCGCGTTCCGTTCGTTCCCACACATTGATGCCACTCAATGGCAAATAAATGTAAGCGAGCGCAGCCGTACACATTGGAGAACCAAAAGTGCAGACTGAGCAAAAATCGATACGTGTCATGCTGGCCGATGACCATCCGATCGTCATGACCGGCTTCGCGATGTCGCTGGCAGGGGTCGGCATGGACGTTGTCGGCCAGGCCAAGTCCCCGGACGAAGCGGCTGCCATGTACGCCGAGCTCAATCCCGACGTGCTGGTGCTCGACATTCGCTTCGGCACCGAGCTGACCGGCCTGGACGCGGCGCAGGACATCCTCAAAAAGTTTCCAAACGCCAAGATCGTCTTCCTCAGCCAGTTCGACCAGGACAGCCTGATCAAGGAAACCTACCGCCTGGGCGCGCGCGCCTTCGTCACCAAGGATTGCGACCCGGCCGACCTGGCCACCGCCGTACGCCACGCGGCCGAGGGCAAACTGTACTTCCTGCCCCAGATTGCCGAGCGCCTGGCCAACCTGTCGGTGCGCGGCGATGCGTCGCCGCAGTCGCAGCTGGACCAGCGCGGCCTGGAGATCTTCAAGCTGATGGCCGAGGGCCTGACCAATGCCGAAATCGCCGAGAAGCTGAACCTGTCGACCAAGACCATCAGCAATATCAGTCAGTCGGTCAAGGAAAAGCTGGGCGTGCACCGCCAGGCTTACATCACCAAGCTGGCCGTCAAGCACGGCCTGATCGAGCCATAGTGGTGCGCAGCAGCTGGCGGCGGCGCCTGGTCGCGCTGGCGCTGGCGGCCTGTATCAGCGGCGCCGCGGGCGCAGCCGAGATCCAGGGCTTCCGCTTCCAGATCGTTACCGGCGACGATTCGAGCGTCACGCGCCGCATCGCCGAAGACATGTACAAGCGCCTGGTTCCCGTGTTCGGCGGCTTTCGCACCGAGCTCGCGCAACGGCGCCAGATGGTGCTGGTGACCATCGGTCCGGTGGCGCTGCGCAACGCGGTGGCGCGCAAATGCGACTGCGTCATCATCGCCGCCTACACCTCGAGCCAGGTGTGGCGCCTGGTCACCGCCGACCTGCCTGCAGCGCGCCTGCAGGCCATGACGGCGATCTACGCCGAGCCTGCCCCGGCCGACCAGCTGCGCCTCATTTCGCTGCTGTACAAGCGCCCGGTGCGGGTCGCGGCCATCGTCAGCCGCGAGACCGGCTTCCTCAAGCCGCTGCTCAACGGCGCCACGCCGGTCGAGATCGAGGACTATTCGACCGGCGAAGACATCAACTATGCGCTCAACCGCGTGGGCCAGGCGCAGGTGCTGCTGGCCATGCCCGACCGCACCGTCTATTCGGCCGAAAATTTCCGCAACATCCTGCTCTCGACTTACCGCCACAACCAGTCGGTGATCGGGTTTTCGGCCGACATGGTGCGCGCCGGCGCGCTGGCCACTACCTATTCGAACCTTGAACACATCAACGCCCACGTGGCTGACCTGGCGGGCGACTTCGTGTCCACGGGCGAACTGGCGGCGCCGCAGTTTCCGCGCTATTTCAGGACCATCATCAACGAAGGCGTGGCGCGCTCGCTGCAGGTATCGATGAGCGACGAAGCGCGCAAGTACGGGCGCGAACCCCCAACGAGGCGACCATGAACAAAAAACTGCGCTTCTGGCAAAGCTGGAGCATCGGCACCCGGATGGCCTTCATCACCATGCTGCCGGTGGTGTTCCTGTTTACCTCCTTCGTGGGCTACTCGTGGTATTCGCACCGCGCTCAGGTAGCCGAGGAGCTGGCCGAACGCGGCCGCATCCTGGCCAAGGCGCTGGCCGAAACGAGCGAATACAACGTCATCTCGGGCAACCTGGCCGACCTGCGCCTGACCATCAACGGCCTGGTGCAGTCGGACCGCAGCATCTACCGCATCGACGTCGTCGACGCCCAGCAGAAGGTGGCCATCAGCGTGGCCACGCAGGCGGGGGCCGATGCCGAGAACCGCTATTACGAAGCGCCGATCATGAAGCAGGTCACCTGGATCAACCTGTTTTCGGATAACGGCGTGCCCCACGTGTCGGGGTCGAGCGACACCAAGCCGCCTACCTTTCCGACCGAACTGGTGGGCTATGTGCGGGTGACGATGTCGCCTTCGAACATGCTCGACAAGCAGGCCCGCCGCTTCCAGATCGAGCTGGCGATGGCGGCGCTGGCGCTGGCCGTCAGCGGCGCGCTGGCGTTCTTCCTGGCGCGCAGCCTGACCATTCCGCTGAACTCCTCGATTGGCGCACTGCGCGAGATCCGCGGCGGTAATTACCGCGTGGCGCTGGCCGTGACCACGGGCGGCGAGGTGGGCGAACTGATGGAATCGATCACCGAAATGTCGGTGGCGCTCGGGCAGTCGCGCGAGGAGCTCGAGAACAAGGTGGCCGAGCGGACCAAGGACCTGGTCGAGTCGCGCAACGAAGCGCTGCGCGCGGACGCCGACAAGCGCAAGCTGATCCAGAAAGTGAACTCGATCGTCGAGGACGAGCGCAAGAGCATCGCCATCGAAATCCACGATGAACTAAACGCCTCGCTGATCGCCGCGCGGCTCGAGTCGCAGAGTATTTTGCACCTGGCCGGCAAGGTCGAGCCGAACCAGCACATGGAAGAAATCAAGCAGAAGTCGCAAGCCATCACCAAGCTCACGCTCGACCTGTACGCCAGCGGGCGGCGCCTGGTGCGGCGCCTGCGCCCCGAGGTGCTCGACATGCTCGGCCTGCACGGCGCGGTCGAGGAAATGATCCGCCACTACGATACCAGCCATCCCGAGTGCCGCTTCGAGTTCCATTCCGAGGGCGACTTTTCGGGCCTGGGCAACGAGCTGGCCATCTCGGCTTACCGCATCATCCAGGAAGCGCTGTCGAATGTGCTCAAGCATGCCGGCGCCACGCATGCCCAGGTGTCGCTGATCCTGTCCGATTCGGGCGACATGCTGCACAT
The DNA here is from genome assembly GCA_040388275.1 of Pseudomonadota bacterium. GTDB lineage: Bacteria > Pseudomonadota > Gammaproteobacteria > Burkholderiales > Burkholderiaceae_D > Telluria_A. The sequence goes on from JAZKCA010000013.1 coordinate 16,293, forward strand.
CGAAATCGACGACGACGGCGCCGGTTTTTCGACCGGCAGCGCCTCGTCGGGCATCGGCATCATCGGCATGCGCGAACGCGTGTATGCGCTCGATGGAAAAATCAATTTCAGCTCCTCGCCCGACCGGGGCACCGTGATCGCCATTGAACTGCCGATCGAACAAACCGCCTGATTTAACCGGAACAGCTACCCACCATGTCCAGCGAACTGATTACGCCTTACGAACGAGGCAACAAGAACCAGACCACCACCTGGGCCGAGTGCATCGCCTGGTATGAAGACCTGGCCCGGCGCTATCCCACGGTGCTCCATTTCAGCGTGGTGGGCACCTCCGACGCCGGCTTCCCGATCCATGCCGGCGTGGTCAGCGCCGACGGCGTGTTCGCGCGCGAGCAAATCAAGCGCGAGGGGCGCGCGGTCTTCTTCAACAATAACGGCATCCACCCGGGCGAGCCGGAAGGCGTGGACGCCTGCATGGCGCTGGTGCGCGACTTTTGCGTCGAGCCGGATCGCCTGGCGGCGCTGGGCCGGACCGTGTTCCTGTTCGTCCCGATGTACAACGTGGACGGCAGCATCAACCGCGCCAACACCTCGCGCGTGAACCAGGACGGCCCCGAGCAGTTCGGCTTTCGCGGCAACGCGCGCCACCTGGACCTGAACCGCGACTTCGTCAAATGCGACACCCTGACGGCGCAGGTATTCAACAAGCTGTTTACCGCGTGGGACCCGGACGTGATGGTCGACACCCACACCTCCAACGGAGCCGACTATCCGTACACGATGACCCTGATCCACACCCAGACCGACAAGCTTGGCGGCGCCCTGGGCGAGTTCCTGCGCGATACCATGCTGCCGCATATGTTTGCCGAGATGGCAAAGCGCGGCTGGCCAACCTGCCCGTACGTCAATCCGATCAAGGACAGCCCGGATCACGGCATCGCCGAGTTCCTCGAAACGCCGCGCTTTTCGACCGGCTTCGCGGCGCTGCATCACACGATCGGCTTCATGCCCGAGACGCACATGCTCAAGCCCTTTGCCGAGCGCTATGCGTCGATGCGGGCGCTGGTGGAGACGGCGCTCGATTTCACGGTCGCGCAGGCCGCGACCATCGGGCAGCTGCGCCGCGCCGCGCGCGACGCGGGCAAGACGCTGCGCGAGTGGCCGGTGCACTGGGCCATGGACGAGGACAAGCCGTCGCGTTTTCGCTTCAGCGGCTATGCAGCCAAATACAGCCCCAGCGAGATCGGCAACTACACGCGCCTGTCGTACGACCGCGGGCAGCCGTGGGAACGCGATATCGACTACTACAACAGCTTCCCCGCCGATATCACGGTCGCCACGCCGCGCGCGTATGTGCTGCCGCAGGCATGGCGCGAGGCGGTCGAGCGGCTGCAGTGGAACGGCGTGGCGATGGAGCGCATCGAGGGCGACAAGGTGGTCGAGGTGCAGTACTACCATATCAAGTCGGTCAATTCGCGGCCCGGCGCGTACGAGGGACACATGTTCCATGACGACGTGCAGCTGGTGAGGTGCAAGGCGCAGCTGACTTTGCACGCCGGTGACTGGTGGATCCCGCTGGACCAGGATCAGGCGCGCTACGCGATCGAGACGCTCGAGCCGGAAGGGCATGACAGCTTCTTCCGCTGGGGTTTCTTCAACAGCGTGCTGGAAAAGAAGGAAGCGTATTCGGATTATGTGTTCGAAGACCATGCGCTCGAGCTGCTGCGTGACGAGCCGGCGCTGCGGGTCAAGTTCGAGCAATGGAAGACGGCGCACCCGGAGCTGCTGGGCAACCAGGTGGCGGTACTGGACTTTATCTTTGCGAACTGCCACCGGTATGTGGAGCCGGAGTGGCGCCGGTATCCGGTGCTGGCGGTGTTTTAAGGCTGGAGGATTGCGCTGCGCTTATCCGCCCTACGGTATGGAATACACACCGTAGGGCGGAAAAGCGCAGCGCATTCCTCCAATGCGCTTAGTTAGCGCGTTTTAGCAATCCAGCGATCCACCTTGGCCTCAAGCAGCGACAGCGGCAAGGTGCCATTTTCCAGCACCACTTCGTGGAATTTCGGCAGATTGAATTTATCGCCCAGCGCCGTCTGCGCGCGCTGGCGCAATGCGGCGATCTTGAGCGCGCCGATCTTGTACCCGAGTGCCTGTCCCGGCCACACCATGTACCGCTCGATCTCGCTCTTGGCCAGCGCTTCAGGATAACCCAGCGTATCGCGGTAATACTGGATCGCCTTCTCGCGCGACCAGCCCTTGGCATGCATCCCTGTATCGACCACCAGGCGTGCTGCGCGCAGCATCTCGTCGTTCAGATGGCCGAAATAATCCTCCGGCTTGTCGAACAAGCCCATCTCCTTGCCCAGCGTTTCCGCATACAGCGCCCAGCCTTCGGTGTAGGCGTTGTTGCCGCCGAACTTGCGGAAATTCGGCAAATTCATTTCCTGCAACAGCGCGATGTGGAAGTGGTGGCCGGGCTGGCCCTCGTGCAGGAACAGGGTCACCATGCCGGTGCTGCCGTACTGCTTGGGATCGTTCACGACCGACCAGAACACGCCGGGACGCGAGCCGTCGGAGGCCGGTGCGGTGTAGTGGTCCGACGCGGTCGCGCGACTCAGTTCAGGTTCCAGGCGCAGGTCCAGCGGCGCCTTGGGCATCAGCGTAAACAGCGCCGGCAGCTTGGTGCGCAAGGTTGCATCGAGCTTGCGGTAGACGTCGATCACTTCCTGTTCGGTCTTGAACGGACGGTATTTGTCCTGCGCCGTCACCCACGCCGGCAAGCCCGCCGCGGGACCGGTGTAGCCCATCTTCGGGCCCACGATCGCATACTGCTCCTGGATGCGCGCCACTTCCTTCAGACCGATCGCGTGGATCTGCTCGGGGTTAAGGCTGGTAGTGGTCTGGCTGGCCACGTTGAGCTGATACCAGGCCGCGCCGCCGGGCAGATCGCTCCAGCCGGTGCTGGTGCGCGCAGCGGGCAGGTAATCCTTCTCGATGAAGGTGGCCAGTCGCGCCAGCGCAGGCGACAGTTTGGTGGCGATGGTGGACCTGTACGCCTTGGTCAGCGCCGCCTTGTCGGTCGCAGAGAATGCCGCCGGCATTTTCTTGACTGGCGTGTAAAAGATGTTCTCCTCTGGCCTGGCGCTGACCAGTTTCTGGAACTGCGGCAGCATCGAGACCACGGCGGCCTTTTGCATGACGATCCCGCTGCGCATGCCGACGCGCATATTGGCGATGGCCTGGTCGATCCATGCAGGCAGCTGGTTAAGGCGATTCAGGTAGGCCTTGTATTCTTTCACCGTGGTCAGGCGCTGGCCTGCTTCGCCGCCGGCGTAATTGGCCAGGTTCAGCGGCACGCTCGACATCTGGTTCACCGGCAGCAGGTGCTCGGGGATGTCGGCGAACGTGAGGGCGGTCTTGAGTTCGTATTCGAGGATATCGTAGTTGGTCTGGGCGCCCGTGGTCAGCTCCATGCGGTCGATCGCCTGCAGGCGCTTGAGGAAGCCGCGGTACAGCGCGAACTGGCGCGCGCGCACCTTGGGAGAGATGCTCAGGCCGAGCTGGTCGTCGAAGCGATTGTCGCCGTTTTCGGTCGCGTTGAGCGGCTCGTAGCGCGCGGTGGCTTCATAATATTGGTCGGCGATGGTGTCGAGCTGCTTGCTGGCCTTGTCGGCGACGGCGCCGGCGACTTTACCGGCTGGCGGTGCGCTGACGGCGAGGGAAGGGGCGAAGGACAGGGCCAGTGCGGCGCACAGGGCGCTCAGGGTAAGGCTTTTTTTCATGCGTTATTCCGATTGATTAGTGGAAGCGGCTCTAGGATACGCCAAAGCCGATAGAGATGGCTTATAGGAACGTACCAGTCCGATTGAAATTTATGCTCTCGTGCACAGGAAACCGGGCGTATGATTCTTAGAGCTTACTCCCGCGCCGGCAAGGTTGATCACGATGCCGTCCGGACCAGGCAAGCCGGGCTTTGTAGCGCGCCGCGCTGAAGCCATGCGCCTCTGCCATTAAAGCCGCTCCCTACGGGCAGCGGCTTTTTTATGCCTGTCAACCCGGGGTCAGTGCCTACATTACGACACGAGCTCAGCAGCGCAGCTGCTGAGCTCGTGTCGTAATGTAGGCACT
>JAZKCA010000014.1:0-13600 GCA_040388275.1 Pseudomonadota bacterium
CTCCATTTTCCGGCAACAGCTTAAACCATTGTCTCGATTTCAGGATCCACTATAGGCGCCACGCTGGCGCGTAAGCAGCGGCCGCTTCATGGCACCTCCGCCGAGCCCATGCGGCTGACGATCAGGTTGGTGCGCCGCGCCAGGTAGTTGGTATCGCGGTGCCGGTCGTAGTAGCGCGGGTTGGGCAGCATCACGGCCAGCCTGGCCGCCTGGGCGCTGCCCAGCTTGGCCGCGCTGACGCGGAAATAGTGGCGCGCGGCCGCTTCGGCGCCGAACACGCCACGGCCATACTCGACCACGTTCAGATACAGTTCCAGGATGCGCTCCTTGCTCAGCACTGTTTCGAGCATGAAGGCGATAATCATCTCCTGCCCCTTGCGCAGATAGCTTTTCGAACCGGACAAGAACAGGTTCTTGGCCAGCTGCTGAGTGATGGTGGACCCGCCGCCGACCACCTTGTGGCGCTTGTTGTTGCGTTCATAGGCTTTTTGCAAGGCGTCCCAGTCCACGCCATCGTGGTCGGCAAAATTGGCGTCTTCGGAGGCGATCACGGCGCGCTTCAAATTGGGCGAAATGCGCGCGTACGGCACCCATTGCTGGACCAGTTTTGCGTTCGGATTCTTTTCGCGCAGCACGGCCAGTTGGTCGCTCATCATATTGGTCATGCCCGGATTGAACCAGGCGTACCAGCACACCATCATGAAGAAATACAGCTGCACCAGAAACACGATCAGCAAGGGGCCGAGAATCAGCCATTTCAGCGCGCGCCGGCGGGGGGAGGTTTTTGCCTTGCTCATAGCGTGCTGCGCATGCTTTCCAGTATCGTTGTTGTATCGGGACGTACGCCACGCCACAGGGTGAAAGCCTCGGCAGCCTGTTCCACCAGCATGCCCAGGCCGTCGCGCACCGTGGCGCCGCAGCCACTGGCAAATTCCATGAACAACGTCGGTTTGTTTCCGTACATCATATCCAAAGCCAGCGTGCGCGGGCCAAAAATCCACGCCGGCAGCGGCGGCAAGGCGCCGGACAGGCTGGCCGAGGTGGCGTTGATGACCAGGTCGAAGCGTCCGGCGAGCTCGGCGAACTCGCAGCTCGAAACCAGCTGGCCCGGCGCCGCGAAGCGCGCCACCAGCGCGTCGGCGCTGGCGCGGGTGCGGTTGGCAATGACCAGCTCGCGCGGCCGTTCGCCGAACAGCGGCAGGATCGCGCCCCGCGCCGCGCCGCCCGCGCCCAGCAGCAGCACGCGCTTGCCTTTGACGCCGAACCCGGCGTTGCGGGTGATGTCGTTGACGAGGCCGGCGCCATCGGTGTTGTCGCCGTGGACCAGGCCGTCGGTAAAACTGAGGGTATTGACCGCGCCGGCCGCCTGCGCGCGCGGCGACAGGGTGGTGGCCAGCGCAGCCGCGTCCAGCTTGAAAGGCAAGGTGACGTTGGCGCCCCTGACGCCGGCCGCGACCAGCCCGGCCACGGTGGCGGCAAAGCCGTCCAGCGGCGCCAGGCAGCGTTCATACACCAGGTCTTGCCCGGTCTGCAGGGCAAAGGCGGCATGGATGGCGGGCGACCTGCTATGCCCGATCGGGTTGCCGATCACACAGTAGCGATCGCTCATTATTGGCCCCGCAGTTCCGCTTCCAGCGTTTCTTCGCGGGTAAAGTTGAAGTGGGTAATGATGACCCACAAGTCATCCTTTTCCGACGACAGCATTTTCGGCGGAAAGCGCCCGAACGGCGCGGCGCGGCGCACGATGGCCAGGGCGGCCTTGTCGAGGTCCGGGTTGCCGGAACTCTTTTCGATGCGTACGCCGCCATCCTTCTGGTAAATGCTGCCATCCTGGAAAATCGGGATGTAGACGATCAGCTGGCCGTACATTTTCTTCCCGCTTTTCTGGGGGAAATTAAGCGTGCCAATTTCCTCGACCCGCTTTTGCATGTCCTTGTAATACATGGCATAGCCGACTTCGCGCGTGCTCGGCGTGATAAAGGTCTTTTTCGGACGCTTGTTTTCGTCTTCGATGCGCTGGGTGATTTCCGCCGCGGTGCGGGCAATCGCCTTGCTGCTTTCGATCAGTTCGGTGCCGGTGCGGGTCGGGTCGGGCTTGTCCTGGTCGGCCACCGACTTGGCCGAGAACAGCGACTTGCGGTTCTGGGTCAGCAGGTTTTTTTGCGCTTCCTCGAGCTCGGCGGCGCGCAGCTGGGCCGCCTTCAGGCTGTCGCCGGTTTCGCTGCGGTGCAAATCCGGCAAGGGCGACTTCGAGCGGCCCGTGTCGGCATTGCCGCCGCCGTCGAGGTTGGCCTGCGCCAGCGCGTCGGCCTTGACCGGCGGCTTGCTGTGCTTGGCGTTAACCAAGATCACTTCCAGGCCGGGATCGGCCGGCTTGAGCTGGAACGCTTCCGGGGCGACGAAGCGCACCGTCAGCAAGGCCGCGTGCAACAGGACGGACACGGCGATGGCAATGCTGAGCGGACTAAGTTGGCTGGAAATCTTCACACAACGGATCTGTTGACTCAAAGAACGGCCATTCTACATTCTAATGGCCTGCGCGGGGCCGCTACGTGGCCTCTGGTTCCGGCGTTACAACTGCGACAACACCTTCGGCCTCGACCGCTTCCTGCACGGCGGCCTGGCCGCTGTCGCCCTCGTCTTCCCCGTACTCGAGGTCAGCGTCAGCAGCGATTACGTCGGAAACCGGGATTTCCAGCAGGCGCGCTTCGATCGTCAGGTCGACTTCGTCCCAGCGCAAGATGTCCAGTTTCACCTGCGCCCCACGCGCCACCGGCGGCATGCCGGGCAGGCGGATAATCAGCGGAATCTCGACCAGGCGCAGCACTTCCTCCTTGAGCACCACGGCCTCGACCTGGCTGCCCTCCTGCTGGCCCAGCCAGCGCAGGCACCAGTAGCGCTCCATGTTCTGCTGGTGCTCGTTGTAGGCGGCGTAGGCGGCATCGAAGGCCGATACGATCGCGAACAGATTGGCGTCGCGCGGCTTGAAGGGCGCCACCAGCGGGGCCGTCACGCCGTGTTCGGCGCAGGCCAGGATTTGCCACTGGTTGACCAGGTCGGTGTAGCGGCGCAGCGGCGAGGTGCTCCATGCGTACTGGTCCACACCGAGGCCCTGGTGCGGGGCCGCGTGCGTGACCATGCGCACTTGCATCTTGGCGGCCCAGCCGGCGCCGCTGCCGGCGCCTTGCGAACGGTAGATGCCCGGAACGCCGGAGTCATGCATCAGCTTGCCCCAGGTGCTGTTCGCAAAAATCATCAGCTCGGCCACGATTTTGTCGAGCGGGGCGCCGCGCTTCCTGCGCAGCACCGTGACCACGTCGTCGTCGACATAAAAATTGAAGTCGACCCGGTTGTTCTGCTCGGGCTTCAAGCCGAACTCCTCGCGCTTTTTCATGCGCCCCGCTTCCAGGTGCTGGGCCCATTGCCACAGCAAGCCCAGCTCGGCCTTGTGCGGATACTCGCCGGCGCCGCTGGCCAGGGTTTCCTCGTTGACCAGCTCGTCGAGGTCGTTGTGGCGCAAATTGCTCTTGATCGGCACCAGTTCGGCCCGCGTCACGGTCGACACCAGGCGCCAGTCGGCCGGGTCGAGCGTGGCGTACAGGCTCAGCGCCGGGCAAGTCTTGCCTTCGGCCAGGGTGAAGGCATTGACCACTTCATCGGGCAGCATGGTGATTTTGTCGCCCGGCATGTACACGGTCGACATGCGGGTGCGCGCCATCTTGTCGACCGCGTCGTCCGGGCGAATGCCCAGGCCCGGCGCGGCGATGTGGATGCCGATCCGCAGCATGCCGTCAGCCAGCGTCACGACCGAGAAAGCATCGTCGATCTCGGTGGTGGTGACGTCATCGATCGAGAACGCGGCCACGTCGGCCAGCGGCAGGCCGGATGGGGTGGCCGGCACCGGCACCGCAGGGAAGCCGGCGCCGCGCGGGAAATTGTCGAACAGGAAGCGCGCCATGTGCAGCGCCTTTGGCGAGGCCACGCCGCCGGCGGCCAGCATCAGCCGCTGCGGCGTCGTATGCATCTCGTTGCAGGCCGCTTCCAGCGCCTTGTATTCGATGGTGTTCTTGTCCGGCTTGAACAGCAGTTGCTGCACCAGCGCCGCCATGGCCGCCGGCAGCTTGTGCTCTTTCAGTTCGGCGACATAGGCGTCCTGCACCAGGCCCTGCTGCTTTTTCTTTTCGATGCCGGCCTGGGCCGCGCGCAAGGACGCTTCCGGCGCCGCCTTGTAGCGGCCGCGCCCTTTCTTGTAGAAATAGATAGGCGCGCCGTGCAGCGCCAGGATCAGCCCGGCCGCCTCGGTCGGGGTGGGCGCGTGGCCGAAGTATTCGGCGCCCAGCTCGGCGAAGCCGAATTCGTCCTGGCCCGCCACTTCCCACAAGAATTCAAAATCGACGTCAAGGGCGATTGCCCTGGCCGCGTCCATCAATTCCTGCGGCGCGGGTTTTTCGTACTGGACCAGCACATCCTTGACCTTGACCTTGGTGCGTTTGCCGCTCGGAATTTCAACCTGGTAGGCCTCGCCAGCCTGAGACAGCACGCTGCCGACCTTGAAGTCGCCCGATTCTTCGAAAAATAGATTCATGATGTACTTACTTTATATTGTTATGGGTGCGTGAAACCAGATCCAGGACCGGGGGCAAAAAGACCTCGGTCACCAGCAGGGTTCCCCAATGGCGGCGATACAGGCAGCGCCGCGCATACAAGACGGTGTGGGCGCCCCCGCCGAGCGCGGCGCGCGCGCGTTGCATCAGCGGGTGCCCTGCGCGGATGCGCGCAAATTCCAGTTCGCCGCGCGTCACGCGCGGATCGTAAAACAGGGTGCTGCCGAGCGAACGTTCGCCCAGCGCGTTAAACAGCGGCCAGTCGGCGGCGGTGGCGCTCATCGGCACCACCGTGTGCGCAAACACCACGGGCGCGCCATCGCAGCGCAGCAGCACTTCGCGTTCCCACACGCGGCCAGGGCGCGCCATGCCGATCGCGCGCGCCTCATCGGCCAGACACAGCGCGGTGCGCTGGTGCAGGCGCTGGACCCGGAAGGCCTCGCTGTGGGAAGTCAGGCGCGCGGTCAGCGAGCCGCCCGCCTCCAGCCAGGCACGCATGCCCTCGGGCGGATTGAGCGCATTGACGTGCGCATGCCACAGCGCCTGGCGCAAGCTCGCGCTCCTCACCGCTGCGCGTCCGCCGGCAGCAGGCAAAAGTCCAGTACTTCGTCGACATACTGCTTGAATTCGGAAATGGCATGGTCGCTGCCGTCGATCACGTGCTGCTTGGCGCCGGCGTAATGGGCCAGCATGTCGCGGTAATCCAGCACTTCGTCGCCGGTCGCGGCGATCAGGAAATAGCGTTCCGGCTGGGTGATGGCCGGCACCGCCAGCGCGCGCAATTCGTCGATGTACTCGCGCTTGAATTCGAACGGCTGGTCGGAGTGGTACTGGGTAGTCACGCCAACGTGCTGCTCGAGGTCCTTGAGCGGCACCACGGCTGGATTGAGCAGCACCGCGCGGCAACCCAGGCGCTCGGCCAGGTGGGTGGCGTAGTAGCCGCCCAGGGACGAGCCGACGATCGCCAGCTCGGCGGCGGGCACGCCATCAACCAGCTTGAGCGCAAGCGCGATGGCCTCGTTGGGCGAAGCCGGCAGCTGGGGGCACAGCAGCTTGTCGGACAGGCCCAGTTCGAGCATGCGCACCCCGACCACGCGCGCCTTGAAGGACTTGGGCGAGGAGCGGAAACCGTGCAAGTACAGGATCATTTGGCCAGCGCCTCGAGCAGTTTCTGGTGCACGCCGCCGAAGCCGCCATTACTCATGACCAGGATATGGTCGCCCGGACGGGCCGCGTCGAGGATGGCCTGGACCAGGAAGTCGAGCTGGTCGAAGCTGTGGGCGATCGCGCCCAGCGGCTTCAAGGCATCGGCCAGGCTCCAGCCAAGCGCCTGCTGGCTGCCGAAGCCGAATACCAGGTCGGCGTCGCGCAGGCTGCCCGGCAAGGCATCCTTCATCGCGCCCAGCTTCATGGTGTTCGAACGCGGCTCGAGCACGGCCAGGATGCGCCCGCTGGCCGCTCCGCTGCCAAGCTTTTGGCGCAGGCCGCCCACGGTGGTGGCAATCGCGGTCGGGTGGTGCGCAAAATCGTCGTAGACAGTGATGCCCTTGACCACGCCGCGCACTTCCATGCGCCGCTTGACGTTCTCGAAGCGGGACAGCGATTCGGCCGCCAGCGCTACCGGCACGCCAACGTGGCGCGCCGCGGCAATCGCGGCCAGGGCGTTGAAACGGTTGTGTTTTCCGGTCAGGCTCCAGTCGACGGTGGCCACGGCCTGGCCGCCGAACACCACGTCGAAGCTGCCGCCCGGATGCTCGACCAGGGTCCAGCTGACGCCGTCGCTCACGCCGAAGGTTTCGGCTTCGCTCCAGCAGCCGCGTTTCATCACGCGCCCCAGCGATGCTTCGTCGCCGTTGACGATCAGGCGGCCGATGCCGGGCACGGTGCGCACCAGGTGGTGGAACTGGGTTTCAATGGCGCCGATATCGGGGAAGATGTCGGCGTGGTCGTATTCGAGGTTGTTCATCACCGCCGTCTTGGCGTGGTAATGGACGAATTTGCTGCGCTTGTCGAAGAAGGCCGTATCGTATTCGTCGGCCTCGATGACGAAGAAGTCGGACTCGGCCGCGCCCGACAGGCGCGCCGAAATGCCGAAGTTCATCGGTACCCCGCCGATCAGGAAGCCGGGCGAGTAGCCGGCGTCTTCCAGGATCCAGGCCAGCATGGCCGAGGTGGTGGTCTTGCCATGCGTGCCGGCCACGGCCAGCACCCATTTGTCGCGCAAAATGTGTTCGCCGATCCACTGCGGGCCGGACATATACGGCAGGCTGCGGTTGAGAATCTCTTCGATCAGGGGGTTACCGCGTGAAACCACATTCCCGATGACGTACAGGTCCGGGTTCAGCTGGACCTGGTCGGCGCCGAAGCCCTGGATCAGTTCGATGCCCTGGGCTTCCAGCTGCGTGCTCATCGGCGGGTACACATTGGCGTCGCAACCGGTGACCTTGTGGCCGGCTTCCTTGGCCAGGACCGCCAGGCCACCCATGAAGGTGCCGCAAATGCCGAGTATATGAATATGCATGGTGATGAACGCTGGCCAAATGGTTGAATATGCGATTTTACCCGACACCATGCCATTTTCGATTCCAGAGTAATATCACGCTCATGACGCCGACCCCGAATGACGAGCTGTTGCAGCTGCGCGCCCAGATCGCCGCCGTGGCCGCGCGCCTGGTCGCCCAGGACGGCGCCGACTATGCGGCGGCCAAGCGCAAGGCGGTCAGCCAGGTGCTGGGCGACCAGCTGCCGGCCGCGAACCTGTTGCCCGACAATGCGGAAGTGGAAGAAGAAGTACGGCGCTACCAGGCCCTGTTCCAGAGCGACAGCCAGCCGGCGCGGCTGCTGCGCCTGCGCACGGTGGCGCTGCAGGTCATGGATGCGCTGGCCCCGTTCAAGCCCTATTTGACCGGGCCGGTACTGAGCGGTACGGCGGGCGAACACGATGACATTCATTTGCAGTTGTTTGCCGACAGCGCCAAGGAAGTGCAGATTTTCTTGCTGGGCAAGAACGTCGACATCGAAATTTCGGAGACCCCTCACTTCAAGGGGGCGCGTTTCGATCCGGTGGAGACGGTCAGTTTCATGTGGCGCAAGGAAGGCGTGCATGCCGAGCTGTATGAACTGCATGATCTGCGCGGCGCGCTCAAGGCGCGCGCGGATGGGCGGCAGATGCGGGTGGATGCGAGTGCATTGCGCGCATTGATGGACTTACCACCACATCGTCCTTGCGAAGGCGAGGACCCATAGCAGCTCTGCTCAGAGGTGCTATAGGCCCCCGCCTGCGCAAGGGCGAGGTAACTTTACTATTCAGGAACCAGCATGACCAGAAAGAACGTCCTTACGTTTACAGTTGTCGCCCTCGCCTTTGGGGCGATCGGCCTGTGGCTGGGTTTGCGCAACAATCCGGCCCCGGCGCCGGTTGCCGCGCCCGTCGCGGTCGCCCCGGGCCCGGTCGGCGCCCTGTTCTCGCAGTCCATGAACGACGCCAGCGGCGCCAACCATTCGCTGGCGCGCTGGAAGGGCAAGCCCCTGGTCGTCAACTTCTGGGCTCCTTGGTGCGGACCCTGCGTGCAGGAAATGCCGGAACTGAACCAGCTGGCCATCGCCAGCGCCGCGCAGAATATCAACGTCATCGGTATCGGCATCGATTCACCCGCCAACATCGCCGAATTCGCGTCCCGCCTGAAGATTTCCTATCCTTTGTACGTGGCCGGCATGGGCGGCACCGAATTGGCCCGGCAGTTCGGCAACAGCGCCGGCGGCCTGCCGTATACCGTATTGATCGGCGCCGATGGCCAGGTCGTCAAAACCTATCTGGGCAAGCTGAAGTTCGAAGAATTGAAGGCGGACCTGGCCAAGTTGAAATCGTAATTTTGCACGACGGCACCGAGCCGTGTCGGAATGCATGAGTGATTACCGACCAAGCGCTCGGTTTTTTTCGCTTGCCAATGAGAACAGTTGGCGGCAAAATGCGTGACTTTCGCGTAAATCGGTTCCTTCAACATGGCAAAAAAGCTCTTGCTGCTCAACGGCCCCAACCTGAATCTGCTGGGTACACGTGAGCCTGAGGTGTATGGCAAGGAGACCCTGGCCGACATCGAATCTGCCGCTACAGCCCAGGCTGCCGCGGCGGGCGCGACCATGTCTTGCTTTCAAAGCAATCATGAAGGAGCCCTGATTGATCGTATACATGCCGCCAGGACCGAGGGCGTGGAGGCGATCATCATCAATCCGGGTGGCCTGACCCATACCAGCGTCGCTTTGCGCGATGCCCTGGCAGGCGTGGCGATTCCTTTCGTTGAAGTTCACATCTCAAATATCCACAAACGAGAAGAGTTTCGCCAGCATTCATTCCTGTCCGCAATTGCCCTCGGAACCATCTGCGGGCTGGGTACGGATGGATATCTTTTTGCCATCGACTTCGCGCTCAAAAAGCGTTAATCTCCTGGCATCTTCAAGCAATTGCGCGGTTACGCTTTTATCCGAGCTCGCCGCATACATTTAAAATCAAAATAATTCCAAGGGGTTTCACATGGATCTACGAAAACTCAAGACGCTGATCGATCTCGTCGCCGAATCGGATATCGCAGAACTCGAAGTGACCGAAGGCGAGAGCAAAGTACGCATCGTCAAGTCGTCCGCAATCCCGCAGAATCAAATGGTGATGATGCAGCCGCAAGGCATGCAGCAGCACTACGCCCACCCGCAAGGCGCGCCTGCCCCTGCCGCCGCGCCAGTGGCCGCCGTGGTCGCCGAGCCAACCGGCCACATCGTCAAGTCGCCGATGGTCGGCACCTTCTACCGCTCGTCGGCGCCAGGCTCGCCTGCGTTCGTCGAAGTCGGCTCGAGCATCAAAGAAGGCGAAACGCTGTGCATCATCGAAGCGATGAAGCTGCTCAACGAAATCGATTCCGACATTTCCGGCGTCGTGACCAAGATCCTGGTCGAGAACGGCCAGCCTGTCGAGTTCGGCCAACCGCTGTTTGTGATTGGCTGATCGACGACCATGTTTGAAAAAATCCTTATTGCCAATCGCGGCGAGATCGCGCTTCGCATCCAGCGCGCCTGCCGCGAAATGGGCATCAAGACCGTCGTAGTCCACTCGGAAGCCGACAAGGACGCCAAGTACGTCAAGCTGGCCGACGAATCGGTCTGCATCGGCCCGGCCGCGTCCTCGCTGTCCTACCTGAACATGCCCGCCATTATCAGCGCGGCTGAAGTGACCGACGCCGAAGCGATCCACCCCGGCTATGGCTTCCTGTCCGAGAACGCCGACTTCGCCGAACGCGTGGAGAAATCCGGTTTCGTGTTCATCGGCCCGCGTTCCGAATCGATCCGCCTGATGGGCGACAAGGTCTCGGCCAAGCAGGCCATGATCCGCGCCGGCGTGCCGTGCGTGCCCGGTTCCGAAGGCGCGCTGCCTGACGACCCGAAGGAAATCATCCAGACCGCGCGCAAAGTCGGCTATCCGGTCATCATCAAGGCGGCCGGCGGCGGCGGCGGACGCGGCATGCGCGTGGTGCATACCGAAGCGGCGCTGCTGAACGCCGTGGCGATGACCAAGACCGAAGCGGGCACCGCTTTCGGCAATCCTGAAGTGTATATGGAGAAGTACCTGGAAAATCCGCGCCACGTGGAAATCCAGATCCTCGCCGACGAACACAAGAACGCGGTCTGGCTCGGCGAACGCGACTGCTCGATGCAGCGCCGCCACCAGAAAGTGATCGAAGAAGCACCGGCGCCGGGCATCCCGCGCAAGCTGATCGAAAAGATCGGCGACCGTTGCGCCGAAGCCTGCCGCAAGATCGGCTACCGCGGCGCCGGCACCTTCGAATTCCTGTACGAGAACGGCGAATTCTACTTCATCGAGATGAACACCCGCGTCCAGGTCGAGCATCCGGTGACCGAAATGATCACCGGGATCGACATCGTCCAGGAACAGATCCGCATCGCCTGCGGCGAAAAACTGCGTTTCCGCCAGCGCGACATCATGCTGTCGGGGCACGCCGTCGAATGCCGCATCAATGCAGAAGACCCGTTCAAGTTCACCCCGTCGCCTGGCCGCATCATCGCCTGGCACGCGCCGGGCGGCCCTGGCATTCGGGTCGACTCGCACGCCTACGCCGGCTACTACGTGCCGCCGCATTACGATTCGATGATCGGCAAGGTCATCGCCTACGGCGCCACGCGCGAACAGGCGATCCGCCGCATGCAGATCGCTTTGTCCGAAATGGTGGTTGAGGGTATCCTGACGAATATCCCGCTGCATCGCGAACTGATGATCGATGCGCGCTTTATCGAAGGCGGCACCAACATCCACTATCTCGAGCAAAAGCTGGCCAACAAGCCGGATCTGCCGAAAGTGGGCGCCATCGCCAACAAATCGGAAACCAAGGCCGGAGCATGAGCTGGACAGAAGTCGTCATCGAGATCGCGCGCGAACATGCCGAAGCCTTGTCCGACGCCTTGATGGAAGCGGGTGCCCTGTCCGTCTCCGTTGAAGACGCCGACGAAGGCACGGCCCAGGAAAACCCGCTGTTCGGGGAACCTGGCATGGTGCCGACCGAGGCCGCATGGGACCGCAGCCGCGTGGTCGCGCTGACCGATGTCGACGCCGACCAGGCCGCCATCGTGGCCGAGGCCGCAGCGGCCATCGCGCTGCCGGCGCCGCCGGCGTTCACGGTGCGCGCCGTGGCCGACGAAGACTGGGTGCGCCTGACGCAGTCGCAGTTCGCCCCCATCCACATCGGCAAGAACATCTGGGTCGTGCCAAGCTGGCACGATGCACCCGATCCGGACGCGCTGATTCTTGAACTCGACCCCGGCCTGGCTTTCGGCACCGGCAGCCATCCGACCACGCGCCTGTGCATGGAATGGCTGGAAGCGCATCCCGCTCCCGGTGAATCCGTGCTCGATTACGGTTGTGGTTCGGGCATCCTGGCCATGGTCGCCAAAAAAATGGGGGCGGGCGACGTGGCCGGCGTCGACATCGATCCGCAAGCGATCGCATCGGCGCGCGACAATGCCACCCGCAACCAGTGCGAGATCGATTTCTACCTGCCTGACAGCTTTGCCGTGGCCGACAAGCCGCAGCACGCCACGGGCCGCTTCCACATCGTGGTGGCGAATATCTTGTCGAGCCCCTTGAAACTGATGGCGCCGATGCTGGCCGGCCGGGTTGCCCCGGGCGGCGCGCTGATTTTGTCGGGCGTGCTGGCACGCCAGGCCGAGGAAGTGGCCGAAGCTTATGCACCGTTCATCAAGCTGGGGGTGTGGGCCGAGCAAGACGGCTGGGTCGCCCTGCATGGCCGGCTGGGCAGCGACACCGTGCCGCCCGCACGCGGTCAATAAAGGCATGGCGCTCGCCACTCGCTGCCCCCACTGCAAGACGACTTTCCGGGTCGCTTCCGACCAGTTGAAGTTACGTGGGGGCATAGTCCGCTGTGGCACCTGCAACCAGGTTTTCGACGGCAACGCATCGCTGCTCGACCTCGATGCGATCGAACACAAGCATCCATCCGTTCCCGATCCGGAAGTCGAACTGGCCACGCAGCCGGAGCCGGAGATCGTGTTCGGATCCCAGTCCGCAGCGCAGCCGGAGCCGGCGCCTGAACCTGTACCGATGCAGGAGCCTGAGCCTGAGCCTGAGCCTGCGCCTGAGCCTGAGCCTGCGCCGGAGCCTGAGCCTGCACCGGAACCTGAACCTGCAGCGGGCCCCTCGGCAAGCGATGCCTTCGACGAACAGATCGCCGCCATTGAAGCTGCAGTCCCAATCGTCCTTCCCCCCGGTTATGTCCTCGATTTCGACCTGTCCGATCCGGTATTCCAGCCCGAGCCCGAGCAGGACGATTACTCCGGTCCTGCGACTCAGTTTGCGATCGAGTCCGACCTCGAATTTGAGCGCCTGAACGATCCCGAATTCGATCCGCCGGTGCCCGACGACGGCGAACTGTCGCTGGCCGACGAAATTGGGGCCGGCTTTTCGTCCGACCTGCCACCGGCGCCAGATCTCGAATCCGGCCCCCTGCTCCTGCTGCGCGCATCGGCTGAAGAAGCGCAGCCGGCGCCCGCGCCCGTGGCCTACGTCCAGCCGGCGCCGGAGCCGGAGCACGACGAGCCCGATTTCGTCAGGCTCGCCCGCGAAAAAGAACTCGCCGCGCGGCGCCGCCGGCTGACCATGGGCTTTGGCTCGGCCCTGCTCGCGCTGCTGCTGGTCGGCCAGGGCGTGACGACCTTCCGCAACGTCCTGGTGGCCAAATATCCGGCCCTGAAACCGGCGGTGAGCGCTGCCTGCGGCCTGCTGCGCTGCAAAGTCGAGCTGCCGGCCCAGATTGAAACGCTGGTAGTCGAAACGGGCGAGCTGCAGACGATCAGCAGCAGCACCTTCCAGCTGACCACCCTGCTGCGCAACGAGAGCGGGCTGACCCAGGCCTGGCCCTACATCGAACTCGAACTGACCGACGCCAACGACAAGGCGCTGGTGCGGCGCGTGTTTACGCCGCCCCAGTACCTGCCGCTGGGCGTGGTGCCGGCCAAGGGCTTTGGCGCGCACAGCGAACAGCCGGTTAAAATCCTCTTCGCACTCAAACAGCAGAAAGCGTCCGGCTTTCACATTGCCGTTTTCTACCCTTAAGGCTTTCCATGACCAAGACCACCCTGATCTGCGGCTCGCTCGCGTTCGACAAGATCATGCAATACAACGGGCGTTTCGGCGAAACCCTGCTGGCCGACCAGCTGCACAAGGTGAACGTCTCGTTTCTGGTACCGACCTTGCGTACCGAGTACGGCGGCTGCGCGGCGAACATCGCCTACAACCTGAACATGCTGGGCGGCGATCCGCTGATCATGGCCACCATCGGCCAGGACGGCGGCGAATACCTGGAGCGCTTCGAAGCGCTGGGCATATCGACCCGCGCCATCCGCAAGATCGCCCATGCATACACGGCCCAGTGCTTCGTCACGGCCGACCTGGACAACAACCAGATCAACGCCTTCCA
>JAZKCA010000015.1:0-65668 GCA_040388275.1 Pseudomonadota bacterium
CATTACGACACGGGCTCAGCCGCTACGCGGCTGAGCCCGTGTCGTAATGTAGGCACTGACCCCGGGTTTCAGGCGTATATTATGCTCATTGCATACGCCAGAGCGGGGCAATCTCATGCGCACCTACAATGACATCCGCACCTTGAACTGGTCGCTCAGGCTTCCCGACGACTGGACCGGCGTCGAGGGCCAGACCAGGGGGTTTCATTTCGAATCGCGCGACGGCACCAAGGGGTTGTACATCGCGACCCATATCGTCGGGCCGGAACATCCCGGTTCGCTCGATGAGCTGGCGCGCTGGTTCGTGGCGGCCGAGAGGGCGACGCTGGAAGACATGCAGGGCTACGTCTGGACCACGATGGGACAGCAACTGGAAGCCGCGCCCGAGGTTTGCATTGCGCTGCTCGACAGTTACGCGGCGGAGCAGGACTATCGCATCGTCGCCAAGATCCTGTCGCGCCCCGGGAAGGTGGTGCGCGCTTCATTTCACGACTATCAGTGCAGTGGACATGCGGCCAGTGTGGCCTGGTTTGCCCCCATCATCGACTCGCTCGAGCTGGTCGAGGCAGTGACCGAGGGCATGCGCTATCACTAGCGGACGGCGTCCTGCCTGAGGCGGAAGGTGAAGCGCGTGGCCTGCGCCGACGAATCGACATCAAGCTTGCCGCCGTGCGAACGTGCGATCTCCGCCACGATGAACAGGCCCAGTCCCAGGCCCTCGTTGGCGGCGTGCGACGAGGCGCGCCAGAAGGGCTTGAACAGCTGCGCGATGGTCGCCTGCGACATGGCGGGACCCTGGTTGGCGATGGTCAGCTCGAAGGCGCCGTCCCACGACGCGCAGCGCACCTGCACCGGCGCGTCCTGGGCGCCATACACCAGCGCATTCTTGAGCAGGTTCGACAGCATCTGCTGGATGCGCTGCACGTCGCAATGAACCGCGCCGTTCAGGTCGAAGTCGAGCGTGATCTCGCGTCCCGGAAAATGGCCGCGCAATTCGTCCACCACTTGCATCAGCGGCGCGTGCAGGGACGTTTCGTGGCGCAGGTTGAGCGCGATGCCGCCGCCCATGCGCCCGCGCGTGAAGTCGACCACGTCGTTGACCAGGCCGGCCATGCGCTGCGCGCTGCGGCGCATGCGCAGCACCACGCTGCCGGCCTTGGGTGTGAGCTGTTCGGCCAGCAGCAGGTCGGCGCCCAGCAGGATTGATCCGAGCGGGGTGCGCAGGTCGTGGCCGAGCACGGCGATGAATTGCTCGCGCAGTTCCGAGGTCTCGCGCTCGCTCAGCAGCGCCACCTGCGATTCGTTCAGCCGGCTCTCGGTTTCGAGGTGCTTGGTGATCAGCTGCGCGAACAGGGTCATGCTGGTCAGCGTGGCCTGATCCGATACCTTGGCGGGGACCGGATCGAGCGCGCACAGGGTGCCGAAATAGCCGCCGTCGGGGCGCAGCACGGGGATCGAGATATAGCTCTGGAAGCCGTACATGCGGGGCATATGGTGATCCTTGTATTTCTGATCGGTGCTGACGTTGTCGATGACGACGGCCTTGTGCGTGTCGCGCACTTCTTCGCACAAGGTGGTGGCGACGTCGAGCTCGTCGCCCACCTTCAGGCCGAATTCGAGCTTGTCGAGCACGGCGCAGGTGGTCCACGAATCGCCGGTCACGCGGGCGATGCACACGAAGCGCAGGCCGGTCAGCGCGGCGACGGCTTCGAGGATGGTGGGCACCGATGAGATCGACTGTATCGATGCAATGTCGCTTGCCTGGTCTTTCATTGGCACTGTCTGCTACCTCTTGCCGGGATCGAGATGAAGCCTGATCCTAACATAGCGTGCTGCGCACTGCAGCACACGCTCAACGTTGAACGTCATGGCAGTTGCCCATGAAAAGGTGGAGACGAAAAAAAACCCCGCTCAGGAGCGGGGTTTTTCACATTCGGGTTTGCTTAAGCAGCCTGGATGTTGGAAGCTTGCTTGCCTTTCGGGCCTTGCGTGACTTCGAATTGAACTTTTTGACCTTCTTTGAGGGTCTTGAAACCGTTCATGTTGATTGCGGAGAAGTGCGCGAACAGATCTTCGCCGCCGTCATCTGGAGTGATGAAGCCAAAACCTTTGGAATCATTGAACCACTTAACTGTACCTGTTGCCATAAAGAACTTTCAAATAAGAACCAATCACACGAGCTATAAAAGCAAGAAGCTTCTTGCCCCCTCCTCAGCCTGCTCTTCTTATTAACCATGTACATAAGTACAAGCCAATAAACGCATTGTTGGTTGAAAAAATAATGAAGTCAAGCGGTTTTAGTGTGGAATTATCACAATTTCCACAATCGCCTAAAAAGCAACTCTTGAAATCCCGATTCCGGGAGCCATCTGCGCACTAATCGGAAAACGCGTAAGATGGAAAACAAATGTAAATGCCCTGATATTTACCGAATGCATCAACATTGAAAGCATTAGAATAAGCGTATGGCAACCAAGCAAGACACCGAACAATTGCTGGAGCGGCAGACGGTCAAGCCACCGCCGCTGTACCAGGTAGCACTCCTCAATGACGATTACACCCCGATGGAATTCGTGGTGGCGATCATCCAGGAGTACTTCAACAAGGATCACGAGACGGCCACGCAGATTATGCTTTCCGTCCACCGTCACGGCAAAGGAGTGTGTGGCGTGTTCTCTAAAGATATAGCGTGTACCAAAGTCGAGTTTGTATTAACGCATGCGCGCAAGGCGGGGCACCCCCTGCAGTGCGTGATGGAGGAAGTATGATTGCGCAGGAACTTGAAGTCTCCCTACACATGGCCTTTGTCGAAGCACGGCAAGCACGGCATGAATTCATCACCGTTGAGCATCTGCTGCTGGCGCTTCTGGACAACCCATCGGCCGCGGAAGTGTTGCGCGCCTGTGCTGTCAACATCGAAGACCTGCGCAAGACGCTGACCAATTTTATTGGCGACAACACGCCCACCGTGCCAGGCACAGGCGAAGTCGATACCCAGCCCACGCTTGGATTCCAGCGCGTGATCCAGCGCGCCATCATGCATGTGCAGTCGGCGTCGAACGGCAAGAAGGAAGTTACCGGCGCCAATGTGCTGGTGGCCATCTTCGGCGAAAAGGATTCGCACGCGGTCTACTACCTGCACCAACAGGGCGTGACCCGCCTGGACGTGGTCAATTTCATTTCGCATGGCGTGCGCAAGGACCAGCAGGTCGATTCGCAAAAGACGTCCGAAGGCGTCGAGGAAGCCCAGGTCGAAGGCCAGGCCAAGGAAAGCCCGCTCGACCAGTTCACCCAGAACCTGAACAAGGCCGCATCCGAAGGCAAGATCGATCCGCTGATCGGCCGCGAGGACGAAGTCGACCGCGTCATCCAGATCCTGTGCCGCCGCCGCAAGAACAATCCGCTGCTCGTCGGTGAAGCCGGCGTGGGCAAGACCGCCATCGCCGAGGGCCTGGCCTGGCGCATCACCCAGGAAGACGTGCCCGAGATCCTGCAGAACGCCATCGTGTATTCGCTCGACATGGGCGCGCTGCTGGCCGGTACCAAATATCGCGGCGACTTCGAACAGCGCCTCAAGGCGGTCCTCAAGCAATTGAAGGAAACCCCGCACGGCATCCTGTTCATCGACGAGATCCATACCATCATTGGCGCCGGCTCGGCCTCGGGCGGCACGCTCGACGCGTCCAACCTGCTCAAGCCTGCGCTGGCCAACGGCCAGTTGAAGTGCATCGGCGCGACCACCTATACCGAGTTCCGCGGCGTGTTCGAGAAAGACCATGCGCTGAGCCGCCGCTTCCAGAAAGTGGACGTCAACGAGCCGACCGTCGAGCAGACCATCCAGATCCTGCGCGGCCTGAAGTCGCGCTTCGAAGAGCACCACGGCGTCAAGTATTCGGCGTCGGCCCTGTCCACCGCGGCCGAACTGGCTGCGCGCTTCATCAACGACCGCCACTTGCCCGACAAGGCCATCGACGTCATCGACGAAGCCGGTGCCGCCCAGCGCATCCTGCCCAAGTCGAAGCAGAAAAAAACCATCGGCAAGGCCGAGATCGAGGACATCATCGCCAAGATCGCGCGCATCCCGCCGCAAACGGTCAACCAGGACGACCGCAGCAAGCTGCAGACCATCGACCGCGACCTGCGCAACGTGGTGTTCGGCCAGGAGCCTGCCATCGAAGCGCTGTCGTCGGCCATCAAGATGGCGCGGGCCGGCCTTGGCAAGACCGACAAGCCGATCGGTTCCTTCCTGTTCTCCGGTCCTACCGGCGTGGGCAAGACCGAGGTGGCCAAGCAGCTCGCCTTCATCCTGGGCATCGAGCTGATCCGCTTCGACATGTCCGAGTACATGGAACGGCATGCCGTCAGCCGCCTGATTGGCGCGCCGCCGGGTTATGTCGGATTCGACCAGGGCGGCTTGCTGACCGAGGCCATCACCAAGAAGCCGCACGCGGTGCTGCTGCTCGACGAGATCGAGAAAGCGCATCCGGACATCTTCAACATCCTGCTGCAGGTAATGGACCATGGCACGCTGACGGACAACAACGGCCGCAAGGCGGACTTCCGCAACGTGATCATCGTCATGACCACCAACGCCGGCGCCGAAAGCCTGGGCAAACGCTCGATGGGCTTTACCGACTCCAAGGCGCAGGGCGACGAGATGGCCGACATCAAGCGCATGTTCACGCCGGAGTTCCGCAACCGGATCGACGCGATCATCAGCTTCCGTGCGCTCGACGAAGAGATCATCCTGCGCGTGGTCGATAAATTCCTGATGCAGCTCGAAGAGCAGCTGCACGAGAAAAAAGTGGAGGCCATCTTCACCGAGTCGCTGCGCAAGTTCCTGGCGCGCAAAGGCTTCGATCCGCTGATGGGCGCGCGGCCGATGTCGCGCCTGATCCAGGACATGATCCGCAAGGCGCTGGCCGACGAGCTGCTGTTCGGCCGCCTGGTCAACGGCGGGCGCGTGACGGTCGACATGGACGAGAAGGACAACGTCACGCTCGAGTTCCCGGAATCGGACGCATCGCCGCCAACGGCTGCGCAGGAAACCGTCGAGATCGAGTAATCGGTCCCGGCAGCAACAAAAAACCCGCGAGTTTCGCGGGTTTTTTTTGTCCATCGATCGCTCTTTTTTCCACCGGTCAAGTGCCACGCGCAATTTTTTTACATCCATCACGCATAGCAAGTTGATATTTGTCAAAGATGCTCAACGTTTGTTGGCATCTAATAGGCTTACCGGACGGAAAACCCAAGCGGGTAGCGTCATTGACTTTCGAGGTAAGCCCATGGGTAGTTTTCCCGAGTATCCGTATCAGTTTTTCTTTGACGAATCGGCCGGCGACACACCGCCCGGTCCTGTTGCGCCGCCGGTGCCCGCGCTACCGCGCCCGCAAGAGGCCAGTGCACAATTCTCGCCGGCCTACCTGTCGCCGGCAGCTTGGACCAGCTATCACGACCGCTTCAGCGCCGATATCGGCGGCGGCGTCTATCCGCGCGTGCTGGGCAGGGATACCGGCGCGCGCATGTACCGGGTGCGCAAGCTGGGCGCCGACGGCGAGTTCGCCACCATCACCCAGGCACTGGCGCAATGGAACGCCGACAAGCAAGGCAGCGCGGCGCCGCGTACTGCCGTGATCGAAGTGGCCGACAGTGCAACCTACCACGAGGCGCCGCAGTTCCGGCTCGCGCCGGGCGAGCACCTGCAACTGCGCGCGGCCAGCATGGTGCGCCCGGTGCTGCGAATGTTCGATTACGGCAGCGGCGTGCCGGAGCAAATTCGCATCTGCGGCGCGCCGGGCAGTCGCCTCACGCTCGACGGCCTGCTGGTGGCCGGCGGCGGCATCGCGATCGACGACGGGGACGATGCCGATGGGTCGTCCTTGGCAGGGTTCCACGTCACGTTCAGGCATTGCACGCTGGTGCCGGACTGGGAGCCTGAATCGATAGGCCAGTCGCCATGGCGCGGCAAGCCCAGCGTCATGCTGCGCGCCGCCGGGGTCGCGCTGCGGGTCGACCACAGCATCGTCGGGCCGATCCGGGTGGCGAGCGGGGCGCGCACGACGCTGCACGTTGGCGACAGCATCATCGACGCAGGGCATGCGGCCGGGCTGGCCATTTCCGACGCGCGCTACGGCGCTGCACACGCCATTGCCAGCTTTGTGCGCGCCACCGTCATCGGACTGGCCCAGGTGCAGGAGCTTGTGCTGGCCGAAAATTCACTCTTCCTGGGGCCCTTGCTGGCGGCGCGGCGCCACCTCGGCAGCGTGCGCTTTTGCTACCTCGAGCAGGGCTCGCGCACGCCGCGCCGCGAATACTGTCAGCCCGACCTGGCCCTGGAAAACCGTGGCGTGGAATTGCTGCGGCCGCGTTTCCTGAGCCTGCGCTACGGCACGCCAGGCTACTGCCAGCTGGCGCACGACTGCGCGCTCGAGATCAGCTGCGGCGGCGACGACGACGCCGCCATGGGCGCATTCCACGACCAGCTGCAGCCGTCGGCTGCCGCGCATGGCGCGGGATGCCAGATCGCGTAGACCCTAAATGGCGGCCAGCGCGTTGCGCAGGTCGTCGCGCAAATCGCCCACGTGCTCGACGCCCACCGACAGCCGGATCAGCCCATCGCTGATGCCGAGCAGTTCGCGCTGCGCCTTTGGTATGGTGGCATGCGTCATCAGCGCCGGATGCTCGATCAGGCTTTCGACGCCGCCCAGGCTCTCGGCCAGCGTGAATACTTCGCAGCGTTCCAGGAAGCGGCGCGCGCCCGCCAGGTCGGTGTCGAGCTGGATCGAGATGATCCCGCCGAAGCCGTTCATCTGGCGCTTGGCCAGCGCATGCTGCGGATGCGATTCGAGCCCAGGATAATACGCCTTGCTGACCTTCGGCTCGCGTTCGAGCCACTGCGCCAGCTCCAGCGCGCTGGCGCAATGGCGCTCCAGCCGCAGCGCCAGCGTCTTGATGCCGCGCAGGACCAGGAAGCTGTCGAACGGCCCCTGGATCGCGCCCACCGAATTTTGCAGGAAGCCCAACTGCTCCTTCCATTCGGCCTGGTGCGGCTCGTTGCCCACCACCGCGATGCCGCCGATGATGTCGGAGTGTCCGTTCATGTACTTGGTGGTTGAGTGGACCACGATGTCGATGCCGAATTCGAGCGGGCGCTGCACGATCGGGCTGGCGAAGGTGTTGTCGCACACGGTGATGATGCCGCGCTCGCGGCAGATGTTGGCGATCGCGGCCAGGTCGGCCAGCTTGAGCATGGGATTGGTCGGCGTTTCCACCCAGACCATGCGCGTTTCAGGGCGCAGCGCAGCGAGCAGCGCCTCGGGATTGGTCAGGTCGACATAGGTGAAATCGTGGCCGGCGCTGCGCCTGCGCACGCGCTCGAACAGGCGGTAGGTGCCGCCGTACATGTCGTCGCCGGCGATGATGTGCGAGCCGCTGTCGGCCAGTTCCAGCACGGTGGAAATGGCGGCCAGGCCGGAGGCGAAGGCGAACGCCTGCGAGCCGCTTTCAAGGTCGGCCACGCAGCGCTCCAGCGCCCAGCGGGTGGGATTGTGCGAGCGGCCGTAGTCGAGACCCTTGTGCACGCCCGGGCTCTCCTGCACGAAGGTGGAGGTCGCATAAATCGGCGGCATGACCGCGCCCGTGGTCGGGTCGGGGAACTGGCCGCCGTGGATGACGCGCGTGGAAAGGTGTTTTTTGGTCTTGGAGTCGGTCACGATAAAGTCCTGCGCAAATGGTTGAGAAGGTCGAAACGCGTAATCAGGCCGTAGAAGCGCTTGTCGTCGCTGATCACGGCGGTCAGGCCGCGGTCAAGGATGCTGCGCAGCTGTTGCATGCTGTCGGTCGGGCTCAGCGTTTGCAGTTGCGCGGTCATAGTGCTGCTGACCAGGCTCTGGAATTTCGCGGGGCCGCTGGTGACTTGCAGCAGCAGGTCCGATTCGTCGATGATACCAGCGAGCCGGCCTTCGGACATGACCGGCAGCTGCGCCAGGTCGGAGCTGCGCATGCGGTTGAACGCCGTGAGCAGCGTGTCGGACGGGGCCACCGTGACCACGTCGCCATCGTCGAAGCGGCGCCCGATCAGGTCGCGCAGGTCGCCCAGCTGGGGGCGCTGCAGCAGGCCCTGGTCGACCATCCAGCCGTCGCTGTAGACCTTGGTGAGGTAGCGCGTGCCGGTGTCGCACACGAAGGTGGCCACCCGCTTGGGCGTGGTCTGGGCGCGGCAGTATTTGAGCGCGGCCGCCAGCAGGGTGCCGGTCGACGAGCCGGCCAGGATGCCTTCCTCGCGCAGCAGCAGGCGCGCCGTGTTGAAGCTTTCTTCGTCGCTGATGGTGTAGGCGCTTTTCACGCGCGACAGGTCGGCGATGCCGGGGATGAAGTCTTCACCGATGCCTTCGACCGCCCATGAGCCGGCATCAATGCGCAGCACGCCCTTGTTGATGTAGTCGGCCAGAATCGAGCCCATTGGATCGGCCAGCACAAATTCGAGGTCGGGCTGGACGGCCGCGAAATAGCGCGACAGGCCGGTCAGCGTGCCCGATGAGCCCACTCCGACGACGACGGCGTCGAGCGCATGGCCTGACTGCTCCCACAGTTCGGGCCCGGTGGTCGTTTCATGCGCGTGCGGGTTGGCCTGGTTGTTGAACTGATCGGCGAACCAGGCGCCGGGAATCTCGCGTGCCAGGCGCGCGGCGTAGTCCTGGTAGTACTCGGGATGGCCCTTGCCGACGTCGGAACGGGTCAGGTGGATTTCGGCGCCCAGCGCTTTCAGATGTAGTACTTTTTCGACCGCCATTTTATCGGGCACCACCAGCACCACCCGGTAGCCCTTGATGCGCGCCACCAGGGCCAGCCCCAGGCCCGTATTGCCGGCGGTCGCTTCGACCACCACGCCGCCGGGACGCAGGCTGCCGTCGGCTTCGGCCGCGGCGATCATGGCGCGACCGATGCGGTCCTTGATGGAGCCGCCGGGATTCTGGCATTCGAGTTTGAGGAACAGCTGGCAGGGGCCGGTGTCGATGCGGGTCACTTCGACCAGGGGGGTGTTGCCGATCAGGGAAAACAGTGCTGGCTGCTTTGACATGAAACCTCCGAAGAGCCGGACGGCATCGCCTTATGGGCGATGGGTCGGGCGGTAATCAAGGGAAGGGATGATTCTAAACTTTGATATTCGGATAATGCACTGATTTGCGCAAGCGCGCATCATTTGCGCAGCTTGCGCCACAGGGTCGTGCGGCTGATGCCGAGATAGGCGGCCGCTTCGTCGCGCCGGCCGCCGAAACGGGCCAGCACCTGCTCGACGGATTCGCGTCCGGGCGCGGCCGCCGGCACTGCGGCCGGCCCCGCGCCGCGGCCCAGTTCCGGCGCCACGCTGAGCACGAACGCGGGCGTGAGCGCCTGCAGCGGCTCGGCCGCCAGGAACAGCGCCAGGCGCTCGGCCAGGTTGCGCAGCTCGCGCACATTGCCGGGCCATGCATAGGCTTCGAGCAGGGGCGCGCAGGCGCCGATTTCGGCGTGCAGGTTCGGATGCGGACGCGCGCCCAGCGCGGCCAGCGCGATCTTGAGCGACCATTCGGCCAGCGGGGTAATGTCGTCGGGCCGCTCGCGCAGCGGCGGCAGCGACAGGCGCAGCACCGCCAGCCGGTAGAACAGGTCGGCCCGGAAGCGTCCTTCGCGCACGCGCGCCTCCAGGTCGCAATGAGTGGCGCTGATGACGCGCACGCTCACCGCGATCGGACGCGTGCCGCCGACCCGTACAACTTCGCGTTCTTCCAGCACGCGCAGCAGCCGCGTTTGCAGCGCCAGCGGCATTTCGCCGATTTCGTCGAGGAACAGGGTGCCGTGGTTGGCCGCTTCGAACAGGCCTGCGTGGCCGCCGCGCCGCGCGCCCGTGAACGC
The DNA here is from genome assembly GCA_040388275.1 of Pseudomonadota bacterium. Lineage (GTDB taxonomy): Bacteria > Pseudomonadota > Gammaproteobacteria > Burkholderiales > Burkholderiaceae_D > Telluria_A. The sequence goes on from JAZKCA010000015.1 coordinate 9,895, forward strand.
GCCTTCTTCGTGGCCGAACAGTTCAGATTCGAGCAGCGACTCGGCAATCGCCCCGCAGTTGACGGCCACGAAAGGCCGGTTGGCGCCCAGGCTGCGCGGGCTCTCGCGGTGGATGGCCTGCGCCACCAGTTCCTTGCCGGTCCCGGTTTCGCCATCAATCAGCACGGTGGCCGGCGAACGCGCGTACAGCACCACCGCCTGGCGCAGCGACTCCATCGCGTTCGAGGTGCCGCGCAAATCGTTCAGGCCGTGCTTGGCGCGCAGGGTGTCGGCCACCACGGTGCGCCGGCTGCGGTTCGATTCGAGCTGGGTCAGGCGCGCCATTTCGAGCGCGTCGTCGAAAGCCTGGCGGATCGATGCGGCCGAATAGACGAACACCCCGGTCAGGCCGGCTTCCTCGGCCAGGTCGGTGATCAGGCCAGCGCCGACGATGGCCTGCACGCCGGCTGCTTTCAAGTCGTTGATCTGGGCGCGCGCGTCTTCCTCGGTCACATAGGTGCGTTGAAAGATAGTGATGCCGAAGGTGGAGGCGAATTCGGCCAGCTCGGGCAACTGCTGCTGGTAGGTGATCACGCCAATGCGGTCGGCCACGCGGCGCGCGCGCGCCAGCGCCTGCATCACGTCGAAACCGCTGGCCTTGGCGATGACGACCGGGACCGACACGCGCCCCTTCAGATAGGCGGCGTTCGAGCCGGCCGCGATGACCACGTCGCAGCGCTCGCTGGCCATGCGCTCGCGGATGTGGCGCGCGGCGTCGTCGAAGCCGAGGTTGATCGGTTCGATCGAGGCCAGGTGGTCGTACTCGAGCGTGATGTCGCGGAACAGGTCGTACAGGCGCGACACCGATACGGTCCAGATGACGGGTTTTTCCAGGCTATCGGCGGGAATATGCATGTTTCATATTGTACTCCTGTTGCATTTCAATGTTTCACGTTGAAACGCGCATAAGCGCAACTGATGAAACGAGCACATCCATAAGTAGTGCTTATGTCATTGATTCATAAGGCATACTTTAATGCTTGCTTCGGCCGACCAAGGCTGGCACGGCCCTTGCGATAGTGGGGTATCAGCAATTGACGTGCAACACACACAGGGGAAATACAATGAGGGAATCCAGAGGCGCGATGTTCCGCCGCGCAGTCCAGGAAGAGTCGCCGCTGCAGATCGTCGGCACCATCACCGCCTACACCGCGCGCATGGCCGAGCAAACCGGCTACAAGGCGATCTATTTGTCCGGCGGCGGCGTAGCCGCCAATTCGCTGGGCATGCCCGACCTGGGCATCAGCACTATGGAAGACGTGATCACCGATGCCCAGCGCATCACCGACACCTGCGGCCTGCCGCTGATGGTCGACATCGACACCGGCTGGGGCGGCGCCTTCAACATCGCGCGCACCATCCGCCACATGATCCGCGCCGACGTCGCCGCCGTGCACATGGAAGACCAGGTCTCGGCCAAGCGCTGCGGCCACCGGCCGGGCAAGGAAGTGGTCACCAAACAGGAAATGGTCGACCGCATCAAGGCCGCCGTGGACGCGCGCCACGACGAAAACTTCGTCATCATGGCGCGCACCGATTCGCTCGCCGTGGAAGGCCTGAACGCCGCCATCGACCGCGCCTGCGCCTACCGCGAAGCCGGCGCCGACATGATCTTCCCGGAAGCGATCACCAAGCTTGAGATGTACAGCCAGTTCCGCGCTGCCGTCAACGTGCCTATTCTGGCCAACCTGACCGAGTTCGGCTCGACTCCGCTGTTCACGCTCGACGAACTGCGTTCGGCCAACGTGGACATCGCCCTGTACTGCTGCGGCGCGTATCGGGCCATGAACGCGGCCGCGCTCAATTTCTACAAGACGCTGCGCGCCGAAGGCACCCAGAAAAACGTCGTGCCGACCATGCAAAGCCGCATGGAGCTGTACGACTACCTCGGCTACCACGAGTACGAGCAAAAGCTCGATTCGCTGTTCGCCCAGGGTAAAGAAAAATAATCGCATCATTCAGGAGCATTCCATGTCAGATACCAAATCGCCAGTCGAAGTCGTCGCCTTCAAACCAAAAAAATCGGTCGCCCTGTCCGGCGTCACCGCCGGTAACACTGCTCTTTGCTCGGTTGGCAAGACCGGCAACGACCTGCATTACCGCGGCTACGACATCCTCGACGTCGCCAACACCTGCGAATTCGAAGAAATCGCTTACCTGCTGGTGCACGGCAAACTGCCGAACGCCGCCGAACTGAAGGGCTACAAGAAGGACCTGAAATCGATGCGCGGCCTGCCGCAGTCGGTCAAGCTGGCGCTGGAAGCCTTGCCTGCCTCGGCCCACCCGATGGACGTGATGCGCACCGGCGTATCGGCCCTCGGCTGCGTGCTGCCTGAAAAGGACGACCACAACGTGCCGGGCGCGCGCGCCATTGCCGACCGCCTGATGGCGTCCTTCGGTTCGATGCTGCTGTACTGGTACCACTTCAGCCACAACGGCAAGCGCATCGAGACCGAGACCGACGACGAGTCGATCGGCGGCCACTTCCTGCACCTGCTGCATGGCGAAAAGCCGTCCAAAGAGTGGGAGCAAGCGATGCACACCTCGCTGATTCTGTACGCGGAACACGAGTTCAACGCTTCCACCTTCACCGCGCGCGTGATCGCCGGCACCGGTTCGGACATGCACTCGGCCATCACCGGCGCGATCGGCGCGCTGCGCGGTCCAAAGCATGGCGGCGCCAACGAAGTCGCCCTCGAAATCCAGGAGCGCTACGAAAACGCCGACGAAGCCGAAGCCGACATTCGCAACCGCGTGGCCAACAAGGAGGTCGTGATCGGCTTCGGGCACCCGGTGTACACCACGTCCGACCCGCGTAACGTGGTCATCAAGGAAGTGGCGCGTTCGCTCTCGAAAGAAGCCGGCTCGATGAAAATGTTCGACATCGCCGAGCGTTTGGAGGCCGTGATGTGGGACGTCAAGAAGATGTTCCCGAACCTGGACTGGTTCTCGGCCGTGTCCTACCACATGATGGGCGTGCCGACCGCCATGTTCACGCCGCTGTTCGTCATCTCGCGCACCTCCGGCTGGGCCGCGCACGTGATCGAGCAGCGCATCGACAACAAGATCATTCGCCCGAGCGCGAACTATGTGGGTCCTGAAGACCTCAAATTCGTGCCGATCTCGGACCGCAAGTAAACCTGTTACGCGAGCACTCCATGAACAGCGAATTTCGCAAGAACCTTCCCGGCACCAAGCTCGATTACTTCGACACGCGCGCAGCGGTCGACGCCATCGAGCCCGGCGCCTACGACAAACTGCCGTACACCTCGCGCGTGCTGGCCGAAAACCTGGTGCGCCGCTGCGACCCGACCACGCTGAACGCGTCGCTGTCGCAGTTCATCGAACGCCGCCGCGACCTGGACTTCCCGTGGTTCCCGGCGCGCGTGGTCTGCCATGACATCCTGGGCCAGACCGCCCTGGTCGATCTGGCCGGCCTGCGCGACGCCATCGCCCTGCAAGGCGGCGACCCGGCGCTGGTCAACCCGGTGGTGCCGACCCAGCTCGTGGTCGACCATTCGCTGGCGGTGGAATGCGGCGGGTTCGATCCCGATGCATTCGAAAAGAACCGCGTCATCGAAGACCGCCGCAACGAAGACCGTTTCGACTTCATCAACTGGACCAAGAAGGCGTTCAAGAACGTCGACGTGATCCCGCCGGGTAACGGCATCCTGCACCAGATCAACCTCGAGCGCATGTCGCCGGTGGTGCAGGTGCAGGACGGAGTGGCCTTCCCCGACACGCTGGTGGGCACCGATTCGCACACCCCGATGGTCGACGCGCTCGGCGTGATCGCCATCGGCGTGGGCGGCCTGGAAGCCGAAAGCGTGATGCTGGGGCGCGCGTCGTGGATGCGCCTGCCCGACATCATCGGCGTGGAACTGTCCGGCAAGCCGCAGCCAGGCATCACCGCCACCGATACCGTGCTGGCGCTGACCGAATTCCTGCGCAAGCAAAAAGTGGTGTCGTCCTACCTCGAGTTCTACGGCGAGGGCGCCTCGCACCTGACCCTGGGCGACCGCGCGACCATCTCCAACATGGCGCCCGAATACGGCTCCACGGCGGCCATGTTCTACATCGACGAGCAAACCATCAAGTACCTGAAACTCACCGGCCGCGACGACGAACTCGTCAAGCTGGTCGAGCTGTACGCGAAAGAGACGGGCCTGTGGGCCGACAGCCTGAAGACGGCCGAATACGAGCGCGTGCTCAAGTTCGACCTGTCGTCGGTGGTGCGCAACATCGCCGGCCCGTCCAATCCGCACAGCCGCGTGCCGACCTCCGAACTGGCCGCGCGCGGCATCAGCGGCGTGGTCGAAAACGAGCCGGGCCTGATGCCCGACGGCGCCGTCATCATCGCCGCCATCACCAGCTGCACCAACACCAACAACCCGCGCAACATGATCGCCGCCGGCCTGATCGCCCGCAACGCCAACAAGCTTGGCCTGCAGCGCAAGCCGTGGGTGAAAAGCTCGCTGGCGCCCGGATCGAAGACCGTTACCCTGTACCTCGAAGAAGCGGGCCTGATGCCCGAGCTCGAGCAGTTGGGCTTTGGCGTGGTGGCCTATGCCTGCACCTCGTGCAACGGCATGTCGGGCGCGCTCGACCCGGTGATCCAGCAAGAGATCATCGAGCGCAAGCTGTATGCAACGGCTGTCCTGTCGGGCAACCGCAACTTCGACGGGCGCATCCACCCGTACGCGAACCAGGCCTTCCTGGCCTCGCCGCCGCTGGTCGTGGCGTACGCGATCGCCGGCACCATCCGCTTCGACATCGAAAAGGACATCCTGGGCCTGGACGCGGCAGGCAAGCCGGTGACCCTGAAGGACATCTGGCCGAGCGACGAAGAGATTGACGCCATCGTCGCCTCCAGCGTCAAGCCGGAGCAGTTCCGCAAGGTGTATATCCCGATGTTCGCCAAGCAGGCTGACGACGGCATCAAGGTCAAGCCGCTGTACGACTGGCGCGAGCAGACCACCTACATCCGCCGTCCGCCGTACTGGGAAGGCGCACTGGCGGGCGAGCGCGCGCTCAAGGGCATGCGTCCGCTAGCGGTCCTGGGCGATAACATCACCACCGACCACCTGTCGCCGTCGAACGCCATCATGCTCGACAGCGCAGCCGGCGAATACCTGGCCAAAATGGGCCTGCCGGAAGAAGACTTCAATTCCTACGCAACCCACCGTGGCGACCATCTCACGGCGCAACGCGCCACCTTCGCCAACCCGACTCTGAAGAACGAAATGGTGCTGGTCGACGGCAAGGTCAAGGCCGGCTCGTTGGCCCGGGTCGAACCGGAAGGCAGAATCACCCGCATGTGGGAAGCGATCGAGACCTATATGGAACGCAAGCAGCCCTTGATCATCATCGCCGGCGCCGACTACGGCCAGGGTTCCTCGCGCGACTGGGCCGCCAAGGGCGTACGCCTGGCCGGCGTGGAGGCGATTGCGGCCGAAGGCTTCGAGCGCATCCACCGTACCAACCTGGTGGGCATGGGCGTGCTGCCGCTGGAGTTCCTGCCTGGCGTGAACCGCCTGACCCTGGGCATCGACGGTAGCGAAAGCTACGATGTGCTGGGCGAGCGCACACCGCGCTCGACGCTGACCCTGGTCATCAATCGCAAGAACGGCGAGCGGATTGAGGTGCCGGTGATGTGCCGCCTCGACACGGCCGAAGAAGTGGCGATCTACGAAGCGGGCGGCGTGCTGCAGCGCTTCGCCCAGGACTTCCTGGAATCGACCAAGGCGGCTGCCTGATGAACCACACGGCGCAAGTGAAAATCCCCGCCACCTATATGCGCGGCGGGACCAGCAAGGGCGTGTTCTTCCGGCTGCAGGACTTGCCGGAAGTGGCGCGCATGCCCGGCGCGGCGCGCGACGCGCTGCTGCTGCGCGTGATCGGCAGCCCGGACCCCTACGGCAAGCAGATCGACGGCATGGGCGGGGCCACCTCGAGCACCAGCAAGGCCGTGATCGTCTCGCCAAGCGGCAGGGAAGGGCATGACGTCGACTATTTGTTCGGCCAGGTCGCCATCGACAAGGCTTTCGTCGACTGGAGCGGCAACTGCGGCAACCTGTCGGCGGCGGTAGGCTCGTTTGCGATCAGCAGCGGCATGGTGCACCCGGAGCGCATTCCGCAGGACGGCGTGGCCACCGTGCGCATCTGGCAGGCCAATATTGGCAAGACCATCGTCGCGCATGTGCCGATGAGTGGCGGCCAGGTGCAGGAAACTGGGGACTTCGCGCTCGACGGCGTGACCTTTCCGGCCGCCGAAGTCCAGCTCGAGTTCCTTGACCCCGCGGCCGAGGAAGAGGGCGCAGGCGGCGCCATGTTCCCGACCGGGAACCTGGTCGACGAGCTCGACGTCCCCGGCGTGGGCACCTTCAAGGCCACCATGATCAACGCCGGCATCCCCACCATCTTCGTCAACGCGGCCGACATCGGTTATACCGGCGCCGAGCTGCAGGAAGCGATCAACGGCGACCCGAAGGCGCTCGAGATGTTCGAGACCATCCGCGCATACGGGGCGGTGCGCATGGGCCTCATCAAGCACGTGGCCGAAGCATCGAAGCGCCAGCACACGCCGAAGGTGGCGTTTGTGGCCGCGCCGAGCGACTATGTTTCGTCGAGCGGCAAGCAGGTCGCCGCATCCGACATCGACCTGCAGGTGCGCGCGCTCTCGATGGGCAAGCTGCACCACGCGATGATGGGCACGGCGGCCGTCGCCATCGGCACCGCGGCAGCCATTCCGGGCACGCTGGTCAACCTGGCCGCCGGCGGCGGCGCGCGTTCGGCGGTGCGTTTCGGCCATCCGTCGGGCACCTTGCGGGTGGGCGCGGAAGCGACCCAGGTCAGCGGCGAATGGAGCGTGCGCAAGGCCATCATGAGCCGCAGCGCGCGCGTTTTGATGGAAGGCTGGGTGCGGATTCCCGGCGACGCCTTCTGAGTGCTGTGGTAAGAATGAGCAAACGCCAATCCGCGACCCCGGGGTGACGTTTGTTTTTCGACCATTTATGTAACTTGGCCGCAATTGTGGTTTATGATCGTGTCTCACCTGGCTCCCGCCCGCAAGGCGGATTTTTGTCGAAATGGGGACATGGATCGCGTACCAACCAAGCTCGATTTCATCGCCGACGCGCTACAACTGATTGCCTCGCCTGCCTGTGCCTGCGATGCTGCGGGCACCGTATTTGCCTGTAACGCGGAACTGCGTGCGCTGCTCGGCGTCGGTATTGACGGCATGCGCCTGATCGACCTGTTCACCCCGGCGGCACTGGCCTCGGGCGCGGCCCAGGTCCACTCCGCCCAATTTTCAGAGCAGCGCTGGCAAAGTGCGCTGCGCGCCGACAGCCAGAACGTGGCAGTGCAGGTCCACGCCAAGCCACTGCGCGACGGCGCCGGCGCCACTTTCGTATTTACAGATATTCGCCAGTTCGAAGGCGACCAGGCCGCGCTGCGCACCACGCTGCTCGAACAGAAGGCGATCCTGGAAAACGCCGCCGTTGGCATCATGCTGAGCAAGGACCGCGTGATCTGCGAATGCAATATCCGCGCCGCCGAGATGTTCGGCTATGTCGAACACGAGCTGACCGGCATGAGCAGTGTCTGCATTTTCCCGTCGGTGCTCGCTTATGAAGAGATGGGCAAGCTGGCCGGGCCCACGCTGGCCTCAGGGGCTGCCTACACCAGCGAAATCGAGCTGCGGCGCAAGGACGGCACCCTCCTTTGGTGCCGCCTGTATGGACGTGCGATCGATCCCGACGACAGCGAGCATGGCACCATCTGGATCCTTGAGGACATCGACGAGCCGCACCAGAACGAGGACAAGCTGCGCCGCGCCGTGCTGGAAATGCAGGCGATCATGGACAATGCGCCGCTCGCCATCGCTTTCCTGCGCGATAACACGGTCCTGCGCCATAACGAGCAATTCGGCCAATTCTTCGGCTTTGCCGACAACGCCGGGGTTGGCCTGACCGCGCGCGAACTGTACGCCTCGGCCGAGATCCACGACGCGATGCAGGCGCACTCCCAGCCGCTGCTGCGCGCGGGGCGCTCGTACCAGGCCGACTTCGACATGCTGCGCCAGGATGGCAGCGTTTTCTGGGCCCACATCTTCCTGTACGCGATCAACGCCGGGCGCGAAAAGCTCGACACCATCTGGATCCTGGACGACCGCAGCGCCCAGAAGGCGGGCGAAGAGGCGACCAAGAAGGTCCTGCTCGAACAGAAGGCGATCCTCGATAACGCATCGGTCGGCATCCTGTTTACCAAGGGCGGCGTGATGATGTCGTGTAATCCGCGCTTCGCCGAAATGTTCGGCTACACGCAGGACCAGATGGCCGGCATGCGTGCGTCCGACGTATTTCCTTCGCTCGAGGCCTATCAGCAGTTCGGCAGCGAGGCCGGGCCCTTGCTTGGCAACGCGCTGCCGTTCGAAAAGCCCGAGTTCCAGTTCAAGAAAATCGACGGCGCCCTGTTCTGGTGCCGGGTGCGCGCCAAGGCGGTCGACACCGACCGCAGCGAAGAGGGCACCATCTGGATCCTTGAAGACGTCACCGAGGCGCGCCAGACGCTGATCGAAGTACAGGCCCTGATGACCAACGCCTCGATCAGTATCCTGTACACCAAGAACCGCCAGATCACGCGCTACAACCGCGGCTTTGCCGACATGTTCGGCTACGACGCCACCGAAGCGCTCGGCCTGCCGGGGCGCGCGCTGTACCCATCCGACGAAGTGTATGCAGCCGTGGGGGCCGAAGCGGGACCTCTGCTCTCGGTCGGCAAGCCGTTCCAGAGCGAAGTGGAAATGATGCGCAAGGACGGCAGCGTGATGTGGTCGCAGCTGATCGCCTACGTGGTCAATCCCGAGGAGCCGAGCCAGGGCACCATCTGGATCATCGAAGACCGCACCGCCTCCAAGCGCGCCGAGGAATCGCTGCGCAACACGCTGCTGGAAAACCAGGCCATCCTCGACAGCGCGGTGCTCGGCATCGCGGTGGTGGAACATGGCTTCAACCTGCGCTGCAACACCAAGATGGAAGAACTGTTCGGCTACTTGCCGGGCGAGATAGACGGCTTGTCGGTGCAGTCGCTGTATCCCGACAAGACCAGCTGGGAGCAGGCCCGCACCGAAACGGCGCGCGACTTCCGCGCCGGGCGCATCAGCATGTCGGAATTTCAGCTGGTGCGCAAGGACGGCAGCCTGTTCTGGGCGCGCCTGTCGGGCCGTCCCTTCGACCTGGAAAAGGCCACAGGGCGTTCGGTGTGGCTGGTCGACGATGTGACGGCGCGCCGCGAAGCGGCCGAAGCGATCCGCCGCGCGCGCGACGAGCTTGAAGTGCGGGTGCTCGAACGCACCGCCGAACTGGCCGGCGCCAACGCGCTGCTGCAGGGTGAAATCGTGGAGCGGCGCCAGGCCGAGGCGCGCGTGCACCACATGGCTTACCACGACAGCCTGACCGGGCTGCCGAACCGCGCGCTGCTGTCCGACCGGCTTGACCGCGCGATGCTGGCCGTGCAGCGCTCGGACCGCAAGCTGGCCGTCATGTTCATCGACCTTGACCGCTTCAAGACCATCAACGATTCGCTGGGCCACCTGACGGGCGACTACCTGCTCAAGGAAGTGGCCAGCAGGCTGTGTCGCGCGGTGCGCGCCAGCGACACCGTGGCGCGCCTTGGCGGCGATGAATTCGTGGTGCTGGTACCGGGCATCCGGGCCTCGGACGAGTGTACCCACGTGGCCGAAAAGATCATTGAAGCGCTGTCGTTCCCGTTTCCGTTCGAAGGGCGTATGCTGCACATCACGCCGTCGATCGGCATCAGCATGTACCCGGACGACGGCGGCGATGTCGAGACCCTGATGCGGCACGCCGACGCGGCCATGTACCACGCCAAGGCGAACGGGCGCAACAACTACCAGTTCTTCATGCAGCGCATGAACCAGGCCGCGGCCCAGCACTTCGAGCTTGAAAACAGCCTGCGCGGCGCCATGGCGAAGGAAGAGTTCGAGCTGTACTACCAGCCCATCATCGATACCGCCACGCGCCGCCTGCACACCATGGAAGTGCTGCTGCGCTGGCGCCGTCCGCACGAAGGCCTGGTCCTGCCCGACAGCTTCATTCCGATCATCGAAGAGAACGGCCTGATCGTGCCGATCGGCGAGTGGGTGATGCGCAAGGCCTGCGAGCAAAGCGTGGAATGGAAGCGCCAGGGTTTGACGCCGGTGCCGCTGGCGGTCAACCTGTCGCCGCGCCAGTTCATGAACCGCGGGCTGGTCGAATCGATCCACAGCGTGGTCGACGAAACCGGCATCGACCCGACCTTGCTCGAATTCGAAATTACCGAAACGGCGCTGATGCAGCACGGCGAACAGACGCTGGAAATTCTGGGACAGATCAACAGCATGGGCATCCGGCTGTCGATTGACGATTTCGGCACCGGTTATTCAAGCCTGGCCTACCTGAAGCGCTTCCCGGTCAAGAAGATCAAGATCGACCGCGCCTTCATCAAGGACCTCGAGCAAAGCCTGGAAGACCAGGCCATCGTGGCGGCGATCATTGCGCTGTCGAACAGCCTGCAGCTGCTGGTGGTGGCCGAGGGGGTGGAGACGGAAGGGCAGTACGCCCTGCTGCAGGCGAGCGGCTGCCAGTACGCGCAAGGCTATCTGTTCGACCAGCCGCTCGACGCGGAGGGCGCCGCCGAAGTGCTGCGCCGCTTCCATTAATCGATCGTGGCGATCACCGGCGCGTGGTCGGAGGGCTGCTCCCACTTGCGCGGCACGCGGTCGATTGCGCACGCCACGCAGCGCTTGGCCAATACTTCCGACAGCAGGATGTGGTCGATCCGCAGGCCCTTGTTCTTCTGGTAGCCCAGCATCCGGTAATCCCACCAGCTGAACGACTTGTCGGTTTGCTCGAACATGCGGAATGAATCGGTCAGTCCCAGCGCCAGCAGGGCCGAAAGCGCGGCGCGCTCCTTGTCCGAACACAGCACCTGGCCGGCCCATGCCAGCGGGTCGTGCACATCGCGGTCTTCGGGCGCGATATTGTAGTCGCCGACAATGGCCAACGCCGCGTGCGTGGCCATTTCCTCGGCCAGCCATTCGCGCAGCGACGCCAGCCACGCCAGCTTGTACACATATTTGTCGGAGTCGACGCTTTGTCCATTCGGCACGTAGGCGCATATGATGCGCACGCCGTCCACGGTGGCCGCCAGGATGCGCTGCTGTTCGTCTTCAAAGCGCGGGTTGTTCTTGACCACGTCGGTGATCGGCAGCTTGGACAGGATGGCCACGCCGTTGTAGGTTTTCTGGCCGCTGAAAACGACCTGGTATCCGGCGGCATTTATTTCTGCCATGGGGAACTTATCGTCGGTCAGCTTGGTCTCTTGAAGGCAGAGTACGTCGACAGGATTGTCTTGAAGCCAGCGCAACAGGTGGGGCAATCGAACTTTGAGGGAATTGACGTTCCAGGTGGCTATTTTCATCGAGTGTTGTAAAAGTGTTGCAGACAGGCGCAGTATCAACCCATCCTCGCGTTCATGCAAGAATGCATGGGAAAGCAATTAAGTTCCGAATTGTGATAGTTAAGTACCACTTACTCTGTTGCTCCGGCAACAGCATTAGCAAAAAAAGCTATGTTCGTTGCAGGAAACTATTGTAATTTTCCGTGGAACAGCCTATAAGTGTTGCAAAGTGTAACAACAGTAATAGTTTGGATCATTATCGACTATTGTTACCTGACGGGAATAAAAAATTGCATTCTTATAACTGAGAGAGTAATATACTTGTAGTTGTTTGACGGCATGGTCGGGAGAGGCCGCAGCCGGTTTCCTGTAGCACGGTTGGACAAGCCCTTCATGGCATCATGTTGATGCCGGCGAGGTGGGTACTGAAAGCGATATGAGATCGCGGTCAGATAAGAAAATGCGAACACAGCATTTGTTAAAGGATTGAAATGCGAAATGCATTTGAAGCGTGGGCCCAGCGTGACGGACACATCGTACGCCGCCGTGAAGACAAGCCCGATGAATACCTCGTTTTCGAGACGCAACGCCGCTGGGTGATCTGGCAGGCAGCGTTAGCGCACGGCAAGACCGCTGCGACGACGACCAAGTATTCCGCGCCGAAAGTTGCGACGAAGGAGGCTACGGCCGACAACGTGCGCGGCGCTGCGCCGGCCACTTCCGATGAGAGCGCGGTTCGCAATCGCGTACTCAACGAAGTGCTCGACGCATTCAGCGACCTGGACGACACTGCCGGCATTGAAGGCGTGCTCAAGGTAATCCAGGGCTTGAAGAAGAAGCAGAAAGCGCTGGCCGAAGACAAGACCGAGAGCTGATGCAATTCCGGCACTACAAGGGTGGCCTGTACCAATTGGTGTGCGTGGCCACGCTTGAATCGGACATGTCCGAGATGATTGTCTACACCGCGCCCGACGGGTCCTACTGGACTCGTCCGCGCGAGGTATTTTTCCAGATGGTGGAAGTCGACGGCACACTCGTGCAGCGCTTCACGCCGGTTCCGTAATTCCCGGCCCATTGTGCGGCCACAGCTCCCAGGATCATCATGAATAAATGCCATGCAGCGTTAGGCCTTGCCTTGTCCGTCGTCGCCCTGTGCGCCAGCGCCGAAACGGTCGGCTCGGTCGATACCGCCTTCAAGCTGATCGGGCCGGATCACAAGGTCGTGGTCGAAGTGTTCGACGATCCCAAGGTGGGCGGCGTGAGCTGCTACCTGTCGCGCGCCAAGACCGGCGGCTTCAAGGGCGCCCTGGGCCTGGCCGAAGACAAGTCCGATTCCTCGGTCGCCTGCCGCCAGGTCGGTGCGATCGGTTTTAACGGCAAGGTGCCGCGCCAGGAAGAAGTGTTCAGCGAGCGCGCCTCGATCTTCTTCAAGCATGTGCGCGTGGTGCGCATGGTCGACGTCAAGCGTAATGCGCTGGTCTACCTCGTGTATTCGGATAAACTGGTCGATGGCAGCCCCAAAAACAGCGTGACGGCGGTGCCGGTTCCTGCGAATCAGCCGATTCCGTTACAGTAAGGCTCATGAACACTGGGCGACTGCCGTTAACAGTGTAAATGAGAGGCGGAGATGATGAACATGATAATGCGAATGGGTGCGCTGGCCATGCTGGCCATGCTGGCCATGCTAGCCGGCTGTGCCACGGTGAGCGAATCGGGCCAGCAGGGCCTGATGGTGCGCACCATTCAGGACAACCGCGAAATCGGCGGCGTGGGCTGCGTGCTGACCAATGACGCGGGGCGCTGGTTCGTGGTCTCGCCAGGCCACGTGACGGTCACCAAGAGCGCCGGCAACCTGTTCGTCGACTGCAAGAAGGGCGTGGTCAGTGCCGGCCAGGAGCGCTTCGCCTCGCGCGCCAATTCCACCGCCACGATCGGCAATGCGGTCGCCACCCTGGGCTTGGGCTACCTGCTCGACAAGCGCACCGGAGCCGGCTTCGACTATCCCGAAACGCTCACCGTGCTGATGCGCGGCACCGGCCGCCAGCAGCGCGATGATCCGGACCGCCAGGAGTCGTCCAGCTCCGTGGTCTACTAGAATTCCACGCGTAACAAAGGCTGTGTCACCAATAAGTGTTGGAAGTAGATCCACGTCGTCCTCGCCTGCGCGAGGACGACGTATCAACATCTAGTGGTGACATAACGTAAAAAAGCGGCCTTGCGAAGGCCGCTTTTTTTGCCCGGCGTGGCTTACACGCGGTTGATCAGGAAGGTCGACAGCAGCGGCACGGGACGCCCAGTCGCGCCTTTTGCGCCGCCCGACTTCCACGCCGTGCCGGCGATATCGAGGTGAGCCCAGGTGTACTTGCGGGTGAAGTTCTCCAGGAAGCAGGCCGCCGTCACGCTGGCGCCGCCCGGCGTGCCGATGTTGGCCAGGTCGGCAAAATTCGACTTGAGCTGCTCGTTGTAGGCTTCCTCGATCGGCAGGCGCCATGCGGTATCGCTGGCGGCCTTGCCCGCTGCCATCAGTTCGGCGGCCAGCTTCTCGTGGGCGGCGTCGCTGCGGGTGAACAGGCCCGAGTTATGGTTGCCCAGCGCGACGATGCAGGCGCCCGTCAGGGTCGCGATATCGACCACGGCGGCCGGATTGAAACGCTCGCAGTAGGTCAGCGCGTCGCACAGCACCAGGCGGCCTTCGGCGTCGGTATTGAGCACTTCAATGGTCAGCCCGTTCATCGAGGTGACGATGTCGCCCGGCTTGGTGGCGCGCCCGGACGGCATGTTCTCGCAGGTGGCGATGACGCCGATGACGTTCAGCTTCAGGCCCATTTCGCCGATCGCGCGGAAGGTGCCCAGCACCGACGCGGCGCCGCACATGTCGTACTTCATTTCGTCCATGCCGGGACCGGCCTTGAGCGAGATGCCGCCGCTGTCGAAGGTGATGCCTTTGCCGACCAGGACCACCGGCGCGTCTTTCGCCTTGCCGCCCATGTGCTTGAGCACGATGAACTTGGGCGGCTCTTCGCTGCCGTTGGTCACCGACAGGAAGCTGTACATTTTCAGCGCTTCGAGCTGCTTGCGCTCGAGTACTTCAACCTCGAACTTGAATTCCTTGGCCAGCTTCTTGGCGGTGCTGGCCAGGTAGGACGGGGTGCAGACGTTGGCCGACAGGTTGCCCAATTCCTTGGTCAGGTCCATGCCGTTGGCGATCGCGATGGCCTGCGCCAGCGCGTTCTTGGTCTCGGCAGTGGCGGGGGCGGCCAGGGTGAGCTTCTTGACGCCGGCCGGGGCCGGGTCCTTCTTGCTCTTCTGGGCGTCGGTGCGGAACACGCTCTCGTGCGCGGCGCAGACGATGGTGCGGATGGCCCAGCTGGTGTCGCGCTCTTTCACATCCGTCATAGGTAGTGCGATAATGGCGTCCGCAGCGCCGAGCGAGCCGAAGGCCTTGAGCGTGGCGTTCACGGCCGAGGTGAAGCTCTTTTCGCTGACCGCTTCATCGTTGCCAAGGCCGACCAGCAGCACGCGCGCCGCGCCGGCGCCCGCTACGCTGCGCAGCAGCAAGGTGGTGCCGGCCTTGCCGGTAATGTCGCCCGATTTGAGCGCTGCGCTGATTTCGCCGCCCTGATCGAGGGCTTTAGCTGCCTGCGACAATTTTTTGTTTTCGAATACCGCAACCGCGACACAGCCCGTTTTGGCCGACGCGATGGTGTTTTTTGTGTCGAATGCTTTTATGCTAAAGTCCATTTGAATCTCCATTTCGTGTATGTGACGCGCACTGCCTAACCTGTGATTATAACTTTCGAATGATCTTTCAACGCGCTTTGCGCCATGAATTGGCCGCTTCGGCCGGGGCTACTTTCACGGTGCTGTTTTCGATACTCGTCACCTGGACGCTGATCTCCATCCTCGGCAAAGCCGCCGGCGGCAGGGTCGCGTCAGGCGATGTGCTCGCGCTGATCATGTTCGCAATGCTGAATTATCTGCCAACTGTCCTGACTCTCACCAGCTTTATTTCTGTTTTGATGGTGGTCACGCGCAGCTACCGCGATTCCGAGATGGTCGTCTGGTTCGCCTCCGGCCTGTCGCTGGTGCGCTGGATCCGGCCGGTCCTGACCTTCGGGCTGCCGCTGGTGGTCCTGGTCGGCACGCTGAGCATGATCGTCACGCCCTGGGCCAAGATGAAGAGCACCGAATTCATCCAGCGCTTCGAAAAGCGCGAAGACCTGAAAAAAGTCTCGCCGGGCCAGTTCAAGGAATCCTCGTCGAGCAACCGGGTGTTCTTCGTCGAAGGCGTTTCGGGCGAGTCGACCGTGGTGCAGAACGTGTTCGTCAATACGGTCGAGGGCAAGCTCAGTACCGTCGTGGTGGCCAAGGAAGGCGTGATCGAGGCGGACGGCAAGGGCGGCCAGTTCCTGGTCCTCAAGAATGGACGGCGCTACCAGGGCACGCCGGGCCAGGCCGATTTCCAGTCGATGGAGTTCGAGCGTTACAGCATGCGGGTGGCCACCAAGGCGGCGGTGGTGGGCGCCGTGCTGCCCATGAACGCCACCTCGAGCGCCGTCCTGGCGGGGACGCCGACGGCGGCCGCGCGCGGCGAACTGCTGGGCCGCATCAGCGCGCCGCTCACTTGCCTGCTGCTGATCCTGCTGGCCATTCCGCTCGGCTTCGTCAATCCGCGCGCCGGCAGCGCCGCCAACCTGATCATCGCGCTGCTCATTTTTATCACCTACACCAACCTGGTCAGCCTGATGCAGGCCAGCGTCACCAAGGGCAAGATCGATTTCATGATGGCCTGGTGGCCGCTGCACCTGGTGTTCGGGCTGTGGGTGCTGGCCATGTTCGCCTGGCGCCTGAATGTGAACCACCGCTATCACCCCAAGGTCATCTGGGCAGCGTTCAAACGCCGCCACCACATGAATCCGACGGGAGTACCGGCCAAATGAAAACCCTGCAACGCTACTTCGCCGTCACAATCGTGCAAGCGGTGGCCTTCGTGCTGGCGGCCCTGCTGGCGCTGAACGCTTTTTTCGACCTGACCGGCGAGCTGTCCAATCTTGGCAAGGAAGGCTACGGCATCCAGCACGCCTTGCTGTACGTGATGCTGCGCGTGCCCTACCACGTGTACGAAGTCATGCCGGTGGCGTCGCTGCTCGGCACCATCTACACGATGGCGCAGTTTGCCTCCAGCTCGGAATTTACCATCATGCGCGCCTCGGGCATGTCCACCCGCATGGCCGCGTGGATGCTGGTCAAGATCGGCATCATCCTGGTGCTGGTGACCTTCGTGTTCGGCGAACTGATCGCACCGCGCACCGCGCCGATGGCCGAAAAGCTCAAGCTCAGCGCGCGCGGGGCGACCATCTCGCAAGGCTTCGTGTCGGGCATGTGGACCAAGGACGTGGTGCGCAGCGAAGGCGCCGCCGGCAAGATCACCGGCTCGCGCTTTTTCAACGTGCGCCAGTTCCACAACGATGGCCGGCTGCTCGACGTCAGGCTGTACGAATTCGACACCAATTTGCGCATGCGTTCCCTGATCACCGCCGCGCGCGCCAGCTTCACGGGCAACAATACCTGGCGCCTTGAGGACGTGACGGAAACGCTGTTCGCCAATACCGGAGCGCCGGCCGGCGCCGATTTTGCCAAGCCCACAGCCACCTTTGGCCAGGAAACCAGTGTCGTCACCACCCGCAAGCTCGAGAGCATGGAACTGGTGTCGGAGATCACGCCAAAAATCATTTCGGTGTCGGCCTCCGATCCGGACCGCATGTCGGCCAACGAACTGGCCGTCTACACGCGCCACCTGAACGAAAACAAGCAGGAGAGCGAGCGCTTCAAGATCGCATTCTGGAAAAAGCTGTTCGATCCGCTGGCCATTTTCGTGCTGATGGCGATGGCGCTGCCGTTCGCCTACATGCAGGCGCGCAGCGGCGGGGTCAGCCTGAAGGTTTTCGCCGGCATCATGATCGGGGTCGGCTACATGCTGGTCAACAGCCTGTTCGGCCACATCGGCCTGCTCAGCGCGATGCCGGCGCTGCTGACGGCCATCGCGCCCAGCGTCATGTTCCTGGGGCTGGCGCTGGTCGCCTTGTGGCGGGTCGAAAGAACCTGATGGCGCGCGCCCTGGTCCTGTTTGCGCATGGCGCGCGCGCCGCCTCCTGGGCCGTGCCGTTCGAACGGCTGCGCGAGCTGACGCAGGCGCGCATGCCGGACGTGCCGGTCTCGCTGGCCTTCCTCGAACTGATGGCGCCGCGCCTGCCGGAGCACGTGGCCAGCCTGGCCGCGCAGGGCGTGACCACGCTCACCATCGTGCCGGTGTTCCTGGGGCAGGGCGGGCACTTGCAGCGCGACCTGCCGCTGCTGGTCGAGCAGCTGCACGCCGCGTACCCGCACCTGGCCATCACGGTGGCCGGGGCGGTCGGTGAAGACCCGGATGTGCTCAAGGCGATGACCGACTACTGCGTGGCCGCGCACGCCAAAACAATCCGATAAAACTGCTATAATTGCAACATTGTCGAGGCATGCATACGAGCCATGCTGGCAATCCCATCAGGATTAAAATGAACAGAGCGCTGCGGTATTCCATCTTGTTGAGTGTCTTGCTGTCGGCTGCCTGTGTGGCTGCCGAGCCGGGCGTGTGCAAGTCGATTTGCGCTGAAGAAAGGCGCGCCTGCCGCAGCGAGGCCCTGCGCATGACACAACTGGACGAAGCGCCGGGATTGCTCGAAATGCCTGCTGGCAACCGAGACACCAAGGCGCTTAGCAAGCTCCAGACCACGCCGCAACAGGCGCAAGGTGACCGGCGCAGCGCGTTTCAAAAACGCCGGTCCGAGCGGGAGGGGGCATGCGACAGCAAGGCGCTGTCCTGCACGCGCAGTTGTTCGGCTGCGCCGGACAAACCATCGGACATTCTGCTCAAGCCAAAAACGCAACAGTAAGCCTTGACCGCGAGCCGCGCCGCCTGCCCGCGCGTAGCATAGCGCCATCATGACGAAGGCAAGTTCACCGCCAAGGCAGGAACTGGTCCCGCGCAGGACCGCGTCCGGCATCCGCTTCACATTCGAGGGCGGGCCCGACCCGGAAGGCGTGGCCGTCGCCGGCACCTTCAACAGCTGGGTTGGCGACGCTGCGCCTCTGGTGCGGGTGGGAAGCTCGACCTGGCAGGCCACGGTGGCCGCCCACCCCGGGCGTCACCACTACAAGAAAAGAAAGGGCAGGGCGTGGCGCTATGTCGGCCCCCGGCTGCACCTGGCGGCAGCGGCCGTACTGCTGACCCTCGACGGCGTGCCGCACCTGATGATGGGACAGGAATTGAACGAACCGCGCTGGCGCGACTGGATGTCGCTGGCCGACGACTTCCAGCTCGACTGGGATAGCGTCGACAGCGCCGCTTTCAAGCATGACCAGGCCTTGATCGCCCTGCGCAAGGGGCATGCGGCCCTGCGCCAGGGCGACGTGCATTTCGTGCCCAGGCGCGCCAGGCTTTTGCTATATTGGCGCAACGGGCCCCAGGATCGCATCCTGGTGGCCGTCAACCTGGGCGGCGGCACCTGCGGCGCAGGCGTGAGCGCGTCCTAGCGCGCCACCTGCGCAAAACGGGCGAACAGGGTGCGCCGCGGCGGCTGCGGCAGGGCCTTGTCGACCACCGTCGCCCATTGTTCCGACAACTGCTGGCAGGTGGCCCGCAAAACCGGGCTGAGGGCATCGTGAACCGCCAGCGCTTTCAGGTGCCGTTCAATCACCGACGCGAGCTTGACGCAGGCGCCGTCCTGGCCTGCCAGGGCGCTGTAATGGGTCATCAGGTGGAGCGCGCTCGACACCAGCAATTCGGGCTGGGGCGGCAAGGGGTGTTCAAAGGTGCTCATCGTCATCCAATCTAAATGAGAATTATTCTCATTTAGATTATGGCCGATGCGCCCGCTCAATGCAAGCGCGACAATCTTACTGTTTGCCGCTCGTGATGCTGCGCACCAGGTCGATGTTCGCTTGTTGTTCCTTGGTATAGCCCTGGTACATCGTGGCGCCCTTTTTTGGTTCGAACGATTTTTCCATCACCACGAAGGTGCCGGCATGCAGCAAGGCATGGGCCGACAGCACCAGGTCGCGGCTGGTCAGCCCGTGCTTCGTCAGCACGGCCGTGGTCTGGCCATCTTTCTCGATTTTTCGGATCGCGGCCTCGATCGACTGGTCGGGGTCGATTTCGGGGGCCGCCTCGTCGGGCTTGTGCAATTGCTTCATGTCGGCCTCGGCCAACTTGAGTTTTTGCAAAATTGCAGTGCTGAGCTGGAAGTGGGAGGCGTCTTCCGCCGCCTGTGCGGGCGCGGACACCAACAGCGCGCAGGCCAGCGCGGCGGGCAAGAAAAATTTGAATTTATTCATATGGTTCAGTCCGGTTTAGTCAGTATCGAAAAATTCCGCTCCAAATTGTAAAGCATTTCATTTCCGATGGGATGGCCTGCAAATTTGCATCTGGTTTGTTTTGCATCATATGAAAAATGGGGTGGGACGTTTGACGACGAAACGGAACGCGTCCAGACTTTCCCGATCCCCGTTGCGAACAGATTCGGAGCACGCCATGCTCAGCGCTACCATCAAACACGTCATCCGCGACTTGCTCGATGTCTTCCGGCGCGCCGAGCTGTTCCTGTTGTCGCTGGGGGCCGAGCGGCGCTGTGCCGCGCGGCTCGACCGGGTGGCGGACCGGCTTGCGGGGATGGGTGCGCGGATCAACACGCTGCGTGCGCGGATGGAAGCCGGCACGCTCGATGAAGCGGTCGACGCCGACGGCATGCTGCGCGATTCGCTCAAGGGCCTGAAGGAAGACATTCGCGGCATTCGCTGCCAGCTGGCGGGAATGCGCCGGCCGCAGTTGAGCGCGCGCATGCAACGTGCGTTCGCCAGGCTAAGCCGGGTGGCCGAGGAAACCTATGCCTGCGCCGACAAGCTGCAGTCGGAAATCGACGAGCACGACCAGCGCTATCCGGGCTATTTCCTGCGCTGATGTGTCTAGGCGCTCAGGCGCTGCTCGGGCAGGGCCGCGTCAGGCGCCTGCTTTTCGCGCATCTTCATCGCGTGGCCCAGCATCACCAGCACCGGTCCGTGCGACGGCCCCAGGCCGTGGGCCAGGGTGGCCAGGGTCAGGCGCAGGATGCGCTGGTCCGGGCGGCTGCAGTTTTCGATCACCACCACCGGCGTATCGGCGCGCCGGCCCTGGTCCAGCATGCGCTGGGCCGTGACGATCGCTTCGCGCCCGCCCATGTACTGCACCAGCGTATCGGTGTCGGGAATGGCGGCATGATCGGCATGCTCGGGCGCGGTGCTCGACGTGAAGAACGCCACGCTGCGCGCCACGCCGCGCTTGGTCAGCGGTTGCCTGGTGGCCGCCGCCGCCGCCACCGCGGTCGTAATGCCGGGCACCACTTCCACCTCGATCCCGGCTTCTTCCAGCGCCCGCAACTCTTCGTCGGCGCGCCCGAACAGCATCGGGTCGCCGCCTTTCAGGCGCACCACCAGCGGGAATTTCTTCGCGCTGTCGACCATCTGCTTGTTGATGAAAGCTTGCGCGGTCGAGAGCTGGCCGCAGCGTTTGCCGACCAGGATTTTCTCGGCCTGCGGGCACAGTTCCAGCATCTCGGCCGTCACCAGGGCGTCGTGCAGCACCACGTCGGCTTGCGCCAGCAGGCGAGCACCGCGCAGCGTGATCAGGTCCTGGGCGCCGGGACCGGCGCCGACCAGGTAGACTTTTCCGAGTACGGGTTTCATGCTGTTCCCCTTATTCGCCCAGGCGGATCATGCCTGCGGCGACGGTCTGGTGGGTGACTTCATCGATCAGGATGAAGGCGCCGGTAGCGCGAATGTCGGCATAGGCGTCAGCCGCCAGCGGCTGCTGCACATTGAGCGAAATGCGCGCAATGTCGTTGAGTTTTAAGCCCTGGGCCGGATGGCGCTGCTGGGTGTTGATGTCAAGTAGTGTGTCGACCGCGGTGACCTTGGCGCTGGTCTGCTTGGTGCCGTGCTTGATCCAGTACTTGCGGCGCATGTCGAGCGGCTCGTCCGACATCCAGCATACGTCGGCGGTGACGCTCTTGAGCAAGGTGGCCGGCTGGTCGAATCCGGCCAGCAGGTCGCCGCGCGAAATGTCCAGGTACTCGTTGAGCAGGATCGTGACCGACTGGCCCACCACGGCCGACTGGTGCGAGCCTTCCAGCGTGACGATGTCCTTGACCGTGGCGCTCTGGCCCGAAGGCTGCACGACCAGCTTGTCGCCGACGCTGACCTTGCCCGCCTCGATGCGGCCCATGTAGCCGCGGAAGTCGTTCGCTTCATGGCCATTGTGGCGTGCCACTAGCTGCACCGGGAAGCGGAACGGCGCGTGGTGCGACTCGTCGTACACCGACAGCGATTCGAGCAGTTCGATCAGGGTAGGGCCCTTGTACCAGGCCATTTTCTCGCTGGCCTCGACGACGTTGTCGCCGGTCAGTGCCGACAGTGGAATCGGGGTGATGTCCTTCAGGCCCAGCGTGGCGGCGAACGCCTTGTAGGCCTGCACGATACGGTCGTAGGTGACCTGGTCGTAGTCGATCAGGTCCATCTTGTTGACCGCGACGACCACGTGCTCGATCTGCAGCAGGTGGGCGATGGTCGAATGGCGCTTGGTCTGGATCAGCAGGTCGACGCCGCCATCTTCATGCAGCTTGACCTTGGAAACGTCGATCAGGATGATCACCGCATCGGCGGTCGAAGCGCCGGTCACCATATTGCGCGTGTACTGTTCGTGGCCGGGCGTGTCGGCGATGATGAACTTGCGTTTCGGCGTGGCGAAATAGCGGTATGCCACGTCGATCGTGATGCCCTGTTCGCGTTCGGCTTCCAGGCCATCGGTCAGCAGCGACAGGTCGACCGCGTCGCCGACGGTGCGCTTGTGCTTGGAGCGCGACATGGCGTCGAGCTGGTCGGCGAAAATGCCCTTGCTGTCAAACAGCAGGCGGCCGATCAGGGTGCTCTTGCCATCGTCGACGGAGCCGGCGGTGATGAAGCGCAGCATGCCGCGTTCGGTCAATTGTTCACTGTAGTTGTCAATGCGTGCGTTCATCAGAAGTACCCTGCTTTCTTGCGTTTTTCCATCGATGCTTCGGAGGTCTGGTCGTCCATCCGGGTGGCGCCGCGTTCGGTGATCTGGGTGACGGCGGTTTCGGCGATGATCGCCTCGACCGTGGCCGCGTCGGACGATACCGGGCAGGTGCACGAAATGTCGCCCACGGTACGGAAACGCACCACTTGCGTTTCAACGGTCTCGCCTTCGCGCGCCGGAGTCAGGTCGGTCAGCGGCACCAGCAGGCCGTTGCGCGGAATGACCTGGCGCTCGTGCGCGAAGTAGATCGGCGGCAGGGCCAGCTGTTCGCGCTGGATGTAGAGCCACACATCGAGCTCGGTCCAGTTCGAGATCGGGAATACCCGCATGTTCTCGCCCGGGTGCACGCGCGTGTTGTACAGGTCCCAGAGCTCGGGGCGCTGCGCCTTCGGATCCCACTGGCCGAATTCGTCGCGGAAGGAGAAGATGCGTTCCTTGGCGCGGGCTTTTTCCTCGTCGCGGCGCGCGCCGCCGATGCAGGCGTCGAATTTGTATTCGGCAATCGTCTCGAGCAGGGTCACGGCCTGCGCGGCATTGCGCGAATCGGTGGCCGGGTTACGCAGGCGCACGGTGCCTTTGCGGATCGATTCCTCGACCGAACCGACGATCAGGCGTTCACCCAGTTCGGCGGCGCGCGCGTCGCGGAATTCGATCACTTCGGCGAAATTGTGGCCGGTGTCGATGTGCACCAGCGGGAATGGGAATTTGCCCGGGCGGAAAGCCTTCTCGGCCAGGCGCAGCAGCACCACCGAGTCTTTGCCGCCCGAGAAAAGCAGGGCAGGGTTGGCGCATTCGGCAGCCACTTCGCGCATGATGTGGATCGCTTCCGATTCGAGCGCGTCGAGGTGGCGCGCATTGACGTCGGTAAGTACGCGCGGGATGTCGGTTGTTGTATTCATTTGGCTGGACCTGTTCTTGTTATGGATGCTTACGCAGCCACGGATTTAATGCGTATCAGTTTGCCGTCGACCATGTGCAGGCCGCACTCCTTGGAGTCGGGGTTTTCCCACCACCAGCGGCCGGCGCGTACGTCTTCGCCTGGCTGCACGGCGCGCGTGCAGGGCGCGCAGCCAATCGATGGAAAACCCTGGTCGTGCAAGGCATTGTAGGGCACCTTGTTGTCGCGGATGTAGTTCCATACATCCTGCTCCGACCAGTCGGCCAGCGGGTTGAACTTGGTCATGCCATGGGCTGCGTCGTCTTCCTGGACATCGAGTTCGGCGCGGGTGCTCGACTGCGAACGACGCTGCCCGGTGACCCAGGCCTTGTTGCCTGCCAGGGCGCGTCCAAGCGGCTCCACCTTGCGGATGCGGCAGCACTCGCGGCGCATCTCCACGCTGTCGTAGAAGGCGTTCAGGCCGTTCTGCGCCACGTAGGCGGCGACCGCCTCGGTCTGCGGCTTGTACAGCTGGACGTCGTAGCCATAGGTGGCCTTGACCTGGTCGAGCACGGCCAGCGTTTCAGGATGCAGGCGCCCGGTGTCGAGTGAAAAGATCCCGATCGGCAGGCCGGCTTTCAGGATCAGGTCCGTCAGGACCATGTCTTCAGCGGCCAGGCTGGAGGCAAACACCGCGGGCGAAAAGTTGGCGGCGATGCGCGCCAGCGTGGCGCTGGTGTCGGCAACAAGTGTAGTGAGGTCGTTCATGCGTGCCTCAGATGCCGTAGCCGACGTCGGACGTCTCGTCGCGCACATCGCGCTCAAGGCGGCGGTACAGCGGCGACTTCTGGTCGACCGAGGTTTGATAGACCTCGGAGAAGTCGGTCAGGCCCTTGAGCGCATCGTTGATGTTGCGGTCCTGGCGCGTCGCAAAGGCATCGAAGCCGGTGCGGTGCATCTGGAACAGCTGGTCGCGCAGTACGTCGCCGATGGCGCGCAGCTCGCCCGTGTAGCCAAGGCGCATGCGCAGGTTGTAGGCGATCGAATAGCCGCGGCCATCGGTAAATTTTGGGAAGTCGACGGCGACGACGGCGAACTTGTCAAGCTCGCCCTTGAGCACTTCTGGGCGCTCGTCGGACGCGATCCATACGCCCACCTGAGCGCGCGCGGCCAGCGACTCGCGCTGCGCCTGCCACACCGTCAGCGGCACGATGACTTTACCTTCGGGGACCAGGGCGTCGGCGGCGGTTTGTCCCTCGTCAAGGCGCAGCACGGCCCAGTCGTCGGCAACAACGACGCGGCCCTTGATGATTTCAGCATGACGTTCAAGTTTAGATTCAAGCATAGTGGTCTTCTCCAACCAGTTCGCCCGCCTTGATCGGCGTGGCATAGACGTGTTCCTTGAACGGTGCGATGCCTAGGCGTTGGGCGGTGTCGACGAAGCGTTCTTCCTCGGTCCGTTCACGCACGTAGACCTGCAGCAGGCGGTCGATCACTTCGGGCATTTGCAGCGCCGAGAACGACGGGCCGATGATCTTGCCGATGGCCGAGTTGTTGCCCTGCGCGCCGCCGATCGACACCTGGTACCACTCGCTGCCGTCCTTGTCGACGCCGAGGATGCCGATCGAGCCCACATGGTGATGGCCGCAGGCGTTGATGCAGCCCGAGATATTCAGTTCGATCTCGCCGATGTCGTGCTGGAAGTCGAGGTTGTCGAAGCGCTCCGAAATGGCTGCGGCGATCGGCAGCGACTTGGCGTTGGCCAGCGAGCAGAAGTCGCCGCCGGGGCAGCAGATCATGTCGGTCAGCAGGCCGATGTTCGGCGTGGCCAGGCCCTGGGCTTTGACTTCCTGCCACAGCTTGAACAAATCGGATTGCTTGACGTCTGCCAGCACCAGGTTCTGCTCGTGCGTCACGCGCAGCTCGCCGAAACTGTAGCGCTCGGCCACGTCGGCCACGAAGTCGATCTGGGTAGCGGTGGCGTCGCCCGGCGGCACGCCGGTCTTTTTGAGCGACAGCAGCACGATGGCGTAACCGGGCACCTTGTGCGGCTTGACGTTGCGCAGCAGCCAGTTGGAGAAGGCCTTGTTGTCGGCATGCTCGGCGCGCGGATCCATGCTGGTCAGCGTGTCGTAGGCGTGCGGCGTGAAGTAGGCCGCCACGCGCGCCATTTCTTCCACTGTCAGGGTGGACGGGCTGTCCTTCAGGTCCTGCCACTCTTCTTCGACCAGGCGCGTAAATTCCTCGACGCCGAGCGCCTTGACCAGGATCTTGATGCGGGCCTTGTACTTGTTGTCGCGCCGGCCGTACTGGTTGTACACGCGCATGACCGCTTCGATATAGGTCAGCATGTGCTGCCACGGCAGGTACTCGCGCACCACGCTGCCCAGGATCGGGGTGCGGCCCATGCCGCCGCCGACCATGACCTTGAAACCGATCTCGCCCTCCGCTCCATGCACCACCGTCAGGCCGATGTCGTGCACGGCGATCGCGGCGCGGTCTTCCACGGCGCCGTTGATGGCAACCTTGAACTTGCGCGGCAGGGCGGCGAACTCGGGGTGGAAGGTGCTCCACTGGCGCAGCACCTCGGCGTACGGACGCGGGTCGATGATTTCGTCGGCGGCCACGCCGGCGTATTCGTCGGACGTGATGTTGCGAATGCAGTTGCCCGAGGTCTGGATCGCGTGCATTTCGACGCTGGCCAGGTCGGTCAGAATGTCCGGTGTCTGCTCCAGCGCGATCCAGTTGAACTGGATGTTCTGGCGCGTGGTGAAGTGGCCATAGCCGCGGTCGTACTTGCGGGCGATGTGGCCGAACATGCGCATCTGCGCGGAGGACAACAGGCCGTACGGCACGGCGATGCGCAGCATGTAGGCGTGGCGCTGCATGTACAGGCCGTTTTGCAGGCGCAGCGGCAGGAATTCGGATTCGGTCAGCTCATCGTTGATGCGGCGCTCGACCTGGCTGCGGTACTGGGCGATGCGTTCCTTGACGATAAGGTGGTCGTATTTGTCGTAGCGATACATAGGTGATCCTGGATGGGTGTCTTGTTGCAGGGAAAGAGCACTACACTCTCCCAAACTAGCCCCAATGGTAATAAACTCGTCCTTTATTCCAAACTACTAAGAATTTATTTGCTTATATGCGTATCCGGCATAAGCAATCTTATAAAATACTGGATAGCCAGGTATTTCGAGCAATTACTGAATAAAAAGACAATGAACCTCCACCAATTGCGATTTGTGCGCGAAGCAGTGCGCCAGAACTACAACCTGACCGATGCCGCCAAGGCCTTGTTTACGTCGCAACCGGGCGTGTCCAAGGCGATTATCGAGCTCGAGGAAGAACTCGGCGTTGACATTTTTACACGTCATGGCAAGCGCATCCGCGGCCTGACGGAGCCGGGGCGCCTGGTGCTGGAGTCGGTCGAGCTGATCATGCAGGAAATCGACAGCCTCAAGCGCATTGGCAAGGAATACGCAGCACAGGACAGCGGCAGCTTCACCATCGCCACCACCCACACCCAGGCGCGCTATACGCTGCCCAAGGTGGTGCAGGCCTTCATGCTGAAGTATCCCAAGGTACGCCTGTCTCTGCTGCAGGGCAATCCGCGCCAGATCGCCGAGATGGTGCAGCGCGACCAGGCCGACCTGGCCATTGCGACCGAATCGATTGCCGGCATCGATAACCTGATCACCTTGCCCTGCTATCAGTGGGAGCACGTGGTGGTGGTGCCGCCCGAACACCAGCTGCTCAAATCGAAGGCAGTCTCGCTGGAAGAAATCGCGACTTTCCCGCTGATTACCTATGACGGCGCGTTCGCCGGGCGCAGCAAGATCGACCACGCTTTCGGCCTGCGCGGCCTGAAACCGGACGTGCTGCTCGAAGCCATCGACGCCGACGTGATCAAGACTTATGTCGAACTTGGCATGGGAGTTGGTATCATAGCGGGTATGGCGTTCGATCCCGAGCGCGACAAGAACCTGCGGGCGATCCCCGTTGGCCACCTGTTCGGCATGAATGTGTCGCGCGTGGCGGTCAAGCAGGGCGCTTACCTGCGCAGTTATATTTACACCTTTATCGAACTGCTGGCGCCGACCCTGAACCGCAAACTGGTCGAGTCGGCCATGAGCGGTAATAAAGACAATTACGAGCTGTAAGCCCGGCACTATTTCCAAGAAAAACATGATTACCGAACAATCCGCACAGTTTTACGCCAAGATCGCCTCCAACCACGACCGCATCTACGACCGCCCCGAGCGGCAGGATGACCTGGCCGAAATGCGCGGGCACGTGGCCGAGGTCTTGCGCGGCCATACCGTGCTCGAACTGGCTTGCGGCACCGGCTACTGGACCCGCATCATCGCCGAGGTGGCCGACAAGGTGGTGGCCACCGACATCAATCCGGAAATGATCGCGATGGCCGCCTTGCGTAAACTGCCGGCCGACAAGGTCACGCTGCGCGTGGCCGACGCCTACGACCTGCCGGACCACATTGGCGACTTCACGGCCGTGTTCGTCGGCTTCTGGTGGTCGCACGTCAAGCGCGAAGAATATGAAAAGTTCCTGGCCAAGCTGAAGGCGCGGGTCGGCAAGGATATTCTCATCGTGCTGCTGGACGAAGCGTATGTCGAAGGCAGCAGCGCCACCGTGTCGCGCACCGACATGGAAGGCAACACCTACCATATCAGCACGGCGCCGGATGGCGAGCGCTACGAGATTCCGACCACCTATCCGTCCGACAGCGCGCTGCGCAAGAAGCTCGCTTCGTCGGTGCGCGAGATCAGGATCGTGCGGCTTGAGCATTACTGGCTGCTGAGCTGCCGCTTGAAGTAGCGACGAAACGCACACGACGAATCTCGCGCGCAGATTATTGCATCGTCGAATTCTTCTTGGCTGGATCATCGTCTGGCGTGACGAAGCCGATGGGCCGTTTGATTGCGGATTGCGGCACTGCCATCAACTCGCGCAATGCGTCAAAAATTTGCTTTAGCTGCACCCGGGTGCCATTTTCGAACGTATCCTGCTTTAAGGACATCAGCTCGGTTTTCTTCTCCAGGCTGTCGAGGCGCGAAGCGAGCTCCTGGTTCGAGACTATCATCTCTCGAAGATGCACGAAGGCACGTACAACGTACACGCCCATTTCCATAGCTTGTTCGGAACGCAGAACGTTGGCCGCTTGAATTGCGCCATGTTCGGCGAAGGCGAACGGTAGTGCTTTAGAAAATTTCAAACTCGCGAGGTGGTCACAGTTTGTGACCACCTCCTCCTTTTCCGCCGCTGTTAGCTGAAAGGCAAAGTCTGCGGGGAAACGGCGTCCATTGCGCTTGACCGCCTGATTGAGCGCTTTGGTCGGTACTCCGTAGAGCTGTGCCGAGTCGACATCGATCATCACCCGCCGGCCGCGGACGAGAAGAATACCGTTTTCGATTCGCGATACGGGAGTTGTGCTGGTGTTACGCTCAGTTTCCATGTGTTGGCCTCCGTGCTGATACTCCGGAAAGGCTAAGATTAACGATGCCTTTACCCGGTCGCACATCTCAATCGAACTTCAAATGAATAGGTGCGCGAGAGGCTGGGTGATGCTCTGGTATCGGCAAAAAAACGCAGAATTCTGCGCGATTTTATAGTTGTTGCAAATTGCCTAGAATGCGTGACGCAGGCCTACAGTCAAGCCCGACGGATCCGATCCCGCCGCGCCTGCTGGCGGGGCAATGGTGGAGCCGGCCGAGTTGATGGCGAACAGGCCGCTCGCATTGTTCGACATCGTCGCATACGCCGCGTAGACATTGATCCGCTTCGACAGCGTGTACGCATAGGCCACGCTCACACCGTTGCCGCGTGCGCCGCTTTCCAGCTCGTTGCGCTGGTAGTTCGCGTACACCTTGCTGGCCCCGAAGCCATACGACGCGCCCATGTTGAGCTGCTCATACTTGTTGTTCGCGCCGGTCGGATCGGCCGCCATGTAGTTGCCCTTCAAATCCACCGCGCCGATCTTGTAAGCCGCGCCGACGATGATGTCCTTGTCATTGCCGCTCGCCTGGCGTTCGATGCTGTGATAGCCCGCGCCCAGGTACAGATTGCCCAGGGTGTAGCTGCCCGATACCCCCATCAGGTTTTGCGACGGCCCGGTGGCAACCTCGCCCAGGCCGTAACCAAGGCCCAGCTTGAAGCCCCCCATTGCCGCGGATCTGTAGTTGACCGAATTGCTGATGCGGCGCGTCAGGCGGCCCGCATTGAAGGAGTTGAGGTTGGTGCCGTAGAAGCCCTGGCCGTTGATGTCGGTGGCGCTGGCGACGTCCGAAATCGGCGTGTACTCGCGGCCTATCGTGACCAGGCCGAACTTGCCTTCCAGTCCCACCACCGCACGCCGGCCGAACAGCGCCGCGTCGCCGGCACCGGTGTCGAGTGCGATGCCGCCTTCCAGATTGAACATCGCTTTCAAGCCGTTGCCGATGTCCTCCGTGCCGCGAAAACCGAAGCGGCTGGTCGACTGATTGCCCGAGTTGACGAGGTTGCGGCTGCCGTTCGGCGCGCCCGTGTCTTCGTGGGCGACAGAGCCGTCCACGATGCCGTACAGCGTGACGCTGGACTGCGCCGAGGCGAGCAAAGGAAGGGATGTGAACAGTGCTGCGGCCAACAATCGAACTTGCATCGTATCTCCATGAGTTTATTCCAATGCGCTTAGCTTATGGCAAGTCGAGGAAAAACGAGATAGGTAGTTCTACGGATGCGGCGGCGGGGAAATGGTGCAGGGCGGGTCCGCCGGCAGCGGACCCGCCCCCTTGGATTGCTTAGAACGAGTGACGGATACCGAGCGACAGTGCCGACGGATCCGAACCGGGCGCCGTGGCTGGCGGGGTGGTGTTGGTGCTGGCCGAAAGTAGGCCGAACAGGCCTGTCGCGTTGTTGCGGATCGTTGCGTAGGACGCGTACGCATTGGTGCGCTTGGACAGGGAGTACGAATAGGCGACGCTGAAACCATTGCCCTTGGCGCCGTTTTCCAGTTTGTTTTGCTGGATGTTGCCGAGCACCTTGTTGGGGCCGAAGGTGTACGACGCACCGGCATTGACCTGCTCATACTTGTTGTTGGCGCCAGTCGGATTGGCGGCCAGGTAGTTACCCTTGAGCTCGACCGCGCCGATCTTGTAAGCGACGCCGAATATCATTTCCTTGTCGTCGCCAGTGACCAGGCGCTCGTAGGTGTGGTAGCCGGCGCCCAGGTACAGATTGCCCAGCGTGTAGGCGGCGGACACGCCCATCAGGTTAAGCGACGGACCGGTCGCGGTCTCGCCGGCGCCGTAGGCCAGGGCCAGCTTGAAGCCGCTCAGGGAATTGGTCTTGTAGTTGACCGAATTGCTGATGCGGCGCGTCAGGCGGCCCGTGGTGAAGGAATTGAGGTTGCTGCCATAGAAACCCTGGCCATTGATGTCGGTGGCGTTGGCGATGTCGGCGATCGGCGTGTACTCGCGGCCGATGGTGACCATGCCGAACTTGCCTTCAAGGCCAACGACCGCGCGGCGACCGAACAGGGCCGCGTCGGCGGCGCCGGTGTCGAGGGCGACGCCCGCTTCGATATTGAACATGGCCTTCAAGCCGTTGCCGAGGTCTTCCGTGCCCTTGAAACCAAGGCGGCTGCTGGACTGGTTGCCGGAATTGATGACCGTGCGATCGCCGTTCGGCGCGCCGGTGTCTTCCTTGGCGATTGCCGCATCCATGACGCCATAGACGGTGACGCTCGATTGAGCCGATGCGACCAGGGGAAACGCCGCGAACAGTGCAACAGCCAACAATTTACCTTGCATGAAAATCTCCATAAGTGTGCTTCGAAATGTGCGATGAAGTAGTATTCCTCTTAATCGAATCGAAGTATATGAAGAATCTATTTCATGTTGATGACATGTTGCAGTGCGGTAGAAAGTGTGGCTAATTTGCCACTGCGTGGCCGCTACGCGGGCGGCGGAAGCGGAGCGGTGCTGCCTGGCTGTGACACAGTTCCTTCAAACATAGCGGCTTCGTCGGCGGTCTTGGGCGGCAGCGGCAGCACGATATCGATGCGGGTGCCGGGCGGCTCGTCGCTACCGATGGTGATCTCGCCGTGCATGCCCCAGACCCGTTCGCGCATGCCGATCAAGCCGAGCGACTGCGCTTTTTCCATGTCGGTCGCGCGGATGCCGCGGCCGTCGTCGCGGATCGAGATCAATAGCTGGCTGTCGATCCGGTACAAATACATCGTGACGCTGGACGCGCCGGCGTGGCGGGCGATGTTGGTCAGCGCTTCCTGGACGATGCGGAAGATGGCCGTGCTGGCGGCGTCGTCGAGGCGCAGCTCGGCCTCGTCGGCGAACAGCGCGCAGGCAATCTCATGGCGCTCGACGAATTCGTCGCGCAAGCCCTGCAGCGCGAAGTACAGGCCGCCTTCGTCGAGCGCGCGCGGGCGCAGGTTGGTGGCGATGCGGCGCAACGACGTGATGGCGGTGAGCAGGTTCTCTTCCATGCCCTGCATCAGGCGCGCACTGACGGCGCTCCTGGCCGGCTCTTGCTGCAGCAGGTTCAAGTCCATGCGCAGCGACGCCAGCAGCTGGCCCAGGTCGTCGTGCAGTTCGCGGGCGATGTGGGCGCGCTCTTCCTCGCGCACAGTCTGCAGCGCCACCGACAGTTGGCGCAGCTGGTCGTGCGAGCGCGACAGCTTTTCCTGGACGTGCTGGCGTTCGGTCACGTCGCGCAGGATGATGGTATTGATGGTGCGGTCGGCCTCGGACATGCTCGAGACCGAGCCTTCGAGGGGGAAGGTTTCGCCGCTGGCGCGCATGCCGGTGACGGCGTAGTCGGTGGCGCGGCGTCCGGCGCGCCCGCCGCCATCGCCAAAGTAGGCGGTCGCGGAGTCCCCCGATACCGTGGGCAGCGGGCGGATGAAGCGCGACAGCGGGCTGCCCTGCATTTTTTCGATCGTGGTGGCGAACATGGCTGCCGCCGACGGATTGGCCAGCACCACGGTCTGGGCGGCGTCGGTCGAGATGATCGCTTCGCTGGCGTTGTGGATGATGTCGCGGCTATGGCTGCGTGCGAATCGCGGGCCGCGGTTGCTGACCATGGTACGCACCAGCACCTGGCCGCCGGCGAAGCCGAGCGCGAACACGGCGGCGCCCCAGGCCAGGAAGCGGGTAGTACGCGATGATGTCATGAAGAGCGCCTGCGTTGGTGGCCCGCGAAGGCGGGCCTGCGTCCAGCATGGGGCAAGCGGGAAAAATCGCCTTGCGGGTCCACAAGGCAACACGCGCCGGCATTGCGCCGGCGCAAACGGCCAACTACATCTGCTTGAACAGGTGCAGGAAGCTGCGGCTCACTTCAAGCTTGTCGGGTTTGCCCTTGATGAGCACCAGGTGGCGGCCGCGGATGTCGCGCGTGACGCCTTCGATGGCGTTCACATTGACCAGCGTGGCGCGGTGGATTTGCCAGAACAGGGCAGGGTCGAGCTCCTCGGCCAGGTCGCGTACCGGTTTGCGGATCAAGGCCTCGAAGCGCTCGGTCTGCACGCAGGTGTATTTTTCGTCGGAGCGGAAGAACAGGATTTCCTCGACCGGGATCATGCGCAAATCCTGGCCGATGCTGGCCTGGATCCATTGCAGATAAGTCGGCTTCGGCGCCGCCATTTTTTCAGCCAGCTGCGACAGCATCGCGGTGACGCTGTCGTTGACCGCTTCCTTCGGCTTGGCCAGGCGCGCCTTGAGGCGGTCGACCGTGACCTGCAAGCGCTCCTGCTCGGGCGGCTTGAGCACGTAATCGACGGCGCCACGCTCGAACGCTTCCACCGCATACTGGTCGTAGGCGGTCACGAACACGATGTTGCTCTGGGCGCCGATGGCGCGCGCCGCGTCCATGCCGGTTTTGCCCGGCATGCGGATATCAAGGAAGGTCAGGTCGGGCTTGAGCTGGGCCACCAGCTCGATGGCCTCGTCGCCGTTCTTGGCCTCGCCGACGATCTCCAGTTCGGGCCACACCTGGGACAGGCGCATGCGTAACTGGTCGCGCATCAATCTTTCGTCGTCGGCAATAATTGCAGTAGGCATGGGTGGCGTCGGTGAGGGGATGAAGTGCTAATTATTCAATGAATCGGGGCTTTAATCAATCCTTACTTGGACACCTTGTAAGGCACCTCGATCGTTGCGATCACGCCGCTGGGCGAGTTGGCGCTGATGTGCAGCTGGCCCTGGTCGCCATGCAGCAGCTTGAGCCGTTCACGGATGGTCGGCAGGCCCAATCCGGTGCCGTCGCTCGGTACCACGCCGAAGCCGACGCCGTCGTCGCTGACGATCACGCGCAGCTTGCCGCTGGCGACCTCGGCCACGATCTTCAGGGTGCCGCCTTCGGGCTTGCACTCGAGACCGTGCTTGATCGCGTTCTCGACCATCGACTGCAGCATCATCGGCGGGAAGGCGGCGTTGCGCAAGCCGTCCGGAATCTGCATCTCCACGTTCAGGCGTTCTTCCATGCGCATCTTGAGCAGGTTCAGGTAAGCGCTGACCATGTCCGCTTCGCGCCCCAGGTTGGTGATGACGACGTTGTCGCGCATCTGCGGCAGGACTGCGCGCAGGTACTGGATCAGGCTGCGCTGCATGGCCGAGGCGCGCGGCGGATCGGTTTCGATCAGGTATTCGACCGAGGCCAGGGTATTGAACAGAAAATGTGGTTCGACCTGGGCCTGCATCATTTGCATCTTCGTTTCAGACAGCTGGCGCTGCATCGATTCGCGGTCGGCGGCCGCGTTCGCGGTCAGGGTTTCGGCTTCGGCGCGCTTCTTGCCGCCCACCAGCGCCTTGGTCGCCAGCAGCGCCAGGATCAGCAGCATCACGAAGCTCTTGAACCAGGTCGAGGCGCGCTTCTGGTAGCGCGTCACTTTTTCCTCGGCCGCCGTTTCGATCCGGGTTTCGATCGCGTTCGACAATTCCTCGCCGATCTGCGGCGGCAGCGGCACGTGCACCGACTCGCTGCCGTCAGGCATGGTCTTGATGTCGGGCGTGGTGACGGGGGCCACGCTGCCCGGCACGACCGGGGCCACCGGCGGTTCGGGGGTTTCCGGCGGTTGCACCGGCTTGCCCGGATTGAAATGGATGCCGCTATCGTCGATCAGGATGTTCGACGCTTTTTTCTTCTTGTGGCCGTTGTCCGAACGCACGACGATCTCTTCGTCCGAACCGGAGAACAGTTCGTTTTGCAAAATGTTGGCGGCGATCAGGGCCACCGCGGCGAACAGGAAAAATTTCCACCACGATAACTGGGTCACCCAGGTCGTGGTCGCGTCGATGGCCTGCTGCAGCCGCGCCAGGATGGCTGCGAGATTGTCTTGAAATGGGCTGCGTGCTGGCATGGTCAACTGTTTTCCGTAAACGTAAAGCGGTAGGCAACGGGCGAGTGTAACTGCTCCACGCCGGCTTGTTGCGAAAACCCGTCCCGATTCGACACATCATGTTGGGATGATGCAACTTTATACGGGGGCGGGGGGCGGGGCGAGGCGTTTGCGACAGTCTGCAGAATGCGGGGAGTGGACTGCATGGCAGGGCGGGGCGTTCATCACAGACATATCTGGGCAACAGCATAATTTGCGCGGTATCATGGCTTACTGACGCCGCGAAAGGGATGCCCATGACTGCCGAAACGAAAAAGTACCGCCTTGTCACCCGCAGCGACTTCGACGGCCTGGTCTGCGCCGTCCTGCTCAAGCACCTGGACATGATCGGGGAAATCCTGTTCGTCCATCCGAAGGACATGCAGGACGGAAAAATCGCCATCGGCGACGACGACATCACGACCAACCTGCCGTTCGTGCCGGGCGTGCACCTGGCGTTTGACCACCACCTGTCGGAAACGATCCGCAATACCGGCGAGCGCAACAACCACATCATCCATCCGGAAGCCCCGTCGGCGGCGCGGGTGGTGTACGACTATTACGGCGGCGCATCGGCCTTTCCGGCCGCCTGGTTCGACATGATGGCCGCGGTGGACAAGGGCGACGCGGCCCGCTTCAATGAAAAGGAAGTGCTCGACCCGCAGGATTGGGACTTGCTCAACTTCCTGATGGATGCGCGCACCGGACTGGGGCGCTTCCGGGATTTCCGGATCTCGAACTACAGCCTGATGATGGACCTGATCGATTACTGCAAGAACCACACGATCGAGCAGATCATGGACTTGCCCGACGTGCGCGAGCGCATGGACTTGTACTTCGATCACAGCGAGCAATGCAAGGCGCAGATCAAGCGCTGCGCCACCGTGCACAAAAATCTGGTGGTGCTGGACTTGCGCAAGGAAGAGATCATTTACGCCGGCAACCGCTTCATCATCTACGCGCTGTATCCGGAGACGAATATCTCGATCCACGTGCTGTGGGGCTTGAAAAATCAGAACACCGTGTTCGCGACCGGCAAGTCGATCCTGAACCGGACCTCGAAGACGAATGTGGGAGCGCTGATGCTCGACTACGGCGGTGGCGGGCACGAAAATGCCGGCACCTGCCAGGTCTCGAACGAACTGGCGGACGATGTGCAGGCGGCGCTGATCAACCGCATTGTCGGCGACGGTTGATACCGGGCTGACGAAAAAAAACCGCACTGAAGTGCGGTTTTTTATGCGGCTTTCAGACCTTAAGGCAGCGCGATCTGGTTGTCGACGCTGAACTGGTAGTCCTTGAAGACATGTTCGGCGCTGAGCATCTGGTAGCTGCCATCGGGCAGCTTGTGCGTGGTGTCCTTGAGACGGTAGGTGTAATGGCCGCAAGTCCAGCAATTGAAATTGCGCATGTGCGTGCACAGGCAGGTCTTGTCCATCACCACCACGGTCTTGGCATCCGGATTGGCCAGCACTTCCCGGTTGTAGGAATTGATGTAGGAACAGTTGCCGGTCGCGTCGAGCAGGTAGCCGTAGGATTCGCAGCCCGGGCGGATGCCGGCGCCGATGGCTGGCGTGCTTTTGAGCATGCGCATCGGATAGCCGGTCGGCGAAATGCCGTTGACCACGATGTCGTCCTCGGTGGCGCGCACGTATTCCTGCTTGACCTTCTCCGGCAGGCCGCATTCGTTGGTGATGGTGAAGCGGGTCGCGACCTGAACCCCGCCGGCGCCTTTTTCGAGGAAGCCGACGGCGTCGGAACCGGTAAAGATGCCGCCTGCGGCGATCAGCGGAATCGACAGCTGCTGCTCGCGCATGAAGGCGTGGATCTCGTCCATGATGGTGTGCAGGTCGTACTCGGCCCAGTCCATGCCGAAACCGAGGTGGCCGCCGGCCAGCGGGCCTTCGACGATGATGTAGTCGGGCAGGCGATCGAGGCGGGAAATTTTACGCAGGAACAATTGCAGCGCGCGCACGGAAGACACGATGATGCCCAGCTTCGCTTCGCGGAAACGCGGATGGTCGGCGATCAGGGCGAACGAGCCCAGGTGCAGGCCGGCGGACATGGTGATGCCATCGATGCCGGCGTCGAGCGCGGCGTTCAGGCGCGTGCGCAGCGTTTCCTTCGGCGAATTCATGGTCAGCTTTTCCATGCAATTGACGAAGATGAGGCCATCGCCGCGCTTCGCTTCCATGGTCGCGCCCACGTGGCGGCGGGTGGCGTCGGCCAGGCGTGCCAGGTCGAACTGGACCACCGCCTTGTCCATATTGTTGATATTGAACTTGTAAGTCTTGGTTTTATCCTTGACGTAACTGGTATCGAACTTGCGGTCCGAAACGTCTTCCACCATGGCATCCGAAATATGGCCGATACCGCCCAGGCGTGCGGCCTCGAGGGCCAGTTCGGACGTCGAAATATCGACGCCCATGCCGCCAATCATGATCGGAACATAGTCCTTGTTGCCCAGACGCAGGCGGAAATCATCGACACGTTTCATTGCTATCCTTAGACTACCGTTTGTAACGGTGCATTACCACACCCCATGTTACGGCTGTGTGTTCACCCTCAATTCTACTCCAAGCCCCTACGCCGCTTAGTCGCGGAAGTTATTGAACTCGAGCGGCATGTCGGGCACATCCTTGCGGAGCAGCGCCATGGCGGCCTGCAGATCGTCGCGCTTGGCGCCGGTCACGCGCACCGATTCGCCCTGGATGCTGGCCTGGACCTTCATCTTGCTTTCCTTGAGCACCTTGACGATTTTCTTCGCGTCTTCGGTTTCGATGCCGTTCTTGATCTTGATGAGCTGCTTGACCTTGTCGCCGCCGATTTTCTCGATCTTGCCTACGTCGAGGAAACGCACATCGACCTGGCGCTTCGAAAGCTTGTTGGTGAGCACATCGCGCACCTGTGACAACTGGAAATCGGCATCGGCGAAGGCGGTCAGTTCGGCCTCCTTCTGCTCGACCTTGGCGGAACTGCCCTTGAAGTCGAAGCGGGTCGTGATTTCCTTGTTGGCTTGCTCGACCGCGTTTTTCACTTCGATCATGTCTGCTTCGGAGACGACATCAAATGACGGCATAGTGGCTTCCTCTTATATATGGCGAAATGGCGAATGCCGATATTTTAACGGACAACCGGGGCGGAACCCCGGTTCCATGGCCGAATTTGTCCAGATTGCCCTATAATCGGCGAAAACTACGGTAACTTATGCATCCAGACCTCGCCATCGTCCCCGATTTCCCGCTCCAGACCTTCAATACCTTCGGCATCGCCGCGCGCGCGCAGGCGTATTTGCGCATCACCGACGCGGCCCAGCTGGGCGCGCTGGTGGCCGATCCGGTGCTCTCGAGCATGCCGCGCCTGCTGCTGGGCGGCGGCAGCAACATCATCCTGACGGGCGACGTCAAGGCGCTGGTGCTGCATATGGCGATCGAAGGGCGCGAGATCGTCGGCAGCGAGGGCGGGCACACGCTGGTGCGCTGCGGCGCCGGCGAAAGCTGGCACGGCTTCGTGCAATGGACCCTGGCGCAGGGGCTGGGCGGGCTGGAAAACATGGCGCTCATTCCCGGCACCGTAGGGGCCGCGCCGATCCAGAACATCGGCGCCTACGGTACCGAACTGAAGGACGTGTTCCATTCGCTCGGCGTGGTCGACATGGCCAGCGGGGAGCGCCGCACCATGCTGGCGGCGGCGTGTCGCTTCGGCTACCGCGACAGCATCTTCAAGCATGCCGATGGCGCGGGCCTGGTGATCGTCGACGTCACATTAAGGCTGACGCCGGTGCAGGCGTGGCAGCCAAACCTGCGCTATGCCGAGCTGGCGCAGGCGGTGGCCGACGCCGGGCTGGCCGCGCCGACGGCGCAGCAGGTGAGCGACATCGTGGTAGCGATCCGGCGCCGCAAGCTGCCTGATCCGGCGGTGATCGGCAATGCCGGCAGCTTCTTCAAAAATCCCGTGGTCGCGCGTGGGCAGTGCGAGCAATTGCTGGCGCGCTTCCCGGCGCTGGTGCACCACGCGCAGCCTGACGGCAGCGAAAAGCTGGCGGCCGGGTGGCTGATCGACCAATGCGGCTGGAAAGGGCGGACGATGGGCGCGGCGGGGGTGTATCCGAAGCAGGCGCTGGTGCTGGTCAACAACGGCGGCGCCAGCGGAGCCGAAGTGGTGGCGCTGGCGCGGGCGATCCAAGCCGACGTCGCGGCGCGCTACGGCGTCCACCTCGAAACCGAGCCCGTCTTCATCTAATTGCCCTACAACCGGGGTCAGACCACTTTTGCCGCACAACAGGGGTCAGACCACTTTTGTCTCAACGCAATTCGTGCGGTCTTCCAGCGACAAGTTGGCGCGCGCAATCGACCTAGCGACCGGCAAAAATCGGCGGGGTCCGAAAATTGCTACGTTGCCGCCTGATGCACGGCGGCGCGTGCGATGCGCTCCGGCAAAAGTGGTCTGACCCTGGTATTTCGGCAAAAGTGGTCTGACCCCGGTGTGGGTCAGCCGAAGTGGCAGACGTAGTCGAGCAGTTCGAGGGTGTCGATGTCGAAGGCGCTGTTGCCGGGGACGTCGAAGCGCCCGCCGCTTTCGTAGAGCTGCCAGGCATCGCTGCCGGCCAGCTTGACCCGGCACTTGCCGGAGACGATTTCCATCGTTTCCGGCGCCCCCGTGCTGAACGACAGCATCGAGGGAAATATCACGCCTACCGTCTTCTTGCTGCCGTCTGCCAGCAGCACCGTGTGCGACACGCATTTGCCATCGAAGTACACATTCGATTTCTTGTGCAGCGTGACGTTTTCCAGCGTACTCATGAGAATTCCTTCTTAGCTTGTCAGTTTCAGTTTCTGCAGTTCGGCCCTGGCTTCGGCCAGCTGTTGCTCGCTCGCGCGCAGCAGCGCCAGCGCTTCGTCGCGCTGCAGGCGGCTGATGTAGCCGGCCGCGTGGTAGCGCAGCCGCGCCAGCAGTTCGAGGTGGTCGGGCAGCTTGACCATGTAGTCGCTGGCGCCCACTTCGAATCCATGCGCTTTCATTTTCGGGTCTTCCTTGGCCGACAGGATGATCACAGGAACCTGGCGCAGCTTGGCGTTGCGCCGGTAGTTCTGGATCAAGGTGAAGCCGTCGATGTCGGGCATCACCAGGTCTTGCAGGATGACCGTCGGCGCGACCCGTTCCGCCGTCGCTTCCGCATAGGCGGCGTCGGTCACGTAGTGAAATTCGATGTCGAGCTGGCCGGCGAGCATGCGCCGCACGGCTTCCACGATGATCAGCTGGTCGTCGACCAGCAGTACGCGGACCTTGAAACCGGTCACCGCGCCCTGCTGCGCAGCGTCCGCCGGGATGGCGTCGGACATGGGATTGTTGTGCTCGCCAGAAATAAGATGGGCCATTATGACACTTTCGAGCCGGGCCGACCGCGCAGCAGCCGCGCGATCTGTTCGAGCGACAGGATTTGCTGGGCGGCGTCGATGTCGGCCGCCGCGCGTGGCATGCCGTACACGGCGCTGCTGGCCTGGTCCTGGGCGATGGTGGCCTTGCCGGCGCGCCGCATGGCCAGCAAGCCGGCCGCGCCGTCGCGCCCCATGCCGGTCAACAGGATGCCGGTCGCGTCGCCCGCCCACTCGTGCGCCACGCAGTCGAAGAACACGTCCACCGAGGGCCGGTACGGATAGTCGCGCGGCTCCTGCGCGTAGTGCAGGCGCTGGCGCGACGACAGCGTCAGGTGGTCGTTGGTGCGGGCGATCTGCACGCAGCCCGCTTCGAGCGCATCGCCTTCTTCGATCACCTTCACCGGCATGGCCAGCTGTTCGCCCAGCCATTTTGAAAAATGCCCGGCGAAGTTGGCGTCGATGTGCTGCACCACCACCACCGCGGTGCCGGGCGGTGCGGTCCAGCCGCGCAGGATGCGCGCCACCGCCAGCGGACCGCCGGTCGAGGCGCCGATGGCCAGCAAATGGCGCACGCCGTCACCGCCC
The DNA here is from genome assembly GCA_040388275.1 of Pseudomonadota bacterium. GTDB lineage: Bacteria > Pseudomonadota > Gammaproteobacteria > Burkholderiales > Burkholderiaceae_D > Telluria_A. The sequence goes on from JAZKCA010000015.1 coordinate 50,748, forward strand.
TCGCTCGGCAAATGCTGCCTGCCGGCGTCGCTGCGGCTGGCCCGCACCAGTTTGCCGATGGTCTTGATCTTGGCCAGCAGGGCGGCGTCGCCGCCGGTGCCGCCGCTCATGATGGGCGTGGCCGTCACATCCAGCGCTCCCGCGCCCAGGGCCCGGAATACCTGGCTGACGCTGTCCTGCGGCTGGCTGGTGACAACCAGGATCGCGCACGGCGCCTTTTCCATGATCTGGCGGGTCGCTTCCACGCCGTCCAGTTCCGGCATGTTCAGGTCCATCAGGATCAGGTCGGGACGGTTGTCGATGCACATGCGGACCGCTTCCAGGCCGGTGCGGGCGATCCATATCACCTGGTGTTCGTTGGTGCCGGCTATGGCCCGGCGCAGCGCTTCGGCCGCCATGGCCACGTCGTTGGCAATCCCGATCTTCACGCGCCTGCCTCCCCGATCAGGTCGAACACGGCGTCGAGCAGCGTCTCGTCATGGAAGCTGCCCTTGGTCAGGTAGTAGTCGGCCCCGGCGCCCATGCCGCGCGCGCGGTCCTCGGCGCGGTCCTTGTAGGAGACGATCATCACCGGCAGCTGGTGCAAATGAATGTCCTTCTTGATCAGCGCCACCAGTTCGATGCCGTCCATGCGCGGCATGTCGACGTCGGTGATGACCAGGTCGTAGTCGCCGCTGCGCACCACGTTCCAGCCGTCGATGCCGTCGATGGCAATGTCGACCAGGTAGCCGCGCGCCTGCAGCAGCTTGCGCTCCATCTCGCGCACCGTGAGCGAGTCGTCCACCACCAGGATGCGCTTGACCTTGCGCGCGACGTGCGCGCTTTCCTGGGCCAGCTGGTGCAGTGCGCCTTCGCCGAGCAGCTTGTCGATCGACAGCAGCAGGTCGGGCACGTCGAGGATCAGGACCGGGGCGCCGTCGTCGAGCAGGGCGGCCGAACTGATGTCGCGCATCTTGCCGAACACCTGGTCGAGCGCCTGCACCGCCAGGCTTTGCTCGCCGCGGATGGCGTCAACCACCAGCGCGTAGCGGTGCAGCCCGGCGCCGATGACCACCACCGCCAGTTCGGTCGCAGCGGCGGCCATCTGGCCCAGTTCCAGCACCTGCGAGGCCGAGACCAGGCCGAGCTGCTCGCCACCGTGTTCGAAGAACTGTTTGTTTTCCAGCGTATGGATGGCGTCCTGCGCCACCTTCAGCACGCGCTCGACCTTGACGATCGGGATCGCATAGGCTTCGCCCTGGATGTCGATCACCAGCGCGCGCACCATCGACTGGGTCAGCGGCAGTGTGATCGAAGTACGCAGGCCCTGGCCGGCCTCGGACTCCATGCGCACCGTGCCGTTCTGTTCGCGGATGGTCTGCAGCACGATGTCCAGGCCCACGCCGCGCCCGGAGATCTCGCTGGTCGTCTCTTTCAGGCTGAAGGCGGGCAGGAACAGGAATTCCATCAGTTCGGGCGCCGATAGCGCGGCGGCCATCGCCGGGCTGGCCATTTTGCGCGCCACCACGTTGCGGCGGATCGCTTCCAGGTCGACTCCGCGCCCGTCGTCGCGGATTTCGATGCTGAGCATGCCGGCGCGGTGGCGCGCCGTCAGTGTGATTTCGCCCATTGCCGGCTTGCCGGCGGCGAGCCGTTGTTCGGGCGTCTCCAGGCCATGGTCGACGGCGTTGCGCAGCATGTGGTTGAGCGGGCTTTCGATCCGGGCCAGGATGTCGCGGTCGACCAGGGTCTCTTCGCCGCTGATGGTGAGCCGGGCTTGCTTGCCCAGGCTGCGCGCCAGGTCGCGCACCATGCGCGGGAAGGCTTGCACGCCGTCGCGGAAAGGACGCATGCGCAAGGTCAGCACTTCATCGACCATGTTCTTGGACACCGACAGCAAGCGCCGTTCGTAGCTTTCGATGTCGGCCAGGTGCTCGAGCACGAACTGCTTGAGCGGGTGCGCCTTTTGCATCGCCTGGGTCGAACGTTCGACCAGCCCCGCATCGCCGCCGCGCAGGATGGCGTCGTGCAGCTGCTCCATGGCCTGGAACATCACCCCCTGGTTGCGCTTGAAGCGCTGCAGCGCTGCGATGAAAGGGTGCATCTGGTGGGCGTTGATGCGCGATTCGCTCGCCAGCGCCAGCAGGCTGTCGAAATTCTGGCTGGCGGCCCGGCCCGGACCGGCCGCTGCGCGCGCGGCCGGGGCCTGGTCCTGATCCTGGCCCTCGGCCTGTTCCAGCCGCTCCATCGCCGCCATCGCCGCCGCCTGTTCGAGCAGGTCGTCCGACGTCTCGCCCCCGATCACCGGCGGGGGCGAGTCCAGTTGCGCGATCCCGGCGATCGCGTCGAGCAGGGCGGCGATGCGTTCGACCTGCTGGCCCAGCCAGGCGGCGACTTCGCCCTCGGCCAGGCGCGCCACCTGGACGATCAGGTCCACGCCGCCAAGCAGCAGGTCGACCCGGGCCGGGGTCAGCTCGAGCCGCTTGTTCTGGGCCGCGATGAAGGCGTCTTCCATGGCGTGCGCCAGCTGCACCACCACGTCAAGGCCGACGATGGCGGCGGCGCCCTTGATCGAGTGGGCAGCGCGCATCATCGATTCGACCGTGGCCAGGTCGCCGCCGTTGCGCTCCATGGCAAGCAGGCCGTCGGTCAGGGTCTGGGTCTGGCCATCGGCCTCCATGCGGAACAAGTCCATCATCGAGAACTGGCTCAGGTCCTGCTGATCGTGGCTCATCGCAGCAACCTCGTCATCTGGTGCGCGACCAGCGGCGCGTCGAGCACGCCGATGTGCATGTCCGCTTCGCTCAGCACCCCGGTCAGGTAGCGCACCAGGCCCTTGTTGATGGTGGCCGCCGGCGCCGCCAGCGCGCCGGACGCGTAGCGCACAATGCCGTGCAAGTCAGCCACGGGCAGGGCGAAGGCCTGGCCTTCCCATTGCATCACCACCAGGCGCGCAAAGGTGTGGCGGCCGCTGGCCGTGGCGCTGCCGGCGTCGTCGATGCCGAGCAGGGTAGCCAGGGAGATCGAGGGCAGCAACTTGCCGCCCACGTTGACCACGCCCAGCAGCCCGGCGCCGCTGCGGTGCGGCAGCCGGTGGCCCGGGCCCTCGGGTGCAACCGAATCGATGATCGTCGCCGGCAGCGCCAGCCATTCGCGGCCGATCCGAAATGCCAGGGCGGCGCTGTCGTCGCGCGAACGCTCCTGGCGCGCCTGGCGGAAATGCGCGGCCCATTCCTCGCGGTAGCCCTCGTTCACGGGGCGCTGCAGGTTGCGCTGGGCGGCGCCGGCATACACCTCGCAGTTGCGGCAATGGACGTGGACGGTCAGCTTTTCACAGCTTTGGTCCCCGGCTACGCCGATCCGGTTCCAGCAGTCCATCAGTTCGACCGCGGCGTCAGGCTTGTTGTCCATGGTTGTCATCTGGCCTGCTTCCTTGTCGTGCCTTCATCGCGCCGTTGGTAGACGCGCGCGGCCCGCTGCTTCAAGGTCGCCGCCAGGGCTGCGTTGCCGCCTTGTTCGGCCAGCAGGGACAGGTGGCACAGGGCTTCGTAGTGGTCCGGCTGCAGGTACACGCAGCGGCGCCAGTAGTGGCCGGCCTCGCCGCTCTTGTTCTGGCATTCGCTGACCATGCCGAGGATGAAGTAGGCTTCTGCCGCATTCGGCTGCAGCACGAGGGCCGCATGGCAGGCGCCGGCAGCGCCGCTGTAGTCGCCCTGGTCGGCCAGGCGTGCGGCCTGCGCGAGCAACTGCGCCGGGTCTGCCGGCGCAATCGGGGCAGGCGGCTTTTTCGGCGCAGGCGAGGCAGCGGGAGGCGCGGCCCTGGCGCGCACGGCCTTCGGTCGCGCCGGCGCTACAGGGTCGGCAACGCGTGGCGCGGCGCGTCCTTCCTTTTGCAGCGCGAAGGCGCCGGGCATGCGCAACGCGGCAAAGCCGTTGCTGCAAAAGGCCGGCACTTCGGCATAACCGGCGAACAGGATGCCGTCGTCGGCCAGCAGCAGGCGCAGCTTGGCGATTGCGCTGGCGGTGGTGGCCGCGTCGAAGTAAATGAGCAGGTTGCGACAAAAAACGATGTCGTAACGGCCTGCGTTGGCGGACGGATCGAGCGCCACCAGGTTGCCCTGGCTGAAATTGACCTGCTCGCGCAAACCCTGGCTGATCTGGTAGTCAAGGCCGTCCGGCGTGAAATGGCGGTCGCGGAACGCCAGGTCGGCGCTGCGGAAGGCATTCTTGGTATACCTGCCGCGCCGCGCGCGCGCGATCGCCACCTCCGACAGGTCGATCGCTTCGATCAGGGTGGCGCTGCGCGGCACGCCGGCATCCTGCAGCGCCATGGCGATCGAGTACGGCTCTTCGCCGCCGGCGCACGGTATCGACAGGATGCGTACCAGACGAGTGGGCTCTTGCGTCAGGCGTTCGCGCACGAAGCGGCTGACGGCGGCGAAGGCTTCGGGATCGCGGAACATCCACGACTCGGGCACCACCACCAGTTCGATCAGCGCTTTCAGTTCGTCCGGGGCGATGTTGCGCAGGTAGGCTGCGGCGTCGGTCTGGTCCAGCTGCGCCATGCGTTCGGCCACCGCGCGCTCTGCCGCCTGCGCCGTGAGGTCAAGGCCGGTTTCGCGCTGCAGCAGGTCGCGCGCTTTCATGCGGCCGCCCTGGCCTGGAACAGCAGGGCGCGCACTTCAAGCGTGAGCAGCCCGTCGAGCTGCACCAGTTGCAGCATGCCTTTGGTGTTGCCGGCCACCCGCCCCAGGAAGGGGGCGCTGTCGACGCCCGGCTCGCGCAGCGCCTGCGCGTCGATCGCTTCGATCCCGGTCACGTGTTCGGCCAGCAGCCCGAGGCTGGCGCTGGCGCCGTCGGTCAGCGGGTAGTCGACCAGGATGATGCGGGTGTCGAACCAGGCCTGCTCCGGAACCAGCCCGGCCAGGCGCGACAGGTCGATCACGGGCACCGGTTCGCCGTGCAGGTCCATCAGCCCGGCAACGAAGGGCGGCGCCAGCGGTATCTGCTTGAGCGCGACCACGGGCAGCACCCGGTTCACGCCAGCCAGCGGCAGGCCGTAGCGATCCGGGCCGATGTGAAAGACCAGCACTTTCATGACATGCCCTAGCTGGTTACCGAAAACGTGGCGACCGAGGACTGCAGGTCGCCGGCCGCATACTGCAGCTGGTGCACCGCTTCGCTGGTGGCCTTGAGCGATTCGACCGTCTGCTGGGTGGCGTCATTGAGCTGCATCATGGTGTCGGAGATCTGCGAGGCGCCGGTCGCCTGCGACTGCATGCCCTGCAGGACCAGGTCGAACTGGGGCGCGAGCTTCTGGACCTGGTCCATCACCGACGACAGCTGTTCGCCGACCTGGCGCACTTCGCCCACGCTGCGGCGGATCTCTTCGGAAAATTTATCCATGCCCATCACGCTGGCCGACACGGCCGACTGCATCTCCTTCAACATCTGTTCGATGTCCCAGGTCGACACCGAGGTCTGGTCGGCCAAGCGCCGGATTTCGGTGGCCACCACCGAGAAGCCGCGTCCCGCGTCGCCGGCCTTTTCCGCTTCGATGGCGGCGTTCAGCGAAAGGATGTTGGTCTGGTCGGCCACCTTGGTAATCGTGATCAGGACGCTGTTGATGTTGCTCGCCTTTTCCGACAGCGCGGCCAGTTTCGCATTGATCGAGTCGGTGGCCGTGACCATGTGCTGCATGGTCTGGTCCATGCGTTTCAGGTTGGTCTGCGCTTCTGCGGTCGCGCTGGTGGTGTAGTCAGCCACCGCGGTGGCCCCTTCCATGGTTTTGAGCAGCTGCGCCGTGTTGGCCGAGATCTCTTTCGTGGTCGAGAGGATCTCGACGCTGGTCTGGGCCTGCTCGATGCCGGTCGCTTCCTGCTGCTTGGCCGAGGCGGCGATCTCGGTGGCCGAAGTGGTGACCTGGATGCCAGCCTTTTGCACGTTGTTGAGCAGGCGGCGCAGGTTGTCGAACATGGTTTGCAAGCCGTCGCCCAGGCGCCCGATGGCGTCGCTGCCCTGCACGCCGATGCTGCCGGTCAGGTCGCCCGAGGCGGCGCGCGAGACGTTGTCGAGCAGGGAATCGACCTTCGCCCGCAGCAGACTGGAGGCCTGCTTTTCGTTGGCCTGGTTGTCCTCGATGGCTTGCGCCATGCGATTGAATTCGAGCGTGACCTTGCCCAGTTCGTCCGTCGAGACCACTTCGGCGCGCGCGCCTTGCTGGCCGGCGGCGATCGCGCCGACGGCCTGGGTCAGGTTGTTCAGGGGCGTGAGCAGCGCGCGCGCGAGGAAGTAGCAGATGACGACCGCCAGCCCGATGCATACCAGCCCGCCGACGGTGAGCAGCATGTTCATCGATTTTTCAAGTTCGTCGGACTGCGTGCTGCGCAGCGCCAGCAGGCGGTTTTCCTCGCCTGCGATCTGGTCGATCTGGGCGCGCACGGCGCCCAGCAATTTGGCCCCGTTGTTCACTTCGGCCGCCGTGGTGATCTGTTGCCCGGCTCCGGCTGCCTTGTTCATGGCGCGACGTTTCTCAAGCATCGGGTGCACCACGATGGCGATCCATTCTGTGACCATGGGGCCAAGGCGGTTCAGGCGCTCCTGCTGGGTTGGATTGTCGCTGGTTAGCGCCAGCGCACGCTGGGTGTGCTCGCGCGCGTTCTGTTCTTCCTTGTCGATTGGCGCCACGAGGTTTTCGTCGCCCGACAACGCGAAGCCGCGCACCGAGCTCTGGACCTGCAGCAAGGCGCTGGTGATTTGGGCGGTTTCGTTGAGCACTTCGAGCGTATGGCGGTCCCAGTCGCTCGCGGCGGAGAGCTGCTTGAAGTTGTTGTAGGCCAGCCCCAGCAGCAGCAGGATGATGGCCAGGATCGCGCCGAAACCCGCGAAAAGTTTGTGTCTGATGCTGAAGTTGCTGAACATGGGGACTCCGGTGCGGGTTGACCGGTATAAATGTAACATTTTGCTAGGAAATACGGGGTGATTCGCCGTGCGCGCGGGAAAATAGATGCGATAGGCGTCAACACCGTCGTCCTCGCGTACGCGGCAGCCTAGGTTCGCTCTTTATCGGAATCTGAAATGTTGGCACGTCGTCCTCGCGGAGCGGAAACGCATGCGTTTCCCCTTCCGCGAGGACGACGACAATGAGTCTCGACGACGGCCCAACACGTAACGGTGCATCTTTTTGCCAATAAAAAAGCCGCCCGAAGGCGGCCTTGGACAGCTGAGCTGTACTTACTTGCCGCGTTTTTCGCGCGCCACCGCGGCGATCCGCATGCGCAGCGCGTTGAGCTTGATGAAGCCGCCGGCGTCGGCCTGGTTGTAGGCGCCGCCGTCTTCGTCGAAGGTCGCGATGTTCATGTCGAACAGCGAATCGGTTTTCGAGTCGCGCGAAACCACGATCACATTGCCCTTGTACAGCTTGACGCGCACCCAGCCGTTGACGCTTTGCTGGGTATGGTCGATCAGGGTCTGCAGCGCCACGCGCTCGGGCGCCCACCAGTAGCCGTTGTAGATCATCGACGCGTAGCGCGGCATCAGGTCATCCTTCAGGTGCGCCACTTCGCGGTCCAGCGTGATCGATTCGATCGCGCGGTGACCCTTGAGCATGATGGTGCCGCCCGGGGTTTCGTAGCAGCCGCGCGACTTCATGCCCACGTAGCGGTTCTCGACCAGGTCCAGGCGCCCGATGCCGTGCTTGCCGCCCAGGCGGTTCAGTTCCGTCAGCACGGTGGCCGGCGTCATGCGCACGCCGTTCAGGGCCACGATGTCGCCCTTTTCGTATTCAAGGTCGAGGTACTCGGCCTGGTCGGGCGCGTTTTCAGGCGAGACCGTCCAGCGCCACATCGATTCCTCGGCTTCGGCGCTCGGATTTTCAAGGTGCCTGCCCTCGAAGGAAATGTGCAGCAGGTTGGCGTCCATCGAGTAGGGCGCGCCGCCGTTCTTGTGCTTCATGTCGACCGCGATGCCCGCGTCTTCGGCGTACTTGAGCAGCTTTTCGCGCGAGAGCAAATCCCATTCGCGCCACGGGGCGATGATTTTCACGTCCGGTTTCAAGGCGTACGCGCCCAGCTCGAAGCGCACCTGGTCGTTGCCCTTGCCGGTGGCGCCGTGCGAAATGGCGTCGGCGCCGGTCTCGCGGCAAATTTCGATCAGGCGCTTGGCGATCAAAGGCCGCGCGATCGAGGTGCCCAGCAGGTATTCGCCTTCGTACACGGTGTTGGCGCGGAACATGGGGAACACGAAGTCGCGCGTGAATTCCTCGCGCACGTCGTCGATGTAGATGTTCTCGGGCTTGATGCCGAACTTGATTGCCTTGGCGCGCGCCGGCTCCAGCTCTTCGCCCTGGCCCAGGTCGGCCGTGAAGGTGACGATTTCGCACTGGTAGTTATCCTGCAGCCACTTGAGGATAACCGAGGTATCGAGGCCGCCCGAATAGGCGAGGACTACTTTTTTAATGTCGCTCATGGTGTTTCCCAGTTTGGTTAATGTGTTCTTATTCGCCAGCGATACGGCCCAGCAGCAGGTATTCGATCAGCGCTTTTTGCACGTGCAGGCGGTTCTCTGCCTCGTCCCAGACCACCGACTGCGGTCCGTCGATCACGTCGGCCGAGACTTCCTCGCCGCGGTGCGCCGGCAGGCAGTGCATGAACAGGGCGTCGGGGGCGGCGCGCGCCATCTTGTCCGCGTCCACGATGAAACCGTCGAAGGCTTTCAGGCGCGCCGCGTTTTCCTTTTCATAGCCCATGCTGGTCCAGACGTCGGTGTTGACCAGGTGCGCGCCTTGGCAGGCGTCGGACGGATTGTCGAAGAAGGTGAAGCGGCGGGTTGTCACCAGCGCATGGTCGATGTCGTAGCCCTTGGGCGTGGACACGTTCAGGTGGAAGCCGAACACTTCGGCCGCCTGCAGCCACGAGTACAGCATGTTGTTGGCGTCGCCGACCCAGGCCACCGTCTTGCCCGCGATGGAGCCGCGGTGTTCGACATAGGTGAAGATATCGGCCAGCACCTGGCAGGGGTGGTGTTCGTTGGTCAGGCCGTTGATGACCGGCACCCGCGAATACGAGGCGAAGCGCTCGATGATCTCCTGGCCGAAAGTACGCACCATGATGATGTCGCACATGCGGCTCATGACCTGGCCGGCGTCTTCCACAGGTTCGCCGCGGCCAAGCTGGCTGTCGCGCGTGTTCAGGTAGATCGCCGCGCCGCCCAACTGGTGCATGCCCGCCTCGAACGACAGCCGGGTGCGGGTCGAGTTCTTCTCGAACACCATCACCAGGGTGCGGTCGATCAGCGGGTGGTAGACCTCGTAGTTCTTGAACTTGCGCTTGATGACGGCCGCGCGCGCGATGACGTAATTGAATTCATCGAGCGTGAAGTCGGAGAACTGGAGGAAGTGCTTGATCGGTGTAATTGGGGGCATGGGGACGGCCGGTTGCGCATTTTGACCCAAATTATAAGGGTTTCTGCCAATCCAGGTTTCGCGCCTGATGTCTATACAACTCTAATAGATACTGGCGGCGCTGGCATCCTGTTGCGGCGCCGTGAGCGGCAGGTCGAGCCGGAAGCAGGTGCCGTTCTGCGCGCCGCAGTCGACCGAGATTTGCCCGCCCAAGAGCGAGGTGACGATGTTGTAGCTGATTGACAAGCCCAGCCCGCTGCCGCCCTGGCCCAGCTTGGTGGTGAAAAACGGGTCGAAGATGCGTCCCAGGTGCTCCTGAGGGATGCCGCCGCCATCGTCGGAAAACTCGACCAGTACCCGCCCGTCGCCGTGCAGCTGCGCGCGCAGCAGCATCTTGCCGCAGGTTCCGGGTTCGAAGGCATGCAGCAGCGCGTTGTTGATGAAGTTGGTGATCACCTGGCCGAACGGGCCGGGGTAGCTGTCCATGCCGATGGTGTCGGCCACTTCCATTTCGATGCTGTGGTTGGCCGCCCGGATCCGGTTCATCATCGTGGCGATGATTTCGTGGCACACCTGCTGCAGGTTGAAGAAGCGGCGCTGCTCGGTGGTGCGGTCGACCGCCACCTGCTTGAAGCTGTTGACCAGGTCGGCCGCGCTGGTCAGGCCGCGCATCACCAGCGAGGCCGCCTTTTGCGAGTCGGCCACGAAGGCGGCCAGCTCCGAGCGGCGCAAGCCCGGCCCGTTCATCAGGACTTCAATTTCGGCCGTCTTTTCCTGCATGGTCGAGGCGATCAGCAGGCTGTTGCCGATCGGGGTGTTCAATTCGTGCGCCACGCCGGCCATCAAGGACCCCAGCGCGGCCAGCTTTTCCTGCGACACCAGCTGGGCCTGGGCATCCTGCAACTGGCGGTAGGCTTCGGCGTTGTCGAGCGCGATGGCGCCGTACGCGCACAGGGTGCGAAAGATCATGCGCTCATTTTCGCCATAGGCGCGCGACTGCGGCGCCTGCACCGTCATCACCCCGATCGCACGCTCGCCCACCGTCAGCGGCACGAACAGGGCGCTCATGTTGATCATGGTGCCGGGCACCACGTGGCGGTGCTCGGCGTCGGGCCAGTGGTCGATGTAGATTTCGCGCCGCTCGGCCAGGCAGCGCACCGAATAGGCCGACGGGTGCGACAGCGGAATCGAATTGGTCGGCAGCTCCTTGCCCATCTCGACCCCGAAGGCGCGGTTGAGCATGGCGCCGGCGGCGTCGGTCATGTAGATGGCGAAGGTGCTGGCGGTGAGCAGGCCGTGGATGTGGCGGTCGAGCGCGCGGAACACGGCCGCCGCGTCCAGGTGGGCGGTGATCTCCTGGCCGATGGCCGACAGCCGTTCCAGCGTGGCGCTGGTGCGCTGCAGGACTTCGGCGCGGCGCGCCTCCGACTCGGCCAGTTCGCGGTGGTGGTAGCCCTCGCTGCGCGCGTGCTCGGTCTGGTGGTGCACCTGCATGGCGATGGCGTGGTTGGTCGCTTCCTGGGTGTGGGTCTTTTCGCGCGCGCCAGAGGCCGCCATTGCCACCTCGTAGGCGCGCTTGTAGTCCCCGGCGACCGCGTATTCGCGCGCCATGGCGTCGTACAGGTCGCCCGGCACCGTATAGCCTTCGATGGTGGACGCGACCGCCAGCGCCTTGCACAGGTAGTGCAGGGCGGGATTCGGTTCGACCATGCCCGCCGGCGCGGGCAGCGCATGGCTGGCGTGGATCATGGCCATCACGCGCAGGGCGGCGATCTGGTTGTAGGCGTGGTTATTGGCGGCGGCCATGTCGGCGGCCACCGCGGCCACCGCCAGCGCTTCCTCGGCCCGGCCCATTTGCGACAGCGCATGCGCCTGGCCGCGCCGCGCAATGCTGTGGAAGTCGGCCTGGTCGAGCGCGTCGGCGCGCGCCTCGAGGCGGGCAAAGGCGTCGAGCGCGGCCTCGAAGTCGCCCTGGTCGAGCGACAGGTCGCCCAGGTATTGCAGGGCGATGGCGTAGCTGCGCGCGTTGGCCAGGGGCTTGAGGATGGCCAGCGCTTCCTGCAGCATGTCGTGGGCAGGCTCGAGCTGGCACAGGCGGCGCAAGGTGTCGGCCGTGTGCATCAGGCAGGCGCCCACGCTGCGTGGCCAGCCGGTCGGGCGCGCCAGTTCCAGCGCGCACTGCATCCATTCGAGCGCCGAGTGATGGTCGCCCAGCAGGGTAAAGTCTTCGCCGATATTGGTGGCGGCGGTGATGGCCGCGCGCAGCTGCCCGGTCTCGAGCGCGGTTTCGTAGCAGCGGATGTAGTAGCCGGCGGCGGCGCCGAAGTCGCCCGCTTCGCTCGCGGCCAGCGCCAGGAAGTCGTTGATCCAGGTGGCCAGCGCGGGGTGCGCGTGGGCGGTGTCGGAATTGAAGCGGCCGCCCCAGCGCGCCACGGCGGTATTGCGCTCGCGCAGCACGGCCCAGCGTGCGATGGCCGCTTCGGCCAGCATGGTGCGCTGCTCGTCGCTGGCGGCGGCGCCGGCATCGGCGGCGGCGGCGAAGGCGGCATCGCTGGCGCCGTGGTCGCCGCGGTCGACCGCGATCCAGGCCAGCAGCCAGTGGCTGTCGGCGCAGCCGGCATGGTCAATCAGGGTGGTGAAGCGTTGCAGTACGTCGGTGGCGGCGGCCAGGGCGGCGTCCAGCTCGCCGTCGAGCCAGCGCGCTTCGGCCCGCACCAGGTCCAGCCGCGCTTCGCAGGCGGCACGCTCGTCGGGGGGCAGGGGGGCGTCGCCCAGCAGGGCGCTCGCTTCATCGGCCAGCACGACCGCGCGGCGCGTGTCGCGCTGGCGCACGTGCCAGGCCAGCGGCAGCAGGACAGCAAGCCGGTCGATGCCGCGCAGGGACAGCAGGGCTGTCTCCCACTGCGCTACATTTTCATCGACCGTGAACATTTCCATTGCATGCGTCCTAGAGGAGCTTGATCAATTGTATGCCCTGAGCAACAAAAAAGCGATCAATACAAGGTTTGCGCCGATTCGTGCAAAAGCTGTCCATACAGGGTGTGGCGGAAACGGGCGATCTTGCCTTCTTCCAGCGCCGCCAGGATCGCGCATTGCGGCTCGATCAGGTGGCGGCAATTGTAGAACTTGCAGCCGCCCAGGTAGGGCTTGAATTCGACGAAGGCCCGCTCGAGCATGCCTTCGGACAGGTGGTACAGGCCGAATTCCTGGAAGCCGGGCGAATCGATGATCGACGATCCTTCGCCCAGCGAATACAGGCGGGTGAAGGTGGTGGTGTGCTTGCCGGTGTCGAGCGCGGCGGAGATTTCGCGCACCGCGATGTCGGCGTCCGGCACCAGCAGGTTGATCAGCGAGGACTTGCCCATGCCCGACTGGCCGATGAAGATCGAGGACTGGCCTTCGAGCAGCGGCATCAGGGTGGCCACCGCGTGCTCGGGATTGCCGCGCGCGGACACTTCATGGCAGGGGTAGCCGAGCGAGGTGTAGGTCAAGAGCCGTTCGCGCGCCTTTGGCAGCAGCGCGCCAACGTCGGTCTTGTTGAGGATCAGGTGGGCGTCGATGCCGGCCGCTTCGGCCGCCACCAGCGAGCGCGAGATCAGGTCGTCGGCAAAGCCGGGCTCGGTGGCCACGACGATGAACAGCCGCGTCAGGTTGGCCGCCAGCAGCTTGCTCTTGTACTGGTCCGAGCGGTACAGCAAGGTCTTGCGCTCGGCGGTCGATTCGATCACCGCCTGGTCGTCGGACGTCATGGCGATGTTGACGACGTCGCCGACCGCGATATTGGTCTTGCGCTGGCGCGTCACGCATTGCAGCTTGCGGCCCGCGGCGTCGACCACGTAATGGCGACCGTGCCCGGCGATGACGGTGCCGGCCAGCTTTTCCATCTCGCTCATGCGGCGTCCCGCTGCACGTACAGGGCGCTGACCTTGGCCGCGCAAATGAAGTCGTTCTCGGACAATTCGCCGCCGGCCGAGTGGGTGCTATAGCTGACCGCGCACAGCTTGTAGCTGACCATCAGTTCGGGATGGTGGTCCTGCTGGTGGCTGACCCAGGCCATGGCGTTGACGAAGGCCATGGTCTCGTAATAGTTCTTGAAGGTGAAGCTGCTTTGCAGCTTGCCGTCGATGACGGCCCAGCCGGCCACCTGGGGCAGCAGGACGTGGATGGCCGCCTCGTCGAGGGCCGGCGCGTCCGGTTTGCAGTGCTTGGAGATGAGGGTCATGTGGCCGCCAGGTTCAGGTGCTTGATCCGCACCGAAGCGGGCGGATGGGAATCGTAAAAGGCCGAGTGCAGCGGATCGGGCGTGAGGGTCGAGGCATTGTCTTCGTACATCTTGACCAGCGCCGACACCAGGTCGCGCGCGTCGGTATGGGTGGCAGCGAAGGCGTCGGCCTCGAACTCGTGCTTGCGCGAAGTGATCGAGGTCAGCGGCGACAGGATGAAGGTAAATGCCGGCAGCACCAGCATGAACAGGATCAGCGCCATGGCGTCGTTACTGGCGCTCATGACCGGCTCCACACCGAGGCCCGTGTAGAACCAGCTTTGCTGCTTCAGGTAGCCAAGCAGCGCCAGAAAGCCAAGCGAGACGGCGAACATCACGCAGATGCGCTTGACGATGTGCTTGAGCTTGAAGTGGCCCAGTTCGTGCGCCAGCACCGCCTCGATTTCCTGCGGCGCCAGGCGCGAGAGCAGGGTGTCGAAAAAGACGATGCGCTTGTTGGCGCCAAAGCCCGAGAAATACGCGTTGCCGTGGGCGCTGCGCTTGGAGCCGTCCATCACGAACAGGCCCTTGGAGGCGAAGCCGACGCGCTGCATCAGGCTTTCGATGCGCGCCTTCAGGCTGTCGTCGGCGAGCGGCGTGAATTTGTTGAACAGGGGCGCGATGACGGTCGGGTACAGCACCATCATCAGCAGCTGGAAGCCGCTCCAGACCAGCCAGGCGTACAGCCACCACAGCGCGCCGGTTTTTTCCATCAGCGTCAGCACCACCCAGATCAGCGGCAGACCGACCACGGCGCCCACCAGCGCGCCTTTGAGCATGTCGGCCAGCCACAGCCCGATGGTCATCTTGTTGAAGCCAAAGCGTTCTTCGAGCACGAATTGCTGGTAATAGTCGAACGGCAGTTCGAGCACCCCGCCGATGACGGCGAACGCCACCAGCAGCGCGATCTGGTAGCTCATGCCGGGGCCGGTCAGGGGCAGGATCGTCATCGACAGCCATTGCAGGCCGCCCAGCAGGGTGAAACCGATCAGGATGGCGCTGGAGTACACCAGGTTGGCCAGGCCGAAGGTGGTCTTGGCGGCGGTGTAGTCGGCGGCCTTCTGGTGGGCGTCGAGCGGGATTTTCGAGGCGAATTCGGCGGGCACGGCGGCGCGGTTGGCCAGCACGTGGCGCAGCTGGCGCCGGGCCAGCCAGAAACGCAGACCGAGGGTCAGTCCGAAGAAAACGAGGAACAAAATTGAAAACGCGAGTGAATACATTCGGTGCCTGTGAGAAAATGCAGGATTGTTTAGGCCAAGAGAGAATTATGTCACATGACAC
>JAZKCA010000016.1:0-3594 GCA_040388275.1 Pseudomonadota bacterium
CGTCTCGCCTCGTTTGAAGCGCCCCGTTTCATCGGGGAGGCGAACTATAGCAAAGCCCCTGCACTCTGGCAAGGGGTTTTTATTGCTGTGCACCAAATGCACGGCTTTCCTCATCGCTGAACAGGCGCGACCGCGTCAGAAAGCGTCGCCCTGTTCCGTTATCCAAGGAAAACATGCCGCCATTGCCCGCGACCACGTCGATGATCAGCTGCGTGTGTTCCCAATAAGCGAATTGCTCGCTTCCCATGTAGAACGGCGCGCCGTTGAGTTCACCCAGCAGCACATCCGTGTCGCTGATGTTGAACTCCCCGTCCGGATAGCACATCGGCGTACTGCCGTCGCAACAGCCTCCGGACTGGAAGAACATCACCGGGCCATGGCGCTCGCGCAGTTCCGCAATCATGGCCAGGGCGGCATCGGTCGCAATGACCCGGGCAGGCGCATCCATGGTCAGAAGAAGCCAAGTGCGTTCGGGCTGTAGCTCACCAGCAGGTTCTTGGTCTGCTGGTAGTGGTCGAGCATCATCTTGTGGTTCTCGCGCCCGATGCCCGATTGCTTGTAGCCGCCGAACGCCGCGTGTGCCGGGTACAGGTGGTAGCAGTTGGTCCACCGTTTCGCCGGTAAACGCAATCTTGGCGATGCGCTTGTTGGACGCCAGCGGCTTGCCCGCCTCCAGGCCAAACCCATTGACGATGTTGAGTACACCCGGCGGCAGCAGGTCGCCGATCAATTCCACCAGCACCATGATCGAGGCCGGGGTCTGCTCGGCCGGCTTGAGCACCACGCAATTGCCGGCGGCCAGAGCCGGCGCCAGCTTCCAGAGCGCCATCAGAATCGGAAAATTCCAAGGAATGATTTGGCCGACCACACCGAGCGGTTCGTGGAAATGATAGGCATAGGTCTCGTGGTCGATCTGCGCGACCGAGCCTTCCTGGGCCCGGATGCAGCCGGCGAAATAGCGGAAGTGGTCGATCGCCAGCGGAATGTCGGCGGCCATGCTTTCGCGGATAGGCTTGCCGTTGTCGATGGTCTCGGCGGTGGCCAGCAGGTTCAGGTTCGCCTCCATGCGGTCGGCGATCTTGTTGAGGATATTGGCGCGCTCGGCCTGCGAGGTTTTGCCCCAGGCGTCCTTGGCGGCATGGGCGGCGTCCAGCGCCAGCTCGATGTCTTCCGCGGTGGAGCGGGCAATCTCGCAAAAAACCTGGCCCGTGATCGGCGTGATGTTACCGAAATACTCTCCCTTGACCGGCGCGACGAAGGCGCCGCCGATATAGTTGTCGTAACGTGGTTTGAAGGGATTGGCGACGCCCAGTTTGCCGATGTCCGCGAGATTCATGTCATCCTCTTTCTTGAAGGTTGGATTACCGTTGATTTCAAAACCCAAGTAAAGTTCAGAGTAGAGCCAGATCAAGAAAGCCCATTGATCAATCGCAAACAACCGGAGCCTTGATTGAATCGTCCTTCCTCCTTGACCATCCTGGTCGCATTATTGGCCGCGAGCAACGCAGCGCTGGCGGCCGACACGCCGCCAGACGTGGTGGTGGTCACCGGCAGCCGCGTCGAACAGCGCAGCTTCGACCTGCCGGCCGCCATCGACGTGGTTGATGCGGCCCGCATCGGCGCCGGCCAGATGCGCGTGAACGCGTCAGAGTCGCTCGCCGCCGTCCCGGGGCTGGTAGCGCAAAACCGCCAGAACTACGCACAAGACCTGCAGATATCGTCGCGCGGCTTCGGCGCCAGGTCCGCCTTCGGGGTGCGCGGCGTGCGCCTGATCGCCGACGGCATCCCGGCCACCATGCCGGACGGCCAGGGCCAGGCCGCCACCTTCAATCTTGACGCGGCCGAACGCATCGAAGTGCTGCGGGGCCCCTTCTCTGCCATCTACGGCAACCACGCCGGTGGCACGATCGCGCTGCTCACCCGCGACGGCAAGGGCCGTCCCAGTTTCGAGACGAACCTGGCAGCGGGCAGCTACAACACGAGAAAGGCGGATATCAACGCACAAGGCGAAAGCAATGGCATCGGCTATGTGATCGATGCTTCGCGCTTCAACACCGATGGCTATCGCAGCCACAGCGCCGCTACGCGCGACCAGGGCTTCGTCAAGCTGACGCTGACGCCCACAAACAGCAGCCGCATGACGATCAGCGCCAGCACCCTGCGCCAGGACGATACGCAGGATCCCCTGGGCGTCAGCTCGGCCACCTGGCAGCGCGATCCACGCGCGGGCGAGACCGATTCCACCGATCCGCAATCGCCCAGGCGCACGCTCGCCGAGCGTTACAACACGCGCAAAAGCATCGGCCATCAGCAGGCGGGCCTGT
Source organism: Pseudomonadota bacterium (assembly GCA_040388275.1). Lineage (GTDB taxonomy): Bacteria > Pseudomonadota > Gammaproteobacteria > Burkholderiales > Burkholderiaceae_D > Telluria_A. The sequence continues at coordinate 2,325 of JAZKCA010000016.1, forward strand.
ACTTCGAACAGCGCCTGGGGGACGACCGGGTACGCGTGATGGCGTACGGTGGCAATCGCCAGGTTATCCAGTACCAGGCCTTTTCCAAATTCGTCCAGGCGCCAGCCACGCAGTCCGGCGGCGTGGTGGACTTCGACCGCGATTTCCATGGTCTCGACATCAACTGGCTGCACGTGACGCCTTTCGCCGGCGGAAAGCTCAGCACCACCATCGGCATCGATGCCGGCCATTCCACGGACCAGCGCAAAGGTTTTGAGAATTTCATCGGCGCCCAGTTCGGCATGAAAGGCGCGTTGCGCCGCGACGAGTCGGACAAGGTGTCGAACGTCGATCCCTACGCGCAGGCCGAGTGGCAAGGCGGTGCCTGGGTAGTGACTGGTGGCGTGCGCCATAGTCGCCTGAAGGTGGCGGTGGACGACCGCTATGCAACTAACGGAAATGACAGTGGCAGCGTCGGTTACCGGAATACGACGCCGCTTGCCGGCGTGTTGTACAAGGTTTCACCGGTGCTGAACCTGTATGCGAGTGCGGCGCGCGGTTTCGAAGCGCCTACCTTGAACGAACTTTTTTACTCGGGCACGGGGGCCGGTTTCAATTTCAAGCTGCAGCCGGCAGTCAGCAACCATATCGAGGCGGGCGTCAAGACTTACCTTGGCAGTGGCACGCGTATCAATGCGGCGCTGTTCCAGGTCAAGACCCGCGATGAACTGGTGGTGGACATGGCCAGCGGCGGGCGAACCAGCTACCGCAACGCCAGCAAGACCTTGCGCCAGGGTGCGGAACTGTCGGTCGACAGCAGTTTCGGTAATGGATTGAGCGCACTGCTGGCGATGACGGTCCTCGATGCCACGTACCGGCAGGGCTTCGGCGTCGTGACGGCAGGCAGCCGCCTGCCCGGTGTGCCGAAGGCGAACCTGTTCGGCGAACTGGCGTGGAAGAACAGCGCTGATACGCTCGGTGCCGCGCTTGAGACGGTAGCAAGCAGCAAGGTATACGCGGAAGACGCGAATCTGGAAATTCCGGCGCCGGGATATGGCCTGGTCAATGCACGGATACAGGCGAAGCAGGCGTTCGGAGGATGGCGCCTGAAGGAGTTCGCGCGGCTGAACAACCTGGCAGGGAAGCAGTACGTGGGGTCGGTGATCGTGGCCGATGCGAACAAGCGCTTCTACGAGGCAGCGCCGGGGCGCAACTGGATGCTGGGCGCCAGCGCCCAATATTTATTCTGACGGCGCCATGTAGGGCGGAAAAGCGATAGCGCATTCCTCCA
>JAZKCA010000016.1:3604-79847 GCA_040388275.1 Pseudomonadota bacterium
CTCCATGTCGGCGTCCACGCGACGCCAAGATGGAGGAATGCGCTACGCTTTTCCGCCCTACAGTTTGAGTGGTGTTTTCGGGTATAGCTGCGACAGCGTGCGCGTCACGATCGCATTGACACAGGCCTGCAAACGTTCCGGCTGCGGGACGTCGCTTTCGCGCACCGCGCGCCATACCTCTGCCAGCTGCCCGGCATGCTGTGCAACCGCGCCTTCGACTTCCGCCTGCCAGAATGCGGGCGCCTCTCCTTCGACGAAATTGCCGCGCCCCCGGCCGAAATGCGCCACCGCCAGGTAGCGCAGCACACTGCTCACTAACAGCGTCTGCAGGAACTCGTCGGCAAATTCCATCGTCGTATGGTTGCGCTCCGTGCTGGCGTTGAAACCCCACGCCACGCCCGCCATCGTCAGCGCGCCGACCACGCCGCCCAGCAGCGCACCAGCGCCGAAGGTCATGCCGCCGGCCATCAGGTCGGCCGACAATCCCGTGGCAGCTCCGGACACGACCGCCGCCAGCAAGCTGGCCTGGGTCTTGTCGAGCGGCGCGCGCACCTTGAAATTCTCGCGTACCCTGGCGTTGACCATGACAGCATCGCTCGGGTCGAGCTGATGCAGTTCCAGCAGGCGGCGCGTGGTCTTGCCGATGTTTTCATTGAGGCGGTCGAGCAGCGCGCCCATCGCCTTTTCCTGGCGCTGCTGATCGGCCGATTTGGCCAGGCCCACCGCCTTCATCGCGCTTTGCAGGAAGGTCTTGTCCTCCGCTTCCACCGGCTGGCTGTCGCGCGCGGCAGCAGCTAGCTGCGCCGTGGTGGCGGCCATCGCCTCGCGCAGGCGTTCGCGGTTGTTCTCCTGCCAAAGCGCCAGCAGGCGCGCGTAGCCTTCGCGCTTGGCGTCGTCCACCAGTTTGCCGACCGCCTCGTAAAACACCCGTTCATGAATCCAGCAGCGCGCAAATGCGTCCAGCGCCAGCACGTCACGCACGATCGAATACTGCTTGAGATGGTCGCGCCAGCGCCCCTGCTCGGCCTCTTCTTCGGCGGCCGGGCGCGGCGGCCCAAGCTGGTTGAGCAGCACCACCACCGGTTTGCCGAGCCACTCGAGGATCTTCATCTCCGCCGGAAGATAGCCGGCGTCCTGCGGATTTTCAGACGAATTGACCAGGTACAGCACCACGTCGGCCGACTCCCTGGCCGTGCGCAGCGCCAGCTGGCTGAGCCAGAATGGCTTGTCGCGATAGCGGTCGAACACTTCGCGCAGGAACCAGCCGATCGGGTTGCCCGCCATGGCCAGGCGCCTGAGCAGACGCACCGAGTCGCCGAAGCCGGGCGTGTCCCACAGTTGCAGCGTGTCGCCCTGGGCCGTCCTCAGAAGCGTATGCGCCTCGGCCACCACGGTGACATGCGCGGCGTCGCGCACCTCGCCCACGTCGATTCCGACCAGGGTGCGGGCCAGCGTGGTCTTGCCGTTATTGGTGTGCGATATCAGTGCAAACTGGATCTGCGCGGGAGTGTCGCTCATGGTGCTTTCGATACGCTAAGTCCGGCGCCCTGGTCGAGCGGCCGCAGTTGGGGGTTGAGCAGGTTGACGACAGTCGCCGGCACCTTGTGAAAGCCGCAGAACTGCTGCCACAGCCCGATACGCTCGGCAACGCGGGCCGGGTCGTTGCGTTCGAGCAGCGACGATTCGTCGATCAGCACGGCGACGCCCCGTTTGGACATGCGCACCAGGTGGTCCAGAAAAACGCCGTGATTTTCCTTTTCCGGCGTGGCGGCCAGGTTGAACAGCACCGCTGTATACGTGACTGAAGGATCATCAATGCCGACGTCGCGCAACGCATCTTGCGGCTCGTCGCCATAGGCGCTGGACGGGCGCAGCATCACGCGGGCCTGTTCGCCGAGCAGCATGACGGCCACCTGCGCCAGGCCGCGGTCGCGTGCTTCATCGACAGTAAAACTGTAGGGCAGCACGCGCAGTACGGCAGGACCGCCCGCGCCCATCGCGTCGCCCAGCTTGCGGAAATAGGGTTCGCCGAGGTCGATCGGGAAGTTCGCCGCGAGGCGGCGCGCCCGCCAGTGCGCAAAGCCGGCCAGCGCCAGCCGTGGCAGCACCACGAGCAGCAACATGGTCGCGCCGTACAAATGCACCCAGCGCGCCCCGTCCGACGCCGAGGGCGGGCCGGCAAAGCGCAGCGCCTCGATGTCGGCCAGCGAAAAACCCTGCAACGGAAACACTGCCAGCGCCGGCGCGAACACCACCGACAGGATCGCGCGCACCTGGCCCGCGTCGAGGAAGGTGCTTTCCCATCCCGCGCGATACTCCGACAAGAAGCCGCGCGCGTACAAAGACAGCATGGCGCCTATGGCGAACATGGCAGCCGACAGATGGACAGTGCGGCTTAACCGGGCGCGATTCATGCCTGCGCTCAGGCGCGTCCACTGCAGCATGAATTCGGCCAGCGCGCTGGACAAGGCATTGGGCATCTTGCGCGGCAGCGCGGCGGTGCCGCCCGAAAGGCGGCGCAACAGCCCCGCGCTCCAGCCCTCGCCTGCGGACGGAATGAAGATCCATGCAATCAGGATCAGGTAGACCAGCAAATTCCAGCCGATGATGGCCAGCAGCGGCGCCGACAGCAGGTCGACCCGGTGCGGATCGCCAATCCGGTCCAGCCCCGCGCCGAGCAGCAAGGCCATCAGTGGCAGGACAATTGCCAGCCCTTTGAGGCCGTTACGGCGCGCGAGAAAGGCGCCGAACGACGGCGTGCGTTCGGCCAGGCGTTTCAGGATTTGCCCGGAGCGCTGCTGCAGGAAGTGCTCCGCCGTGACTTCGGTCTTGCTGTCGGACGCCTGCCACTGCGCCAGTTCTTTCGCGCTGCGGCTGGCGTACATGCGGTCGTCGTCGCTGAGCACCTCGCGTTTGAGATCCGCAGTTTCGATGGCGCGCACGAGCACCACGTCCCTTGCAAGCTGTTCATTCATGTTCTTCCTGTTCTTGTATGAAGCGACAACATTGACGCGCCAATTGTGCCGCAATTTGGCCCGCCATGGTGTGTGCTATCGTAGCCGGCTCCCATTAATTTTTCTCTTATGCATATTCCCGACCGCTTCCCTTTCCATACGCTGATGGTGCAGGGCACCACCTCCGACGCCGGCAAGAGCACCGTGGTGGCCGCACTGTGCCGCGTGCTCAAGAACCAGGGAGTGCGGGTGGCGCCGTTCAAGCCGCAAAACATGGCCCTGAACAGCGCGGTGACCGAGGACGGCGGCGAGATCGGCCGGGCCCAGGCGCTGCAAGCGATTGCCGCCGGCGTGGCGCCGCACACCGACATGAACCCGGTGCTGATCAAGCCGTCGAGCGACACCGGGGCCCAGATCGTCATCCACGGCAAGGTGCGCGCCGAAATGAATGCGCGCGACTACCACCAGTACAAGACCGTGGCCATGGGCGCCGTGCTCGCATCGTACGCGCGGCTGCGCGAACAGTACGCGGCGCTGATCGTGGAAGGCGCAGGCAGCCCGGCCGAGATCAACCTGCGCGACCGCGACATCGCCAACATGGGCTTTGCCGAAGCGGTCGACTGCCCGGTAATCCTGGTGGCCGACATCGACCGCGGCGGCGTGTTCGCCCATATCGTCGGCACCTTGTCGTGCCTGTCGCAGAGCGAACAGGATCGGATCGTCGGCTTCGTCATCAACCGTTTTCGCGGCGACATCACGCTGCTCGAACCAGGCCTGGACTGGCTTGAAGCGCAGACCGGCAAACCGGTGCTGGCGGTGCTGCCGTATTTGCACGGCCTGTTTCTCGATGCCGAAGATGCGGTGCAGGCGGTGCCGGCCACGCAGGGCGCCTTCAAGATCGTGGTGCCGTCGATCCCCCGCATGAGCAACCATACCGATTTCGACGCCTTGCGCGTGCACCCCGACGTCGACATGCGCTTCGTGCGTCCCGGCGAAGCGCGCCCGCCCTGCGATCTGTTGATTATCCCCGGCAGCAAGAACACCCGCGGCGACCTGGCCTGGCTGCTCGAACAGGGCTGGGGCGACTACCTCAAGCGCCACCTGCGCTACGGCGGCAAGGTGATCGGCATTTGCGGCGGCTTCCAGATGCTCGGCGCGACTGTCGACGACCCGCACGGCGTGGAAGGCGAAGCCGGGCAATCGCGCGGCTTCGGCCTGTTCGAGATGCACACCGAACTGACGGGCGACAAGCGACTGGCCCAGGTCAGCGGTGAATGCGCGTTTGCCGACGCCAGCGTGGCCGGTTACGAAATCCATATGGGCGTCTCCAGCGGTGCGGCGCTGGCGCAACCGGCTTTTCGCATCGACGGCCGCGCCGAAGGGGCGATCTCGCCCGACGGGCAGGCGCTCGGCACCTATTTGCACGGCTTGTTCGACACCCCGCAAGCCTGCGCGGCGCTGCTGCGCTGGGCGGGCCTGGAGAGCGGCTACACGGTCGACACAGCGGCCCTGCGCGAGGCCAGCCTGGAACGCATCGCCGAGGCGGCAATGCCGCTTTACAAGGCGCTTTGTCAGATTGGGTAGTAAAACTACGTAAACTGATTGACTTTGAATTAGCTCAAGCGTAGATTTCATCCGTCTGCCGACGCATGCCAGCCATGTTTTGGTAGTCAAAATACAAAAACTACATGATGACCCCGCAAAGGGGCTGATAAGGGAGACAGTCTCAAGATCGCGATTCGCAAAAAGCTCGGCAAGGCATTCCTGCGCCCTGCCGCTGTGCGATGCCGTCCAGATCAACCAGTGCTGTCTCCCTCTGCAAAAGAGGAGACACGCAATGCACCTTCGATCCACCCTGCTCGCCTGCCTGTTCGGCTGGGCGCTGCTCGTCAATCCCGCCGGCGCGGCCATCAACGCCAGCAAACTGGGCGCCAGCTATGACGCCACCAAAGCCAATGTCACCTTCAAGGTGTATTCGGGGCGCGCCACGCGCATCGAAGTATTCTTGTACAGCACCGCCACCGGCACCGCCGAAAAGGCACGCTACGTGCTGACCCTGGGCACCGGCGGCGTATGGAGCAAGACCGTCGCCACCAGCACCCTGAGCGGGCTGGGACTAGGCGGCACGCTGTACTACGGCTACCGCGCCTGGGGTCCGAACTGGCCCTACAACGCAAGCTGGACCAAGGGCAGCGCGACCGGTTTCATCACCGACGTCGACGCCAGCGGCAACCGCTTCAATCCCAACAAGCTGCTGGCCGACCCGTACGCGCTGGAGCTGAGCCACGACCCGACCACGCCGACCATGAACAACGGCACCATCTACGCGAGCGGCGCGCTGTACCGGAATATCGATTCGGGCAGCAGCGGCCCAAAGGGGATCGTGCTGAACGCCGATACCACGGCCACCGGCACCAAGCCGACCCGCGCCCTGAAAGACGACATCGTCTACGAAGTGCATGTGCGCGGCCTGACCAAGAACGACACGGCCATCACCGCGGCCTATCGCGGCACCTACAAGGGCGCGGGACTGAAGGCGGCCTACCTGGCCGGGCTGGGCGTGACGGCGGTTGAATTCCTGCCGGTGCAGGAAACCCAGAACGACACCAACGAGCTCGATCCGAACACCAACAGCGGCGACAACTACTGGGGCTACATGACGCTCAATTATTTTGCGCCGGACCGCCGCTTCGCTTACGACAAGACCGCTGGCGGCCCCACCCGCGAATTCAAGGCCATGGTCAAGGCCTTCCACGACCAGGGCATCAAGGTACTGATCGACGTGGTCTACAACCACACCGGCGAAGGCGGCGCCTGGTCGTCCACCGACAAGACCACCTACAACGTGCAGAGCTTTCGCGGCCTGGACAACCCCACCTACTACAGCCTGACCAGCGACAAGCAGAATTCCTGGGACAACACCGGCGTGGGCGGCAACTACAACACGCGCAACCTGGTCGCCCAGAACCTGATCGTCGATTCGCTGGCCTACTGGCGCAACACCCTGGGCGTGGACGGCTTCCGCTTCGACCTCGCTTCCGTACTGGGCAACACCTGCGAACACGGCTGCTTCAACTTCGACAAGATGGATAGCGGCAACGCGCTGAACCGCATCGTGGCCGAACTGCCGCCGCGCCCGGCAGCGGGCGGCACCGGCAGCGACCTGATCGCCGAGCCCTGGGCCATTGGCGGCAACTCCTACCAGGTGGGCGGCTTTCCGACCGGCTGGGCCGAGTGGAACGGCAAGTACCGCGACGTGGTGCGCCAGGCGCAGAACAAACTGGGCTCGGCCGTGGTGACACCGGGCCAGTTGGCCAGCCGTTTTGCCGGCTCGAGCGACCTGTATGGCGACGACGGCCGCAAGCCCTGGCACTCGGTCAATTTCGTCACCGCCCACGACGGCTTTACGCTGAAGGACCTGTACAGCTGCAACAGCAAGAACAACAACCAGGCCTGGCCATTCGGGCCGAGCGACGGCGGCGACGACAATAACAACAGCTGGGACCAGGCCGGCATCGCAGCCGACCAGCGCAAGGCGGCGCGCAACGGCATGGCCCTGATGATGGTGTCGGCCGGGGTGCCGATGGTGGTGGGCGGCGATGAATACCTGCGCAGCATCAATTGCAACAACAACCCGTACAACCTCGATTCGAGCGCGAACTGGCTGGGCTGGACCTGGAATGTCGACCAGACCAACTTCCAGACCTTCAGCAAGCGCATGATGGCGTTCCGCAAGGCTCACCCTGCGCTGCGGCCGGCCAATTTCTACTCGGGCGCCGACAACAACGGCAACGGCATGGAACAGCTGCGCTGGTTCAAGCCGGACGGCGGCGTGGCCGATGCCGCCTACTTCAATGACGGCAATAACCACGCGCTGGCCTGGCGCATCGATGGCAGCGAACTGGGCGATTCGGCCTCGGCCATTTACATCGCCCACAACGCCTGGAGCGCGCAAGTCAATTTCACACTTCCATGGCCGGGAACGGGCAAAAGCTGGTACCGGGTGACCGATACCTGTCCGTGGGCCGAAGGCGCCGGCCAGGTCAGTACGCCGGGCGCCGAAGCGGCCGTCGGTGGCGAGTTCGCCAGTTACGGCGTGTGCGGACGCGGCAGCGTGGTATTGATCGCCAGGTAAGTCATTTTTTTCTCGCTTCGCCCCGCGTGCCAGCGCATAATTGTTAAATGGCACAACGGGGCGAGCATGAGGCGCATACTGACCATCTCCATCGCACTTGGCCTCGCTACGGGGCTTGCCTCCGCCGTGGCGCAAACGCCCGCCCCGATCGAGACCATCGAGATTTTCGGCAAAGGCCAGACGCGCCAGGTCCAGAACATCACCCGCAGCGACCTGGCCGACGCGCTGCCCGGCACCAGCCCCCTCAAAGTATTGCAAAAGCTGCCAGGCGTAAGTTTCCAGTCGTCCGATGCGTTCGGCGCCTACGAATGGTCGACCCGCCTCTCGGTGCGCGGCTTCAGCCAGGGCCAACTCGGTTTCACCCTCGACGATATCCCGCTCGGCAACATGAGCTACGGGAACAACAACGGGCTGCACATCAGCCGCGCGATCATTCCTGAAAACATACGCCGGGTCGACCTGTCGCAAGGTTCCGGGGCCGTTGGCACCGCATCGACCAGCAATTTGGGCGGCGCGGTGCAATTCGTGTCGAACGACCCGCAGGATGCCGCCGGCATCCGGGTCTCCCAGACCGTGGGCAGCAACCACATGCGGCGCAGCTTCGTGCGCATCGACAGCGGCCTGCTGGCCGAAGGCGCCAAGCTGACGGCCAGCGCGGTGCGCCAGCATGGGCGCAAGTGGAAGGGCGAAGGCGTGCAAGACCTGACCCAGTTCAACAGCAGGCTGGTGCAGGACAGCGGTCCCAACCGCCTGGAAGCGTTCTACAACTATGCCGACCGCAGTGAGAACGATTACCAGGACTTGTCGCTCGACATGCGCGAGCGGCTGGGCTGGGAATGGGACAACTACGCGCCCGACTGGGAGCGCGCCGTGCAGGCGGCGCGGGGAGTCTTTAGCGGCGGAGTGACCAACCGGGACGACGCCTATTACACGGCGCGCGGCCTGCGCAAGGACCACCTGGGCGGCGCCGCGCTCAGGCTCGAGAACCAGGACGCCAGCCTGCGGCTAAAAGCGAGCGCTTACTTTCACCGCAACGATGGCCAGGGACACTGGTACACGCCCTACACGGCCAGTTCGGCAACGGTGCCGATATCGATCCGCACGACCGAATACGCGGTGCGGCGGCACGGGGTGCTGGCCGACCTGAGCTGGAAAACGGGCATGCACACCGTGAATGGCGGCTTTTGGTTTGAGCGCAATCTGCATGATGTGACGCGCAATTTCTACGCCGTCAGCGGCCCCGAGGATAGCAATCGCTTCCTCGACAATCCCATGCTGACCGCTTACATGCAACGGTTCCGGGTGCGCACCGCCCAGTTCCATGTGCAGGACTCGTTCGCGCTCCAGGGCGGCAGGCTGCGGATCAATGCCGGAATCAAGCATCCGAGCGTGACAATCGAGGCCACCAGCATCAACCGGGTGCGCGCGGCTGGTACCTTGAAAGCGCGCAAGGGCCTGCTGCCGCAAGTGGGGCTGAACTACGACCTCAACGACAACGCTGAATTGTTTGCCTCCGTATCGCGCAACCTGCGCGCCTTTGAAGCGGGCGTGTACGGCCAGTTTTCACAAAGCCAGGCGGCCTTCGACGCGAATGGCGCGAAGCTCAAACCTGAAACATCGGTGAGCGCCGACCTTGGCCTGCGCTTCACGCGCCGCGGCGTGTCGGGATCGGTGGCGCTGTACAGGGCCGACTTCCGCGACCGCCTCCTCAGCGTGGCTACCTGCGCCGGCGTGGTCGGCTGCCCGAACACGGTGGTCAACGTCGGGCGCGTCAATACATCAGGGCTCGAAGCGGCCGCCAGCCTGGCGCTCGCGCGCAACTGGACCTGGTTCAATTCGCTGACCTTGAACCGTTCACGCTACGGCTCCGACTATCTGGATAACGGCGCCGTCGTCGCCGTCGGCGGCAAACAGGTGGTCGATGCGCCGGCCCGGCTGATGCAAACCGAACTCGCTTTCGACAACAAGCGCTGGTTCGTCAAACTGGGTGGTAAATACACCTCGCAACGCTACTACACGTATACCAACGACGGCTGGGTGTCGCCGTACACCGTGTGGGACCTGGGCGCGGGCCTGCGCCGCGGCGGCCTGACCTTCCAGGTCAATCTGAACAACGTGTTCGACAAGCGCTACTTCAGCACCATCGGGTCGAACCAGTTCGCCGCCTCGGATCCGCGTGGCCGCTTCGCGACCATGCTGACCGGCGCACCGCGTGAACTATTCGTCACAGTCAGTGGGAACCTCAGGTAGCCGGAGTGGTACATTAGGGGCAGTGCCACTGATCCGTGAGTCAGCCTCAATGACAACCACAAATTTTCGCCACATGTTCACCGCGCTGGCCTTGTGCCTGGCGGCGGCGCATGCGTCTGCCGCGCCACGCGCCGGCATGTCGGTCGCGATCTGCGACGATGAAAACGAGTGGCCACCGTATTCCTACTACCAGCGCGTGGGCGGCAAGAAGACCGCGGTCATGACCGGCTACGCAATTGCTGTCATTGACGACATCTTCGTCCGGCGTGGGGTCGAGTACACAATCGACCTGATTCCGTGGCCGCGCTGCCTTGCCGTGGCGACCCTGGGCAAGGATTTCGGCATGGTGCTCAACATGTCCTACAACGTGGAGCGCACCAGGGCGTTTCACTTTTCGCGCCCCTACTACGCGACCACCGCGTACTACTACTATTCGCGCCGCAATCACCCCAGGGGTTTGCCGATCGAGACCGCTGCCGACGTGAAAAAATTCCGCGTATGCGGGGTCCAGGGCTACAACTACGAAGGCTATGGCATGGCCCACGGCATGGTCGACCAGGGCGCGAAGGACTTCACGGCATTGATCAACAAAGTTCACCTGGGCCGCTGTGCCCTGTTCCTCGAAAAGGATGAAGTGATGATGGCCTACGCGGCGATCGGCAAGAACTACCTGGCCGACCCCGACATCGGCAAGGCGCCGATTCCCGGCATGCAACCGAACCTCTTCTATTTCGGCATTTCCAAACGCTTTGCCCGCGCGGACGAGCTGCGCACGCTGATCGACGAGGAACTGCAGCAGATGGAAGCGAATGGCAGGCTGGCGGAATTATGGAAAAAGGCCAGCGCACTGGCGGTCAAGCCCTGAGAGTTCCTAGTCGCATTGCATTTCCAGCGGAACATAAATGTTTCGTAAGCCTTTGATTATGTTAAGAATTAGACTGTCGGTCTAATCAGACACATGCGTCACGCGGCGTCCTGCCCGTGATAATATTTTTCCAATCTTTCGTATTCGCATTCCAGTTTCCATGCATCCAACCGTTGCAGCCATTCCGGCTGCTTTGTTTTTTGGATAAGCGGATTCCGGCGTACCTGCCGATCTTCCGCTTTTAACAGGGCAATGCGCCCTTCTAATAAGAGGAATCATCGATGGAGAATCAGAAGCGTAGGTTTCAAGGCCGTGCCGTTCCTGCAGCGCTGGCTATGCTGCTTGTCGGTCTGTTTGCGAGCGCAAGCGCAACGGCGGAGTCGAAAAAGTCCTGGATTACGGTTGGCGACACGGCCTTCCTGCAGTTGCAAAAACTGGCGCCGCAGGTGATCGCGAAGGAGAGCAGGCTATTGCGTTCGAGCGATCTGCGCGCGAAGGCCGCGACCACCGAAAAAGTCCACCTGGTCGAGGTCGATGAAGAGCAGATGCTGCAACTGGGCGCGGCGATTCACAAGGAGCTCAAGCGCTGCGGCGGCTTCATGTTCCACGCCAGCGAAACCGAGGGCAGGCGCGCGCTGGCGAAGCAGTCAGTCACCGCACCGACGGCCACTGCGGCCCTGAGCCGCCCGGTGTATGTGCTCGACAACCAGGCCATCGTGCCGGGCGTCCTGTCGCAAATGCAGGCAAGTAATATCACGACGACGATCACCGACCTGTCCAATTTCGCCAACCGCTACTACACGACCATCAACGGCAGCAACGCCTCGAACTGGCTGAAAACGAAGTGGGAAAGCATGGCGGCCGGCCGCAGCGATATCGCGGTGACCCAGTTCACGCATACCGGCTTCAGCCAGAAATCGGTCATTCTCACGATGACCGGCTCGGACAATCCGACCGAAGTGATCGTCATTGGCGGCCACCTCGATACGATCAATATGTCGGGAAACGGCGAGACCTCGCGCTCGCCGGGCGCCGACGATGACGCCTCGGGTATCGCCAGCATGACCGAAGCCTTGCGCGCGATGATTGCGAGCGGCTACAAGCCGCGCCGCACCATCAAGTTCATCGGCTATGCGGCGGAAGAAACCGGGCTGCGTGGCTCGGCGGCCATCGCTCAGAACTACAAGGCGGCCAATGTGAACGTGGTGGGCGTGATGCAGCTCGATATGACCAACTACAAAGGCTCGGCTAGCGACATCTGGATCTATACCGACTTCACCGACAGCCTGCAGAATGATTTCCTGGCCAAGCTCGTTGCGGCCTACCAGCCGGGCATCACGGTCGGCTATTCCAAGTGCGGCTATGCGTGCTCGGACCATGCGTCGTGGCAGGCGCAGGGCTACCCTTCGTCGTTCCCGTTCGAGACCCTCGACGGCGACGACAATCCCTTCATTCACACTGCCAACGACACGTATGCGAATTCCGGCAACCAGGCTGCGCACGCGCTCAAGTTCGCCAAGCTCGCCGCTGCCTACGCGATCGAACTCGGTAGCGACGGGCCGGGAATCATCGACAAGGTCGAGACCTTCAGCGGTTCCCTGACACTGAACCAGACGCGCAGTTTTGGGCCGTTCAAGGTCGGTGTCGGCAGCCTGAAGGCGGAAACTACGGGTACGGGCGATGTGGACCTGTACGTGCGCAAGACGACGGTGCCGACCACGTCAACCTATACCTGCAAATCGGACGGGGGCACCAGCACCGAAACTTGCACCGTCAGCATGACGGCCAATGGCGACGTGTACGTGCTGCTGAAAGGGTACAAGGCGTCTAACTATAATCTGAAGGTCACGTACCGGCCGCAATAAACCGGCACCATGATCCCCGTCGATGCAACTGGCGGGGATTTTTTTATGGCGCGCAGGTCGCCCGGTCCGCGGACGACGCGGAATCGAAGATGGTGCCCATCTGGACCACCTCGAAATCGGAAGGCCTGATGGTGCGCAAGTTTTTCAGGTCGTCATTGTCCCAGCGTGCATCGGGCGCGCCGCTGAAATAAAAATTCGAGCCGATATCGGCCAGGATGATCCCGTAGGTTTTCATCGCCGTCAGGATGACACGATTGGTCTGCGAATAGCTGCCGATATTCACGCTCGCTTTCAGGCGCAGACGCATGCCCATCGGGGTCGGGAAGGCGGCGTTGGTGTTGGTGCCGTTGACCCAGTGGCGGGCCGGCGCCACGAACATCGGGCTGACCCGGCTGCGCGCCAGTGTGAAGCGGATCGGATGGGTGATCGCGCCGCTGGCCACTTCGTCGTAGCGCACCAGGCCTGGGAAAATCGGCAGGCCGGCGGCGTCGGCCGAGGTGTAGCACAGTGGCCGCAGCGCATTGCTGTCGAGGTCGAATTTGGCGCCGGACGAGGCTTCCCACGACGTGCCGGCGGCAGACAGGCTCGCGTTGTACAGCTCATACAATTTGTGGTTCGCGGCGTCGACGGCGATGACGTGGCTGTCGCCGACGCCATTGCTTTCAATCGGCGCGTTCAGCGGAATCGGGAACGGCCCGGGATCGCTTTCGGAACCGTAGTTGCCGTCGCCGGCATTGGCGCGGTAAGTCACCGGCACCAGCGCTTGGTTCGCGCAAACGACGACGTAGGGAATTCCGATCGGCACGCCTTGATACAGGCCGCTGCCAAAATCGGCGAAGGGCGGCGCGGCGGTCTGGTCAAGGAAACTGATGATGGCGGCCGAACGGGAATCAAGCGGGGCCGCGGTGATGTCAGTGCGCCATGGGTTGTTCGCCGGGAAGATGCTTAGTCCGGAAAGCGCGCATGGGGTTGGCGTAGGTGTCGGCGTAGGTGTCGGCGTAGGTGTTGGCGTAGGTGTTGGCGTTGGCGTTGGCGTAGGTGTTGGCGTTGGCGTTGGCGTCGGTGTCGGCGTTGGCGCACCGCCACCTCCACCGCATGCGGACAACATCAGGACAAGGCCGAGCACGCCGGCACGCTGGATAGTAGTTTTGATAACGCCTCCGAAATCGCCAGCCGAAGGGAAAACTATACCCTGTATTTACCCGTCGAAAATTGCCCAGTTGCAAGCAAATGTAAAAAAGCGCGGCAATCAGGCGTACTGACCGGCGGCCAGCCCTGCAGCTACGCAACGCAGCACCGCGCGCCTTTCGCTGTGAATGAAAAAGTGGTCGCCGTCGAACCATTCGATCTCGCATGCGGCCTCGGTCTCGCGCTGCCACTGCTCCACCAGCCCGGTTGCCACGTGGTCGTCGCCGCGCCCGGCCAGCACCGTGACAGGAATCGTCAGCAGCGGCGCCGGATCGTAGTGGTAATTGTCGACCAGCGAAAAGTCGGCGCGTATGGTCGGCAGCAGCAGTTCCATCAGCTCGCGGTGGGCCAGCACTTCGCTCGGGGTGCCGTTGTATGAGCGCAGCGATTCGATCAGCTCTGCTTCAGGCAGCGCGTGCAAATTTTTCGGCGGGCTGCGGTACTGCGGCGCTTCGCAGCCGGACACGAACAAGTGTTCCGGCATCGGCATGCCATGGCGCTGCAAATGGCGCGCCACTTCGAACGCGACCAGCGCGCCCAGGCTGTGTCCAAAAAAGGCAAACGGCAGCGCGTTGCGCGAGGCGATCACGGGTGCCAGCGCAGCGACCAGCGAAGCGAGGCAGGAGTACGGCGTCTCGCCCATGCGCGCGCCGCGCCCGGGCAGCTGCAGCGCGCACACTTCGATTGCCGGGTCGAGTTCGGCCTGCCATGGCAGGTAGCTGGCGGCATTGCCGCCCGCGTAGGAGAAGCAGAAAAGGCGCAGGCGCCGGCCAGGGCCGGGTTGGCGCAGGATCCAGGGTTGGGTCTCTAGCATGGGAGTCGTTTCAGGCACAAAAGAAAAAAGGCCGCCCGCAGGCGGCCTTGCGTTTTTACAGGGCGGCGTCGCCACGCAGCGCGTGCTGCGGCCACTGCCCGAGGATGCGGCGCACCGGCAGGTAGCAGGCAACCGAGACGGTCAATACCACCAGCACCAGGGTGACCAGGGCCGGCAACACGCCCATGTTCAAGTGGCGCTCCATGCTCTGGCGCAAAAAGGCGTACAGCAAAATGCCGCCCAGCGCACTGGCCGCCAGGCCGAAGGCGACCGGAATCATGCTGTCGCGGTACACCAGCGCCATGATGCGGCGCGGCGCGGCGCCCAGCGCCATGCGGATTCCCAGTTCGTGGCGGCGCAGCTTGATGCTGTAGCTAAGCACGCCGTACACGCCCAGGCCCGCCAGGAACAGCGCCAGCACCGCCAGCGAGAAGGTGATGGTGGCCGTGGTCGCGTCGCGCGTGAGCAGCTTGCGGTAGGCTTCCTCGACCGAAGTCAATTTCACCACGCGCAGCGTCGGATTGATTGCCGCCACCGCGCTCACCAGCGCTGCCTTGTCGAGCGCCTGGCCATCCTTCACTTTCACCACCAGGTTCATATTGGTGGTACCGGCCAGGTACACGCGCTGCACCGGCTCGACCGTCGGCAGGAACACATCCTTGACCACACCGACCACGCGGTAAGGCTCGGTCTTCTTGTTCCAGAACAGGTTGGTGCCGACGGCGCTACCGGCTGGATTGATAGCCTTGGCCAGCGTTTCGTTGACGAGGATCGCCTGCGCCTTGTCGTTCACTTCCGCAGTCGTGAATTCGCGTCCGTACACCACCGGCAGGCCGATCTGCTTCAGATAGCGCGCGTCGATGCGGTTGGTGTTCGGGGTGAACTTGTCCTGCGAACCCATGTCGCGCTTGAGGGTGCTGGCCCACACGGCGGTCGAGGTCGGGCCGTCGCCGGCGAAGCTGACGCTTTCCACGTTCGGCCAGGCCGACAGGGTAGTGTCAATTGCCTGCATCTGCTGCGCGCTCTGCTCCGGCGACAGTTGCTGCTCGCCGGCGCTCAGGTTCACTTCATACAGGCCGGTAGTGGCAAAGCCGGCGTCGCGGCCCAGCACCTGCAGCGATTCCTTCAGCAAGCCGAAGTTACCGACCAGCAGAAGCGAGGCGATGGCGATCTGTGAAGCGATCAGCACCTTGCGGGTGGTGTTCGAAATCTGCATGCCGGCGCCCTTGCCGCCGCTTTGCAGGAAGGCGGCCAGGGCCTTGTAGTTGACCATGCGGATCGATAGCGCGGCAAACACCAGCGCCAGCACCAGGCCGACGGCGATGATGAACACGGCCGAGACCGGATCGAGCGCCAGTTCCTGCACCCGCGGGATCTTGCCGTGGCCGTAATGACGCAGCAGCGCATAGCCTCCCGCCGCCAGCAACAGCGCGACGCTGGACGCGGCCAGCATCAGGATGCCCGCTTCGGCAAACATATTGCGGAACAGGTGGCCGCGGTTGGCGCCCAGCGCTGCCTGGATCGACAACTGGCGCTGCTTCTGGGCGGTACGCGCCAGGAACAGGTTGGACACGTTGGCGCTGGCGATCAGCAGCAGTGCGCACACGCCGGCCAGCAGCATCAGCGCGACCTTGTTGCTGTCGCCGCCAATGATGCGGGCAAACGACAGCGGTTCGATCTGCACCGTCACGGTGGCCATGGCGCCGACACCGGCGGTCTGGGCGCGGAAGCGCTCGTTGAGCGGAGCGCCCAGTGCGGCGCCGGCCTGTTCAGCCGTCACGCCTGGTTTCAGACGCCCCACCACGCGCAGGTTGGAATCGAAATTTTCCCAGTCCTGGCGCGCCTGCTGGTCGCGCGGATTCGATTCCCACGGCAGGTAGACGTCGGTCAGGCGATCGAGCGAGTGCAGCGCAGGCTCGGCATAGTCGGCGGCCAGCACGCCAACGACGGTAAAACTGGCGCCGTCCAGCGCGACCTTTTTGCCGACGATGTCAGGGTCGCCGCCAAAATTGGCTTGCCAGGTGCGATGCGACAGCACGGCCACCGGATTGGTCTTGCCCACTTCCTCGTCCGGGCCGAACGTGCGTCCGAGCTGGGCGCGCGCGCCGGTCAGGTCGAACACGCCAGAGCTGGCGTAGGTCACTTCCAGGCGCGGCTGGGTAGGGTCGCTGGTGAGGAACTGCTTCTGGTAGTCCATCAGGCCGGCGCGCTCGAAGACGCCCGGCGTCTGGTACAGCTGCAGCAGGGCCGGGTAGGTATGCAAGCCCTTGAATACGACTTCGCCCTTGTCCAGCACCACGCCCTGGGCCACGAACAGGCGATCCTGCTGCGGATACGGCAACGGTTCGAGGAACAGCAGGCGGTTGACGCCGGCGATGCACACCAGCGCAGCGAGGGCGATGCCGAGCGTGCTCGCCACCGTCAGGAAAAAGCCCGGGGTGCGCCGCAGGCTGGCCAGCGCCAGCTTGATTTCATGCAGGATCGCGCTCATGCCGCCACCAGCGCGGCCGGTGCGTGCACCATTTTGCCGTCCATCAGTTGCAGCTTGGTCGATGCCATGTCGGCGTAGCGCTGATCGTGGGTGACCATGCACAGGGTGGTGCCGTCGCGGTTCAGCTTGGCCAGCATTTCCATCACGATGTCGCCGTTGGTCGAATCAAGGTTACCGGTCGGCTCATCGACCAGCAGGATCGCCGGCTCGCCCACCAGCGCGCGCGCAATCGCGATACGCTGCTGCTGTCCGCCGGACAGCTGGCTTGGGCGGTGGCTGGCGCGGTGGCTCATTTCTACCTTGTCCAGCCAGGTCTTGACGCGGGTTTTGATGTCGGCGTCGCTGATGGTCTTGTTACGGTAGCGCAGCGGCAGCGCGATATTGTCGAACACCGACAGCTCGTCGATCAGATTGAACGACTGGAACACGAAGCCGATTTTTTCGTTGCGGATGGCAGCGCTGTCGGCCAGCGACAAGCCCGCCACATCCTTGCCCTCGATGAAGTACTGGCCCGAGCTTGGCGCGTCCAGCAAGCCCAGGATGGCCAGCAGGGTCGACTTGCCGCAGCCGGAAGGACCGGCGATCGACACATAGTCGCCCGCATGGATTTTCAGGTCGATGCCGCGCAGCGCATGGGTTTCCATTTCGTCGGTGGCGAATTTTTTGGTGATGTTCTTCAGTTCGATTTTTACGTTTTGCATGGTGTTCTCCGTTTTTTTATTGAAGGTAGGGCGCGCCGGCCTCAGTCGACCAGAGCGACTTCGCTCAGCTGCGCATATTTGGACATGTCCGACAGGATCACGGTATCGCGCGGTTTCAGGCCGCTTTTCACTTCGATGTAGCGTCCCGCTTCGGCGCCGAAACCGACCTGGGTGCGCTGGGCATTCCTGCTGCCGGCGTCCAGCCTGAACACGGCACTGCCGGCGTGGGCGCGGGCATTGGCCGGGCGCTCCACATAGAGCACGTTTTGCAAGGTGTTGGTGTAGATGGTGGCGTCCACGTTCAGTTCCGGCCGCGCGCTCGGCGGCGGCGGCTTCATGAACGCGATTTCAACCATCACGGTGCCGTTTTCCACCGCCGGATTGACGCGCAATACCTTGCCTTCCACCTTGTCCTGGCGCGTATCGATGACTGCCAGCTGGCCCGGTTTGACCTGCTCGGCCGCCGCCTGCGGTATCTTGATCATGGCCACCAGGTCCGCGGTGCCGCCGATCAGCGCCAGCTTCTGGCCGGGCAGGAAGCTCTGGCCCAGCTCGACCGACAGGGTCTGCAGCACGCCATCCATGCCGGCCCGCACGTTCAGGCGCGCATGCTGGGCTTTCATGATGGCGTAGCGTTCCTCCTGGGTGGCGATGCGCTCGCCCTGGATTTTCAGCACTTCGGCATGCACCAGGCGGATTTGCTTGACGCGCGCCAGATTCGCTTCGATGCTCTTGGCCAGAAGCGTTTCCTTGAGCTGGGTTTCGCGGAACGACAGCTTGGACACCACGCCCTTCTTGGCCCACTCTTCCTGCTCTTCGCGGGTGGTCTTGGCCGACAGGTGGTTGGTGCGGATTTCTTCCAGCTTCGCGCCTTCGGCCAGCAGCTCGAGCGACTGGTTCAATTTCATCTGGCGCAGCCCGACCTGCTCCATCAGCAGTTTCTGCTGTTCGTCGATCAGCAGCTTTTCCAGTTCCGGGTTACTCAGGCGCAGGATCACGCTGTCGGCCTTGACCTGGGCGCCGGGTTTCAGCAGGATTTCCTCGACCGTGCCGCTGGTGATCGTGGTCAGCAGCTTCTGGCGGTCCGAACGCAGGTTGCCGTAGCCATCGACCTGCACCTTCAGGTCGCCCTGTTTGACGGTGCCCAGCAAGGTGCCCGACCTGGCCATCTTCTGCGCGCCCGAAGGCCCGCTCAGCTGCCATCCGGCCACGGCCAGCACGGCCACCACCAGCGCCATCACTCCCCGGATCGGGGTGATCGAACTGGCGCGCGTTTTCGTTTTCAACACATCCATGATTTTTCTCGACAGCGATACCGGAGCGGCGCCCCGGTTTTCCAATTAACGTGCGGGGTTGTTAGCGCTTCGCGCCCTTGCTGCTCAGGTACTGGCGGATCGCGCTCGACGATGCCTGGTTGAGCGGGGTACGCAGCTTTTTCGACCCATCGTCGGCGGGCGCGCCCAGGTTGACGTCGGCGCCGCCGGCGACCAGCAGTTTGACCATATCCAGCTTGCCGTCGCGGGCCGCGTTGATCAGCGCCGTTTCGTCGCCCGGCACGATCAGGTCCGGCTTGGCGCCGGCGGCCATCAGCTGTTTGGCCACCTCCAGGCTGCCCGACTGGGCCGCCGCGATCAGCGGCGAGCCATCACCCATCGATGGCTGGTTCACGTTGGCGCCCAGCGCGATCAGTTCGGCCACCATGGCGGCATCGCCCTCGCCGGCCGCGTAGATCAGCGCCGTGCCGTCGCCGGCGCTCGCGCCGTTGACGTCGACACCGCTCTTGACCAGCGTGCGCACGAGGTCGGGGCGCTTGGTCTTGATCGCCTCGATCAGCAGGGCCGAGCCGCCACCGCTGGTGACCTTGACCGGCGGGTTGGTCGCGCCCGCGTGCACCGTGCCCAGGCCAAGCAGCAAGGCCAGGGCCGCGGCGCGCGCGATGGTACGGGTTGTAGGGGTAGCGCTCATGGTGAAATCCTTGTGTCGTTGTGAGAATAAGCGTGAAAAATCAGGCACAGGCCGGCTCGCGCGATGCGCTCTCGGCTATCGCGCTGGCGAAGCCGCGCAGTGTGGGCGCCTGGAACAGCGAGCGCAGGCCAATGTCGGCGCCGAACTGGCGTCGCAGGCGTGGAATGAGCTGCACGGCCATCGATGAATGGCCGCCCAGTTCGAAGAAATGGTCGTCGCGTCCCACCCTTTCCAGCCCGAGCAGCTCCTGCCAGACTTGTGCAATGGTTTGTTCCAGCGCTCCGCGCGGAACTTCATAAGGGCGCGCTGCGGCGCCTTCGGCAGCGTGCAGGCTGCCGGAATTAACTGCCAACATGATCGTATCCAGTTCAATGGTGTTGTTTGGCCGCTCAGGGCCTGCCAGACTAGATTAGACCCGAAGGGCCACCGCGGCATAACTGTCAAAGTTCGCAGGCACGCATGGCGCGGCCAGGGAAAGCACGGTGAACACCGCGCCGGTAGGACCGCCATCGAGCAGGTCGTAGCTGGCCTGGTGCACGGCGCCTGCGGCCAGGCCGGGCGCCAGGCCTTGCACCAGTTGCAGGCTGATGGTGCGCGCGACCGTATCGATGGCGATCACGCACACGGCGTCAAAATCGAAGTAGCTGCGCACCTGCGCAAAGGCGGCCTTGAAGAAGCTTTCCTTGGCCGAGAACACGAGCGTGAGCAGGCAGTCGAGCGACAGGCCGGTGCATGCCGCGTCAAGGTAGGCCAGCTCCGCATGACTGACCACCAGCTCGGCCATGGCGCCGCGCGTATCCTCGCCGATGACGCTCTCGATGTCGATGCCGATGCCGGCCAGACTGGCCGCGGGACAGGCGATCGCCGCCGCGAAGCTGCCGTTGTGACTGATGCTGCCCACCACGCCTGGCGGCCACAATGGCTCACGGTGCGTGCCGATGCCGACCGTCAGCGCCCCCTGACCGAGCGTGGACAGC
This sequence comes from Pseudomonadota bacterium, assembly GCA_040388275.1. Lineage (GTDB taxonomy): Bacteria > Pseudomonadota > Gammaproteobacteria > Burkholderiales > Burkholderiaceae_D > Telluria_A. Next base: position 23,810 of record JAZKCA010000016.1, read on the forward strand.
GCCGCGCGTGCGCACAGGCGTCCGGCCAGGAATTCGGCCTGGCGTTTTGGCACGCTTTGCGCGATGTGGGCTGGCAGGCTGATGCCCGCCAGTGTGTACAGCGCGGGGCTGAACATGGCCACGTCGACCATGGCCAGCGCATAGTGCAGCGCGGGCCGGCCTGCGCCAGGCGGCAGGACTCGCAGTAGCGGCGCCGCGAAGCGTGCTACGGCGTCGCCTGGCGGGCCGGTGCTGCTGGAGGGAGATGTCACAATCATGGTGCCGCGCGCAGTGCCTTGTCTTGAGCGGGCCGCCGCGAAGAATGCGCGGCCCAGCGTTATTAGACCATGGGGGTGCGGCAGAGCGGTCCTGTCAGGGCTGACAGGCCACGCCGAAAAGAAGGATTACAGCAGGCGCAGCATGGCTGCCTTGATCACGCAGGCGGTCTTGTTGACGGCACCGAGCTTTTCCAGCGAATTGTTGACATGGAAATTGACGGTGCGTTCAGCGATATTCATGATCTGGCCCACTTCGCTGGAAGTTTTGCCGTCGGCGGTCCAGCGCAGCACTTCGATCTCGCGCCCGGTCAGCACTGGGGCCTCGGCCGGCTGGCCCTTGACCGTATGCAGGCGCGCCATGCCTTCATGCGCCACCTGCACCAGCCACGACATTTTCATCGAGCTCTTGCGCAGTTCGGCCTGGGTGATGAGGTCGCCGGAACGCGCCAGGGTCAGCAAGCCGCCCACGCCTTTTGCGTCATACGAAGATTGCGCCCAGCCGACCTGCAGGCCGTGTCCGCGCGCATCTTCCCAGAAAGTGGGACAAGCCTGGAACACGTCGTCCGACCAGATCAGCGGCAGGATGGACCGGGTGCCGTGCGCCACGGTGGGATCGATGGACAGATAGTTTTGCTCGACGTAACGGTTCTGCCACTCGGACGAGTAGTTATTGACCATATACATCTTGGGATTGGAAAGCGGCAAGGGAAAGCGCATGCCATAGGCGCAGTATTCGAAACCGAGGTCGCTGGAAGCCTTGACCAGCGCGGCGAAGAACTCATCTTCACTGGTGGCCGAGAGCAGGGCGTGCATCTGGGTCTGCTGCCAATCGAAGGTATTATCCACTCTGTCTCGCGAAAAATGATGGGCGCTGCATCTGGTCACAAGCGTTCCCAACAGCGACTTACAATTGCAAGATATCAGTTAAATTGATGTAGGTCAATTAACACATTGGTGATTTTACTCACATTAATTCACAATTCAGATTAACCAATTGTAACGCCCGGCCGCAGGGCCAGGCCTTACCCGACGGGCGATCAGGCAGCCGCAGGATGCTGCTGCGGCCGGGCCATGCCGACCAGTACCTTGCGCTCACCCACATACGGTTCGCGGCCGTGGGTAAACATCATATTGTCGAGCAGCAACAGGTCGCCCTTTTCCCATTGGAAAATGATTTTCGTGGCGTCGTACACGGCGCGGATCTGGGCCAGCGCTTCCTCTTCGATCGGGCTGCCGTCGCCGTAATACGTATTGCGCGGCAAGTTCGCTTCGCCCAACACCTTGACCAGGCTGTCGCGCACCGCCGGGTCGAGGCTGCTGACGTGGAACAGATGGGCCTGGTTGAACCACAGCGATTCGCCCGTCTGCGGATGGATGGCGGTGGCCGGATTGATTTGCACGGTGCGCAGGCAATTATCGGGCAGCCACTCGTAGCCGATGCCGTTGGCGTCGCAGAAGCGCTCGACGTCGGCGCGCTCGGTGGTCTGGAACACTTCCGACCATGGCAGGTCGATGTCCGAATAGTTGCGCACATATTTCACGCCATGCTGCTCGAAACGTTCGCGCACGGCCGGGGCTATCATCTCGTACACGCGGCGGCTGTCGCCGATGGGCGTGGCGCCGCCCGACTCGGAAGGCTGCATGCACAGGAAGCCGATGCGCATGGCCCAATTGTTCGCGTAGGCGTTCTCGTTGTGCTGCGGAATGGTCTGGTCGGCGTGGTATTCGGTCGCCGTGTAAATATTGCCGCGCAGCTCGGTACGCGGGGTCGAGCGGTAGCTGTACTCGATCAGCTCTTCGCCGAACAGCGCGGTGAGGATGTCGCCGAACTGCTTGCTGCTATGCACCGGTAAGCCGCGCAGCAGCAGCGCGCCGTTTTCCTGCAGGATGCGCTCGACCGACTCCGCGCTCGCCTTGGCCCAGTCCAGCACTTTCATGCCGTCCAGCTGCGGGCGCAGCATCAGCGGCAAGCCGCCCACGCGCTCGAGTTGGCTGACGCTGATTTCTTGTACAACAGGTGCTTCCAGAACTGCATTCATCTTCTTCTCCGATGTGTGATGGTTGTGTGCCGGCTTATGCCAGCTGCAAAGTTTGTTTTCCGCACAGGCGCTCGACCGCAATGCCCAGGCCAATGCAATGCTCGACCATGCGTCCCGACTGAATAATCTGCTGTGAGTCGTCGCTGTAGTCGACGCCCATGAAATAGCCATACCAGGGCTCCATGCCGAGCGCATAGATCAGCACCTGGCGCGGACGGAAGGTCGCCACCATCTGGGCGGCCTTGCCGAAGTCCGATCCGTTGAGGCGGCGCGACTCCTTGACGTTGCGCGCCACCGCTGTGGTGGTCAGCGCGCCGTACAGCCAGGTGTAGGGCGCGCCCACGCATTCCATGCCGATCGCCAGCACGTCAAGATCGCCGACCAGGGTCTGGATGTGCTGGTACATGCGCGGCTCCAGGTTGGACGAGTCGGCGCCGGCGTAGATCTTCTTGCCGCCCATTTCCAGCAGCCATGCGGTCTTGCTGCGGATGTTGAGGTCTCCATGCTCGCCCAGGAAGGGAATGCTGAGGATGCGGCCCGAAGGCAGCATGATCTCTTCCATGTCGTCCACTTCGCTGACCTTGAAGCCAAGCCGCGACAGGATCAGCTTGAGCGACGGGTCGGCCAGGCTGCCGCCGTTATTCTTCGGCACCAGCACCTGCCCCACGCGGTGGCGGATCTGCAGCAGCGATTCAATGTTGACGTGGTCCGAATGGTTGTGGGTCAGGCACAGGTAGTCGATGTGCTCGGGCAGCTCGGTGTAGCTGATGACCTGGTCGGCATTCGAGGCGGTACGGTTGGCGATCACGGGATCGATCAGCACCGCGCAGCCGGGGGTCTCCGCCAGGAAGCCGGCGTGGCCGACATAGGCCAGGCGCATGCCTTGCGTGACCGGCACGTGACGGCGCGCGGGCGCTTCGGTGGTGAACAGCGTGCGCCAGTCCAGGCCACCCTCGGCGGGGGCGTTTTCGAACATGGCGGCCGCCTCCTCCAGCGACACCGGTTCGGTGCGGGCGCGGAAAATGCGGTCCCACACGGGTGAGCTGAATGGCAGGCGCAGTTGCAGGTTGTCGGCACCCGGCAGGCGCGGGGTGCTCAGCACAAACGGGCGCGCGTGCTCGGCCGACAGCAGGCCGAACGACACCGACTGGATCTCCGGCAGATAGTAGGGGCTCTGATACAGCAAGCCTTCGATCAGGCGGTAGGACGGCTGGTGGTACAAGTCCATGAACAGTTCCACGTAGCCCTTGAGCAGGGCTGGCACTTTTTCGTACAGCGGCTCGATCGATTCGCCGCTGGTGTGGCTGCGCACCAGGGTGTCGAGCTGGCCGACGGCTTCGCACAGCTCGCGGCACATGCCGTAGTCGTTGTCGAACTTGCCGATGAGGCGCCTGACATCGTCGACCTGCTCGGCCGAGCAGTTGACGAATTCGCCGCCGCCGGCCATCGCCGCATCCTGGTTGGCCACGATGTGCAGCTCATAGTTGTTGACGAAGGAATTCATCAGGCGCTTATGGGTCTTGGTCATATACATGGCATAGGTGACCGGCGCGATCAGGTTGGGCCAGGCATACCATTGGTTGACCAGCGGATCGATGTAGACGTCTTCGCGCAGGTACATATTTTTTTCGGACATGGTGCTCTCTCTTGTTATTGTGTGTGATTAGTGGGGGCGCTGCGGCGCTTGAATCGCGCGCAGGGCGAGGCCGGCCGACAGCGCGCCCAGCATCTGGTTGACCGACGCGGCGTCCATGAATTCGTTGTGGGTGGACGCGATCTCGCGGCAGTCGATATCGTTCTGGAACACCGCGTTCCAGCCGTCGCGGTTTGCCTCAAGCGCCGGGTTGGCGCTGCTGAAAAAGGCAGTGACGGCGCCGCATACTTTCAAGCTGTCCGGGTCGGTGCAGCCGGCTCGCAGGAGGTGCACGCCGAAGCGCAACGCCGCGATCACCTCGTTGCGTACGTATGCGCGCTTGCTGCCAACCAGGTCGGCGAAGCATTCGAGTTGCTGGGCATAGTCGAGCGCCCGCCATTGCTGCGGCACCTCGTCGGCCGAGCTAACGGCGTTCAGGCTGTAGCAGAATCGGCACAGGCGGCTGAAATCGTCTTCGTTCTCGGTCGCGTCCGGGTCTTGCATGTTGGCGTCGAACAGGGCCACGTAGTTGACCTCCCCGCCCTGGGCCACCAGCAGCGCCGCCACCTTGGCCGCGATCTTCCCGCCACCCGAGTAGCCGGCCAGCGAATACTGGCGGGTCGGGCTGTGGGTGACGATGGCGTCCGCATACAGCTGCGCCAGTTCGGACAAGTCCTCGAATGGGAAGTCCAGGCCGAACATGAACGGCGCCTGCAGCCCGTACACCGGGCACACGGTTTCCAGCGCCCGCGCCAGCGGCCGGTATCCTTCAACCCCGCCGCCAAACGGATGGATGACGTACAGCGGCTGGCCGTGCGCGCACTGGTTCATGCGCACCACCGCCTTCAGTGCGCCCCCGGCAGCCTGGCGGTCAGCTTCGCCCAGCAGCGCCGCAAGCGCCGCCACGGTCGGGTTTTCCATCAGCTCCTTGAGCGAAAATTCGAAGCCTTCTTCCTGCAGCCGGTACTTCAACTCGATCAGGGTGATCGAGTTGCCGCCGATGTCGAAGAAGGCGCTGTCCACGCCCACCGCCGGCAAACCGAGCAGGCTGGCCCAGACCGCGGCGATGCGCGCTTCGTTGCCGTTGCGGGCCGGGGCCAGCGATGCGCTCGCCGCCGCAGGCAGTTCCTCGGCCAGCAGCGCTTTCTGATCGAGCTTGCCGTTAGGTGTGAGTGGCAGCTGTTCCTTGCGTACGAACGTACTCGGGGTCATGTAGGCGGGCAGCAGCTGCTTCAGGGCCTGGCGCAGCAGCGCGCCCAGTGCATCCTGGTCCAGCGCGGCACGCGCTGCAGACGGCACGACATAGGCCACCAGCTGCTTGTCCTTGCCGTCGCCGCGCGCCAGCACGCAGGCTTCCTGTACTTCGCCACTGGCCACCAGCGCCGTTTCAATTTCTTCCAGCTCGATGCGGAAACCGCGCACCTTGACCTGGGCGTCGATCCGGCCCAGGAATTCGAGCGTGCCGTCAGCGCGGTAGCGCGCCTGGTCGCCGCTGCGGTAATAGCGCGCCGCGCCCTGGCCGATGAAGACCTGGGCGTCCAGGTCGGGACGGTTCAGGTAGCCACGCGCCAGACCTGCGCCGGACAGGCACAGTTCACCCGCCACGCCAACCGGCACTTGCGCGCCCTGCGCGTCGCGCACCGCCAGGCCGCTGCCGGCAATCGCCGGTCCAAGCGGCAGAGCGAGCGCAGCCGGCCAGTCGCGCGGAATTTTGAAGTAGCTGGCCACCACGCTGTTTTCGGTCGGACCGTACAGCGCCACCAGTTCCACCTGGTCCATGGCGCCGTACACGCGCGCCACTGCAGCCGGGCTGATCACGTCGCCACCGCTCATCAGCGTACGCAGCGCGCCCTGCGGCGGCAGGTGCGCCGACCACTGCTCGAACAGACCGGCGGTCATGAACAGCGTGTTGACTTGGTGTTCGGCGGCCAGCGCGTTGAAGCGCTCAAGATCGAAGTCGGCGTGGGGGTAGATCACCATCGTGCCGCCGTTGAGCAAGGGGCCGAACAACTCGAAGGTGGCGGCGTCGAAGTTAATCGAGGATAGGTGCAGCATGACCGTATCGCGGCCGTATTGCAGGTAGTCGTGGCCCAGTACCAGGCGAGCCACGCCGCAGTGCTCGATCATGACGCCTTTCGGCTTGCCGCTCGAACCGGAGGTGTAGATGATGTGGGCCAGCCGCGCCGCGCCTGCAGGGCCTTCTTCGCGGACAGGATTGGTAGCGGAGGCACCCGCCAGCAGTGCCGGGTCGTCGAGGCAAAGGGCGCGCGCGCCAAGATCGAGCGCGGCGGCTGTTTCGGAGGTCGTCAGGACAAGATCGAGCGCGCTGTCGGCCAGCATGAAATCGAGGCGTGCGCGCGGATAGGCAGGGTCCAGCGGGACGTAGGCGCCGCCGGCCTTGAGGATGCCCATCACGGCGGCGACCATGTGCGCCGAACGCGCCAGGCAAAGGCCAACCAGGGTGTCGCGGCCAACACCGCGAGCGCGCAATACGCTGGCGATGCGGTTTGCTTCAACATTCAACTGCGCGTAGCTCATGACCTGCTCGCCACAGATGAGTGCAGTGGCGTCAGGATGGGCGGCCGCCTGCGCTTCGAACAATTCGTCCAGGCTGGTCTCGTGCGGCCAGGCGATCGGGCTATCCCGCCATCGGGCCAGGGACTCGCTGTCTTGCTGGCTGACCATCGGCAACGCGCAAACCGGCATGGCCGGATTGTCCGCGATGGCTTCGAGCAGCAGCTCGAAACTGGCGGCCATGCGGGCGATGGTGTCCTGCGTGAACAGGCTGCGCGCGCAATTCCAGCTCAGCTTGAGCTGGCCGCCCACTTCGATTGCCGACAGCTCCAGGTCGAACTTGGTGATCACATGCTGTTCGGCCAGGGTGTCGATCTGCAGGCGTGCCAGGCGCATGTCGCCCGGTTCCGTATTCTGCAAGGTGAACACGATCTGGAACAGGGGCGAGTGCGCCAGGCTGCGTTCCGGCTTGATGGCGTCGACCAGCTTCTCGAATGGCAGGTCCTGGTGGGCGTAGGCGTCGAGCAGCGCGCGCTTGCCGTTGTCGAGCAAGGTCTCGAAGCTGTCCTGCGGCGCCAGCGTCGTGCGCAGCACCAGGGTATTGACGAACAAGCCGACCAGGCCTTCCAGCTCGCGCTGGGTGCGCCCGGCAATCGGGCTGCCCATGATGATGTCCGATGCATTGCTCCAGCGGCCAAGCAGCAGCGCGAAGGCGCTTTGCAAGACCATGAACAGGGTCGCTTCACGCGCGCTACCCATGGACTTAAGGCGCTCGAGCAGCGGCGCCGCGATGACCTGATGGTGCAGCTGGCCGTCGAAACGCTGCTGCGCGGGACGCGGGAAATCGAGCGGCAGGCTGTGCACCTGCGGCATGTCGCACAGGCGCTCCTGCCAGTAGCCCAGCTGGCGCGTCATCTGTTCGCCGTCGAGGCTTTGGCGCTGCCAGTGCGCGTAGTCCGCGTACTGCACGGCCAGCGGCGCCAGCGGGCTGGCGCGGCCGGCGCTGAAGGCTTCGTACAGTTGGCCGAATTCGCGCACGATGATGCCCATCGACCAGCCGTCGGCGGCGATGTGGTGCAACGTCACCAGCAGCACATGCTCTTGCTGCGACAGGAACAGCAGGCGCGCGCGCAGCACCGGCCCCTGTTCCAGGTCGAATGGCGCGGTCGCCTCTTCCAGCGCCAGGCGTTCCAGTTCGGCCTGGCGTTCGGCCGGGGCCAGGGCGGTCAGGTCGGTGACCGGCAGCGGCACCGGGCGCGCCGGGGCGATGCATTGCACGCCCTGCCCGTCCACGCTGCTGTACGTTGTACGCAGCACTTCGTGGCGGCGCACGATTTCATCGAGCGTCGATTGCAGCGAGGTGCGGTCCAGCCATCCGCTCAGCTTGAGCGCGCCCGGCATGTTGTACTGGCTGCCGCCGGCGTCGAGCTGATTGATGAACCACAGCCGCTGCTGCCCAAACGACAGCTTGAGCGGGCCGCCGCGCGGCGTCGTTGCGATCTGGCCGAACGGGCGATGGTCGTTGCCGGCAGTGCTTTGCAACAGGGCCAGCAAGCCGTGGCGGTTATCCTTGATCTGCTTGCCGATGGCTTGCGTGATCACGCCCGGCAGCGACTTGGTCATCAGCTTGCCGTTGTCGACATAGACGTTGATGCCGCTGCGGTGCAGGGTCACCAGCAGTTGTTTTAATTCATTCATCGCTACCATTCAATTTCTTCCTTGGAATTAGAGTCGGACGACTGCTCCTCGCGCGCCGTTTCGGCCTGCGCCACGAGCACTTCGACATGCAGTGACAATTCGCGCACCGTGCGCAGTGCAAATACATCCTTGATGGCCAGGCCGCAGGCGAATTCGTGGTTCACCTGCACCAGCAGGCGCGTGGCCAGCAGCGAGTCGCCGCCGAGATCGAAGAAGCTGGAAGTGACGCCGACCCGGTCGCGCTTGAGCAGCTTTTCCCAGATCGCGCACATGGCGGTCTCGGTGGCGCCTTGCGGCGCGCCGTGCTGCCCCGGTTCCTGGCCGGGCGCCGGCAGCGCCTTTTTATCCAGCTTGCCGTTGGGGGTATGCGGCATCTGGTCAAGCAATACAAATTCGGACGGCACCATGTAGTCCGGCAGTGCCGCCACCAGTTGCGTACGCAGCGTGACAAGACAGGCCTGGCCTTCGCTCGCGTCGACCGGCACCACATAGGCCACCAGGCGCTGGGCGGCAGCGATCACAACTGCTTCGCGTACCAGTTCGCAGGCGCGCAGGCGGCTGGCGATCTCGCCCAGTTCGATGCGATAGCCACGGATTTTCACCTGGTCGTCGATACGGCCCAGGAATTCGAGGCGTTCGCCGTCAAGCCGGCGCACCAGGTCGCCGGTGCGGTACAGGCGGCGACCACCCAGTGCCGCGCTTGGCGAGACGGTGAATTTTTCGCCCGTCAGCACCGGCTGGCCGTGGTACCCGTCCGCCAGTGAGGCGCCGGTGAGCACCAATTCCCCGATCACGCCGCGCGCCACCGGCGTGAGCGACGCATCGACCACGCTGTGGCCGTAGCCTGGCAGCAGGCCGTCCAGGATGACCCGTCCGCTCACCACCGGGGCGATGTGCGACCAGATGGTCGCTTCGGTCGGGCCGTAGCAGTTGTACAGGCCACGGCCGCACAACGGTGCGAGTTCGCGCGCCAGTTCCGGCGCGAGCGCTTCGCCGCCGACCAGTGCGCGCAGGCCGGATGCGCCCTGCCAGCCAGAGGCGACCAACATCGACCAGGTCGACGGGGTGGCCTGCAGCACGTCGATCGCTTCGCGTTCAACATAAGCCGCCAGGTAAGCGGCGTCGCGCCCGGCATCGGCGCCGCCCAGGTGAATCTGCGCGCCGCACGACAATGGCCCGAACAGCTCGAAGCCGGCGATGTCGAAGCTGACGGTGGTCACAGCCAGCCAGCGCTGACCCGCGATCAGTCCGATGCGGGCATTGGCGCCTTCGATGAAGTTATCCAGCGCAGCGTGCCCGACCGCGACGCCCTTCGGCGTGCCGGTAGATCCGGACGTGTAGATCAGATAGGCCACGCTGTCCGCGCTCAGGGCATGCCGGCTGCGCTCGCGTGCTGGGCTGTCTGGAATCGCCGCCTCGGGATCGAGTTCCAGCAGCATGGCGCCGCTGTCGGCCAGCATCGCGGCACGCCGCTGGACCGGGTGCGAAGGATCGAGCGGCAGGTACGCAGCGCCGGCTTTCATGACGCCCAGCAGCGCGGCAACCATCATGGCCGAACGCGGCAGGCATACAGCAACCACGCCGCCGGCGACCACGCCCCTTGCAGCCAGCAGGTCGGCCAGGCTTTCTGCCATCCGGTCCAGCTGGGCGTAGCTGTATTCGGTGTTCTCGAACACCAGCGCCAGCGCATCCGGCGTGGCCGCCGCCTGCGCTTCGAAGCGTTGCAGCACATTCCTGCTGCGGGCCGGTGCGGTTTCGCCGGCCAACTGCGCGATGTCGGCCAGTTCGGCCGCGCCCAGCAGTTCCCCGCGTGCTACCGGCGCCGTGTCGTCGGCGGCAATCGCTTCAAGCACGTTGCGGTAGTAGGCGCCGATGCGTTCGAGCAGGCCGTCGCCGAACGCGCCGCTATCGGCTTTCACCGTCAGGTAGAACGCTGGCTCACCCGCGCCGGTTCCTTTGGAAAATTCCGACGCGAACAGATAGTTATTGCTCTCGAAGCTTTGCTCGACTGCGGCATCCACGCTGCGCTCCATGCTTTCGTACACGTGGAAGCTGGTGTAGTTGAAGAGCGCCGCCGACAGGTCGATCCGCGAATCGGACTGGATCTGGGCCAACGGATAGTGGCGGAAAGGCTGCGCCATTTCGCCCGCGCGTTCGGCCTGCAGCACCAGCTCGCGCCACGACAGGCCCTCGATACGAAGGCGCATCGGCAGCGAGTTGAGGAACAGACCCAGCGTCAGGTCCGCGCCGTCGCGCTCCGGACGACCGTTCGACACGACCGAGGTCACGATGTCGGACTGGCCGGACAGCAGCGCCTGCACCATCAGGTGGGCGGCCTGCAGCACAGACTTTTCCTGCACGTCGAGACGGCGGGCCAGCGCGCACAGGCGTGCCGACAGCTGTGGGCCGACCGGTACCTGCACGCTGCCGGTCGCGCCGGCACGGCGGCCACTCCACCATGGCAGCGGTGCGCCGTCGAGCAGGTCGCTCCAGTAGCGGCTTGCGCCTGCATCGGCCAATGCCTCCTGCTCTTGCTGCACGTAGTAGCGATAGGACAATGGCGCGACAGGGCCGGCAGCTACCGGCACGCCGGCAGCGATGGACTGGTAGCGGTTGAACAGCGCGGTGTTGAAGCTGGCTACGCTCCAGCCGTCCAGCATCGAATGATGGAACGACAGGATGTACTGGAAGTGGGCCGGGTCCAGTTCAACCAGGATGATCTTCCACAGCGCCTGTTCGAATACGATGGCGCTCTGGCGCTCGCGCTCGACCAGACCGGCGATCATGCCGCTGTTGGCCGGATCGAAGGCCACGTGCTCGAGATGCACGTCGCCATGGCGGTACACCAGCTGCAGCGCACGTTCGCCGTCGAGCGCGTACACGGTGCGCAGGATGGCGTGGTCGGCCACCAGCGACGCCAGCGCGGCGCGGAAAGCGTCCAGGTCCAGCGCTTCGGCTACCCGTACATTGAGCACGTCGTGGTAGGTGCCCGATTCGGGATCAAGCTGGCTGTGCACCAGCATGCCGTGCTGCAGGCGCGTCAGCGGGTAAGCGTCTTCCAGCACGCCGGTATCACGCAGCACGGCCAGGCCGGCCGCTTCGTCCGGCAGCAGCATCGAGAATGGCGCGACGTCCTGCTCGGCCGCGCTGCCGCTGCCGGCCAGCAGGGCCAGCTTGCGCACGGTGCGGGCGGCGAACAGGTCGCGCACGGTCACCATGACGCCAGCGGCCTTCATGCGCGACACCAGCGCGATGGCCTTGATTGAATCGCCGCCGATGGCGAAATAGCTGTCCTCTGCGCCCACGCGTTCGCGCCGCAGCGATTGCGCCCACAGGTCGCACAGCAGGGTTTCCAGCGCGCCGTCCGGGGCCACGTAGCGTTCAGCGGCGCGCGCCGACGTATCAGGATCGGGCAGCTGCTTGCGGTCGAGCTTGCCGTTGGCGCTGAGCGGAAACGCCGCCATCAGCACGAATACGGCGGGCACCATGAATTCCGGCAGCGCCACGCGCAGTTCGGCCTGCAGTGCGTCGACAAACGCGTGTTCGTCCGCTCCCGGTGCGGCGGCCTGGACGTAACCGACCAGGCGCATGTCGGCGCCGGTCCCGCGTGCCATCACTACCGCTTCGGCAACGAGCGGGCTGTTGCGCAGCGCCGATTCGATTTCACCGAGCTCGATGCGCAGACCGCGCAGCTTGACCTGGTGGTCGATGCGGCCAAGGTACTCCAGGTTGCCGTCGGGGAGGAAGCGTGCGATGTCGCCCGTCTTGTAGAGGCGCTCGCCCGCTGTGGTGTGGATGAATTTCTCCGCGTTGAGTTCGCTTCGGTTGAGGTAACCGCGGGCCAGGCCAACGCCGCCGATGTGCAGTTCGCCGGCCACGCCGACCGGAGTTTCGTTCAGGGCCGGGTCCAGCACGCGCAGCACGATGTTCTGGATCGGGCGTCCGATCGGCACGATCTGTTTTGGATAATCCGCCACCGCAGCCCAGTAAGACACGTCAATCGACGCTTCGGTCGGGCCGTACAAGTTGTGCAGCTCGGCGCCATGGCATTGCTGGAACTGGCGCTGCACCGAATGCGGCAGCGCTTCGCCGCTGCAGAATACCCGGCGCACCGAGGTGCAGCCCGGCCAGCATCCGCTTTCAAGCATGGCGCCCAGCATCGACGGCACGAAGTGCAGCACCGTGATGCCTTGCTCCGCGATTAGGGCGGCCAGGTAGGCGTGGTCCTTGTGGCCTTCAGGCCGCGCCATCACCAGGCACGCGCCGACCATGAACGGCCAGGTCAGCTCCCATACCGAAACGTCGAAACTGAATGGCGTTTTTTGCAGCACGCGGTCGTGCGCGCCCATTTTGTATTCGTTCTGCATCCACTCGATGCGGTTGACAAGACCCGCGTGTTCGACCATCACGCCCTTCGGCTGGCCGGTCGAACCGGAGGTGTAGATCACATACGCCAGGTTCGATGGCGCCAGCCCGGCAACTACGGGATTGGCGGTGCTGAAGGCGGCGAACTGCGCTTCCTGGTCCAGGTATACCGACACGCCGGCCGGCACCGGCGTTGCACCCAGCAAGTGGCGCTGTGTCAGCACGATGTCCAGTTCCGCATCGGCGAGCATGAATTCAAGGCGTGCGGCCGGGTAGGATGGGTCGAGCGGCACATAGGCGCCGCCGGCTTTCAGAATGCCGTACATCCCGATCACCATCTCCAGCGAGCGCTCCAGGCAAAGGCCGACCATGCGGTCCGGACCCACGCCGCGTGCGACTAGGTAATGGGCGACCCGATTGGCGCGCTCGTTAAGCTCGCGGTAGCTGAGGGTGACATCGCCGCAGACCAGCGCCGGCGCATCAGGCGTGGCTGCGGCCTGCTCTTCGAACAGCTGGTGCATGCACGCCTGGTCGCGATAGGCGCGCGCGGTGTCGTTCCAGCCAGCCAGGCGGACGCGATCTTCGCAACCGACCATCGGCAGGCTGCCCACGGCCGCTGCCGGCGCATCGGCAATTGCGTGCAGCAGCGCGCCGAAGCTGTCGGCCATGCGAACGATGGTGGCGCGGTCGAACAGGCTGGTGGCGAAGTTCCACACCATGGCCAACTGGCCGTCGGTTTCGCCGGCCGACAATTCCAGGTCGAATTTGCTGACCACGTGGGATCCGGCCATGCCAGACACTTCCAGGCCCGGCAGCGTGAGCGAGGCCGCTTCCGTGTTCTGCAACGAGAACATGACCTGGAACAGCGGCGTATGCGCCAGGCTGCGCTCCGGCTGCAGGGCGTCGACCAGCTGTTCGAACGGCAGTTCGCTGCTTGCGTAGGCGTCCAGCAGCGAGGACTTGCCCTGTTCCAGCAGTACGTCGAAGCCCGATTCCAGCTGCAGCCCGGTGCGCAGCACCAGTGTATTTACGAACAGGCCCACCAGGCCCTCGAGATCGCGGTGGCCGCGCCCGGCAATCGGGCTGCCCATCACGATGTCGGTCTCATTGCTCCAGCGGCCCAGCAGCAGCGCGAACGCGCTTTGCAGCACCATGAACAGGGTAGCGTCATGCGCCACCGCGAGCGCCTTCAGGCGGCCCAATAAGGCCCCATCGAGGCGCTGCTGGTGCAGGCATCCTTCGAAGCGCTGCTGCGCCGGGCGCACGCGGTCGAGCGGCAAGCCATGCACTTGCGGCAGGCCCTTGAGGCGCGCCACGCATGCTTCCAGGCGTGCCGCTTCCTTTCCGGCGCTGCGCTGCCAGTGTGCGTAGTCGGCGTACTGCAATGGCAGTTCGGCCAGCGGGCTGGCCTGGCCGGCGCGCATGGCTGCATACAGGGCGCCGAATTCGCGCACGATGATCCCCATCGACCAGCCGTCGGCGGCGATGTGGTGCAGTGTCACCAGCAGCACATGCTCCTGCTGCGCCAGGCGCACCAGGCGCACGCGCAGCATCAGGTCGCACGCCAGGTCGAACGGACGCGCCGCTTCGGCGGCGGAAACGTGCGCCAGTTCCTGCTCGCGCTCGGCCGGGTTCATGGCCGACAGGTCGGTGATCTCCAGTTGCGGGGCTTGCGCCGGCGCGATCAGTTGCAGGCCTTCGTCGCCGCTGTAGGTGGTGCGCAGCACTTCGTGGCGGCGCACGATTTCGCCCAGCGCGAACTGCAACGCGCTTTGATCGAGCTCGCCGTTCAGGCGAAGCGCTGCAGGAATGTGATACTGGCTTCCCGCGCCTTCGAGCTGGGCGATAAACCACAGGCGCCGCTGCGCGAACGATGGCGGCAGCGGCTCGCCGCGTGGCGCCAGCGGAATGGCTTCGTGCAGCACGCGCGCGCCTCCGCCCTGCTGGTCGATGTGCGCTGCCAGCTGGGCGATCGTCTTGTGTTCGAACAGCGCGCGGACCGGCAAATTGACATCAAGCTGTTGCGACAGGGCGCTCAGCATGCGCATGGCCAGCAGCGAGTGGCCGCCAATTTCAAAGAAGTTGGCGTGGATGCCGACCTGGTCCAGGCCAAGCAGCTCCGCCCAGATCGCGGCCAGCGTGCTTTCAGTGGCGCTGCCCGGCGCCACGTATTCCTGGCCCGCGCCCAGTTCCGGCTCCGGCAGGGCGCGCTGGTCCACTTTACCGTTTGGCATCAGCGGCAGCGCGTCCAGCACGACGTAAGCGGCCGGCAGCATGAAGTCGGCCAGCTGTTCACGGGCAAAGGCGCGCAGCTGCGCCACCAGTTCGTCGGCAGCGTGGCCGGCGGCCGGCACCACGTAGGCCGCAAGGTAGCTCGATGCGCCAGTGCCGCGCACCAGGACCTGGGCGTCGCGCAGGGACGGGTGGCGGCGCAGACAGGCGCCGATTTCGCCCAGCTCGACGCGGAAGCCCCGCACCTTGACCTGGTCGTCGACACGGCCGGCAAACTGCAGCAGTCCGTCGGCGCTCCACCGCACCAGGTCGCCGGTGCGGTAGCGACGGTCGTCGGCAGGGCCAAAGCGGCCCGTCGTCAACGCTTCCTGTCCGAGGTAGCCGCGCGCCAGGCTTGGGCCGCTGATGTGCAGCTCGCCTGCGACGCCAGCCGGCACCAGGGCGTCGGCCGGATCGCGCACGGAGAATACGCGGCCCGGCAGCGGCATGCCAAGGGCGACTGTGCCATCGGCAGCGACTTCGAACAGGCTGGCGGAAATGGTGGTTTCGGTCGGGCCGTAGGCATTGACCAGGCGGCACCGACCGAACAGGCCGAGTGCGCGCCAGTGGCCGATCAGCGCGACCGGGAAGGCTTCGCCGCCGGCGACCAGCAAACGCAGGCCGGTGGCGCGCCATGCATCGGCGCCCTGTTCGCCAACGGGCATCAGTTCGCCGATATAGGCCGGCGGCAGGTCGGCCGCGGTGATGCCGAATTGTGCGCAGAACGGCAGGAACTGGTGCGGCGGCAGTATCGATTCGCCTGCCAGAACGACGGCGGCGCCGGCTTGCCAGGCGCACAGCGGCAGCTCGAGCGCGGCGTCCACGCCCAGGCTGGAAAACATCATCGCGCGGTCGCTTGCCTGCAGCGCGTAGAAATCGCGTGCGGCGCGGGCATGACCTGCCACGCTGCCGTGTTCAACCATCACGCCTTTTGGCTGGCCGGTCGAGCCGGATGTGTAGATCACATAGGCCAGGTGCGAGGGCGCCAGGCCGGTCTCGGTCCGCGCAAGGTTGGCACTGGCGACACCGTCAAACAGCTGCGCGTCGTCAAGGCACAAGGCGCCGCCAGGGGGCAGCGCGAGCGTGCCAAGCAGGCTCGTTTCGGTCAGCAGCAGGTGCAACGCGCTGTCCTGCAGCATGTAGTCGAGGCGGGCGCGCGGATAGTGCGCGTCCAGCGGCAGGTAGGCGCCGCCCGCCTTCAAAATGCCCAGCATCCCCGCCAGCATGGCCGCCGAACGCGTTACGTGCAGGCCAACCAGGCGATCCGGGCCCACGCCGTGCTCGCGCAGGCGGTTCGCCATGCGGTTGGCCTGCTCGTTGAGTTCGCGGTAGCTGAGGGTCAGTTCGCCACATGCCAGCGCTGGCGCGTCGGGAGTGGCGGCGGCCTGCGCTTCGAACAGTTCGTGCACGCAGGCGCTGTTGTCGAAGGCGGCGCCGTTCGCGCCCCATGCCGAAACGCGGGCCTGCTCGGCGGCGCTTACCATCGGCAGCTCACCGACAGGCATGTCGGGCGCGGCGGCGATGGCGCCCAGCAGCACGGCAAAGCTGTCGGCCATACCGGCGATGGTGGCGGCGTCGAACAGACTGCGCGCCGAATTCCAGGCCAGGGTCAGGCCGGCCGGACCTTCGGCGGCCGACAATTCGAGGTCAAACTTGGTGGCCACGTAGGTGCTGGCCATGCCTGACACTTCCAGGCCGCCCAGGCGCAGCGCGGCCGCTTCCATGCTCTGTATCGAGAACATGATCTGGAACAGCGGCGCATGCGCCAGGCTGCGCTCCGGGCGCAGCACGTCGACCAGCTTTTCGAACGGCAGTTCCTGGTGCGCGTAGGCGTCCAGCAGGCTGGCCCGGGCCTGGTCCAGCAGCGCGTTGAAGCCGGCGCCGGTTTCCAGGGTGGTGCGCAACACCAGCGTATTGACGAACAGGCCGACCAGGCCTTCAAGTTCCTTGTGCGTGCGGCCGGCGATCGGGCTGCCCATCACGATATCGTGCTCGTTGCTCCAGCGGCCCAGCAGCAGGGCGAAGGCGCTTTGCAGGACCATGAACAGGGTGGCGCCGCGCGCGGTGCCGAGCGCCCTGAGGCGTTCCAGCAGCGCGGTGTCGAGCGTGTGCACGTGAAGCTGGCCGTCGAAACGCTGCAGCGCAGGACGTGCGCGGTCGAGCGGAAGGCTGTGCACCTGCGGCAGTCCTTGCAGGCGTTGCTGCCAGTATCCCAGCTGCTGCGCCAGCTTCTCGCCTTCGTAGCTGGTGCGTTGCCAGTGCGCGAAGTCGGCGTACTGCACCGCCAGCGGTGGCAGCGCTGCCGGCTGGCCGGCGCACAACGCTTCGTACAGGGCGCCGAATTCACGCACGATGACGCCCATCGACCAGCCGTCGGCGGCGATGTGGTGCAGGGTGACCAGCAGGACGTGGCGCTGCGGTCCAAGGTGCAGCAGCGCCGCGCGCAGGACGACGCCCGAAGTCAGCTCGAACGGCATCGACGCCACTTCGGCGGCGAGACGCTGCACTTCCTGCTGCTGCGCGCCCTCTTCCATGGCGGCCAGGTCGTGGCGCGCCAGTGCTACCGGGTATGGCGCCATGATGCGCTGCACGGCCTGGCCATTGTCGCTGGCGTAGGCGGTGCGCAGCACTTCGTGGCGCAGCACGATCTCATCGAGTGCGCACTGGAGCGCATCGACATTGAGCGCGCCATCCAGGCACAGTGCCGAAGGAATGTTGTACTGGCTGTCCGCACCCATCTGCTCGATGAACCACAGGCGCTGCTGGGCGAACGAAAGCGGGAATCCCGCGCCCTCGGTGCGCGCCTGGGGCAGGATTGCCGCCTCAAGCTGCTGCGCCGGACGGTTGTCCAGCAACAGGCCAAGCAGCTCTGCCTTGAGCGCCACCGTCTGCTGCCTGAACACGGCATCCATCGCCCCGCTGGCGGCCTGGTAGGCGAGCTTGTCGCCATCCAGGTAAAAGCGGATGCCGCGGCGTGCGGCTTCCGCCATCAGTTCTACCAAAGTCATAACAGTCCTTCTTCAACAAATTCAACAGCATCGGAGACCGGGCCGGCGTGAACCGCCAGCATGGCGTCGACCAGCGCGGCACTGCCGGCAATGGTGGGGGTGGCGAACAGGGTCTTGACCGACAGCTCCACCGCAAAAACGGCGCGCAGTTCGTAGGTCAGGCGCGAAATTTGCAGCGAGTTGCCGCCCAGGGCAAAGAAGTTCTCGTCCACCGACAACTCGGTTGCGCCGAGCACGCTGTGCCAGATCGCCTGCACAGCCGTTTCCGTGGCGCTGCGCGGCGCCAGGTAGGCGCGCGCTTGCGCAGCTTGTGGCTCGGGCAGCGCGGCGCGATCGAGCTTGCCGTGGGTGGTGAGCGGGAATTGCTCGAGCAACATGAACTGCGACGGCACCATGAAGGCCGGCAGCAGCTCCGACAGCGCCAGGCGCAAGGCGCCGGCCAACTGTTCTTTCGCTTCGGCGTCGGCCATGGCGGCCATTGGCGTGAGCGGCGTGACGTAGGCCAAAAGGTACTTTTCGCTGCCCTCGCCCTTGACGGCCACCACCGCTTCGCGAACCAGTTCGCTCTGCAGCAGCTTCGATTCGATTTCTCCCAATTCGATGCGGAAGCCCCGGATCTTGACCTGCTCGTCGGCGCGCCCCATGAAGGCCAGCTGGCCGTCTTCCAGGCGGCGCACGGTGTCGCCGCTGCGGTACATGCGCTTGCCGCCAGGGCCGGCGACGAAGCGCACGGCATCGAGTTCAGGGCGGTTCAGATAGCCGCGCGCCAGGCCGGCGCCGCTGATATACAGCTCGCCCGGCACCAGGAGCGGTACTTCGCGCATGGCGGCGTCGAGCACATGCAGTTCGACGTTGGCCACGGCGCGCCCGATGCTCACTTCACTGTCTGCATCCAGGCAGGCGGCGCTGCTGGCGATGCTGGCCTCGGTCGGACCGTACACATTGAAGAAGCGGCACTGGGCAGACCAGTACTCGACCAGGTTTTTAGGGCACACGTCGCCGCCCACAATCAAGGCCTTGAGCGACGGCACTGGGGCACGGCGCTGGGCTTCCAGGATCGCGGTCGGGAAAGCCGCGTGGGTAATCTTGTACTGCTGCAGTGCTCCGGTGATGTCGATGTCCGGGGCCACCAGGTAGCAGGCGGCGCCCGCGCACAGGGCCATGAACAGGTGCGCGGTGCCGGCGTCGAAGCTCATCGAAGCGCAATGCAGCGTGCGCGACTGCGGGCCGACATCGAACAGGGCCACGTCGTGGTGCAGCAGATTGACCAGGCCGGCATGTTCGACCATGACGCCCTTCGGCAGGCCGCTGGAACCGGAGGTGTAGATCACGTAGGCCAGGTTGCGCGGTCCGAGGCCCAGCGCGCCCAGCGACAGGTTGCTGTCGTCAAGCAGTACGCCAGGCACACTGGTATCGATGCGGCGCACGCCGGATGGCAGCTCGCGCAGCGCATCGGCGCCGGCCGTCAGCACCAGTTTCACGCCGCTGTCGTTGATGATATGGTCCAGGCGCGCCTGCGGATAGAGCGGATCGAGCGGCAGGTAGGCGCCGCCGGCCTTGAGAATGGCAAGGATGCCGACCACCATCTCGAGCGAACGCTCGACGCACACGCCGACCACGGTCTCGGGCGTGACACCCTCGGCCAACAGGCGGCGCGCCATGCGGTTGGCGCGGCTGTTCAGCTGTGCGTAGCTGAGGCTTTCGCCATTGAACGACAGCGCCAGGTGTTCGCCGCGGGCCGCAGCCTGGGCTTCGAACATCTCGTGCAGGCACTGGTCTTGCGGGTAGTCGCGCTGCGAGTTGTTCCAGCCGCGCAGTTGCTTCTGTTCGCCCAGTGTCAGCAGCGAGATCTGGTCCAGGCTTGCCACTTCCGGCATCTGCAGCAGGATGCGTTCCATGTGGCCCAGCAAGCGGGTGACCGCCGCGTCGCTGACGACAGCACCGCGATAGCGGCACTTGACGCTCAGGGTGTCGCGCAGGCTGGCCGACAGCGCCAGCTTGTAGCCGGTTTCCTCGAAAGAGGTGTATTCCTCGATGCGGAAGGCAGGCTGGTTGACGCTGCTGGCCGCTTCAGCCGCCGCGTCCAGTGGATAGTTTTCAAACACCAGCATGCTGTCGAACAGGGCGGTGCCGGCAGCAATCTGGCTGCACTGGGCAATCTCGGTCAGCGGCAGGTAGCCGAAACTGGCGCTGGCCTGGAAGCTCTCGCCCATGGCGGCCAGTTGCTGTTCGATCGTGGCGCCGGCGGCGATGGACACCTTGACCGGAATGGTGTTGATGAACAGGCCGACCATCTCTTCGATTCCGGCGACTTCGGCAGGCCGCCCGGACAGGGTGGTCCCGAACAGCACGTGCTGCTCGCCGCTGTAGCGGTGCAGCAGGTAGCCCCAGGCCAGCTGCAGCACGGTGTTGACCGTTGTCTGATGCAGCTTGGCGAACTGCTGCAGGCGCGCGGTCTGGGACTGGTCCAGCAGCAGGCGCTGTTCGGCTGGAATGCCGGACGCACCGCTGTTTTGTTCAATCGCCAGCGGGGTCGGCGCTTCGATCGGCGCCAGGTAGTCACGCCAGTACTGGCGCGCCTGGGCGCGGTCCTGGCGCACCAGCCAGGCAATGTAGTTTTCGTAAGGGACTACCGTGGCCTGGCTGGCGGCCTGGCCGGATGCCAGACGCTGGTAGGCGTCCAGCACGTCGCGGTAGACCACCGGTGTGCACCAGCCGTCGAGCAGCATGTGGTGGTGGCTCCACAACATCTGGTAGCGCGTGTCGTCGAGGCGGTACAGGCCGATGCGCTGCAGCGGCGCCTGCGACGGGTCGAAGCCGCGCGCGCGGTCGTCGGACAGCACCTGGGCAAAGCGGGCCTGCTGCTGCGCGCGGTCCAGCGCGCGCCAGTCCTGCTCGTCCCACGGCATGCTGGCGTGTTCGAGCACCAGCTGGTGCAGCTGCTCGCCCTGGCCGACAAACACGGTGCGGAAGATATCGAAGCGCGCCACCACCGAACTCCAGGCAGCGCGGAACAGGGCCGGATCGAGGCGACCGCTGAACACCGGGCAGCACTGCGATACGTAGGCGCCGGCATCAAGCAGGCTGTGGAATTGCATCCCCTGCTGCATCGAGGTCGCCGGATAGAGCTTGGCAATCCGGTACTGTTGCTGCCACTGGTCGAGCAGGGCTGCGTCCATGGTGGCCAACGGGAAGTCGCTCGGGGTGTACACATCCGATGCGGCGTCGGCGCAGTGCGCGATGACTTCGCGCAGGCCGGCTGCCATCAGCGCGGCCAGCCGTTCGGCCTGGGCCCGGTCCAGTTGCAGTTCGCTGTAGTCGAGACTGAAACCGAGCACGCCGCCGGCCACTTTGCCGTTCAGGCCCAGCGGAGTGTGGCGCATGCGGCGCGGATCCATCGCCTCGCCGGTTGGCTCAGACGCTGCGCGCAGCGCACTGTCTGCCCCAACGGTCTGGTCGAACTGGCCCAGGTAGTTGAATACCAGCTGGGCCGGATTTTCCTGTTCCGCCTGCACCAGCGACAACTCTTCGGCCACATAACGCAGCGCGCCATAGCCGAAGCCGCGCTGGGGAACCGCGCGCAGCTGTTCCTTCACCTGGCGGATCACGGCGCCGGTGTCGCTGTTCGCCGCGGCGGCCAGGGCCAGCGGGTAGGTGGTGGTGAACCAGCCCACGGTCTGGCTGGTATCGACGCCATCGAACAGGTCTTCGCGTCCGTGACCTTCGAGCATCAGGCGCACGCCATCGGCCCCGCTCCAGGCGCGCATGCCGAGGTAGACGCCGGCCAGCAGCAGTTCATTGATCTGGGTACGGTAGCGCTGCGAGCAGCGCTTGAGCAAGGCTGTCGTTTCGTCGGTATCGAGCACGAAGCGCACGCTGCGGGTGCTGGACTGCGGCGCGTGGGCGGCCGCATTGTGCAGCGGCATGGCCGGTACCGGCTGGTTCAATTGCGCCATCCAGTAAGGCAGCTGCTGTTTGAGGGCGTCGGAATGGGCGTAGCCGGACACCGTTTCGCCCCATTGCTGGTACGACGACGTCTTGGTCCCCAGTTGCAGCGGCGCGCCTGACAGCAGCTGACCATAGGCCTGCTCCATGTCGGCCAGCAGGATGCGCCAGGAGACGCCGTCCACCACCAGGTGGTGCGCGACCAGGAACAGGCGGCCGCCTTCAGGCGCTTCCAGCAGCAGTGCGCGCAGCAGCGGCCCGGTAGCCGGATCGAACTGGCGCTGCAGCGCGGTGCAGCGCTCGCTGATGAACTGCGCCTGGCAATCTTCCGGCAGCGCTTCGACCAGCACGCTTTCGCGCAGCAGTGCATCGGAGAGCGGCGCATGGCTGGCCTGCCATTGTCCGTCCTGACGGTCCATGCACAGGCGCAGCGCATCGTGACGGGCGTACAGTGCGGCCATGACCTGTTCGAGCATCGCGCGATCCAGGCCGGCCGGGGTTTCGAGCAGCACCGACTGATTGAAGTGCTTGTAGTGCTCGGACATGCCGAGGAAGTGGCGCTGGATCGGCAGCAAGGTCATGCCGCCTTCGACAGCTTGCTGACTGGTTTCGGCGCGCTCGGCACCGGCATGCGTTGCCAGTTCGGCCACGCTCTGGTGGGCGAAAAGCTGGCGCGTGGTGATATTCAGGCCAGCCTGGTTGGCGCGCGCCACGACCTGGATCGCCAGGATGGAGTCGCCGCCCAGCGCGAAGAAGTTGTCATGCACACCGACCCGCTCGGCCTTGAGCAGCTGCTGCCAGATATCGCACAGCAGCGATTCCGTGGCGTTCGAAGGGGCCTGGTAGCGGGTACCGCCGCCGGAGGCGATTTCAGGCAGCGCGCGCACGTCGACCTTGCCGTTGGGCGTCAACGGCATCTGCGCCAGCACGCCGTAGGCGGCCGGCACCATGTAGTCGGGCAGCGCCAGCTTGAGGCGCGCCTGCACGGCGCCGATAAAGGCCGCTTCGTCGGCCACCGGCGCGGCCGGGACCAGGTAGGCGGCCAGGCGCTGGTGTTCGCCTTCGCCGGTCACCAGCACCAGCGCTTCGCGCACGGCGTCCTGCTGCAGCAGCAGCGAGCGGATTTCGCCCAGTTCGATGCGGTAACCGCGCAGCTTGACCTGGTCGTCGACGCGGCCGATGAATTCAAGGTCGCCGCCAGCCAGGTAGCGCACCAGGTCGCCGGTCTTGTACAGGCGCCGGCCCGGTGCATACGGGTCGTCGATGAAAGGGCTGGTGGCCAGCTTGTCCTCGATGCAGTAGGCGCGCGCCTGGGCGTAGCCGCCGATCAGCAGCTCGCCGGGAACGCCCAGCGGCAGCAGCTGGCCGCGTGCATCGACCACGCGGTAGAGCACGTGAGCGAATGGCTGGCCGATGTTGCGGTTATCGGTTTCAAGACGCATCAGATGCGCGCCGGAGGCGATCACGGTTTCGGTCGGACCGTAGGCGTTGAAGCAGCGCTTGCATGCCAGCCAGGGGGCCAGTGCGGCAGCGCTGACGGTACTGCCGCCGGTGACAATGGTGTGCAGGGTCGGGAAGGCGGTCACGTCGAGCTGTGCCAGCACCGGGGCCGGCAGCTGCACGTGGGTGGCGTTCCAGCGAGTGGCGAGGGCCGCCAGCGAATCGCCCTGGCGGCGCTCCTCGTCGCCGGCGATGCACAGGACGGCGCCGCACGACAGGGCCATGGCCCAGTCGGCGCAGGCCACGTCGAAACTGAAGGAGACATACTGCAGCACCGTGCTGGCCGCATCCACGCCGTACATGGCGCGCTGCGCCAGTGCGCTTTGCACAAATCCGGCGTGCTCGATCATGACGCCTTTCGGCTTGCCGCTGGAACCGGAGGTGTAGATGACATACGCCAGGCGGCGGCCATGCAGGGATGCCGCCGCTGCGCCGACGTCGCTGCTGTCGTATTTGCCGAGCAGAAGGCGGCGCCACTGGGCGTCCACCAGCACGGTGGCGATGCCATCGAACGGCTGGTCGGCCATCAATGCCTGCTGGGTGACCACGACCGCGACCCGTGCCTGTTCCAGCATGTGGGCGATGCGCTCCGGCGGATGGCTTGGGTCGAGCGGCAGGTAGGCGGCGCCGGCCTTCAAGATGCCGAGCACGCCGATCAGGGTTTCAACGGAGCGTTCAACGCACAGGCCGACTATGCTGTCTGGCTGCACGCCTTGCTTCATCAGGTGGCGCGCGAGCTGGTTGGCCTGGGCATTGAGCGCGGCGTAGGTCAGGCTGTCTTCGCCGCATACCACCGCGACGGCGTCGGGCGTGAGCGCAACCTGGCTCTCGAACAGCTGGTGCATGCACTCGTGGCCGCCGGTTTGCTGGGCGACGGGCGCCAGCGCCAGTTGCCCGGCCTGGCCGGACTGACTTACCAGTGCCAGCTGGCGGATATTGGCGGCCGGCGCAGCGACGATGCTGCCGAGGAGGACCGCGAAGCTGTCAGCGATGCGCGCCACGGTGGCGCTGTCGAACAACTGGTCCGAGAACAGCCACGACAGGTGGATGCCGTCGGCCCGTTCGCGCACGAACAGCGACAGGTCAAACAGGGTCTTGCCGGATTCGAAATCAACGTTCGATACGGTCAGCCCAGGTAGCGCCAGTTCGGCTTCTTCATTGTTCTGCAAGGTCAGGCTGACCTGGAACAGGGGCGAATACGACAGGCTGCGCTCGCTTTGCACACTTTTCGCCAGCATTTCGAACGGCACGTCCTGGTGCCCGAACACGTCGATCGCATTCGCTTTCACGCGCGAGAGAAGGTCGAGGAAGGACAGTTCGCCCGACAGGTCGGTGCGGTACACCACCGCATTGGCGAAGAAGCCGATCAGCGATTCCAGTTCGCGGTGGCTGCGGCCGGCGACCGGGCAGCCGACCACGATGTCGTCCTCGCCGCTCCAGCGTCCCAGCAGCAGCGCGAACGCTGCCTGGACGACCATGAAGAAGGTGGCGCCCTGCGACTCGCCCAGCTGGCACAGGCGCTTGTGCAGGCCCGGCTCGATCAGCTGGCCGAGGCGTTTGCCGGTGAACTGCTGCTGCGCGGCCCGTGGGCGGTCCAGCGGCAGGTTATGCAGTTTTGGAATGCCGCTCAGGCGCTGGCGCCAGAAATCGAGTTCCGCTTCCAGGTTCTCGCCTTCCAGACGCGAACGCTGCCAGGCTGCATAGTCGATATAGCGGGTTGCCAGCGGGGCCAGCGGGTTGGCTTGCCCTTCGCTGAACGCGCGGTACAGATGCACGAAGTCGCGCGCCAGCACGCCCATCGACCAGCCATCGGAGGCGATGTGGTGCAGGGTGAAGATGAGGACATGTTCGTCAGCGGCCAGGGCCAGCAGAAGCACGCGCAGCACCGGCGCCGCTTCCAGGTCGAATGCCAGCTCGGCTTGCTGCTGCGCAGCCTGGGCCACGGCCTGTTCCTGCGCCGCGCGCTCGTAGCTGCGCAGGTCGCGCTCGGCAATCGCCAGCGGCGCCGCCGGGTTGACTACCTGGACGGCGACACCGTCGCGCTGGTGATAACTGGTGCGCAGAACGGCGTGGCGTTCCAGCACCGCGTCCAGCGCTTTCTGCAGCGCGGCGCGGTCAAGGCGGCCCTGCAGGCGCAGTGCCTGCGACAGATTGTACTGTGCGCTGCCGCCGCCAATCTGATTGGTCAACCACAGGCGCTCCTGGTTGAACGAGAGTGGCTGCTCGGGTGAATCGCCCGCGCTCGGGATGCTTTCGCTGGCACGTACCTCGACGGCGGCGTCGCGCTCGAGAAGGCCGATCAGCTCCTGCTTGGAAGCGCGGATTAGCGCTCCCGTTTCGGCATCGATGCCGCCCTGGCGTGAACGCGTCTTGAGCTTGCCGTCTTCGACATAGGGAAAAATCCCCTTCCCGTTCAGATATCCGATCAGTTCTGCGACTTGCATCTCACCACTCCGTTTCAATATTGTTTTCATTACTGTTGGCGCCTTCTTGATTGCTCGCCTTCAGGACTGACAGGTCGATCTGCTCGGCCATCGCCACGATCGACGGGTTGGCCAGCAGCGCCTTGAGCGAGCAGGCGATGCCAAATTCGGTCTGGATCGCATTAATCAGGCGCATGGCTAGCAGCGAGTGGCCGCCGATGTCGAAGAAATTCGCGGTTGCGCTCACCGGTTCCCCATTGAGCAGCGCCTGCCAGATCTGGGCCAGGTGCTTCTCGGTGGCGGTGGCGGGCGCCACATACGATTGTTGCGGCGCCAGCAGGCCGGCCAGGGTCAGCAAACTGCGCTGGTCGATCTTGCCGTTGGCGGTCAGCGGCAGGTGCGGCAGCAGCGCGAAGGCGGACGGCACCATGTAGTCGGGCAGCGCCTGTTTCAAACGCGATTGCACTGCGTGTACAAAGCCTGCTTCATCGTCCACATGCGCGCTGGCCACCAGGCAGGCCGTCAGGCGCTTGTCTTCGCCCTCGCCGGCCACCAGGACTACTGCTTCATGCACTTCGTCCAGGGCCAGCAGCGCGGCGCGGATCTCGCCCAGTTCGATGCGGTAGCCGCGCAGCTTGACCTGGTCGTCGACGCGTGCGATGAACTCAATGTCGCCGCCCGCCAGGAAGCGCACCAGGTCGCCCGTCTTGTACAGGCGCTGGCCCGGAACGAAGGGATCGTCGATGAACTTGGCGGCGGTGAGCTGCGGCTGGTTCAGGTAGCCCTTTGCCACGCCAGCGCCACCGATGTGCAGCTCGCCTGCCACGCCCGGAGGACAAGGCTGCAGTGCGCCGTCGAGTACATACAACCGGGTGTTGGCCATCGGACGACCGATCGGCAGTACCCGGCCCAGGGTGTCGATATTGGCGCTGATGTCGAACATGGCGCAGCCAACCACCGTTTCGGTCGGGCCGTAATGGTTGAACAGTTGGCTGCCCGGGCAGCGCTGCTGCAGTTCGCGCGCCAGGCTGACGGTGAACGCTTCGCCGCCAACCACGAACACATGGCGCCCCATGACCAGCGCAGCGGGAGGCAATAGTTCCAGCAGGCCGCGCACGTGCATCGGCGTCATGCGCAGCAGGCAAGGCGGGCAGTCAGGCCGCGCCAGGTGGGCGGCCAGGTCGGACACCTCATCGCCGGCCGCCAAAAATTCCACGACCCCGCCGTGCAGCAGCGGCAGGTACAGGCTAGGCACCGTGATGTCGAAGCCGTGCGAAGTGACAACCAGCGCACCGGCCAGGCCGGCGGCGTAGTAACGGCCCGACGCGTAGCTGCAATAGTCCATCAGGCCGCCGTGGGCGATCTCCACGCCCTTCGGCGCGCCGGTGGATCCGGAGGTGTAGATCACGTAGGCGCTGTCGTCCAGGCGCACTGCCACGTTCGGGTTGTGCGACGGGTATTCGTGCAGCCAGCCTTCGCCGCCCGCGTCGTCCAGCATCATCAGGTCGATGCCGCCGGAAGGCAGGCGGTCGGCCATGCCAGGCTGGGCCAATACCCATTCGATGCCGGCGTCGGCAATGATGCGGCCCAGGCGTTCACGGGTATTCTTTGGTTCGAACGGCACGTAGGCGGCGCCGCTTTTCAATACACCCAGGATGGCGACCATCAGCTCCAGCGAACGCTCGACATAGATGCCTATACGCTGGCCGGGGCCCACGCCCTGCTCGACCAGGTAGTGCGCAAGGCGGTTGGCCTTGGCGTTCAACTGCTCGTAGGTCATGCTGATGCTGCCGTGGCGCAGCGCGATGGCAGCGCCGTGTGCGGCCGCGCTGTCCTCGAACTGGGCATGCACGGGACGCTGGTCCGGCCATGCACGTTCCGTCGCGTTCCACTCGACCAGCATGCGCTGGCGCTCTTCGCCTTCCAGCAGGCATACCGCGTCGATGCTGGCCGCGCCGCCAGCCATCGCCAGCAACACCGTCTTCAGGTGCCCCAGCAGGGCGCGTGCAGTGCCGCCGTCGAGCATTTTGCCGCTGTAGCAGCAGCTGATGCGGGTCGACGGGCCGCTGTTGACGTTCAGCGTGATACCGTAGCCGTTGGCGATGAAACTGCCCAGTGCCTCCATGTGCACTTCGGCCTTCTGGTCTTCTTCCAGGGCGGCATCGAGCGGATAGTTTTCAAACACCACCAGGCTGTCGAACAGGTTGCTGCCACCCGAGACAGCGCTGCACTGAATGATCTCGGTCAGCGGCAGGTAGCCGTACGAGGTGCTGGACTGGAAAGCCTGGTGCAGGCTGTCGAGCAGTGCGCCGACCTGGCGCGACTGGCCGAACGACACGCGCACCGGAATGGTATTGATGAACAGGCCGACCATCTCCTCGACCCCTTCCAGTTCGGCGGGACGGCCGGAAATGGTGGTACCGAACATGACGTCCTGCTCGCCGCTGTAGCAGTGCAGCAGGTAGCCCCAGGCCAGCTGGAACACGGTGTTGACGGTAGTGTGGTGCTGGCGCGCGAACTGCTGCAGGCGTGCGGTGTCACCAGCATCGAGCATAACGCGCTGCTCGCCGTCATCGCCGGCGTCAGGACGGGCCAGGCGCAGCGCGGTCGGGCCCTCCACCCCGTCCAGGTAGTCGTGCCAATACTGGCGCGCCTGGCCGCGGTCCTGCTGCGCCAGCCAGCCGATATAGCTTTGGTACAGCGGCACCGGGGACGTGTCCAGAGCCCGGCCTGAGCGCAGGCGGCGGTAGGCATCCATCACATCGCGGTACACCAGCGGGGTGCACCAGCCGTCGAGCAGCATGTGGTGGTGGGTCCACAGCATCTGGTAGCGCGTATCGCTGAGGCGGAACATGCTTATGCGCTGCAGCGGCGCGTGTGCGAAGTCGAAACCGCGTGCGCGGTCGTCCAGGCGCAGCTGATCGAAGCGCGCTGCCTGCTGAACGGGATCGAGGGCGCGCCAGTCATGTTCGGTCCATGGCAGGCTGGCATGCTCGACGACCAGCTGGTGCAGGTGCTCGCCCTGCCCCACGAACACGGTGCGGAAGATATCGTGACGGACCGTCATCGCATCCCAGGCAGCGCGGAAGCACGCCATGTCCAGCTCACCGGACAGCACAGGATAGGTCTGGGTGACGTAAGCGCCACTGTCGAGCATGCTGTGGAACAGCATCCCCTGCTGCATTGACGTCGCCGGATAAAGCTTGCCGATCTTGTATTGCCGCTGCCATTGGTCGAGCTCCAGCGCGCTCACTTGCGCCAGCGGGAAGTCGCTCGGGGTGAACTGGCCCGGCGCGGCGTCGGCGCAGTGATCGATCACTGCGCGCAGGCCCTGCGCCATCAACGCGGCCAGCCGTTCGATTTGTGCGCGCTCGAACTGCAGCGCGCTGTAGTCGAGTGTGAAGTCCAGCACGCCGCCGGCCACTTTGCCATTGAGGCCCAGCGGGCAGTGGCGCAGGCGGCGCGGGTCGATGGCGTCGCCGGTCGCTTCGGTGGCGGCGCGCAGGGCGTTGTCGCCGCCGACGCTCTGGTCGAACTGGCCCAGGTAGTTGAACATCAGCTGCGCAGGGCTGGCCAGTTCGGCTGCGGCCAGGCCGTTATCCGCTGCCAGGTGGCGTAGCACGCCGTAGCCGAAGCCGCGCTGCGGTACTGCGCGCAGCTGCTCCTTGACCTGGCGGATCACGGCGCCCGTGTCGGCGCCTGTGCAGGCCAGCGCCACCGGGTAGGTGGTGGTGAACCAGCCCACGGTCTGGCTGGTATCGAGCGCGTCGAACAGGTCTTCGCGGCCGTGGCCCTCGAGCGTCAGGCGCATGCCTTCGGCGCCACTCCATGCGCGCATGCCCAGGTACACGCCAGCCAGCAGCAGTTCATTGATCTGGGTGCGATAGCGCTGCGAACAGTTTTTGAGCAGGGCCGCTGTTTCCTCGGCCAGCAGCGCAAAGCGCACGCTGCGGGTGCTCGACTGTGGCGCATTGATGCTCTGCTGCGGCAGGCTGGAAACCGGCAAGTTCAGCTGGGCCAGCCAGTAAGGCAGCTGCGCTTCCAGCTTGGTCGACGCTGCGTAGCCGGACACCGCTGCACTCCATTGCTGGAACGAGGACGTTTTGGCAGCGAGCGCCACCGGCTCGCCGCTGCACAGCTGGCCATAAGCCTGCTCCATGTCGGCCAGCAGGATGCGCCACGAGACGCCATCGACCACCAGGTGGTGCGCGGCCAGGAACAGGCGTGCGCCTTGCTGGCCGGGTGCAGCCTGCAGCAGCAGGGCGCGCAGCAGCGGGCCGCTGGCCGGATCGAAGGAGCGCTGCACTTCTGCGCAGCGCGTGGCGATATAGTCCGCCTGGCCTTCAGCCGGCAGGGTATCGCACATCACGCTGGCGTCAAGCATGTGCGCCGTCAGCGGGGCGTGGCTGGCCTGCCACTGGCCATCGGTCAGCGCCACGGTCATGCGCAAGCCGTCATGGCGCCGATACAGCGCGGCCATGATCTGCCCCAGCATGCCCGCGTCCAGGCCGGCCGGTGCTTCCAGCAGCACCGACTGGTTGTAGTGGGCGTTATGGATGTCGTGTGCGAGGAACTGGCGCTGGACCGGCAGCAGGGCTATCGCGCCCTCGGCCGGCTGCTGGTTCGCCTCGTGCCGCGCAGCGCCGGCATGCAGCGCCAGTTCGGCCACGGTCTGGTGGGCGAACAGCTGGCGCGTGGTGATGCCCAGCCCCGCCAGGTTGGCACGTGCCACGACCTGGATCGACAGGATCGAGTCGCCGCCCAGCGCGAAGAAATTATCGTGGACGCCGACCTGCTCCACTTTCAGCAGCTGCTGCCAGATGGCGCACAGTACCGACTCGGTCTGGCTGCGCGGTGCGACAAAGCCGCCCGCCACACCGGCTGTAATCGCCGGCAGCGCGCGCACGTCGATCTTGCCGTTGGCCGACAGCGGCATGGCATCGAGCGCCACATACGCGGCCGGTACCATGTAGTCAGGCAGCGCCTCCTTCAGGCGCGCCTGAACGGCATTGAAGAACGCGGCTTCGTCGCCAATTGGTGCTGCGGCCACGATGTAGGCCGCCAGGCGCTTGTGCTCGCCGTCGCCGGTGACAACGACCAGGGCTTCGCGGACCAGATCCTGGCTCAGCAGCGCGGCGCGGATTTCACCCAGTTCGATACGATAGCCGCGCAGCTTGACCTGGTCGTCGATGCGGGCGATGAATTCGAGGTCACCGGCCGCGCTCTTGAGCACCAGGTCGCCCGTTTTGTACAGGCGCTGGGCCGGCACGAACGGGTCGGCGATGAATTTTTCAGCAGTGAGCTGCGGCTGGTTGAGGTAGCCCTTGGCCACGCCCAGACCGCCGATGTGCAGCTCGCCCGCCACTCCGGCAGGGCATGGCTGCAGCGCGCCATTGAGGACATACAGGCGGGTGTTGTCCATCGGGCGGCCGATCGGCAGCACGCGCTCCAGCGCATCGATATTGGCGCTGATGTCGAACATGGCGCAGCCCACCACCGTTTCGGTCGGACCGTAGTGGTTGTACAGCTGGCTGCCGGCGAAGCGCGCCTGCAGTTCGCGCGCCAGGCTGACGGTGAACGCTTCGCCGCCGACCACGAACACATGGCGTGTTGCGACAGTGGCGCCGGCCGGGAGCAGTTCCAGCAGACCGCGCACGTGCATTGGCGTCATGCGCAGCAGGGCCGGTGCGGTGGCCGGGTTGGCCAGGCGCGCGGCCAGGTCGGTCAGCTCGTCGCCCGCTTCCAGGAATCGCACTGCGCCGCCGCGCAGCAGCGGCAGGAACAGGCTAGGCACGGTGATGTCGAAGCCGTGCGAGGTCACCACCAGCGAACCGGCCAGGCCGGTCTCGTAGTAGCGGCCGGACGCATATTCGCAGTAGTCGGCCAGCCCGGCGTGGGTGATTTCCACGCCCTTTGGCGCGCCGGTCGAGCCGGAGGTGTAAATCACGTAGGCGCTGTGCGCCAGCGGAATGTCCAGCCCGGGATTATGCGACGGGTATTCGGCCAGCCAGCCTTCGCCGCCTGCAGCGTCGAGCATCATCAGGTCGATGCCGCCGGATGGCAGGCGGTCGGCCATGCCGGGCTGCGCCAGCACCCATTCGATGCCGGCGTCGGTGATGATGCGGCCCAGGCGCTCGCGCGTGTTCTTTGGCTCGAACGGCACGTAGGCAGCGCCGCATTTGAGCACGCCCAGGATGGCGACCATCAGCTCGGGGGAACGCTCGACGTAGATGCCGACCCGCTGGCCTGCCTCCACGCCCTGCTCGATCAGGTAGTGCGCGAGGCGATTGGCCTTGGCGTTGAGCTGGTCGAAAGTCATGCTGACGCTGCCGTGGCGCAGTGCGACCGCGCTGCCGGCGGCGGCAGCGGCCTGCTCGAATTTGCTCACCACACTGGTATCGCGTCCGGCAGGCTGTTCAGCGCCGCATGCCTGCGCCATCCAGGTAGCGAGGGCGGCATCGTCCAGCAGCGCCAGTTGGGCGACCGGACTGGCGGGAGCTGCCACGACGGCGCCCAGCAGGCAGGCGTAGGCTGCCGACAGGCGTTCAATCGTGGCGCGGTTGAACAGGTCTTCCTTGTAGGTCCACTTCAGGAACAGGCCGCCGCGCGCGGTTTCGCTGATAGTCAGGTCAAGGTCGAAGCGAATGTATTCGTCGGCGCAGGCCACCGCTTCGAGTTCCATGCCAGGCATGGCGAAGTTTTGCGCTTCATGGTTCTGCAGCAGGAATTTGACCTGGCAAAGCGGGTTGTAGGACAGGTCGCGCTCGGGGCGCAGGGCGTCGACCAGCAGTTCGAACGGCACATCCTGGTGGCTGTACGCGTCCAGCGCGTATTCCTTGGCCTGGCGCAGCAGCTCGCTGAACGTGGGCTGGCCCGACAGGTCGGTGCGAAACACCAGGGTATTGATGAAGAAGCCGATCAAGGGATCGAGTTCGGTGCGGCTGCGGCCGGCAACCGGCACTGCCAGCATGATGTCCTGTTCGCCGCTCCAGCGCGACAGCAGCAGGGCAAAGGCGGACTGCAGCAGCATGAACAGCGTCGCATCCTGCTCGCGCGCCAGCGTGTTCAGACGGTCGGCGAGCGAGGCGTCAAGGTGGGCCTCGAAGCTGCGCGCCTTGAAGTTCTGCTGCGGCGGACGCGGCTTGTCGAGCGGAAGGCCATGAATGCGCGGGCAGTCGGTCAGCACTTCCTTCCAGTGCGCCACCTGGCGCTCGATATGCGCTGCCTGTTCCGGGCTGCGCTGCCAGGCGGCGTAGTCCACGTACTGGATTGCGAGTGCCGGCAGCGGGTCGGCCACGCCATTGCGCAGCGCTTCGTAGTTGCGGGCGAATTCCTTGACCAGCACGCCGACCGACCAGCCATCGCTGGCGATATGGTGCATGTTCAGCAGCAGCATGCCTTCGTCGGCCGAAAGGCGCAGGAAGGCGGCGCGCAGCAGCAGGTCGGTGGCCAGCTTGAAAGGACGGCGCGCATCTTCATCGACCGCTGCCTGCAACGCCGCTTCGCGCGCCGCAGGGTCCATGGCCGACAGGTCGTGGCGCGCCATCGCGAAGGCAACGTCGTCGCGAATGCTCTGATACGGCCCTTCCGGACTGTCGTGAAATTGCGCGCGCAGTACTTCATGGCGCGCGATTACCGCGGCCAGCGCTTGCTGGGCCAGGTCTTCGGAGAACTCGCCGCGAATACGGAAAGCGCCCGGCATGTTGTAGTGGGCGCTTTCGCCTTCCATGCGGTCGATGAACCATACGCGCTGCTGCGAGAACGACAGCGGGAATCTGTTGGCGGCACGGTCTGCCGGCACGATGGGAGCGGCCACGTTGCCGCGCTGCGCTTCCTGTTCGATCAGCCAAGCGGTCAGTTCGGCCTTGCGTTCGCGGATGGCGGCCAGCACCGGCGCCGACAGCGCCTCGCCCTGGCCGAACACGCGCAGCTTGTCGCCGTCGAGCGCGAAGCTGATGTCGCGCGCGATGCAGGCATCGATGAAGTCGTTCAGGGAAACACCATCAAAATTCAAATCCGACATCACAGCACTACCTCCTGTTGGCCTGCTACCGCGCTCGAGCGCATGCGGTCGAAGCGGGCCACGTCTTCCAGCACCCTGCCATGGCGATCTACCCGTTCGGACAGCTGGGCCAGGCTAGGCAATTCGAACACTTCGCGGATCGACAACTCGACCTGGAAACGGCTCTTGATTTCAGCGGCAAGGCGCATCAGCAGCAGCGAGTGACCACCCAGGTCGAAGAAATTGGCTTCGGCGCCGATCTGCGCCGGCTCGACCTTGAGCAAGCTGGCCCACAGCTGCGCCATCGCGCGTTCGGTCGGGGTCGACGGGGTAATGCGAATCGGTCCGATGGCGGCTGCCTGCGGCGCCGGCAGGGCGTTGCGATCAAGCTTGCCGTTGGCGGTCTGCGGCAAGGCATCGAGCACCACGAAGGCCGACGGCACCATATACTCGGGCAGCTCGCGGGCCAACTGGGCCTTGAGCTGCTCGGCCAGCGGGCCATGTTCGGCACCGGCTGCGGCTACGTAGGCCAGCAAACGCTGGTCGTTTGCGCCGAATTCGCGCACCGTGACGGCGGCTGCGCTCACATGCGGATGCTGCATCAGGCGCGCTTCAATCTCGCCCAGCTCGATGCGGAAACCGCGCAGCTTGACCTGGTTGTCGATACGGCCCATGAATTGCAGGGTGCCGTCGGCCAGGTAGCGCACCAGGTCGCCAGTGCGGTAAGCACGGACCGGCGCATCGGCGCCCGGCTGGAACTGGACGAATCGTTCCGCCGTCAGCGCATCGCGCATGAAATAGCCGCGCGCCACACCGGCGCCGGTGATCAGGAGTTCGCCCGGCACGCCAAACGGCGCCAGTTGCTGCTGGGCGTCGACCACGTACAGGCGGTAATGCGGCAGCGCCGCGCCGATCGGCACTTCCTGCATGCCGGGACGCAGGCGCTGGCTGCTGGCCCACACAGTCGCTTCGGTCGGGCCGTACATATTGTGGATCACCGCAGTGGTCGCGGCGGACAGCTGGTCGGCCAGGGCCGCAGGGCAGGCTTCGCCGCCAACCAGCATCGCCTGCAGCGATGCGAGTGCTTTGCGGTCGCCGGCGTCGGCCAGCAGCATCGCAGCGCGCGACGGCGTGCATTGCAGATGCGTGACGCCATGGCGCGCAATCAGTTCACCCACGCTCGGCGAGGCGCCGCCGGGCGCCAGCGCCAGGCGCGCTCCGCTCAGCAGCGAGCCGAAAATTTCCAGCACCGAGATGTCGAACGAGATCGCGGTCAGGCCCAGCCACACGGCCGCTTCGCCACCCAGGCGGTCGGCAACGGCGTCGAGGAAGTTGACCACGTTGCGGTGCTCGACCATGACGCCTTTCGGCTGGCCGGTGGAACCGGAAGTGTAGATGACGTAGGCCAGGCTGGATCCAGAATGGCCGGCGGCAGGAGCCAGGTCGGCGCCGTCGAAAGCGGCGATTTCGGCTTGCACTTGCGGCAGATCCAGGCACACGCCGCCGTACAGACCGGCCGCCAGGTCATGGGCCAGGTGCGATTCGGTCAGCAGCAAAGCTGCGCGGCTGTCGCGCAGCATGTAGTTCAGGCGCGCCGACGGGTAGGAGGGATCCAGCGGCACATAGGCCGCGCCCGCCTTCAGGATGCCCAGCAGGGCCGCGACCATGTTGGCCGAGCGCTCCACGCACAGGCCGACCAGGCTGTCGGCACCGGCGCCGCGTGCACGCAAGAAGGCGGCAACCTGGTTGGCGCGGCGGTTCAACTGCGCGTAGGTGAGGCGTTCGTCGCCGCATTCGAGGGCGATGGCGTCCGGGCGGGCCGCAGCCTGGCGCTCGAACAGGCCGTGTACGCTGGCCTGGTACGGGGTCTGGCTACGCGCGCGGTGCAAGGTGTCGAGCAGCAGGTGGCGCTCGGCGGTGCCGATCAGGTTGACCTGGGCCAGGGTGCGACTCGGGTCGGCCAGCACGCTGGCAATTGCCTGCTCCATGTGCGACGCGATGCGTGCAATCGTGGCCTGGTCGAACAGGTCGGCGTTGTAGTCGAAGCGCAGTTCCAGTCCGGCGCCGGTGTCGAAGGCGGTCAGGGTCAGGTCGAAACGTGGTGCGCCGGCGCGTGCCGGCAGCGGGCGCATTTCCAGCTGCGGCAGCGCCAGCGTGGCGCCAGGCGCGCGGTTCATCGCGAACATGACCTGGAACAGCGGCGCGTGGGCCCGGCTGCGGGACGGGTTCAGGCGCTCTACCAGCATTTCGAAAGGTACTTCCTGATGCTGCTGCGCGTCCAAATTGATGTCGCGCACCTGCTCCAGGTAGCTCGTGAATGGCAGCGCGTCGCCGGCATCGGTGCGCAGCACCAGCGTATTGGCGAAGAAGCCGACCAGGCGTTCCAGTTCGGACGCCGGGCGGTTCGCGACCGGGGTTCCGATGACGACATCGGCGCTGCGCTGGTAGCGCGCCAGCACCAGGGAGAATACGGCGTGCAGCGCCATGAACAGCGTGGCGCCATGCGCCTGAGCCAGCGTGCCGAGGGCCTTGACAGGACCTGCGCCAAGCAAATGCGAGAAGGTGGCGCCACGGGTGCCTTGCTGCGGGCCGCGCGGACGGTCGAGCGGCAGACCGTGTACCTGCGGCAGTGCGGCCAGGTGCTTTTCCCAGTAGACGAGCTCGCTCTCCAGATGGGCGCCGGCCAGGCGCTCGCGCTGCCACGCGGCGAAATCGGCGTAAGTCAGCGGCAGCGCGGCCAGGGCCCCTTCCGTCGCCCCTTGCGCGAACTGCGCGTACAGCTGCACGAATTCCTCGACCAGGATGGCCAGCGACCAGCCGTCGGCCGCGATGTGGTGCACGTTGATCATCAGTACGCCAGCGTCAGCCGAGGTGCGCACGCACAGGCCGCGCAGCATCAGCTCTTCGTCCAGCTTGAACACGTGGCCCGCTTCGGCGGCCAGTGCCTCTTCCAGGGATGCGGCACGCGCCGCCTCGTCGATCTGGCACAGGTCGACGCGCGCCAGACGCACGCCCAGGCCGTCGCCCACCACTTGCGAAGCGACACCATCGCGCTGCACGCAGACGGTACGCAGCACGTCGTGGCGCTGCACCAGCGCGCCCAGCGCCTTTTCGGCAGCGCTGTCATCGAAGCTGCCGTTAAAGGCAAAGGCGCTCACCAGGTTGTACTGGGGCGAGCCGCCTTCCATCTGGTCGATCAGCCACAGGCGCTGCTGGCCGAACGACAGCGGCAGTGCCTCGGCGCCGCGTGCGCGGGGCGCCAGGGCCGGACCGGCGGCGGCTTCCAGGTGGGCCAGCAGCGCGCCCTTGTTTTCCTTGAGCAGGCCAAGCAGCTCGTCGCTTGGATCTTCGTCGAAATACACTTCCAGGCCGCCGCCCGTCACAGCCAGCTCCACGCCTTGCGCCTTGCACATGTCGATCAAACGTTCGATGTTCATTCCGGTATCCCTGTTCATTTTTATATGGTCACTTTGTTCTTGCGGGCCATCTCTTCGAAGACGGCATATTCGGTGGCCCCCTGGGCCGAATTGATGACACCCTTGCCGTTACGGACCGGCATGCCGCGCACGAAGGCGCCGCCATAGCGCTGGCCGGCGTCGAACACGCCCCACACGAAGGCCCAGTCGATCATCTCGCCCTGGGCATCGGGGGCGGTGGTGTGATCCGCCGGGAAGAACTGCTGCGCCAGCCAGTCGGGCTCTCCAAAGAGGCGCTCGACGACGTCGTTCCATTCGCCGCTGGTGCAGTATTTGCCGATATAGACGTCACGGCCTTGCAGCGAGTGCGACTTCTTGATGACGAAATCGTCCTTCCGGGCCAGCAGCAAGGGGCGCAGGCTCCACTGCTCACCGGCCCACTCCAGGGTCGATTCGCGCAGGCGGGTGGTGTAGGGAATATTGCGCGCCA
Source organism: Pseudomonadota bacterium (assembly GCA_040388275.1). GTDB lineage: Bacteria > Pseudomonadota > Gammaproteobacteria > Burkholderiales > Burkholderiaceae_D > Telluria_A. Next base: position 61,371 of record JAZKCA010000016.1, read on the forward strand.
CAAGGTCACGTTCCTCGGCGCTCAGCAACGGCGCCAGCGCCGGCTCGTGCACCAGCGCCATCAGGGTCTTGTTGCCGTAAATGGTGCACAGCGGGCTGTCGGGCATGACCAGATGGCCGGCCATGTGGGCCGACACCAGGCGCAGGTTCAGCGCCGGCTTGACTTCCTCGCCTTCGCGCATCAGCAGCATCACCGCGTCGACCCGCAGGCCCTGACACCAGGCCGTGCCATCGACGCCAAAGCTGATCTCCGAGTGGTCGTCGCACACCAGCAATGCGCCGCCGGACAAGGCGGTCGGGCGCAGCCGCGCGAATGCTTCGCGCAGGGCTGGTACCAGTTGACCAAGGTCGGCCAGGTCGCCGGTAACGAGCAGCACATTGCCCCCTGCCGGTGCGCGCAGCAGCGCGATGGCGCCGAAGATCGCTTTGATCATGGCGTCGATCACGTTACGGTAGTACAGCGACCAGCGCGCCGTTTCTCCACCCTGCGCCAGGACTGCGCGCAGCATCGATTCGAGATAGTCGAGCTGCCAGCCGCCGATTGTGGAACCGGCATTAACTTCGATAAGCTTGAGCTCTCCCTGGGCGAACAGCAGGTCGTGACGATTGAGCAGGCCGCGCGGCTCGAACGGGGCCGCAGCAAGGATGGCGTGGGTCACGGCCGGCACTTGCAGGTAGTCGGCAAAGGCGGCCGCGTCGTCGCCAAAATACAGCTGCATGGCTTTGCGGAATAGCGCCGGCAAGCGCCCGACCAGGTTCTCGAATTCGGCAACCCGGGCGGCGGAAATGATGACCGGCCAGCCGGCCACGGGGTATTCATAGTCCTGTGCACACGTGTGCAGGTCGGGACTGTCGAAGTCGATCTGCAGCTTGCGCAGGGTCTCCTCGCGCGCCCACAGCTCGGCCAACTGGCTGTAGCGAGGGGAGTAAAAATGATTGTTTTCGTAATTTTGCGCTGCCATGCTGTTCCTTTTGCCCACGGGCCACTGATCAATGCGTGTCGCCGATTGTAGGTTTTTGAACACTTTTAGCGTAGCTGCTGCTGTTGACAGGTAGGCCATATCCAATTCCCCAAAAGAAAAAGCGCCCGGGCCAAGGCGCGGACGCTTTTTAGGTCGACAAGCAGTCGTGTTACAGGGTCAGCTGGCGCCTTCCCCGGGCCGGCGCTGGCGGGACCGGCGCTGCCGCGCGAGCCTCGTCGATGCGCCTGGCGGTGGCCCGGATCGAGCTGCCGCCGAAGAAGGCCTTGTAGTCCATGCGCTGGCCGAAGGCACGCTCGATGCGCACGAACAGCTGGGTTGCCATCAGCGAGTGACCGCCGATCCGGAAAAAGTCGTCGGTCACGCCGATCGCCTCAACGCCGAACACGTCCTGCCAGATGGCCAGCAGCGCGGTCTCGGTTTCCCCTTCCGCGGCCACGGCCTGTGGACGGGCGAAACCCTGGCCTGCTGGAGGCAGCCGCTTCTGGTCCAGTTTGCCGTTCTCATTGCGTGGCAAGTCGTCGAGGAACACGACATCGGCCGGGATCATGTAGTCCGGCAGGCGCTGGGCAAGGAAGGCGCACATGTCGGCCGCCCCTTCCGGCGTGGCCGCGCCTGGCGACGCCACCACGAAGGCGGCGATGGCCAGTTCGCCCTGAGAGTCACGGAAGGTCCCCATCGCCGCCTGGCGCACCTGCGGGTGCAGTCCCAGGCACACGCCGATTTCCGACAGCTCGACCCGGAAGCCGCGGATCTTGATCTGGAGGTCGGTACGGCCGTGGCATTCGACCACGCCGTCGGCACGGTAGCGTCCCCGGTCGCCGGTCAGGTAGACCATGTCGGCCGCCACGCCGCCGGCCGGATTGGGGATGAACTTGCGTGCGTTGAGATCGGCATCCTCGTGATAGCCGAGCGACATGTAGTGGCTGCGGGTGGCGATCTGTCCCAGCTCGCCCACGCCGCACGGGGTCAACAGGTCATTCAGGACCAGCAGCTGCACCTTGTCGATACCCTGCCCGACCGGGATCACGTCGGTGCAGTAGCGCGCCGCATCCGGATAGGCGGCCACGTCGTGATAGCTGACCGCGCGCCCGGTTTCGGTGGAACCGTAGATATTAATCACCTGCATATTCGGCGCGGCCACCGCGAACTGGCGCAAGTGGGCGGTGGTGATGATTTCGCCGACAAAGAAGGCAATGCGCAGCGAGGTCACCGGCGTGTCGCACACGCTCGACAGGAAGGCGCCCAGGCTCGGCGTCAGGTGCAGCACGGTCAGGCCGCGCTCGAGCAGCCAGCTGTTGAGGCGTCCGAATTCCATGTCCTGCTCGCGCGGCACGCACAGCGCGGCGCCCATGCACAGCGGGGTGAACATATCGCGGTGGAGCGGGTCGTGCACCAGCCCGGACAGCATGCCGAAGCGGTCTTCCGGACACAGGCCGAAGCGCTGCGCCATCCACGGCATGAAGGTGGTCAGCGAACTGTGACGCCCGCGGATGGCCTTGGGACGCCCTTCGGTGCCCGAGGTGAAGGCAATGTAGGCGCAGTCGTCGGCCGCACTGTCAACCGTCTCGAAGCGCGCTACGTCGCTGGCCAGGGCCGGGTCGGCGTGCACTTCCATGCGCGCGCAGCCGCTGGCCGCCACGTGCTGGGCGAGCATAGGGTCGAGCGCACCGTCGCCGTCCAGCGTGACCAGGCAGCGCGGCGACAGCGTTTCCATCTGGCCGATCACGCGCAGGGCAGGTGCGCTGTGCGACAGCATCATGAATGCGGCGCCGGTCTTGAGTACGGACAGCGTGGCGATCACCAGCGCATCGCTGCGATCGGTCATGATGCCGACCACGTCGCCGCGGACCACACCTTGCGCTGACAGGCGCGCCGCGTACAGGTCGGTGATCTGGTCCAGCTGGCCGTAGGTCCAGCTGCGGTCCGTGCACTCCAGCGCGAGGCGTTGCGGCCACTGGCGCGCCATGCGGGTCACATTGGTTTGCACGGAACCGATCCAGCTGGCCGCTGCCAGCGGCAGTGCCGGATCGGGCAGCGCGGCTGCGCCGACGCGCAAGCAATAGCGACCGCACTGCATTGACGGATCGGCGGCGGTCTGTTCCAGCAGAAGTACCAGCTGGTCGAGCAGCATGTCGATGTCGGCACGGTCCAGCAGCTTTTCGTTGAAGCTGGAGTACAGCGAAATGCCATCCTCGGCGTCGCTCACATACAGGCTGAGATTGAACTTGCTGCCAAGGGCGGCCGCATCGCGTCCCGCCTCGCGCAGTACGTCGCGCCCGCCCTGCCCCTTCGGCAGGCTGAGCATGTTGAGGAAGACCTGGAACAGTGGCGTGCTGTCGGGATTGCGGTCGGCGCCGGACAAATCGAGGATGGTCTCGAACGGCAGGTCCTGATTGGACAGCACCATGTTCGCATTGGCGACCTGCTGGGCGAGGAAGTCCTGGAACGGCAGTGCCAGGTCGATCCTGCTGCGCAGCGGCAGATTGTTGAGGAACATGCCAGCCAGCGACTCGGTGCCCGCCACGTTGCGGCCAGCCACGGGGATACCAATGGTGAGATCCGGCTCGGCGCACAGACGGCCGAGCAGCACGGCCAGCGCCGCGTGCATCACGTTGAACATGCTGCCGCCGCTGCGGCCGGCGAGCGCGTTAAGGCGGGCACGTACGGCGGGCGCCACTTCCTTTCGCACGACCTGGCCGCGTGCGCCGTTGCCCACTGGTGCGGGCGCCTGGAACGGCAGCACCAGCTGGCCTGGCGCACCATCGAGGTAGCCGCGCCAGAACTGCTGCTGCTCGCGCGCCGCGCCCGACTGCAGGAAGCGCTGCTGCCACGCCACGTAATCGCGGTAGACGAAGCCCGGCGCCGCCTTCAGTGGTGTGCCGCCTTCGAGCGCAGCTACCGCGCGCTCGATCTCGTCGAACAGCAGCGCGACAGACCAACCATCGGCGATGATGTGGTGGATGTTCATCTGCAGCACGCACTCCTGCGGGCCTGTTGCGACCAGCGCCACCGAGAACAGCGGGAGGCGGTCCAGCACGAATACTTCAGATGCGTGTTTGGCCAGGATCGTGGCCAAATGCTGGCCAGCGCCAAGCGCGTGACTGTGCAGAACGCACTGCGCCGCAGCTTCGATGATCTGGCGCGGCTGGCCATCGTCGTTGCTGAAGCAGGTGCGCAAGATATCGTGGCGCGCAGCCACGTCCAGCAGCGCCTGGCGCAGGATGGCTGGTTCGATATGGCGTGCAAGTTTGACGGCGCCGACGATATTATGGTCGGTGCTGCCCGGCTGCATCTGTTCGCCGAACCAGATGCGCTGCTGCGCGAACGACAGTGCGCTGTGCGAAGCGGCTGCCTCGTGCCGCAGGTGCATGATGCCCAGTTCCGTGCGCGCATCGAGCGCTGCGGCCAGGCTGGCGATGGTCGGGCTGGCGAAGACTTCCTTGACGCCGATCGACAGCGCCGCCTTGTGGAAGGCCAGGTGGATCATTTGCGTGAGCAGCAAGGAGTTGCCGCCCAGGTGGAAGAAATTGGCGGTGGCGCTGACCTGGCCGAGCTTGAGCAAGTCTTGCCAGATCTCCGCCAGCACACGCTCGGTGTCGGTGGCTGGCGCCACATAGGCTTGCTGCACCGACGCTTGCGGCGCAGGGAGCGCGCGCTTGTCAATTTTTCCATTCGGGGACAGCGGGAAGGCGTCCAGCATGACGAATATGCCGGGCACCATGTAGTCGGCCAGGGACACGCGCAATGCCGCACGCAAGCGGTCGGCCAATGCCTCGCCATCGGCGTCACGGCCCACCACGTAGGCGACCAGCTGGCGCTCGCCATCGTCCCCGCGTGCGACGACGACCGCTTCCTTCACCTCAGGATTGGCGGACAGGCGCGTTTCGATCTCGCCCAGCTCGATGCGGAAGCCGCGGATCTTGACCTGGTCGTCCGCACGGCCCAGGAAGGCCATCGAACCGTCCGGCAGCCAGCGCACCATGTCGCCGGTGCGGTACAGGCGCTCGCCGGCGATAAACGGATCGGCCACGAATTTTTCAGCCGTCAGCTGCTCGCGCTTGAGGTAGCCGCGCGACAGGCCCGCGCCCCCGATATACAGCTCGCCGATTGCGCCAAGGGGCAAAGGCGTGCCGGCGGCGGACAGCACATGCAGGCGGGTGTGCGACACGGCGCGTCCGATACCCGGTATGCCTTCCACCGGGCCCTCGAACATGGCGCCGGTCGAATAGGTTGTGTCTTCCGACGGTCCGTACAGGTTCCATACCTTGCTGCAGACACCGGCCTCGAACAGGCCGTTGAGCAGCTTGCGCGGCAATGGCTCGCCGGCCAGATTGATCGTCTGTACCGACGCCGGAACTGCGCCCCGTTCAAGCAGGATCTTCATGGCCGACGGCACCGTATTGACCAGGCTGACGTCGGGAGAATGCTCGAGCAGCGCGAGCGCATCGCGCACCACGACGCAGCGGTGGCCGTAGCTGAGCGGGACGAAGATCTCGAATACGGACAGGTCGAAATTGAGGGAGGTACTGGCCAGCACTGAGCGCAGTTCCTGCGCGCTGAAGGTCTCGCCCGCCCACACCAGCATCGCCACCGTGTTGCGGTGCTCGATCATGACGCCTTTCGGCTTGCCGGTGGAACCGGAGGTGTAGATCAAGTGCGACAGGTGGGTTGGCAGCAGGGCGCCGCGCTCCGGATTCGTGGCCGGGTAGTCGGAAAACTGCGCGCGCTCGTCCAGGCACAGGGTCAGTTGCGCCGGCAGCGCCAGCGTGGCGCGCAGCGACGACTGGGTCAGCACGATGCGGGCCTCGGCGTCTTCCAGCATGAAGTCGAGCCGTTCGCGTGGATAAGTCGGGTCGAGCGGCACGTAGGCGCCGCCTGCTTTCAGGATCCCGAGCAGGCCCGCCACCATGTCGGCAGAGCGCTCCATGCACAGACCGACAAAACTGTCCGGCCCCACGCCTTCGGCGCGCAGGCGATGCGCGATGCGGTTGGCTTGTTCGTTCAAGGCGCGGTAGCTGAGTTTCACCGTCCCGGATTCGATGGCAATGGCATCCGGCGTGGCTGCAGCCTGCGCCTCGAACATTTCATGCACGCACAGCGACGGCACCGGTACGCCCCGGTCGGCATTGAATGCGGCCAGACTGGCGTTGTCGGCATCGGTCAGGAGTGCCAGCTCGCCAAGCGCCGCGCCAGGTGCCCGCGCCACGGCGTCCAGCAGCAGCGCGAAGCTGGCGGACAGGCGTTCGATGGTAGCGGCGTCGAACAGACTGCGCGCCGAGGTCCACTCCAGCACCATGGCGCCATCGGCTTCACGCGCCGACAGTTCGAGGTCGAACTTGCTCAGTATGCGTGCCGGAGCCGCCATGCTGACGTCCAGCCCAGCGAGGGCCGGCACGGCCGGGGCGGTATTGTGCAAGACGAACAGCACCTGGAACAGCGGCGCATGGGCCAGGCTGCGCTCCGGGTTGACCGCATCGACCAGCTGCTCGAACGGCAGGTCCTGGTGGGCATAGGCATCGAGCAGGTCGCTGCGTGCCTGCTCCAGCAAGGCGTCGAAGCTGTTGGCGCCAGCGAGCGAGGTGCGCAGTACCAGCGTGTTGACGAACAAGCCAACCAGGTCCTTTACCTCTTCGCTGGTGCGGCCCGCGACCGGGACTCCCATGACGATGTCGGACTCATTGCTCCAGCGTCCGAGCAGCAGCGTGAAAGCGCTTTGCAGGACCATGAACAGGGTCGCCCGGCGCGAGGTGGCGAGCGTTTGAAGGCGCTCGAGCAGCGCGCCATCGAGCGTCTGCACGTGGACCTGGCCTTGGAAGTCCTGGCGCGCGGGGCGTACACGGTCCAGCGGCAAGCTATGCACTTGCGGCAGCCCGTGCAGGCGCGCACGCCAGTATTCGAGCTGCGCAGCCAGCGCGGCTTCTTGCTGCGGCTGGCGCTGCCAGTGGGCATAGTCGCCGTACTGGATCGTCAGTTCCGGCAGCGGACTGGCTTCCTGCGCGAGGAAGGCACGGTACAGAGTTTCGAATTCGGACACGATGACAGCCAACGACCATCCGTCGGCCGCGATGTGGTGCAAGGTGATGAGTAGCATGTGTGACTGCGGCGCCAGGCGCAGCAGGCGCGCGCGCAGCATCTGGTCGTGTGCCAGATCGAACGGCTCCACGGCTTCTTCGGCGGCGATTCGCTGCGCCGTTTCAGTGTCGACCTCCAGTGGCGTCAATGCCAGCGCACGGGCCGGCTGCACGTGCTGGTGGCTTGCGCTGTAGGTGGTGCGCAGCACCTGGTGGCGGCGGACGATCTCGTCCAGCGCCGCGTTGAGGGCGCCAACATCGAGCGTGCCCTTCAGGTGAAGCGCTGCGGGCATGTTGTACTGGCCGGACGCTTCATCGAGCTGGTCGATGAAGCGCATTCGCTCCTGCGTATGCGACAGCGGCAGCAAGGCCTCCTTTAGCGGGATGATCGGCTGGCGCACGCTTGCCGCCTGCGCGTCGACGAAGGCAGCGAGCTCGTTCAATTGCGCATGCTCGAATGCGGCTCGCAATGGGATCTTGACCGACAGGCGCTGCATTAGCGCCGCCAGCATGCTGGTCGCCAGCAGCGAATGGCCGCCCAGGTTGAAGAAGTTGGCGTCCGCACTCACCTGCTCGCGCTTGAGCAGGTCTTGCCAGATTTCCGCCAGCACGCGCTCCGTTTCGGTGGCTGGGGCCACATAGGCCTGCAACACGGACGATTGCGGCGCAGGCAGCGCGCGCTTGTCGATTTTTCCATTCGGGGACAGCGGGAAGGCGTCGAGCATCACGAATATGCCGGGTACCATGTAGTCGGCCAGGGATACGCGCAAGGCCGCGCGCAGGCGCTCGGCCAATGCCTCGCCATCGGCGTCGCGCCCCACCACGTAGGCGACCAGCTGGCGCTCGCCATCGTCCCCGCGCGCGACGACGACCGCTTCCTTCACCTCAGGATTGGCGGACAGGCGCGTTTCGATCTCGCCCAGTTCGATACGGAAGCCGCGGATCTTGACCTGGTCGTCCGCACGACCCAGGAAGGCCATCGAACCATCCGGCAGCCAGCGCACCATGTCGCCGGTGCGGTACAGGCGTTCGCCGGCGATGAACGGATCGGCCACGAATTTGTCAGCCGTCAGCTGTTCGCGCTTGAGGTAGCCGCGCGACAGGCCCGCGCCGCCGATATACAGCTCGCCAATTGCACCAAGGGGCAAAGGCGTGCCGGCAGCGGACAGCACATGCAGGCGGGTGTGCGAGACAGCGCGCCCGATACCCGGTATGCCTTCGACTGGGCCCTCGAACTTGGCGCCGGTCGAATAGGTTGTGTCTTCCGACGGTCCGTACAGGTTCCATACCTTGCTGCAGACACCGGCCTCGAACAGGCCGTTGAGCAGCTTGCGCGGCAATGGCTCGCCGGCCAGATTGATCGTCTGTACCGACGCCGGAACTGCGCCCCGTTCAAGCAGGATCTTCATGGCCGACGGCACCGTATTGACCAGGCTGACGTCGGGAGAATGCTCGAGCAGCGCGAGCGCATCGCGCACCACGACGCAGCGGTGGCCGTAGCTGAGCGGGACGAAGATCTCGAATACGGACAGGTCGAAATTGAGGGAGGTACTGGCCAGCACTGAGCGCAGTTCCTGCGCGCTGAAGGTCTCGCCCGCCCACACCAGCATCGCCACCGTGTTGCGGTGCTCGATCATGACGCCTTTCGGCTTGCCGGTGGAACCGGAGGTGTAGATCAAGTGCGACAGGTGGGTTGGCAGCAGGGCGCCGCGCTCCGGATTCGTGGCCGGGTAGTCGGAAAACTGCGCGCGCTCGTCCAGGCACAGGGTCAGTTGCGCCGGCAGCGCCAGCGTGGCGCGCAGCGACGACTGGGTCAGCACGATGCGGGCCTCGGCGTCTTCCAGCATGAAGTCGAGCCGTACGCGCGGATAGGCCGGATCGAGCGGCACGTAGGCGCCGCCCGCTTTGAGGATGCCGAGCAGGCCCGCCACCATGTCGGCAGAGCGCTCCATGCACAGGCCGATAAAACTATCCGGACCCACGCCTTCGGCTCGCAGGCGATGCGCGATGCGGTTGGCTTGTTCGTTCAAGGCGCGGTAGCTGAGTGTCACCGCCCCGGATTCGACGGCAATCGTATCCGGCGTCGCCGCGGCCTGCGCTTCAAATAACTCATGCACGCACAGCGAAGGCACCGGTACGCCCCGGTCGGCATTGAAAGCGGCCAGCAGCGCCTGTTCCGCAGGCGGCAGCACGCCGATTGCGCCGATGCCGGTCTCACCCAGCGACGGCAATTGGTCGAGCAAGTAGCCAAGGCGGTCCGCCATCATGGCGATGTCGGCGTCGTTGAAGTAATCGAGGTTGTAATCGAGCTGCAGCTCGACCGGCTCGCCTTCGCCGTATTCCCACACGGTGACCATCAGCGGCGTCGCTTCGTGATTGTGGCTCAGGTACACCAGGCTGGCCGGAGCTTGATCGATCGCCAGCTTGCTATCGAGTTTCAGGTAGTTGAACGCCACGTCGTACAGGCGGCTTCCGCCGCCCTGAAGGCCGAGGTCACGGATCAGGTGGCCGAGCGGATAGCGCTGGTGGCGCAGGTCTCGGCGCAGCTGCTGACCCAGGCCCTTGACCAGGGCGCCGAAGCTATGGGTTGGGTCGATCTCAACCAGCAGCGGACTGATACTGGTGAACACGCCGATCATCTGTTTTTGCGCGTGCGTGTGGCGGTTATGCACGGGCATGCCGAGCACGAAGCGCGCGCGGTCGCAGGCGCCGTGCAGGTACACCGCCAGTACGCTGGCGAATACCTGCGCGCGGCCCGCGCCAAGCTGCTCGGCCAGCGCGGCCACGGCATCGCTGCGCGAACGGGCCAGAGCCATTACGTGGCGCCGGCTCTTGCCGCTCGCCGCGTCGCCGCTTGGCGTGAGCATCCGCTCGGGCAGATCCTGCAGACTGGCGGCCCAGTGCCGGCGGTCGGAATTAATGCGCGCGCCGGCGAGATAAGCCTGGTCGCCTTCGGACACGGCCTGCCATGACAGCGGATCGGCCGCCGCCGCGGCCGCGTCGTTGTACTGCTCGCCCAGCTGGCGCGCCCAGTTGGCAAAGCCCCAGCCGTCCATCGCCAGGTGATGCGAAAATCCCACGTACCAGTATTGCTCCGCCCCGAGCTTGAGCAGGTAAGCACGGAACAGCTCCGCGTTCTCGAACGCGACCGGGGTTTCGAACAGGTCTGTCAGCCAGGCCTGCGCCGCTGCGACTGGATTGGCGCAAGCGCTGAAGTCGTGCTGCGGCAGGTCAGTGCAACGCTGCGCGCAGATGTACTGCGCTGGTGCGCCGTCCTGCTGCACAATGCGGATCCCGAATGCGTCATGTCCCTCTACCAGGCGGCGGTGCGCCTGCGCCATGCGCGCAGCATCGACCCGCCCGAGGCGAATGTAGCCGCCCACGTTGTACAGCGGGCTGTCCGGCTGGTGCAGCTGGTCGAAATAGATGTCGCTTTGGCTGAGCGTGAGCGGAAAATGGGCGTGCTGGGTCATCATGCAAACTTTCAAGTTCGATGCGAAAGGCTTCGGTTGATGTGGTGGCACAGCCACGGGGGCTGTGCGAATTACGTTTGAAAAGGCGCGCCTCAGGCGGCGGCCGCCTGGTCGGCAAGGGCGGCGTTGCCGCGGCCGATCAGTTCGACCCGCACCAGGCGGCCGTCCTCCATGACCAGTACCTTGTCGGCCACGGGGAAGTAGCGGTCATCGTGGCTGATGCAGACGACAGCCTTGTTGCGCGCCTTTAGCTCGGGCAGCAGCTTGTTGTAGAAGACCTGCTTGAAGACCGGGTCCTGGTCGGCAGCCCATTCGTCGAACAGATACAGACTCTTGTCTTCGAGCAGAGCGACCAACAGCGCCAGGCGCTTTTTCTGCCCGTCCGACAGCGACAGCGTCGAGAATCGGCCGTCCTTGATCGTCACCTTGTGGTCCAGCTGCAGCGCCTTGAGGTATTCGTTGGCCTGCTCCTGCAGGCGCGCCCCGCCCAGCCCCAGCAGCCGGTCGAACAGGTAGTAGTCGGTGAAGATGGCGCCGATCTGCTGGCGGCAGCTGACCAGCGTGGCCGCATCGACGACCGTGTCGCCAAAGCGGATCTCGCCGTCGGACGGCAAATAGTGCAGCGTCATCAGCTTGCTCAGGGTCGACTTGCCGGAGCCATTGCCGCCGACGATGAAGGTAATCTGGCCGCGCTCGAGCTCCAGGCTGATCGGACCGATCTGGAAGCCCTTGCCCTGCTCCGCGTGCTGGTGCTGGTAATGGACGTTGTCGAAGGTGATGGTGTCCCAGGCCACGTCTTGCGCAGGGTGCTGCTCGGCTTCCTCCTCGGGCAGTTGGTTGAGGATTTCGTTGACCTTGTTGAGCGACACACGCGCGACGATCACCTGCGGAATGAAATTGAGGATGCTGGTCACCGGGCCGGTCACGTACAGCAGCGCCATGATCACGCCCAGCAGCTCGGTATTGGTGACGGTATGGTAGTTGACGAACACGAAGGTGATGGCGCCGATCACGAAAAAACTGATCAAGTCGCCGTAGTTCATGGCTGCGCGCACGATGGTGAAGCCGCGCTTGTCGTAATTGAGGATCTGGTGCTCGTGCGCGATCAGCAGCTCGTTGAAGAAGCTTTCGCGCTTGTCCTGGTTTAGCTTGAGTTCCTTGGCGCCGTAGATCAGGGCTCGGATCGATTCCTGCAAGTCGTCGGCCACCTGGCGCGACTTCACGAAGTAGCGGTTACCGAAGAACATGGGGATCTGGTAGCTGACCACGCCGAACACGATGGCGCCCATCACGAACCAGAACACGGCCGCATTCATATACAGCAGAAAGCCCAGCATGCCGACCAGGGTGACGATGCTGATCAGCAGGTCGGGCAGCATGCGCGCCCCCATCACGATACGCGCCACGTCGGTGGTCAGTGCTGCGATGAGCTTGGGCGAACCCATGCGCTCGAGGTGCACGATCGGCGCGCGCGCGATGCGGTGGTAGATCTTGATCCGCAGTTCGGTGGCCACGTCCATCGACACGCGCAGCAGCATGATCTGCGAGAACGAGCGCGCGAACAGGATGAACACGCAAGTCAGCAGGAACACGGCGGCCAGCCGGTAGTTGGCCACCTCGATGCCGAGCACCGTGGCAATGCCGTCGCTGGCCTGGCTGAAGCGGGCGCCGTCGGGCGCCAGGCTGTCGAGCACAGTCGGAATCAGAAAGGCGTAGCACACGCCGGCCAGGGCGCCCAGCAGGATCGATAGGAACACCTTGTTGGGCGCCTTCTGGCTGAAAGCATCGAACAGCTTCATTTTAATTTCTCTCTTCGGTTCAAGGCTGCGGCGAAAGCGTCAGCGTGGTGGCCGGCGCTGCAGTGCCCGGGTCCAGGTTGTAGTAGTTGCCGCGGCCGAAAGGCCCGACCATGTCGGCGTAATGGCTGCTCAGCGGATGGCCGGACTGGCCGGTCGAATTGATGTACAGATGGCGGCCGGTGCCGGGCTGGATCACCTGGCGGAAGGCGGCGCCAAAATTCTGCACATAGCCTTTCGATTGCTGGAAGCTGGCGTTGGCGGCATTGATGGTGCCGGGCGCGCCGCCGCTGGCCAGCTTGCGGGTGAACAGCATCTCGAGCAGTTTTACTTCGCTGAACGGCATGTGCTTGAAGTAGGTGGTATGCACTTCGCCCCAGGCCCAGTTGTCCATGTTGGTGCCGCGCAGCTTCTGCAGCTCGTCCAGTGCCAGCTCGAGCGAGGCGCCCAGCGCGGCGTCGCAGCGCCGTTCGCCCTGCGCGCCGTCGCACCACAGGCCGCTCTTTCCGGTCAGGCTGCTGTACAGCGTGTCGATGCTGGTGTTGGCCGCGACCGCATCGAGGTAGCTGTCCTTGCCTTCCTTGTTCCAGTAGCCGGACAGGCGGGCCCCGAACAAGCTGGTACGCAGGTGGCGCATCCACGCCGTGTAGATCGAGGCAGCCTGGCTGTCGAGCCCCATGTTTGCGTTCCAGCGCGCCAGGTAGGCCAGTGCACGGCGCTGGCGCTCGTCGCTGCCTTTGTAATTGGCCAGCAGCGGCAGCATGCGCAGCGCTTCGCGGTTGAGCAGGTCCGATTGCATGGTCAGCATGTAGTCGACGCTGACTGGCTTGCCTTCGGCGACGCGCGCGGCCAGCAGCTGTTCGATACGCTCGGCCCTGGCCGGCGGCGCCCAGTCGTTGGAAATGAAGTGCGGGTAGTCCGGACCGGTGACCTTGTTGTTGGCCGAGACGATGAAGCCGCGCGCGGGATTGAAGCTCGCTGGCATGGCAGCGGCCGGGATGGCGCCGGTCCAGCGCTGGGCGCCCGAGGCAGCCGGCGAAGGCAGCGAGCCGTCGCCCGAAGCGCGCAGCGGAATGCGGCCGGCGCCGACGTAGCCAATATTGTCGGCATTGTCGATGTACAGCATGTTCAGGGTCGGCGCCACGTGGAAGGCCAGCGCGGCGCGGAACGAATTCCAGTCGGTGGCGTAGTTCACGCGGAAGAACGATTCGTAGGTGGTGTCGCCCGCGTCGAGCGCGGTCCAGCGCAGCGATACCGGTTGGTCGAACACATTGACGACGTCGCTGACGATCGGGCCGCGTTCGGACGAGCGCACCTGGATCTTGATTGGCGCGAGCGGCTCGTGCAGCGCTGCCGGGAAGTCGGCCTTGATGTTGATCAGTTCGGTGCGCGTGGCGAAAGTCTTCAAGGCGCCATCATCCATGTAACGCGCCGGGTCGGTGGGGCTGGCCTGCTCCACGTACAGATCCTGCACGTCGGCCATCATGCTGGTGCCGCCCCAAGCGATCTGGGCGTTCTTGCCGAAGATGACCAGCGGCAGGCCGACCAGGCTCATGCCGGCGGTATCGAGTTTGCCGCCCTTCTGGCTCACCGCGTACCACAGCGATGGCATTTGCAGAGACAAGTGGGGATCGTTGGCCAGGATGGCTTTGCCGCCTTCGCTCAGTTTTCCCGAAACGACCCAGGCGTTGCTGCCCACAAAGCGGCCGCCGATCTGGGCGTCGCGCTCGAGGCTGTGCTGCACGTCGAGCAGGCCGGCCATGGTGCGCGCCGCGATACGCGCGCCTGCGGCCGGCGCCACCGTGGTCGGCGCATCGGCCGGATAGCCGCCGTACAAGGCTTGCAGGTGCGGCTGGTCGAGCGCCTGGGCGGCGATAAAGCGTTCAATCTCCTGGGTGAAGTTGCCGCCCAGGTTGAGCGCGAAGACCTTGATCCAAGCCAGCGAGTCGATCGGGCGCCACGCCTCGGGACGGATGCCCAGCAAGACGAATTCGGGCGGCAGCGCCTTGCGCGACGCGACCTGCGCATTGATCCCTGCGGCGTAGGCGGCCAGCGACTCCTGGGCAGGCTTTGACAGTGCCGGCCAGGCCGATTCGGCCGCCTGGTACAGGCCGAGCGTGCGGAACCACACGTCCTGACGCACGCTCTTGCGGCCGAACACTTCGGACAGGCGACCCTGGGCGATGCGGCGCTGCAGTTCCAGCTGCCACAGGCGGTCCTGCGCATGCGCGTAACCCATCGCGAAATACACATCGCGCTCGGAACCGGCGCGAATGTGCACCACGCCCTGGGCGTCGCGCGCCAGCGTGGCTTGCTGGAGCAGGCCGGGCGCGACTGTCGCGCCCTCGGTGATAGCCTTGCTGGACTGGAAGTACCACAGGGTGCCAGCGGCGAGCGCCAGCACAGGCAGCAGCACCCAGCTCAGGAATCGGAACAATAGCGGATGTGTAAGGCGCACGGAAATCTCTTCTGATGATGGTGGGACAGGCGATCGGCACTCAGGCCGGGGATTGGGAATCGGACTCCGGGCTGCGCGGCGCGCCCTGGTAGCGGTCGCTGATGTGGGCCAGCGCTTCAGTTTGCCAGTCGAAACTGTCGACGATGGTCTCCAGCAGCACGGTAGTCTTGGCCGCGCCCAGATCTTCGCGGGCCGGGCTTTGCAGCATGACGTTACTGCGCGGTTCGCTCTCGCGCCGCAGCCGCACGCCGCGGTCGCCGGGCAGCATTTGCCAGTCCCAGCCAATGGTCAGCATCGGTTGCTCGCTGCTGATCCACTCGGTGTAGCCGGTGATCGCGGTCGCGCTTGCGCCATCCGGGGCGTCGTCCGGGCCATCCTCGTCGACGCCGGAAATCAGGTGCTGCAGGCACAGTGCCTGGAACCCGGCGTACGTGAGCCGTACATAGCCGTTTTCAAACATACATTCTCCGTGCCCATGGGCGCTCTTGTTCGGATTGATGGAAAAGGCGACCCAGCCGTATCACGCCTGCGCTTCGACGTCGATGTAGCAAGCAAAGATCGGATGGCCATCGATGATCATCGGCGGGCCGGCACGACGGGCGCGAAAGCCCGCGCGGCGCAGCAGGCGCTCGATGCCGACCGGGGAGACGGTGATCAGCTGCTTGGCGCCGTGCGCCTTGGCGCAAGCGATCGATTCGCGCAGCAGGTTGACGGCAATCTCCGAAGAAAACTGCGACAGGGCCGAGGTGGTGCGGTTATTGAAGTCGACCGCGGCGAAGCGTGACAACTCCCACACGTCTGGGCTGCACGGCACTGGCAAGCCATTGAGCAACTGGGGGAAGATGTCGCCGAGCAGGTAGGGGCGGTCGGTTGGCAGCAGGCGGGCGCAGCCGTTCACCTGGCCATCATCGTTCTGCGACACCACGTAGACCGTATCGGGACGATCGAACTGATCGAGCTCCTCGCCATTCTTCGTCTCGAGTTCCCAGCCCAGTGTTTCGATGAACACTTTGTAGCGATAGCTCGCCACGGCGGAAAACATGGACTCGGAAAAGGCGCCGGTCTTGCCTGCGATAACGTTCATTGATTCTCCAGTTACTTCGGTTGTCAGTGTGTCCATTGGACGCTTTTATTCAGATTGCTGAAACTGTCATCTTTAGCAGCCCAAATAATTAACATCGATGTACTGAAATAAAACATGCTTAGAAGGACGGTGGCCGGGCCTGTTTCAAATTGGCACAGAATCGTGGGATTTAACAAAATGCGATGAGGGTGCTTTCCCTCTGACGCCCCGCAAAAATCGCATTTCGCCGACATTTCATCAAAAATTGTTCTTGCAAAAACGTCACAAATTGTTACTCTTACTGTGGACTTGCAAAAAAACATGATTAATCAAATCATACGTATTTGCACCCGGTTTGCCCGGCTGTCATCAGTGACAGTTACCGCGCCGAGGCAAAAAGTGTCCAATGTCAACATTGACAATATGTTTGAACAACAGGGAGTGGGGATGACCGTTATTACTGGCAAGACTGAGGTGCTTGGCGACGAACTGGCATCCGGCATTGCTGTCTATCGCGACAAGGTGCTTGTTGAACCCTTGGGCTCGGACCTGCATACCAAGAATGGCGAAGAGCGCGACCAGTTTGACCGCTTCGACACGCTGTACGTCGTGGCCAAAGCGGACGATGGCCGCATTAGCGGCTGCGCCCGCCTGCTGCCGACAACCCGTCCTTACCTGCTTGGCGAAGTTTTCCCTGAACTGATGAATGGCATGGCGATACCGTGCAGTGCCGACGTCTGGGAATTGTCGCGTTTTTGCGCGATCGATTTCAACAAGCGCAGCATGTCGGCGCTGGCCCAATTTTCGTCCGCCGTTGCCACCCGCTTGCTGCATGCGTCGATTGCCTGCGCCGCGGCGCACGGCGCCAAGCGCCTGATCACCGTTGCCCCGGTCGGCATCGAACGCCTGTTACAACGCAGCGGCGTGCGTGCGCATCGCGCGGGACCGCCGATGATCATCGATGGCCACCCGGTTTTTGCTTGCTGGATCGAGATCGCGCCACCGGGCGGCGCCTGATTTGGCGCAATATCTCGGCGCGTCCAGCGCTGAAATGCTCGGGCAAAACTTTCACAAAATGCAATCATGCATTACAATGGGAATTGTTTTTCCGCGCTAGCACTGGTGGCCTTATGGGGCAGGCCAAATCAATGTACGTTATGATGGCGGATGCTCAAATTTTTCATCGGAGCAATTTATAGACCTTACTCAACGACGCGATCATCCGCCCGTTTCCCCCATGGCAAAGTTGTTCATAGTTTCCACTGACGGTTATGTCCGCTTGCCCACTGCACAGCTTCAATCCGTGCAGCTGGAACACCTGATTTCGGGGCTCGACGAAGACCGCCCAGCCATGAGCCCGGACGGCGCCGTACCGACATCAATTACCGGTTATACCGAATGGCTCGGCAAGGACACGGCGGCAGTCATCACGATTGGGTGGGACTGGCAGATGGATCCCATCGCCGGCGAAATGAAGCTGACGATGCTGTTTGAGCCTCGTAGCAATATCATGCTGCAAGACGCGTCTGACAGTGACATCGGCGACGAAGCCACCGCAAAACAGCTGGCGCAATGGATCGATACGCTCGCCTGGCAAGCTGACGTGGCTTGCCATATCGAAGCGCGCTACGCCATTGGACAGGCGCCGGCCGCCTAGTCTGGACGTAAAAAAGCCCCCATCTGCACTAAGCGCGATCTTGAGCGCGCTTAGGCTGATGTGGGCTTTTTTTATAACTACCCTGACGATGACCTACTTTCACACTGGTTGCAGCACTATCATCGGCGTAATATCGTTTCACGGTCCTGTTCGGGATGGGAAGGGGTGGTACCGATTTACTATGGTCATCAGGCATAACTTGCACCGGAACTGCTCCCTGCTGGGCAGCAGTCCCGGATGTTTGGTCATGCAGATGCATATTATAGCCTAACTAAGGCGCCAATGACAGCGACCATCCTACGCACAGGCATCACAATGGGAGCACCACCATGCCCGTCCCAGCCATGCTCCTGATCGTCATGGCGCGCGCGGACGACGAAAAAGAGCAGTACGGGGATCAGCACCAGGCTCTCAAGAATTGAATTTCGCCACAGGTAGTAGTTCATGAAACTGCAGCCGTGAATTACGCCTGGCAATAGCGATATCGGCGACATCAGTTCCCCGTTAGGAAATGGCCAGAAAAGCGGAAGCGAATGCGCACCTACGGAAAAATCGAGGACGAGATGGGACAGCGGCGCAAGGATGAAACCAATCAGTCCGATCGGACGGGCGCCAATTTTTTTTGCTTGCCAATGGCGGGTAATTCTCCAGGCGACCATTCCAGCGAGTATGCAAAACAGCACGCCGTGGGTCACCCGCGGTTCCTGGCGAATGCCAAACAGCCAGATGGGCAGATAGTCAAAGTCCGGGAGCATGGCCAGCAGCCCAAAGCAGGGCAAGGCCCAGGCAGTGTACGGTGAGCGCAGCCGACTGTAACTGAAATAGATTGCGGTGCCGGCGGCGAGGTGCGCGAGTGGAGTAGACATGGCTCCATTTTCCGCTTCGCATGTGCAGGCTTGATGCGTTGCCTGTGAAGCGATCACGAATGTCGAGACGAAAAAAAACCCCGAGCATTTCTGCAGGGGGTTTTTTCACTA